>NZ_LMKA01000057.1 GCF_001421435.1 Chryseobacterium sp. Leaf201
TTATTAAAACTTGTTAATATATAGGCCTTTCTCTTGTGAAATAGTAAACAATTGTTTAATTTTGTTGGGTTATTTAAAATTTAAATTACTATACGGTAATGTTTAATTTTTTCATTATATTTGAAAAGAAAATTATTCGCTATTAAAACAAACTATTCGGAAGAGCAACTTATCGTTTTACTACAAGAAAAAAACGAAAATGGTTTTCATTACCTGTATGACCACTATTCCGGTGCACTATATGGTATCATCCTCCGAATCGTTCAGTCAAAAGATTATACCGAAGACATTATTCAGGATGTGTTTGTTAAAATCTGGAATTCTATCCATCAGTATGACTCATCAAAAGGAAGGTTCTATACCTGGATGATCAATATTGCAAGAAACACCGCTATAGATTATTTAAAATCAAAAGGTTTCCAGAACGAACTTAAAAACCAATCTCTTCCGGATTTCGTATATAACTCTGCAGAGCTTTCAACGACCAATGACGCATCAGATTTTATCGGTTTCAGTAAAGTGCTTGAAAGTCTGGATGTAGATAAAAAGGAACTTATCGACCTGGCGTACTATCAGGGATACACTCAAAATGAAATATCCGAGAAACTGAAAATTCCGCTGGGGACCGTAAAAACCAAAATGCGGACTGCGCTGATGAAATTAAAGGATTTGTTAAAAGATTATCAATAAATTGAACACTAAAGAATACATATCATCCGGAATTATAGAATCTTATATTCTAGGTCTTGCTTCTCCAGAAGAAGCAGGTATTTTGGAGTGTGTGATGAAAAATAATGCTGAAGTAAAAGCTGCTTTTGAAGACGCTCAGAAGACGATGGAAGCCCTTGCTTCCGCCCAGGCAGTAGCTCCTCCGGCGGATCTGAAATCCAAAATCTGGGAAAAGATTCAGAAGGAGCAGACTGCTGAAGAACATCCGCCTGTATTTTCAGTAGATATTCCTACCGCAAAACCGCAGGAAGAAATCAGGATACAGCGCACGGGCAACTGGAAAGCGTATGCCGTTGCTGCCACGGTTCTATTCCTGATCAGTGTGGCCGGAAATCTGTTCTGGATGAATGACCGGGCTGAAACCAAGGAGCAGCTGATTGCCATACAGAACGAAAAGCAGTCCCAGGACCTGGCCATGCAGAAAATGAACCGGAAAATGGAAATGTTTACCAACCCTGAAATGAAGGTTGTGATGCTGAAAGGCGTTGAAAAACACACAGACTCCAAAGCCATGGTGTTCTGGGATAAAAAAACAAAAGAAGTATATCTTAATGCAGAAAGCCTTCCTAAAGCTCCTGAAGGCATGCAGTACCAGCTTTGGGCTATTGCAGACGGAAAACCGGTGAATGCAGGGATGTACACCGAAGATAAAGACAGCAGGACAGCACTTGCCAGCATCCCCGATGCACAGGCGTTTGCCATTACCCTCGAAAAACAGGGCGGCAGCCCGGTTCCCACAATGGAGAACATGTATGTGATGGGAGAAATTTAATCTGAAACTTAAAACTGAAATAAAGATAGAAAGACCAGCTGCAAAGCCGGTCTTTTTTTATTGTGGCAGGCCCTGATTTTACGGCAAAGTTCGGTATTGAACAAAGTAAAATTCTTATCTTTAAGTTCACCAATCATTATTTTTATGGAAAAAAGAACAATTAAAAACACGGATCTGTCAGTGGCACCAATTAATTTTGGAGGAAATGTTTTTGGATGGACACTGGACGAGAAACAGTCGTTTGATATTCTGGATCAGTTTACACAGGAAGGCTTCAACTTTATAGATACAGCAGATACCTATTCCTGGTGGGTAAACGGAAAAGGCGGTCAATCTGAGGAAATCATCGGAAAATGGATGAAAAGCCGCGGCAACAGGAATGAACTGGTGATTGCAACCAAAGTAGGTTCCGAAACAAAGGAACACGGGTATGACATCAGCAGAAAGCATATCCTGAAATCTGTGGATGAGTCTTTACAGCGCCTGCAGACCGATCATATTGATTTGTATTATACCCATTTTGATGATCATACAACACCAGTTGAAGAGACGTTGTCTGCCTACGACGAAATTATAAAAGCCGGAAAAGTACGTTATATCGGCGCCTCAAACCTTTCACCCGAAAGGCTGAAGGAATCTTTTGAAGTTTCCCGAGAACATAACCTTCCGAAATACGTAGCCCTCCAGCCGCATTACAATCTTGTGGAACGGGAAAAATTTGAAAGTCAGTATGCTTCCTTAGTACAGGAATTTGACCTGAGTGTTTTCACATACTGGTCGCTGGCTTCGGGATTTCTAACCGGTAAATACCGCAATGAAGATGATTTATCCAAAAGCCAGAGAGGAGAAGGAGCCAGGAAATATTTAAACCCGAAAGGGCTTGGAGTTCTTGGAGCACTGGATCAGATCAGTTCTGCCCATAACTCAGATCCCGCAACCGTTGCACTGGCATGGTTACTGGCCAATCCGCTGGTTACGGCCCCGATTGTGAGTGCTACCAGTGCATCGCAGCTGAAAACATTATTTGCCTCACCCCAGCTGAAACTCAGCCATGAAGATATCGAGCTTCTGAATACAGTAAGCCAATAAATAGTTGCTGAACATAATAAAAAAACCGTTCAAATTAATTTTGAACGGTTTTTTTATGGATAAATTTGAAATTTAATCTGAATATTCCTTTAACAGCTGGCGGTAACTTGTCAGAATCGTAGATTTGGAAATAAATCCGATAAATATATTCCGGTCATTCACAACCGGTAAATTCCAGACTCCGGTATCATCAAACATCTGAAGGATTTCCAACGGCTTATTTTCCGGATGAACTACCGCCGGCGGGGCTTTCATAATCTGGATAATGGTGGCTGAAATTTTTTCGTTGCTGAACAGGTAAGGGCGGATATCATCCAGGGTCAGAATACCGCGCAGTATTTTATCATCATCCACTACCGCAAAAATATTTTTACTGCCGTTCTTCACGAGTTCAAACAAATCTGTAATGGGCGCATTTTCATGGATGATCTGGGAATACCGGTCTATAAAATCTTCTGTTTTCAGTGAAAACAACAGGTTATTGTCATGCTTGTCTGTAAAGATTTTTCCTTGGTCTGCCAGTGATTTAAGCTCAGGGGAAATCGGGGAGAACCATTTTGCAATCAGGTATGAGATGATGGCGACAATCATTAGCGGAATAAAAAGATCATACCCGAAGCTTGATTCCGCAATCAGGAAAATAGCGGTTAACGGTGCATACATGACGCCGCTCATGGCTCCGGCCATTCCCACCAGTACCAGATTGGTAACGGGTACTTCCTCAAAACCGAGCTGTTGGCAGATAACCGCAAACAGATAGCCCACCGTTCCGCCTGCAAAAAGGGAAGGCGCAAAATTCCCGCCGTTTCCACCACTGAAAATAGTGAAGGAGGTGGCAAATGCTTTCAGCAGAAGAACCAGGACGAGGAAAATAATAATGGTAAAATTCTTAATTTCAAAATACCTAAAAAAACTGTTCTCTATGATGGTATGCGTATTCCCGTTGGTAAAAGCCTTTACCGTATCATATCCCTCACCGAATAAGGGCGGAAACAGGACGCAGAGCATAGATAAAACAGCACCTCCGAACATGGCTTTTCTCAGCGGAGACATTTTTAACCCGTTGATAAAGTGTTCGACTTTTTTAGAAACAATTACAAAATACCGCGCGTATATGCCTGTTACAATCCCTAAAGCAAAATAATAGGGAAGGTTCCTGTAATTAAAAGCCTCCCGCGTATAAAACCGGAAAAGCACATCTTCCTGAAGCAGGATCCTGGATAACAGACTTCCGCAGACCGCTGCTACTACCAGCGGGATAAAATCGGTAAACACCACGCCTGTAAGCAGGATTTCAAAAGCAAACATAATCCCTGCAATCGGGGCATTGAATGCCGATGCAATCCCTGCCGTGGCACCTGCAGCCAGTAAAAGCGTACGTTCTTTATAGCTTAAACGGTAGGTCTGGGCATAATTTGAGCCAATGGCTGCACCCGTCACGGCTATCGGGCTTTCAAGTCCGGCAGATCCTCCGAGTCCTACCGTAACGGCACTCTGTACAATCTGTGAATACATTTTCACAGAAGAAACAACGCTTGAATTCTGTGCAATTTCATACAGGATAGCTCCGATTCCTTTCCGGTCCTGTCCTTTGAATATGGTCATAACGATCATCACCGTTAATACAATTCCTAAAAAAGGAAAAATAATATAAAATAAAATCTGGTATTCAAAATGAACCTTGGTGGTAATAAAATGGTGGATGTTGTGAACCAGCGTTTTCAGCAGTACACCGGCAAGACCCGCCGTACAGCCTACGAGAATCCCGGAAAGCACCAGAAACTGATTTCTGCTGAGCCTGTTGTTCAGCCAGTGGAGAATCAGTTCATAACTGCGTGCCTTTTCAAGTCCGTATTTTTGAAAATCCCTTTTAAACTTTAGAAAACTGAGAAACTTTTTTTTGTGATGAATATTCACCTTTATGAAAATTTAAACTGCAACCGAATTGCCGCAGTTCCGTAAATTTATGAAATATATCATAAATAATAAAATTACCGGTGCTCGGTTGTCTCTCTTTTCGGTCTTAAAATTAAACGGATGGACGGATTGTTGGTGATAAACAGCCTCAGCCAGTTGAATGCAAGACGCGCTTTGCTCCTGAATGTAACCAGCGGAATTATATGGATAAAAAGCCAGGTAAGCCATGCTATAAATCCTTTATAGGAAAACTTCGGAAGGTCTACCACGGCATCGAACTTTGAAATGATGGCCATGCTTCCTTTGTTGTTATAGGTAAAAGGCTTCAGTACTTTTTCATTTTCAATCCGTTTAAAATTATCTGCTAAATTGATTGCCTGCTGAATGGCTACCTGTGCCAGCTGCTGATGGCCTTTCGGGTATTTTTCCTCCGTAAGCTGTAGGGCAATATCACCCAAAGCAAAAATATTGGCGGTTCCCTGTACCTTATTATAGGCATCTACCAGCAATCTCCTGCCTCTTCCCACGCTCTCCTGCGGAATCCCCGGAACTTCACGCCCTATGACTCCGGAAGTCCAGATCAGGGTTTCCGTTTCAATGGTTTTCCCGTCCGCAAGAATCACTTTTTTATCGACATAATCTTTTACGGCAACATTCAGGAGGATTTTTACACCGAGTTTTCTAAGTCTTTCATAAGCGGCTTCCTGTGCCATCTTACTCATCGGGGAAAGAAGTGTCGGGAGCGCATCAATCAGGTAAATATTGGAAAGCCCGAGCTTGATTTCAGGGTATTCCTTCTCAGCGATATAGGTTCCCATTTCGGCAATCATCCCGGCCAGTTCCACACCGGTGGGCCCGCCGCCGGCAATAACGATATTCTGGAGCTTCTGGGCTTCTTTTATATTTTTATTCCGTGCCGCTTCTTCAAGCGTAAGCAGCATGTGATTTCTCAGGTATAATGCTTCATCAATGGTTTTCATAGACAGGGCACACCGCTGTACATTATCCATTCCGAAGAAATTGGTTTCGGTTCCCAGTGCCAGTATCAGGTAATCATATTTAAGTACGCCGGCGTCGGTTTCAATCGTATTACTGTCATGATCAACTTTCACAAGGCTTCCCATATGAAAACTTACATTTTTATACTTTGAAATCATTTTCCGGAAAGGATAACTGATGTTGGATGCCTCAATGAATGAAGTGGCCACCTGATAGATCAAAGGTGGAAAGAAATGGTAATTATTTTTGTCAACTAAAGTAATACGGAACCGGTTGTCATTAACCAGAGATTTAATAAGGTTAATTCCTGCAAATCCTCCGCCTACGATAACGATGTGCTTTTTCATGTATTATAATATTGAAAGGTGTGCTACAATGGCTTCAAGAATAACGCCAAAGCCTTTTATGTGGTAGATTTACTGTATTAAGGTAGCAATTGATTTATAAGAGAGCAGAATTATCATATTATCGCAATTATTCCATTTAAATATGATAAAAAGATCTGTATCTGGAAGGCCAACAGACGTATGCCAGTCTCATTTCAGTTTATAAAGGGCTTTACGCTGATCATTATTTTAACTGCACGATGTTTGTACTTTGTATAGAACCAAAATCTTAAACAGCAGAATATGAAAACAGACATTTTAACGGAAAAACACAGACTCGGATTGGGTGGAGTAGCCATCGGAACTGCTTTTGAAGCATTAACGGACGGGGAATCTTATGAAGTTTTGCAGAAAGCCTGGGACCTGGGAATCAGGTATTATGATACATCGCCGTGGTACGGGCTGACTAAAAGCGAACGGAGATTCGGGAATTTCCTTCACGGGCAGAACTGTGACGAATTTGTTTTTTCAACAAAAGTAGGAAGGCTGTTTGCCGCAGTGCCCCAAGATGAAGTACCGCCTACGATGTGGCAGGATCCGTTATCCTTTGATTTTGAACATAACTATACAGCTGATGCAATAAAAAGATCCATTGAAGAAAGCCTGGAAAGAACCCGGCTGGACCATATCGATATTGTTTATGTTCATGATTTATCGGAAGACCAGGTAGGCGACCGGTATCCTTATTTTTTAAAACAGGCCAGGGAAGGTGCATTCAAAGTACTTTCGGAATTGCGGGATCAGGGCGTGATCAAAGCCTGGGGACTGGGTGTGAATACCGTTGAACCCATTTTAGACTGCCTGGATTCAGCTGATCCTGACATCTGTCTTTCGGCAACCCAGTATTCAATTCTTGAACATGAAGACGCGGTTGACCGCCTGCTCCCGGCCGTGGAAAAAGCCGGGGTGAAGCTGGTTTCCGGAGCCGGATATAATTCAGGATTTATTAACGGGAGGCCGAGATACAACTATAAAGACGTTATCCCAAAAGGAATGACGGAAAAACGTGAGAAAATAAGTGTGATTGCAAAGAGATATGAAATCGGTATTGTAGATGCCGCCCTGCAGTTTGTGCTTGCTGCCGATGAATTTGCCTCTATTATTCCAGGAGCCAGCAAACCGGAGCAGGTGGAAAGCAATGTAAATGCCCTGAATAAAAATATTCCTTCGGATTTCTGGAAAGAACTGAAATCGGAAGGACTGATTTATGAAAAGGCACAGACGCCGGATTAAATCTGATTAGAATCAGTACATAAACCTTCCGGATCCGGAAGGTTTTTTATTGCCATACAGCTTATAATATTCCTTCAATAGAGACGATGAGCTTATTTCCCTGCTTCTTTTTATAATATCACTACCTATGTAGTTATATTTGTTATATTTGTGCCTTGAAAAATCTTGATATTTAATAACAGTTAATCAATACAACATGAAAAAATTAATTACCGCATGCAGTCTGGCAGCAGCCTTGTTTTTCACCTCAAACCTTGTGAATGCACAACAGAAAATCGGTCACGTGAATTCTGACGATATTTATTTCAATCTTCCGGAAGCAAAAACAGCAGAAGCTTCTTTGGATACTTTCACAAAAACGAAGCAGACTGAGATTGAAAAACTGATCACATCATATCAGACCAAGCTTAAGGCAGCACAGGATAAAGAGAAAACCATCAGTGAAGCCAATAAGGAAAGTGTCATCAAAGAATTAACCGCTGCACAAACCGAACTGCAGGCATTAGGTAAAGATATAGAAGCGTCACGTACCAAAGCGGCTCAGGATGTTTCAAAAAAACAGTCTGAACTTTTTGTACCAATTCAGAAAAAAGTAAGCGGGATGATTTCTGCGGTGGCCAAGGAAAAAGGACTGGCTTATGTATTTGATGTTGCTTCATCACAGGGAAACAGCGGACTTGCTTATATAGACGGCGGTGAAGATATTACTTCGGCTGTAAAATCAAAACTGGGAGCTACTGCCGCAAAACCGGCCGGTAAATAATCCGGTATTCAGTCAGATTGCGATCGCTTCAGAATGAATCAGATAATATTTGATATTTAATAATAATCTGGTTATCTATTACAGCAATTATTATAAATGAAAAAGCTGGAAACCAAGAATGTATGTCTTCCCGTTTCCAGCTTTATTTTTTTAAGTTTTACACTGATACTGATCTAATCAAGTGGTCTACGGCCTGATATAAGATTATAAAGAACTACAATAATTGCGATAACCAGCAATATGTGAACTAAGTTTCCTGTACCTATTCCGGGAACGATATTAAGCATTCCTAAAAGCCATACTACAATACAAATAACTGCGACTAACCATAATATACTTCTCATGTCTAAAAATTTTAATGTTGTTTGATTAGTATTATACACATATTGTGCCTTTTTTTTTAAAACTTCATAAAACAGATACCACACTATGATTACAGGCCATTTTTACAGGAAGAAAATACATGGTAATCAGAGCACTCCGAAATGAAATAAAGCCTTTTCAATACCGTGGTGATCTACATCTTCCGTAACATAATCGGCGATTTCCTTTACATGGTCATTTGCATTTCCCATCGCGACGCCTATTTTTGTACATTTTAACATGGAAATATCATTTCCGCCGTCTCCGAAGGACATGGTTTCCGAAATATCAATCCCAAAATGCCTGCAGAAGTGTTCAATCCCGTTCTGCTTGGTAATTCCGCCCGGATTGACATCTGCAAACAAGGGAGTCCATCTTGAGCTTACAGAATTCGGCATTATACTGTCCATAAAGCTCTGTTCATTTTCCGGCCCGAGAAATATATTGGCCTGAAGGACATTTTCCGTATCAATGTTTTCTTTATCGTGAACCGGCGGTACCGGAAGGTTGATATGTGAATACATCCCGACCAGTTCCGGCGTGGCATCATTAATCTCCACTTTATCTTCATACATTAGGGAATAACTCAAAGGATGTTTCCGGGAATACATGATTAAACTGTTGATATCTTCCTTACTGATCGCTTTTCTGAACATTATCTCTCCGTCGGAAGTCATACAGTAACCTCCGTTGAAGGTTATAAATCCGTCAAAAGTAATTACTTTGATATGGTCAAGCGAATTGATGGAGCGCCCGGTTGCTACAATCACTTTGATGCCTTTCTCACGGAGCTGCCTGATGGCATTCTGTGTTGATTCGGGAATCGTATTGGTTTTGAAACTGATCAGGGTGCCGTCAACATCAAAAAACACGGCTTTTATCTTAAGATTTTGAATTGAATCCATTGTTGAATTTTGTAATTTGATTTCTATTATATCAAAAGTACGGACAAAGTTTCATTAAGCTGCCGGGCATCAGTTTAAATTAATCTTAAAATAAAGCTGAAATATAGGAACAGGCATCATCTCCAATTAAAGAAAACTTTTTTAAAATGATGAAATTCATCAGTATCATTACTGCTGTTCAGAGGTAGGTATAATTCTTGTACAATTACCGGTACACCAAAATATCTATTATGAAAAATAAAGAAGAAGTATCTGTATTAAATGACCTGCTGCATATTATCAATGACAGGAATGAAGGATTCTCCAGAGTGGAAGGTAAAGTATGGGAGAACTACCCTGATGTAAAAGCAGAATATGCACGCATGAATTCCTTAGGAAGAATAATGAAGAATGAACTGATTAACCTTATTCAGGATGACGGCGGAACCCCGGAAGATACAACTACGGCCGCAGGCGCGCTGCATAGGACCTGGATTGATATTAAAAATTCATTTACCATCGGCAACACGGAAGAATCTACTATAGAGAATGTCGTTTTCGGGGAAAAAGCAGCCATTGATGCTTACCAGAGTGCAATAGACAGCGGGAAACTATCTGAGGAAAGCCTTGATATTGTTTCTGAACACTTAAAACACATCAAAGATTCTTACCACCAGTTCAAAAGAATGACTGAATACAGAGATTAATAAAGTATTCAAACTTTGAAATATAATGAAACCGTCCTTTTTAAGGGCGGTTTTTTCTTTTTACGGGAGTAAAAAAGATATGTTATAAAAACAAAAGTTGCCCCGCAAATTGCGGGACAACCTTCAATAAAATAACGTAAACAAATGAAAATATTATTTTGCTTTACTGTTAAGGTTGGTATCGGCTACTTTTGTTAACAGCTCATCGCATTTTTTTTCTTCTGATAAAGTTTCTAAAAGGAGATTAAGGCATTCTTCTTCTTCTAAAACCTTTGCAAACGCAGCAAGTGTGCCGTAAGTGGCAATTTCATAATGCTCTACTTTTTGTGCTGCGGCAATAATTCCTGCATCTCTTACCGTTCCCGGCTCGGTTTCTTCCATAACGCTTTTTCCTTCATCCAGTAACCCCTGCATGGCATCACATTTTTTCGCCTGTGCTTTTTTACCTAATGCCTCGAAACATTCTTCCAGTCTTTCGATCTGGGTTTCCGTTTCGGTGATATGGTTTTCGATAGCGCTTTTAAGCTTTTCATCGGTCGCATTTTTCATCATGAGAGGCAATGCTTTTACCAATGCTTTTTCTGCCCAGTAAATGTCTTTTAACGAATCTTCAAAAAGATCTTTAAGTTCTTTGGCGGCCCCTTTTTTAGCAGGTGTTTTAGCCGTTGGTTTTGCTGCTCCTGTTTTGGCGGCACCGGATCCGGCGGTTGTTTTTTTAGCAGGTGTTTTAGCTTCCATAATAATTATATTAAGTGATTGTTGATTAGTAGCTAAGTTGCAACTATAAGACCATCTTTGTCTGAAATCCCCAGATGTGGTATTAAAAGTTTATATTATCCGGAGGCTTTTAAAAAGAGGCTTCCCAAAAAGGTCAGCCCCCTTAAAAAAGAAAGCAAAAATGGAGTGTAAAACAATAAATATGAGGACTGTATGGTCTTTTGAACCATGCATTTATTTAAAATCTAAAAATCCTTCGGCAAGCGTTTTCCACTGTATTTTTGAAAACCCAAAGATGCCTCCGAAACCTATTAAAAGGTTCCTGATCTTATCCGTAAAGGAAGCATCGAGATTGGGTTTTTCATTACGGCCGTAAACCCCGACTTTCAGTTTATTTCCTTCTTTGGAAATCATGATGTTTGATGTGGCTGCGCTGCTGTAAAAATGTGCGATATGGTTTTTCAGCTTGTTGGGCTCTTTAGAAGGCCTGCAGACCATCAGATAAGACTCGGAACCGACGGTAGTGTGCGACAGGTTTACAATTTCCACCCAGTCGTAGCCGTTGGCTTCCTTGGTTCCCGGGCCCGGAATACCGATCCTTATAAAATCTCCTTTTTGGGGAATCCTTTCAATAGGCTGTCCGGAACGGTCAAAATGTTTGAATTCGGCAGAAGCATTCTTGTTATAACTTTTCCATTCATTGATCGAAAAAAAGCGTTTTTTCAATATCTCGAACTTTTCATCGATCTCTGAAACACTGAATTCCTTTGTACTTTCACTGTCGTGAAATCCTCCGCTTTTCTGTAAAGAAACTCCCGGGACCTGTTTCGGTTTCATACGCTTATTTATTTTATGTAGGTGTGAAAACAAAGTTAACATCTACCGGCCATAATGGTTATGAGCAGGATCACATTTGCAGTATATTCAGAATCTTGTGCCGTTTGATTATGATCATATATTTTAAAAATTTTATTTACGAAATTCGGATAAAGCATTCATTTCAGTCCCGTGTTTATTCTGAAACCTGATTAACCGGACCAGTTATTTATCATGAAGGGGATTTGATAAAATGGATTAATGATTGCACTGCAGTGAGCTGTATATGCTGACACTGTTTATGTAATGTAAAATAAAAACTATTAAAAAATGTTTAACGGACTCTATAGGTTACGCTATAGAAATAAAATGATGACAGAAAATGAACGGAGTAATTATTCAGTACTTCCACTGGTACCATGCCGGGAACCTCTGGAATGAATTTGCAGAAAACGCAGAATATTTAAGTAAACTGGGAATCACCGCTGCATGGCTGCCGCCGGCTACAAAATGCGACCTAGGGAAAGAGGGAAGAGGCTATGATGTTTACGACCTTTATGATTTAGGGGAATTTGACCAGAAAGACGGCATCCCGACGCGGTATGGTACAAAAGAAGAATACCTTAACGCTATTGAAAAAGCCCATCAGGCAGGCATTTCCGTATACGCAGATATTGTCCTGAACCACAGGATGGGAGCAGATGAAGAAGAACTTGTTACGGTGCATAAAGTAAATGATGAAGACCGCAATGAGATTATTTCCAAACCGATACAGGTTTCCGCATGCACAAAATTTACCTTTCCGGGCAGGCAGGGAAAATATTCGGATTTTATCTGGGATTACAGCTGCTTCAGCGGAATCGATATTGTAAGGAAAGAAGATGGCATAGCTAAAGGGATTTTCAAGATCCATAATGAATACGGTACGGAATGGACAGATGACGTAAGCCACCAGTTCGGCAATTATGATTATCTGATGGGAGCAGATGTAGAATACAGGAACCCACAGGTGATCCGGGAAATGAAAAACTGGATCAAATGGTATATGGAAACCACGAAGGCAGACGGAATAAGGCTGGATGCCCTGAAGCATCTTTCTTCCGATTTCCTTAAAGAATGGATTGCCTATATTAAAACCGAACTGAACCCCGACTGTTTTGTATTAGGTGAGTTCTGGAAAGACGAAGCTGAAAAACTGGCGCTTTTTTCAGATAAAATGGAAGACATGATTTCCTGTTTCGATGTCCCTTTGCATTACAATTTATCCAGGGCATCAGAAGAGGGAAGTGCCTATGACCTTTCACAGATCTTAAAAGGAAGCTTTGTGGAAAAGAAACCTTTGTTCTCCGTTTCCTTTGTAGAAAACCATGATACCCAGCCGCTTCAGGCACTGGAATCTCCGGTACAGACATGGTTTAAACCTATCGCATATGCCATTATCTTACTGTTGGAAGAAGGATATCCGTGCGTTTTTTATCCGGATCTCTTCGGCGCAGAATATACCGATACAAAAGACGGGGAATCAGTCAGGATTGTATTGCCTAAAATAGAAGTACTCCCGAAATTATTAAAAGCCAGGCAGCAGTTTGCCTTTGGGGAACAGATTACTTATTTTGATGAGCCCAACTGTATTGCATGGGTACGGAATGGAAACGATGAAAAATCCGGCTGTGTAGTGGTTGTTTCCAATGATAAGGATGCCTCTAAGGAAATCAGTCTGGGGAAAGATAAAGCTCATCTGTCATTTAAAGATTTTCTGAATAACAGGAATGAAGTCATAACCACTGATGAAAACGGTAAGGCAAAATTCCCGGTAAATGCAAAATCGGTAAGTGTCTGGGTAAGAGCAGACGCCATAGATGAATTTAACCGAGTTGAAGATAATTGATTTATATTATAACCTAAGTGAGATTCCGGGAGGCTGAGAATCTTTGATTTTCAGCCTCCCGGATTTTTATCTCAAACGATTATGGTCTCTCTTATTCATCCAAGCTTTGATATAATCTAATTCTGATTAAAAATAAATCAATAATTGACGTCATTTTAATGTCCTTAAATCTATCTGAAAACACCGGAAAGCCTGCTGATACTTCAGAGAAAACGAGTACGGCAGGGAATTTGCAGAGAATCCATCAATTACATACCACTTCACAAAATATTTTAAAATATGAAAATTAAACTTTCTCATCTGATGATTGCTTCATCCATGATGTTAGCCAGCTGTTCAGAAACCATTGACGAAAATCCTTCAGATCCGGAAAACGGGACAGGGCTTCCACCGGTGGAAACCAATCAGGCCAATACCAATTATGCACCTGCATTTGCCGGACAGACAAGAGTGAACGGCGTAAAAACAGCAACACCTTATAAAAATACGGTATTATCCTCTTCGTTATCTTCACCATGGGGAATTACAAGCCTGCCTGACGGAAGGCTGCTGATTACAGAAAAGGGTGGAAATATGCGTATTGCAACTGCTACCGGGACATTAAGCGGCCCGATTACAGGACTTCCTGCCGTTAATTCAACAGGGCAGGGCGGATTGCTTGGGGTATGCGTGGATCCGCAGTTTTCGTCCAACCGTATGATTTACTGGGTGTTTTCTGAAAATGTAGCAGGAGGGAACCAGACTTCCGTTGCCAAAGGAAAATTATCAGCGTCAGAAACCACTGTTGAAAATGTAAGTGTTATTTATAGGGCAAATCCTGCCGCCAATGTAGGAAGCTTACATTACGGAGGCCGGATTTTATTCGATAATACCGGAAACCTGATGATCAGTACGGGTGAACGTTCAGATTTATCTACAAGACCGCTGGCACAGTCGGTTACCGCAGCATTGGGGAAAGTGGTGCGTATTACCACAAACGGACAACCTGCAGCCGGAAACCCCACATTCACACAATCAGGAGCTTTGCCTGAATTATACAGTATAGGACACAGGAATCCGCAGGGACTTGCTATTCATCCGGTTACAGGGGAATTGTGGGAAAGCGAGCACGGACCGAGAGGCGGAGATGAAATTAACCGCGTTCAGGGAGGTGCAAATTACGGATGGCCAACCATAACGTATGGAATTGAATACAGCGGCGGCGTAATCGGTAACGGAATTCAGCAGCAGACAGGAATGCAACAGCCTGTATATTACTGGGATCCTGTAATTTCACCAAGCGGAATTACATTTTATAAAGGAAACAACATCCCGGAATGGCAAAATAACCTTTTTGTAGCGGCTTTAAGCGGTAAGCATATTGTAAGGCTGGTCATCAATAATAATGTAGTGACCGGGGAAGAAAGATTACTGGCAGACCAGAACCAGCGTTTCAGAGATATTACGCAAGGCACAGACAGCGCACTGTATGCTGTAACGGACGAAGGCAAACTGTTCCGTATTTCAAGACAGTAATTATGGCAACATATAAAACAGAAGGCTTATCTCAGGATAGGCCTTTTTTAGTTTTGAAAATGAGGTAATTGTATAGAGACTGGAATCAATTCTGAATTCCTGAAATATATCCAATTTAACATAATATAAATTATAAGACTTTTTATAATTTCAACTTACAGGCGAATGCGGGTGTTTAATATCATTATTAATCAATCCTTATTACTGTATATACGAAATTATATAGATATTTGTCTTTAAGCAGGTTATGTAAAATTATTAAGCATATAAGCCTGATGCTAAATAATTATTGCCTGGTTGAATAACTTCATTTAAATTTGATTCCACAGAAAGCATCATTATCACTAAAT
Source organism: Chryseobacterium sp. Leaf201 (assembly GCF_001421435.1). Taxonomy (GTDB): domain Bacteria; phylum Bacteroidota; class Bacteroidia; order Flavobacteriales; family Weeksellaceae; genus Chryseobacterium. The sequence goes on from NZ_LMKA01000057.1 coordinate 15,129, forward strand.
AAATTTCAGCTATGAAAATAAATAAACTGAATACGGAACAATCTGAAAACCTGTTAGGCATCCTGAAAAAACGTTTTGAAAAAAATATGAGCCGCCATGAAGGCCTTGACTGGAATAATATCCAGCTTAAGCTTGAAAAAAATCCGGAAAAATTATGGTCCCTGTACCAGATGGAAATTACGGATGGTGAACCGGACGTTACAGATTACCACAAAGATACAGACGAATATATTTTCTCCGACTGTTCTCCGGAAAGCCCTAAACGGCGAAGTCTCTGCTATGATTATCCGGCCTGGGAATCCAGAAAGGCCAATAAACCCGAAAATAATGTTATAGATAACGCTTCAGAAATGGGCATTGAACTCTTAAATGAGCAACAATACCGCAGGCTTCAGGAACTGGGAAAGTTTGATCTGAAGACTTCGAGCTGGATCAGGACACCTGAACAGATTCGTGAACTCGGAGGTGCTCTCTTCTGTGACCGCAGGTATAATACGGTTTTCACGTATCATAACGGTGCTGATTCCTATTATGCAGCAAGAGGATTCCGGGGTTTCCTGAAGGTATAATTCTCATAATTAAAATATTTCCGATTATATTATGTTAAATCTGATAGTGGAATCACTCCGTTCTTATTTAAATTTACAGTAAATTTATCTTCTTATAGGAATACAATTATTATTTTAGCATCATCGAATAATTGAATATAAATAACTAAGGATATGAAAAAAGTGATTTTATTAAGCTCATTTGCCGTTTTAATACTGAACTGCAATAAGAAAGCAGAAGCACCCGTACCCGAACCGGCTGCTGCAGATACTACAGCCATTGTAGAGAAGAGTGTTGATACGCTGGGCGCAAAATCTTCCTGCTATATGGGAGTAACAGGAAAGGACACCGTTTTTGCCAGCATTGATGATAACCTGGGAACTGTAACCGGGAAGATACGGTATAAAAACAATGAAAAGGACAGTTCAATGGGGAATATAACAGGTTTTAAATCAGGGGACACCTTAAAACTTACCTATGAATTTCAGTCTGAAGGAACCACCAGCAGAAGGGATATTTATTTTATTCAGAAAGATAATATGCTAACGGAAGGGACAGGTGAGCAGAAAGAAGACAACGGACAGATGAAATATGCAAATGAAAGCAAAATCAGCTATAAAACAGGGCAACAGCTCAAGCCGGCCGACTGTGTTCTCGTTACAAAAGCTCTGAAATAATAAAAAGATAACCCCGGAAAAATTTTTGACTCCCCTACTTCCTGATTATCAAATCTTTACATGAGGCGTTTGAGAAAAAAATCATAATAAACGTGATTATACGCCTTATCTCTGTTTAGCATTAACAATGCATTAAAATAAAAATAAGGCGGGATTTAAGCCGTATAAAAAACAGTCCTTACGGCTGTTTTTATGCTTCCGGTATTTCACTTTGTATCATTTCTATGAAACTGCTCACCTCTTCGTCGCCGGTATTCCATGAAGTAATCAGCCGGATGGCCGAAAAATCAGTATCTGTTTTTTTCCAGATATAGAAATCAAATTTCTGGGAAAGCTTTTCAATTAAATTATTGCTTAATATCGGGAAAATCTGGTTGGTATAGGTATCTGAGAGGAACTGTACTCCCCTTTCCCCCATTGCTTTTTTAATTTTCATGGCCTGCTGATTGGCATGTCTCGCCAGGTCAAAATACAGGTCATTTTTCATCAGTTCCAGAAACTGAATGCCCAGTACCCTGCCCTTTGCCAGTAATGCGCCTTTCTGTTTGATATTAAAAGCAAAATCCTCTTGCAGGCTGCGGTTGTTAATCACCACTGCTTCTCCCAGCAATGCCCCGTTTTTAGTGCCTCCCAGATAAAAAATATCCGTAAGTTCAGCCACTTTCTCCAGTGTAAGATCACTGATTTCGGCAGTCAGACCGTGCCCTAACCTTGCCCCGTCCATAAACAGGTACAGGTTGTTTTCCCTGCAGAACGCAGAAAGTTTTTCCAGTTCATGTAAGGTATAAACGGTTCCCAGCTCGGTTGAATTCGAGATATAAACCAGCTTTGGCATTACCTGGTGCGGCACATTCCTGTGGCCTTCAAGAACAGGCATAACATCTTCCGGTGTCAGTTTCCCGTCCTCTTTTTCAATACTCAGGATTTTGTGTCCCGTTGCTTCAATCGCTCCCGTTTCATTATTCAGGATATGCCCTGTGGATGCAGAAACCACACATTGGTAAGGTTTTAAAACAGAAGAAATAACAATTAAATTAGCCTGGGTACCGCCGGAAACGAAATAGATGTCAGAATCCTGGTTATTAATCCTTTTTCTGATTAATTCTTTAGCCTGTAAAGAATATTCATCTTCTCCGTAACCTGCCTGCTGATTGAGATTATGATCTGAAAGCGCCTGTAAAATCTGAGGATGGCAGCCTTCGGAATAATCGTTTTTGAATGAAAATTTCATAACGTAAAATTAAAAAAAGTAAAATAAACAAGCATCTATAATTCATAATATTTTGTTAGATTTGTCATGAAAAACATCTAACATTTGAAAGCAACACTTACGGAAGAAAACTATCTGAAGGCTTTGTTTCACGTGGTTGACCAGGAAGGTAAGGTCACGATTAATGAACTCAGCAAATTTTTATCAGTAAAAATGCCGAGCGTCAACAATATGATGAAAAAGTTCGCGGAAAAGAACTGGGTAATCTATGAGACCTATAAACCACTGATTGTTACCGAGAAAGGAAGACGTGAGGCAGCCCTGGTGGTAAGGAAGCACAGGCTTACCGAAATGTTCCTGGTTAAAAAAATGAATTTCGGCTGGGAAAATGTGCATGAGATTGCGGAACAGCTTGAGCACGTCCACTCCACTGTTTTCTTTGACAAGATGGATGAAATCCTTGATTATCCCAAATTTGACCCGCACGGAGAACCGATCCCGGATAAGGACGGAAACATTATCGCGCAGGATTTACAGAAATTAAGCGCCTGTAAGCTTGGTGAAACGGTTGTCTTTACTTCCGTTACGCTTTCTGATGACTCTTTCCTTAATTATCTGACAGAACGCAACTTATTTTTGAATAAAAAAATCAAAATTGTTAAGCTGGAAAGTTTTGATAAATCCATGACGGTTGAAGTAGACGGAAAGCAGGAAATTCTGAGCCGGAAAGCCACTGATAAAATACTGGTTAAGAAATAAAGCTGATCTTACCTGAATTATAATAAACTGTTTTTAAGAACGTTAGAAACCTGTTCAATTTCTTCCGGCGTATTGAAATAATGCGGTGACAGCCTCACAATCCCATTGATATTCTTATTGGTAAAATCAATCAAAGCGGAATTTTTATGCGTCACTGAAAAGAAGATGTTGTTTTCTTTCAATACCTTCTGAATATGCTCAAGATCGCCGTCAGGACCGGAAAATGTAATGATGCTGCTCAGGCGGGTTCCCCAATCCCAGACTTTAAAACCGGCATTATAAAGATTTTGTCTTAGTTTCCCGGATAGTATTTTATTGTAATTTTCAATACTGTGTAGACCAATGCTGTTGGCATACTGTACTGCTTTGGTAAAACCCAACAGTGAAGCATAGGAAACCTCCCAGTGCTCGAATCTTTTGGCCGTCGGGAATAATTGGTAATCATTATATGCTGTCCAGTCGGCACCTCTCATATCCAGAAGCAGCGGTGCATAATCCTGTTCTAAAACCCTGTCTGAAACATACAGGAATCCGCTTCCACGCGGTCCGCGCATAAACTTCCGTCCCGTTGCCGTCAGGAAATCGCAGCCTGTTTTTTCAACGTCCACCACCATTTGGCCAATCGACTGACATGCATCCACCAGGTACAATACATTATACTGCCGGCAGATCTTCCCGATACCTTCTATATTCTGGATCAATCCTGAATTTGTGGGAATATGGGTGACGGCAACCAGTTTAGGGTGATGCTTTTTAACCAAATATTCAAAATCTTCCAGGTCCAGTTCATGATCCGGCAGATTCTTCATTCTGATGACGGTAACCTTTAATTTCTTCTGCAGTGAAATAAAAGTAATCTGGTTAGAAATATAATCATCAATTGTAGTAATAATAACATCTCCTTCTTTAAATATGATACTTGACAGTGCTTTTGTAAAGGCTTCCGTTGCACTCGTTGCAAAGGCAATATTGGAAGGCCTGCAGTTGATCAGTGCAGCGGTTTCCGTATAAAACTGCTCCAGTAACGCTGAATTTCTGTTGGCCGTTTCATATCCTCCATACTGCTCTTCCTGATGAAGATAATCTGTCATAGCCTCTGTCACTGTACTTGGCATTAAAGAGGAACCCGCGTTATTCAGGAATATTTTACCGTCTGCCAATCCTCTGGTATCCTGTCTTATCTGGTTGATGTCCATTTTGATTGATATTTAATTCTGATAAAAAAGAGTGTATTATTTATGCTTTAATATTAACTGATGACCGAATGATGAAAACTTTTATCCCTAATCATTTTACACAAAAAATCCCGAAATTACGGTTACGGGATTTATATTGTAAAGCTTGTTTCAAATTAATCCAAAACGCTCCATCCTCTTTTCGGATTGTTGTTTGAAGAAACTTCCTGCTCATTAACAATGATGTTTTCTTTTCTTTGGCCGATGTAATCCAGTTCGCTCAGTTTAGCGAAAATAACTTCCAGACTTCTCAGCATCTGCTGGATGTAAAGCAGCGGCTCCCCGCAGTTATGATGGTCATAATTTGTTTCAGCCACCACAGAAAGCTGATTCAGCAATGTATGCGGCGCAATTTCACTCCATTCTAAGCTGTAGTTCAGCATTTCTTCAAGCTCTGCCGGAACCAGTACCTGGGTGGCATTGTATAAACGGAGTGCCAGTTTCGCAAAAGATTCAATTAAAAATACCGGCGGCTGGTAAGGCGTAATGTTCCTGAACTGGAAATACATATCTCCGAATGTCGTCACCATGGTATTGCACAGGAACTTCACATTCTGGGCCAATGCGGTATTCTGGTTTTTATGTGATGCCTTCTGAATAATCTTAAAAGCATACTGCTGCAGGTTTCCTACGGATTTTGCAAAACTGTTGTAATAATCCAGCAATGCGGGATGGCTCTGTACCGAGGTGCATGGCGGGATAAAGTTGGTATCTACCTGGGCAATATTTCCTTTGAAATCCACCTTTCCGATAATCAGGTAATTCCCTCCGGAATAGCTGCTGTTCAGGGAAGTTACTGGAAGCAGCTCAATATGGTGGTGAGGCTGTGTATTCGGGTGGCGCGGCGGAAGCTCCTCCGGATCAATATCACCGAACGGAACCTTGTTAAACGGGTTAACAGAGATTAAAATATAATACTCCCCGTCTGCCTGTTCTTCTTCCATAGATTTGGCCAGTGATTTTACGCTGACTCGGCGGTCATTCAGTTCTATCCTGTATCCGGCCATGGTAACGGCACTGCAGTGTTTGATCACAAGCTGGACGTCATTGGTAGCGGTATTATGGACATCAAAAATAGTTCTGTCCGTAAATTCCTTTGAAATAGGTAAAAGTCCGTAATTATACATGTTGATTCCCAATGAACTGGAATCTCTGATGGTATCAATTAAAAAATTATCCTGGTCATTAAGATGTCTCTGGGAAACTTTCATCCCGTCAACCCAATTGATGGCAAAATGCTTGATAGGCTGTATCATATTCAATATTTTTAAACGGTGGTTGATTGCTGTCTTCTGATTCCTTCCTCTTCATGCTGGATTACCCTCTTGCAGATGACCACATCATTTTCTGAAATGCTGTTCTGGGTAATATCCTGATCGAAATCTATATACTTCCTGAAGCTGAAAAATGATTTCTTGGTATAAAAAATCCAGTAATAGGGCTCTCTTACTTGGTCTGAAAGATGGATAATGGAATTCGGGTTTTTATGGTTGTAATCATCCACAACGCGGTAGAACCAGTCCCCGAAAGTTATCCCCGTCGGTAACGTTTTGGCTTTAATCCTGAAACGGTTTGCATCTTCCAGGTTTTTGCTTAATTCTACGTTCAGTACCATCAGACGGTCAAAATCAGCGCCTTCGAAATCAGGGAGCCTCTGTTCCGGAGAATATCTCCAGGTTTTATAAATGTCCACCGGGATGCTGATTAACTGGATATAGCAGTAATGGAAAACCAGAGGAACCGCAAAGATAAAAATGCTGGTTGCTGCCATAATGGGATATCCTGTCCCTTTGCTCATCAGGTTGAAAATCAGGTAAAAAAGGTAGCCTCCGAAACCGATGCAAGTAATTGTAAGGATCGATTCAAATAAAATACTTTTGGTAAGCGATGTAAAATGCTTCTTAAAATACATATCTGACAGGTTGACATGGATGATCCCGAGAATAAGATAGACAATCTGTGCGATCAGGTACCAGTACGGGTTGAAAAGATTGCCTGCAAAGCCGGAAATCCCCGGAATGGCCAGGCACAGGCTGCAGAGCAGAACATAAATGATAATGGTCCTGATCTTGATAGCGGGCTGACTCCTCCTGATGGCACTTAAAATAACCATCATGATTACCGCAAATAAAGGCATTAGAATATACCTTAAAAAGATTCCTTTTACTGAAGAAATTTCCATGTTTCTTTCGGGTTAATATTTTTTATTGGTGAATGTAAATATAGTTAAAATTTTTACAGGAATGTAGAGTAACCGAGCCGGCTTGCATTTCTTTCATCATTATCCAGGGCAAAAGAATATTCCTGCTTTTCGGTGATGAAATTTTCCTCCACTTCTACGTTCACGGGCAGAAAATAATCATACATCGCCTGCAGTACTTTCCGGAACACGTTTCCTTTAATGTATTTTTTCATTTCCATGTAAGGAATCGGGCCGATGTTCACCACCCAGTTTCTCTGTCCGTCCATATGGCTTCCGCTCGGGATGTAGGTTACACCCAGCCTGGAATTCCCCAGCAGCATAGAGTCATCATGCTCTTCCACACGCTCTATGACATTCGGCGAAAACGTAACATTTACCGGAACTTGCAGGAATGCGCTCATGCACCGTTCAAACCATTTCTTGTCTCCCCGGATCTGATGGAAAAAAGGGAGGATATAAATGAAGATATACGCATTCTTTTTATCCATCATCTTGATTAAAGGCCAGAGTTCACTCACGGTATTCAGCAGCGCATCCGTATCGCTTGAGATATCAAAATCAGATTCTTTAAGCAGGGCACTGATCTCCGTAAAGAATATTTCCAGTTCAAAAGGCTTGAAAAATTTCCGGGCATCCTCTTCTACTCTTTTCTGCTTCCTGATTTCGCGGACTACCGTTTCTACATTCTTTCTTGAAGCGCCCAGTGACGGCGGATGGAAAATCCCTTCCGGCAGATAATCATAGATTCCTTCCCGGTACGTTTCTATCGTAAAAACTTCCTCGTCAAAGCCCAGGTAATTGCTGGAGATACTTTTTATATCCTTTAAATACGCCCGGTCATTGATCCCGATCCGGTCAATAAAAATATTGCTGACGGCTCTGTGGTATTTTAAAAGGTTAACCGCAACAGCTTCAGCCTTGAAGTCTGTCTGCAGCTTATTGTAATGCATGTCTACAATATTATTCTCATACATGGTGTTTGCAGTGATTTTGGCTTGTAAAAATAACAGATTCCGGTGACCTGAAAAATGTTTTACTATTAATTTTCATTTTAAAAATACAAATTAATTACCAGTAAAAATAATATTATTCCGCAGAAATACTCAAAACCTGTTTTTCTGTAGTTAACGATAAGATTAACAGCTGTAAATAGCGTTCGGGCATCACTTTAATAATGCGTTAAATTTGCAAATCAGACCCCTGTCCTTATTTATCAACCTGAAATTAACCGTATCTTTGCGGCCTGAAAATGTTATTTACAATGAAAAGTATGTATTCTAAAATTCTGGTGCTGGCATTTATGGCTTCTTCCCTGTATTCTTATGCATGGGGGCTTACCGGGCATAGAGTTATTGCGGAAATCGCTGAAAACCATCTTTCCGGAAAGGCAAGAAGGGAAATCAAAAAAATCATGGGACATGAGCGCCTTGCGTACTGGGCCAACTGGCCGGATTTTATTAAATCTGATACTACAGGAGCATGGAAACAGGCTTCAGCATGGCATTATGTGAACATCGATCCTCAGACTGATTTTAAAATTTTTGAAGAAAAACTGAAAGCACAGGCCGGCCCGAGCTTATATACACAGGTAAATACCCTGTCCAGCCAGATCAAAGATGTAAAAACTTCTGAAAAAGACAGAAAAATTGCTTTGATTTTCCTGATCCACATTATGGGAGACCTTTCCCAGCCGATGCACGTGGGAAGAGCGGAAGATTTAGGCGGAAATAAAATCAATGTTACCTATTTCGGGGAAAAGACAAATTTACACTCGGTTTGGGACGGTAAACTGGTAGACTCGCAAAAATACAGCTATACCGAATATGCTAAACTGCTGGATATAAAATCTGATGATGAAGTAAAGCAGATCCAGAAAGGTACGCTGGAAGACTGGCTGTTTGATTCCCATAAAATTGCAAACAGGATCTATGCACAGACTCCGAATGATTCAAAACTGGCGTATGATTACCAATACAGATTCAATGAAACCATGGAAAGACAGCTTCTGTACGGAGGTTTGAGACTGGCGAAACTGCTGAATGACCTGTATTAATAATTTATTTAATCATTAATATGCTATACGATAAGCGGAACTTCGGTTTCGCTTTTTTATTTGTCAGTACAGAATAAAACAAGACGGAGAAATATATTGAAAATTTTTACGCTAAAATATGTTAAACAGGATTCCACGGTACGATTTTTTCAAATCTTTCAGAAACAGCGGAAGGTAATTCCGGGGTACATTGATGGGAGCGATAATTTACAACTAATTTTCTGATTTCAATTTAATTAAATGTAAATTATTCTGACACGTGTAACCTTTTTGTTTCTTCAGACGTATAATATAGTAGAAACTCTTTTTGAGGATAAAATAGATGAGACAATTAAAAATCACTAAGCAGGTAACCAACAGGGAAACTGCTTCATTAGACAAGTATTTGCAGGAAATTGGTAAAGTGGAACTGATTACTGCGGACGAAGAGGTAGATTTGGCACAGAGAATCCGTGCCGGGGACAGAGCAGCACTTGAAAAGCTGATCAAAGCCAACCTCCGTTTCGTTGTATCCGTATCCAAGCAGTATCAAAATCAGGGTCTTTCTTTACCGGATTTAATTAATGAAGGTAATTTAGGACTGATGAAGGCGGCAAAAAGGTATGATGAAACTAGAGGTTTCAAATTTATCTCTTATGCGGTTTGGTGGATTCGTCAGTCGATTTTACAGGCTTTGGCAGAACAGTCGAGAATTGTAAGGTTGCCGTTGAACAAGATCGGTTCTATCAATAAGATCAATAAAGCGTATGCCCACCTTGAGCAGGAAAATGAAAGACCGCCTTCCCCGGAAGAGCTGGCTGAAGTTCTTGACATGAGTGAGGAAGACATCAAAGAATCTATGAAAAACTCCGGAAGACATTTGTCTATGGATGCGCCTTTGGTAGAAGGTGAAGATTCTAACCTTTATGATGTATTGCGTTCCGGAGAATCTCCGAGCCCGGATAAGGACCTGATGCTTGAATCTCTTCAGATTGAAATTGAAAGAGCATTAAATACTTTAACGCCGAGAGAAGCTGACCTGGTAAGATTGTATTTCGGACTGAACGGAAAACATCCGATGACACTGGAAGAAATCGGTGAAACTTTTGATCTTACAAGAGAGAGAGTCCGCCAGATTAAAGAAAAAGCAATTAAGAGATTGAAACACAATACCAGAAGTAAGATTTTAAAATCTTATTTAGGTAAGTAATTTTAACGAAATAATGTATAGGCGGAGCTTGATTTTTCAGGCTCCGTTTTTTTATATTTGTTATTAAATGAATGAACTGTATTTTTTTACCGGAAGCTTACTCTTACTTTTTATTTCTGTACATCTTACTCTATACTTTTACTTAAAATATAAATGTAAATCTTTTTTCAATTCTATTAGAAACAGGCAATACACGTTGACTAAAAAGGTTGAAACAGAAGTAGAAGGATTCCCAGTTAGGATCAAAAATCAGGTATTCAAATTCTGATATTGTCTTTTTAGATAATGAAATTTTTATTCTCACATTCAACAAAGCGGTTTTACAATTAACAAAAAGTAAAGAATTTTTTCCAGGTATCTTTTATAAATATTCATATGATTCAAAAATTAAGGTTAATGACCGGCTTGAAATAAGAAATTCGGATGGAAGTATGAAAGTAAGTTTAAATTTTAAAAATAAAAATTTTGATTTGCAACATTATTTAAACGAATCAAGATAAATTTTTAAACTATATTCCCATTTTAATAATTTGACGCAATACAATGAATATTCTACCCAGTGAAAATAAGATTTCTAAAGATAAAAATGTCCTTATCGTTTTAAAAGACCAGCAGGAAATCAACTCAGAACTGCAGTATTTAATTGATAATTTCTGTGGATCTGTTTTTTATGATGCTGATAGTAACTTAAATAATAAAAATATTTATGTTTGCGGAAATATCAGCATACTTAGAGAATCTGCTCTTCTCATAAACATTATAAAAGAATTCTCGGTTAATTATGAAAATTACAGGTCCGGAAATCCAAAAATTGTAAGCCTGGGAGAAGTACCGATTATCGTCAGCAATGCCGGCGTTTATTACAGAAAACTGTTCGCTGATGAAGATAATTTCAACACCATCAAATCCGAGCATGATTTTCAGGAACTTACGGAGTCAAATAAAGCATCAAAGGCTTTAAGAAAAGGAATTTATCTGAGTGAGATCACAAAAGAAACAGCTGAAAACGGAAATGAAAGCTTTCATTTTAATCTTTTGCGATGTTCGAGCAACCTTACAGGACCCACAGATAATTTCCGTACAGCAGATCTGAAAATTATCAACCAGCTGAATGAATGTGCTGAAAGAACTTTTGAATATGAAACCAGGCTCAATCATGCGTTGGTACAGATTTACGAAAATAAGAAGAAGGGCACTGACTCGGAAAAAGAAGTAAAAGCTAAAATAAAAGCCCATTCGGACAAGACAAAGGATATGCCTAAAGAAGGGCTTATTGCATTCTGCACGTTCTATGATGATTCCAATAAAGAGCTGTTAAAACCCTCAGAAACTGACAGGTTCGACCTATGCTACAAACAGACCGGTGCATTGGCAAGACTTTATTTTAAACTGAAAAAAACAGTGGACGATGATTCTCTGGAAAAAGACTTCAGTGTTACTTTATATCCGAATTCCGCATTTATTATCCCGCTTTCTACCAACAGATTGTATACACATGAAATACGCCCTTCTGTTTTAGGTGTTGATCAAATTCCGGTCAGAATGGGATATGTAGTCCGTTGCTCAAACCTTGAAGCGATGTATACCGACAACCAGACTTATATCAAAGACAACGGCAGTTATGTTAAACTTGAGGAAATGACCATTGAAATGCAGGAAGAACTGCGGAGTTCTTATTATGAAGAAAATATGACTGAAAAAATGATTGAATATAAAAAAACACATTTCAGTATGAATTCGGGAGATTACAAAAAACCTATTTTTTAAATGAGCCATTCTGCATTTTATCAAATAAAGCTTCCTTTAGAAAAGAACATCTTCAATGATCTGTTAAACTCTGCAACGTTTGAACCTGCTGGAAAAGGGAGAATGGGGAATCATCTTGTAAAGATTGTTAATGAGGAAATTCCCGTGGTCAGGACAACGACAAAATATTCTGTTCCGGCCAATGCATTTTCAGACATTCATAACCAGCTTGTTGCGATGATTAATACAAAGGTCTCAGCGGATCTTCCTGATATCCCTATACAAAATTTTAATAATGCTCTAATTGAAGTTTATCATTCTGCGTATTCTAAAATGAATTTTCATTCTGACCAGGCGCTGGATTTGGATAATGATTCTTTTATCGCACTTTTTTCATGCTATGAAAACCCTGATGAAATCAAAGAATCGCATCTTAGAAAACTGGTTATCAAAGATAAAATTACAAATGAAGAATCTGAAATGATACTTGATCATAATTCCGTTATTCTGTTTTCAATTGAAACCAACAGGAAATTCCAGCATAAAATTATTCTCAGTTCGGGTTGTGGTTCAAAAACAACCGAAGAAAACAGATGGTTGGGAATCACGTTCCGAACGTCAAAAACATTGATCAGGTTTAAAGATCATCTGCCTTATTTTTCTACCGGAGAATTATTTAAATTAGCTGATCAGGAACAGGAATCAGCATTTTTTCAACTCAGGGGTCAGGAAAACAGGACATTGGATTTTATTTATCCTGATTTGCGTTATACCATAAGTCCGGGAGACCTGTTAACACCTTTAAACAATTATAATATTCAGTAACCATGAAAAAAATATTCATCACCTCTACGCTGTTCTTATTCATTATTTCATGTCAGGAAAATAAAACGGCTGATCATGATATGGTTGAACAGGCTGTTGAAAATACAGAATCAGGCTTTTCTATAAAACGGATGAGCAAATCCAAAGCCATAATTGATGCGATCTACATGGAAAAAATTAAAGATGATGAACGTCTTAAAGGTCTCCACAAAAGGTTTCTATCTTTGCGGAATGACAGTGAAGTAATGGAGGATCTGTATGATGATGTTATAAGATCATCTGAAAACTATTACGCTGATGCAGAGATAAGGACGAAAAACATCATGGATTCTGCTTTACAGAAAGAAGTTTTAAATCTTTTAAAAAACAGTTCAGAAAAATACGATGTTAAAATCAATAAACTGAATGCATTAAAAATTCAGGTAAATTTCAATGCCATACAACTTAATTCTTTTTATGACATCTATAAAATTAAAAAAACGCTTCCTGAAATCGAAAAGTATCAGGAGACCCATCCTCTGGAAACAGATAGTTTAGAAAATTTCATTAATAAGCAAAACCAGTTATTAAACGAATTGAAAAATTTAAAATAATGGATTCAATCTCAATTATCGGGGCGGGAATCGGCGGGCTTACGCTTGGGAATGTCCTCAAACAGCTGGATATTAATTTTACGGTCTATGAATCGGCACCGGAAATCAGGCCTGTAGGAGCCGGCATTATGATGGCTGTAAACGCAATGCAGGTATTCGATAAACTGGGATTGAAAGAAAAAATTGAAAATGCAGGGAATAAAATTCACGCCATTTCGATAACAGATGAAAATTTAAAGCTTATTTCCAAAACTGATGTCCTTGCCCTTGAAAAGAAATACAACTCCTGTAACGTGGCCATCCACAGGGCAGAACTGCAGAAAATCCTGGCAGAAGAAATTGGTTTTGAAAGGATAAAGCTGGGGCATGCTCTGCAGTCAATCGAACGGCAGGAACACTATACGCTGAATTTTAATAACGGAAACCGTGTGGTAAGTCCCGTTGTTTTTGGTGCCGACGGAATACATTCAAAAATCCGGCACCAGATCCTGAAAACCGGACAGATCAGGGATGCAAAGCAAAAATGCTGGCGCGGATGGGCAGATTTCACCCTGCCTGAACAATATGAACATGAAGCTTTTGAAATGTGGGAAAAAGGGAAACGCTTCGGTTTTGTGCAGATGTCGGGCCATAAAGTATACTGGTATGCGGTAGTCAATAACAGCATATATAAACATTCCCATACCGTAGCAGAACATTTTAACGGCTTCCATCCTTTGGTTTTACAGCTGATTGAAGCTACTCTGCCGGAACACACCATTCTAACTGACCTTACTGATCTCGCTCCTATTCCGAAATGGTACGCGGATCACCTTTGTCTGATTGGCGATGCTGCCCATGCCACCACTCCGAATATGGGACAGGGAGCCTGTCAGGCCATTGAAGATGCCTATATCATCGGTAAACTTCTGGAAAACAACAAGGATTTCAATTCTGTTTTCAGGGAATTCCAAGAAATAAGGAGAAAAAAAGTGGATCAGGTCATCAGTACCAGCTGGCATATCGGCAAGTTTTCACAATGGGAAAAAGCCACCTTTTTACGGAACTTCCTGATGAGATCTGTCCCTGAAAGCATCAATAAAAGACTGGTGGAGCAAGTGATAAAACTGGAACGGTAAACAGTCACAGCAAACCCATCTAAAAAAACAGAAAAAATAAAAGGAACCCTAAGCTGAGTTCCTTTTGATTTAATACATTAAAGTAATTCCGGCTCCCCATCCCATTTCATTGTCATAATTTCCGGAAACGGATAAATATTTCTGCACGATATACCGCAATCCGGTATTGAATTCTCCGTCAGAATTCACACTGAAATTCCCTCGCAGTCTCCTGGAAAGCGGAATATCTTCTCTGCTGAATTCCAATATCAACTTACCATTATGATCTACACTGGCATCGGCCGTAATCAGCATCGGTAAAAGATACTGCACCCCAACGGTAAAAGCCGCCTTTGTCGCAGAAGCCTTTTGCTGTCCGAACCATGTTTTCCTACCATGGAAATCCATGCCCTCCTTTTCCGCCATCTGCCTTTCCATCATTTCATGATTTTTTTGAATCCTGAATCCCGCATAAGGCAAAGCCCACTGAAATTTTCCTAAAAACCTTCCGACCTTGAAATTTCCGTCGAAATGATTGAAGTCCCAATTCGAGTGAAACTCATTTAAGCCGGCCCATCTCGGCCCGAACATCGTCATGGTTTCTGCATGGAGCTTATTGCTGTTGATATCCAGCATTGCCATGGAGCTGACCATCCGGTTGTCTTTCAGGAAGCTTTTCCAGGCTAATTTCTTATCCGGAAGCTGTGGATTCGGTTTGGAATTTTCATAACTGAAAACCCTTCCCATACCCGCCATCATGTGGTATAAAATATGGCAGTGGAAAAACCAGTCGCCGTCCTGGTTAGCCGCAAACTCAATGGTATCCGTTTCCATCGGCATGATGTCAACTACATTTTTCAGTGGCGAATATTCCCCTTTTGAATTGATTAGCCTGAAATCATGGCCGTGGAGATGCATCGGATGGCGCATCATCGAATTATTATACATCGTAATCCTGAGGATTTCGCCTTTTTTAACCAGGATTTTATCGGTTTCCGTAACCGTTTTATTGTCTAAAGTCCACAGGTAATGGTTCATGTTTCCTTCCAGCGTAAACTTTATTTCCCGGACATTTTCCGTAGGGAGAACTGTTTTTTCAGAAGACTTCAGCATATTGTAAGATAGTCTTTTCAGTGGCTTTTCTTCCTTCATATCCGTCCCCGAATGATCTGGGTGGTCTTCTTCTCCGGTTTCTTTCTTTTTGATGCCCATCATTTCATTCATGTGATCCATTGTCATCTTCCGCTGGCTTGCAGGAAGTTCAGGATACATTACTTCATTCATATCCATCATCTGGTTGCCCATTGTCATGTTCATCGGCTTCATATTTCCGCTCATTTCCATCATTCCGTTCATCATTTTCATGCCTTCAAACAGCTTTAAGCTGGGCAGATCCGGAACTGTTATTTTTTCGCCTGAGCCTAGCCAGAGCGAAGCATGACCGATCCGGTCTTCAGAAGTAGCACGGAATTCAAAGCTTTTATCCTCAGGAATGGTAACTTCAATATCATAGGTTTCAGAAACGCCTACAATTAAACGGTCAACTTCCACAGGAACCACATCATTTCCGTCATTGGCTACCACTTTGATTTTCCCGCCGCCGAAATTCAGCCAGAAATAGGTGGAAGAGCCGCCGTTTGCCACCCTTAACCGGACTTTATCTCCTGCCTTTAAATCAGCATAGACGGAACTCGGCTGTCCGTTGATGAGAAACTTGTCATAATACACATCGCTTACATCCATGGCTTCCATCCTTTTCCACTCATTCAGCGTTTTTGTCCCGAAATTCCCTGATTTTATAGCTTCCCAGTAACTCTGAACTGCATTTTTCTTAATCGCATACCAGTCCGTATTGGCCATGTGGAGCCTTCTTGCAATCTGCATCGGATCATCATCACTCCAGTCTCCCAGCAATACAGGGATTTCCCGGGCATAATTTTCTTTTGGTTCTGCTTCTCTTTTATTGAACACCAGAATCCCGTTCATCCCGATCTGCTCCTGCAGGCTTTCATGGGAGTGGTACCAATAGGTTCCGTTTTGTGAAATTTTAAATGTATACAAATGTGTTTCCCCCGGCTTTACAGGTTTTGTTGTAAGATAGGGAACGCCATCCTGTTCATTCGGCAGCACCACGCCATGCCAGTGGAATCCCGTGTTTTCTTTCAGCATGTTGTGAAGATAGATTTCCGCGGTATCGCCTTCCGTAAAATATAAAGTCGGGGCCTGTAATCTGCCGTTAACAGCAATTGCCCTGCGGTTTTTGCCCGTAAAATTCACAATCGTGTCTTTTACGTATAAATCATAGCGTACCTTTTTCCCGCCAAAAGTAATTTTCCCGTTTGCAGAACTTCTCTTTAGCACAGGACTTTGAGATTCAGCTTTAGGTTCTGGTTTATTTTTAATTTCCGGTTTTATTTCTGTTTTCTGTCCCGGGTTTATCTGCGCAGCAGCTTCCGGTTTGGTCACAACTGTTTTTTCCACCAGATCCATTCCGCATTTTGGGCAGTCTCCTGCTTTTGCGGAAACGATTTCAGAATGCATCGGACAGGTAAATATTGTTTTTGTATTCTGGGAAAAGATGAAAACAGAGCATAAAAACATCAGAAATACTATTATTTTTTTCATAATATTCCGATTTTTTAAAACGGTACCGTCCGAATTGAAGTTAATTCAGACGATACAGCTTGTTATTTGAAGAAAATTAATTAACCGTAGACTTTACATTGCCGCAGGTAAGCATAGATTTTCCGTAGTAAGGGTTTGCAATCTGTTTTTCACTGCTCAGCCAGCTTCCGTCTGCCATCGGGCAGTACTGGATATAAACAGGCTTTTCGGACAGCTTAAATTCTTTTGTCAGCGCAATCATATGATCGGAAAGATTAAAGAATGTTTCCCTCTGCGCTGCGATGTTCCGGGCATCAGAAATCAGGGTGGCCTCTTTTTTAAGGGTTGTAAGATTACCTTCAGAAATTATTTTATAATCAACGGCAGAAGCTGTTTTGATAAACTCTGTGGCTGCTTTGGATGTTTTGTCTGCATCATCAGAAGCCAGTGCAGATTTTATGGCGATATAATTCTGATACAGTTTGGAAACCTGTGCGTCTTTTTTAGATTGTGCCACAACTGAAATAACAGAGAATAAAGAAAATGCTGCTGTAATGATATATTTTTTCATTGTTTTAAATTTTAGAATAAATAGAATTTTAATAAAGAGATTAAAAATTATCGCATAATGCGACAGGCTGTGTCGTCCGTAATGAGCATAAAATCAAACGGCTGATGAATTCTAAATTCTGAAATTACAATGATGGATGAAGATCGGGACCGGCCGGCGTTCCGGAGGCGCGTTGATCTGAATCCGGGTAAATTTTGTAGCTGAAAAAGACCGGTCAGTAAATAAGAATCCGTGATCCTCCTCGACTTTCTGAATCTGTTTTAAAAAGTCGATTTTAAGAAAGTCTGATTTCTGTGAATCATCTGTTTTTATGACCTTGATTACGGTTTTGCAGCAGTCTTCTTTGGTTTTAACTCCACATTTACTGCAGAGATCATCCGTTTTCTGACTGACAGAGGCAATTTTGTCCATGCAATAATGAACGCTGAATACCGCTCCGGACGAAAATCCGAAGTAGAATACAGAAAACAATATGGCAAGAATCTTTTTCACTCAGGCAAAGTTAAAAATATATGTGGTATATATCTTATAAAATTATGGATTCCTTTTATAGAATTCAGAAAAAATAAAAACCTCGTGAACTTTTCACGAGGTTTTTATCTTAATCTTATGTCCCACAGATTTCACAGATGGATATTGAGAATGTTCAGCTTTTCTAAATCTATTGTGTGAAGTGGCTTTTATTTAATTTTAAATTCAAGCTTTACATTAAAAAACCTGCCAGTCAGACGTACCGGAACCGGATACATTAAATTTGTGTTTGCATCGGAAATCCATTGATTGGCCACTGTATTCCTGATATTGAAAGCATTGAAAACCTGAACTCCCAAAGTCAGCTCTTCAAAATTACCCCAGAAACCGTATGTTTTTGCATTTTCCTTTCGGTCAATAAATACTTTTGAAAGCCCGATATCAACTCTTTTATAAGAAGGCAGCGTTCTCTGGTACTGATACGGATCAGTAAGCACCGGAGCACCTGTAGGAAGCCCCATGGCATATACCAACGTCAGGTTTACCCTCATGGACGGGAACTTCGGCATATAATCCTGATAGAACATGGCAAATCTCAGCCTCTGGTCTGTCGGTCTCGGGATATCGCCTTTATTGTCAATATTTTCGAATACCCTTGCATAACTGGCCGATAACCAGGAGTCAACACCCGGTACAAATTCCCCGAACAGACGGGTATCAATTCCGTATGCATATCCTGAAGCATTGTTTTTCCCGGTGTAACGGATCCTTACATTATCCATGTAATACGGAATCAGGTCATTCATTTTCTTGTAGTAGAGTTCTGTTGTCAGCTTGAACGGCCTGTCATCGAAATAAAATTCATAGTCATTCGCCAGAATAGCCTGGATGGAACGCTGTGATTTGATATCAGCATTAAAATTACCTTCTAAATCCTTGATTTCCTTATAAAAAGGAGCCTGGTAATAAACACCTCCCGAAAGCCTGAACAGCATATCGGTATCCCAGTCGGGTTTGATGGCAAACTGGGCTCTTGGCGAGAAAATGGTTTCATTATTAAAGCTCCAGTGGGCAACCCTGGTGCCTGCGTTTAAAAATACTTTGTTGCTGCCCCAGAAAAACTTCTGGGAATACTGGGCATATGCAGAAAAACGCGTTGGCTGAATATGGTTTCTCCCTGCAATGTTATACATCAGCTTCAGGTCTCCGGCATTCCGCGGATCAATAAATTCTTCGTGCGGAAGGCTGTATCCGGCAGAATCTACCAGCTTCCATTCATTGGTAAGGTCTTTAAGGTTTTCTTTTTCATATTTAAACCCTACTTCGATATCGGTATTGACGTTTGGCGAAAAACGGGTCCTGAACTGGGCACCGTATGTTTTTACGAACAGGTCGTTTCTTGCATGCTCAATCTGCCCGCCTGCATCGTATGAAGTTACAGGCTCGCCCGTAACAGGATCAAAAGTCTGTAAAACATAGGCTGATGCAATAGAATAATACTCTCTTTCACGGTTCTGGTAGGAAAAAGCATCAAGGGTAAATCTCCATTTATCGGACGGTTTATAGTTCATGGAAACCGTTCCCATCATATTTTTATACTTGTCGTCTTCCCTTCCTGCGTAGGCTACATTAAGCTTAAGCGGCTGCTGGAGGCTTCCGAAATCGACTTCCCTTTCTTTAGGGATCATTTCGTAATCATTCTTGGAATAATATCCGATGAATGAAATATTGAATTTCGGGCTGAAGTGGTAATTGAGATACGTCTGGAAATCCATGTATTTCGGATTAAAATCGGTATCTTCTTTTAAAGTATTGAGAACAAGGTTTGTATTCCTGTATCTTCCTGAAAATAAAGCAGTAAATTTTTTATTGTCTTCACTGTCTTTTCCGGATGCGAATCCGGCAGTAAGCCTTCCGCCTATCAGACTTCCTTCCCCGGAAAGTTCAAATTTTTCAGGCTCACGGTAGTAAATATTTAAGGCTGAAGACATTTTATCGCCGTATCTCGGTTCAAAACCTCCGGCTGAGAAATTTACGGTTGATACCATATCAGGATTAATGATGCTTAATCCTTCCTGCTGGGAATTCCTGATCAGGAAAGGCCTGTAAATTTCAATATCATTGATGTAGATCAGGTTTTCATCGTAGTTTCCGCCACGCACCATGTATTGCGAAGAAAGCTCGGTATTGGAGTTTACGGAAGGCAGTGTTTTAATAATTCCTTCAATACCTCCGGAAATACTCGCTACGTTCTGGGCATCTTTCGCCGAAATTTTTACGGTAGTAAGATCGGTGGTCCTTCCGGTTACCTTTTTCTGGAAAACAACTTCTTCAATAGCAGAAGTTCTCATGGTATCCTTTTTTCTGTTCTGGGAAAATAATAAGGCAGGAACCAAAAGGCTCAGTGGTAAAACTAGTTTTTTCAAAAGAAATGTTTTAAAATTTCAAACGTGAATATATACAATTTATTTTAACTTATTTAAACTTTCTTTAACATTTAAAACCTGAATATCAAAATACATGAAATCCTTTGTGGAAAGGACTTCATATTTATTCAACTTAAATAAGTCTGAATTTAATAAAGAGTTACAAAATGGCTTCCCTTACTCTTGTTAATTTCTGCAAGAGGTCTTCCAGGCGATCCAGTCTCAGCATATTGGCTCCGTCTGACAAAGCGGTTTCAGGGGTAGGATGCGTTTCAATGAAAATTCCGTCTGCCCCTACGGCAATACCAGCCTTGGCAACGGTTTCTATAAGCTCCGGCCTTCCTCCGGTTACCCCGGAACTCTGGTTAGGCTGCTGTAAAGAATGGGTTACGTCCAGAATGACAGGCGCATAGTCTCTCATGGTAGGAATTCCGCGGTAATCAACAATCAGATCGGTATAGCCAAAAGAGTTTCCCCTTTCAATAATCGCCACTTTCTGATTATCGGAATCCGTAATCTTCTGAACGGCAAATTTCATGGATTCCGGAGAAAGGAACTGTCCTTTTTTCAGAGAGACACATTTTCCTGTCTGTGCTGCGGCTACCAGAAGATCAGTCTGACGAACAAGGAATGCAGGGATCTGCAATACGTCTACATACTGCGCTGCCAGTGCTGCATGTTCATTTTCATGAATATCCGTAGTGGTCGGGATGTTAAAAGTCTCGCCCACTTTTTTAAGGATCTCCAGGGATTTTTCTTCACCAATGGTTGTAAAGGAATCTACCCTGCTTCTGTTTGCCTTTTTAAAGCTTCCTTTGAAGATATACGGGATGTTGTATTTGTTGGTGAGTTCCACAACTTTTTCGGCAATTTTCAAGGCCATATCTTCGCCTTCTATGATGCATGGACCGGCAATGAGAAAAAAGTTTTTTGAGTCTTTGTGATGGATATTATCTAAATACTGAATCATTTTTATTTTTATTAAAAAAGTTCAGTAAAAGTAATGAGAAAACTTCAGAATCCGAAATTATTTATTGCTAACTGTAATTAAAGACATCCTGCATCAGCGCAGTATAAAAAATGGTAATGATTATAAAAAATATAAAAAACAGAACCAGATAAAGGTAATAGTTTTCTACTTTAAATACTTTTATTAAAAGTAAATGAGCGAAAAAATTGAACAGAAAATACCCTCCAACCGTTATGATCCCTTCCAAAATAGAATTGCCTCCTTCTGTTAAGCAATAAAATATTGTGAGAAGAATTATGGAAACCACACTGACAGAAAGTCTTTTCACTAAGTTTGAATGTTCAGGGAAAACAAGATAAAAGAAATTACCCAGAGCAAACATGAACAGAATGAAAATTAAGCCCGTCAGCATTAAAATTTCTTTACAATCTTCTCAAACGTATTGATATTCCGGCTGGTGAACTGGTCTTTCAGGTTTTTCCTGCCTAAAATTTTCCCGAATGTCGAATCTAAAGTATTCCCTTTCGGGACCTGCCAGTAGAACGTGCCGTTTATAATTTTTGCCTCTTCATGCTCGGTTTTCAAGGCTTTCTGAAATTCTGACATCAGAATATCATCCACGCCTGCATTTCCGATGAACGCATACGAATGCAGATTTTCATTTTTTTCGAAGGGGTTGGCATTCCATATCGCTTCCGTCTCCGGTTGTGATTGTATGAATAAAAATGCTTCATAGGAAAAATGTTCAGAAACGGCTTTTTCAAGGATAATTTTCAGATCTGCTGCCTGTTGATCAGATGAAAAAACAATATTTCCTGAAGCAAGTACAGAAACTGCGTCCTCCATTCCTGCATTTTTAAAAACCTCGCAGGCTTCCGCCATTTTCATATTGGTCCCTTTTACATTGATGCCACGAAGAAAAGCACAGTATTTCATAGTTAGGATTAGGGATTAGGGATTAGGGATTAGGGAAAATACATTTATTAATCTTTTAATCAACTCTTTCGTATAAATTATAATCTGTTCCGGAAGGTTTTAAAATATAGATTTTCTCAAGGATTTTATTATTGCTTTTCAAGTGATCTTTCACACGGAACTCTTTTAATAATTTATAATGAAGCCTGAAATATTCAGCGTCTTTTCCTGTATACAAATCATCATAGGAAAGAAGGTATTTCGGCTGTCTCTTTTTAATCGTATTGATCCGGAAATTCGGTTTGTCTTTAATTATTTCCTGCTGAACTTCTTTATCAACCAACCCTACTTCATCAATTGCTTTTAATCCGGAAAAATAAGGCACGTAACCGGCAGGCTCAAGAAAAATCCACTGGTTTTTATCCTTTTCATAGGTATTCAGGAACAATCCGATGGTTCTTCTGTAGTTCCATTCCCCGTTTCCGGTAGCTATGGAATGGACTGTCTGGAAGGCCAGCATAGGAATGATGTAAATTATAATCAGTGCCGCAAGCCAGAGGTTTCTTTTTACCTTCTGTTCCATTACGAAAATCAGAACCGGAACAAACAGAAGAATCTGCGGAACCCAGTAATACCAGTCGAAAAGGCTTTTCTGTGAAAGGAAAACAAGCTGTTTTACCCATCCGAAAATAAAGATCATCCAAAGGAAGTAATTCCTCTTTTCTTTCTGGCGGATTAAATAGATGAAGCACAATACCTCGAAAATCAGCAGTACAATGGTCAGCGGATTAAAATCTCCCGGAAGCTTCAGCATTCCCCAGAAGTTCCCGAAATTTGATGTAAAATAGCCTACATTCTGTTCCCATGTAAAGGCTTTATCGTAAGCAAGCTTCTTCGCAATAATGGTATTGTTGACCACTTCACCGAAATAAAACCAGTTGAAGGCCAGGGTAACGGAAATTCCAAGGATTCCTCCTAAAATATAATTCCATCTGATCTTTCTCGTCCATAAAAGATCCGTTAAGAACACAATTCCCAGGAAAATAACGGTATCGATGCGGGTAAATAAAATCAGTACCGGCAGAACAATAAATGCCCATTTTTTGCCTTTGTGAAAGCCGTAATACAGGAGTGCCATTTCCAGGAAGAAAAGGATTCCGTATTCCATTCCCAGGATAGAAATTTTAATGGCAGGCGGTAAAATCCCGATTAAAAATATGAACAGCGCTTTATGCCAGGCATTTTTGAGCAGCAGATGGGAAAGAAACAGGCTCCCGATTGTGAAAAGGATAGAATTAAAAATAAGAAGCGGCGCAATGAAGTATTCTTTCCCGAAAGCCACAGTAAAAAACCACGAAACAAAAACATAGAAATGCGTTGTGGATGCGGAAATTTTTACCGGCCCGTTAAAACCGATAACTCCGTAATCCAAAAGGTTCTGGGCTACTCTCCAGGTGATGAATGCATCTTCCTGGATATAGTGGGTGAGTAAAAATAAAAGCTTGAAAACAACTGTAAACAATACAGCATACCACGGGATTCTTTTACTTTTTATGTCTGTCATTGTGCTTCTTTGATTCAGCAAATATAACCTTAAAATTTCTGAGGCACAATAAATAAAAAAACGGAACCGAAGTTCCGTTTTAAGTTTTGTTATTATTGGGTTGCTTTGATAATGGAGGTGGTGATCTGATTTTCCTTTTCTTTCGAATAAGTAGAATCAAAAGGTTCCATAATATCAAACAGATACTGGTAGAACGGTGTGATCTTCTGAACCTGTTCAGATTCGTTCATCGCTTTTTCTTTGCCCATTTCTTTAAGGTTTTCAACGAATGTGTTGAATTTCTTATCGATCGGTTCTATGGATTTTACCAGATAATCGTATGCTTTATCTTTCTTCCCGATTTTTGTGTATGCATCGGTAACGGCAGAAACCACCAGGGAATATTCCATCGGCTTGGTCCTGATCTGTCTTCTCAGATAACTTTGGTCTGCTTTGCTTAAGCTCATGTAATAATCATATTCCTCAAAAATTCCTTTTTTAAGAACTTCTGCAAGCTTCAGCCCTTTGGCTTCCTGTCCTGAAACAATATATCCATACGCCATTGAACTTAAGGAACGCGGATCATTGTATTTCTGTGCCGGGATTTCTTTTGAAGCGAGGTCCAGCATCTCAAGGGCTTTCCCTTTCTGGCCGATTGCCGATAAAGCTGCTGCAGCCCTGCTGGCCGATGCCCTGTAGCTCATAATGTTGGACGTTGCAGTCTCATCAAAATGAGTATCCAGATCCTTGAAGTTACCCCATCTGTAGTTTTTCACCACGTTGTATAAAGAATTGGCATCTACCCTTCCCATTTCTCCGTCCGGCGTCTGCGGCGTGTGGATCGGGATCAGCCTGTAGCTGAATCCGTCAAACTGAAGATATTCGTCAAGGTAGAAAATATTTTCACTGTCATAGATTCCTCCCGAAGAGAAGTTGATCGGCTTTTTCCAGTCGAAATTGGCCAGGATATCCAGCATGATCAGGTTATTCTTGTATAAGGTATTGGATTTATACGTAATCATGATCTGGTTCACCGTATTGGCAAGATCTGCCTGATTGATGATGCCTGCCTGTAATGCATTTGCCTTGTTTACCGGTAAAATGAATTTATTCACAGGTAAAATATTGTATTTCTCATATTTCTCTTCCCCGAAATACATTTTAAGAAGTTCGTTTTTCGCAGGAGAAGTATATTTAAGAAAGCTGATTGCTTCCTTCATAGTCATTGAATCCTGAGTAAGGTATTTCCTGAACTCGGCAAATTCCGTTTCCGGAGCTCCCTGTTCTTTCAGCATGGAGAACAGCCCTTCCCAGTCATCCTTTTTCATCATATAGATCTGGTCGTTCACACCGTCCCTGTAATCTTCATGGGTCAGAACACCCGGAACCGGAGCTGCGTTGTAGGTCCTTCTCTTGATCTGATCAATATTCCAAGGTGTTGAAGCCAGTGTAAAGTTAACTACTTTTACATCATCTCTGAACTGTTCGGTTTCCTGGATTGCCCATACCGGATAGGTATCATTATCACCGTATACAAACAAAATGTCGTTTTTAGGCAGCGATTTCAATACGGAATACCCGTAATCGTAAGAAGTATACCGGTCATGCCTGTCGTGAACATTGTAATTCTGGAATCCCATTAAGAAAGGAACCCCCAGTAAAACCACACCGGCCACGATATTGGCAGCATTGGATTTTACTTTTGACTTTAACAGCCAGAGAATAGCACCCGCTCCCAATCCGATCCAGATGGCAAAAACGTAGAACGATCCTACCATGGCATAATCTCTTTCTCTCGGTTCAAAAGGTTTTACACCCGTGTAGAAAACAATTCCCACACTCATCAGTATAAAGATAGAAAGCATGGCGTAGAATCTTCCGAAATCCCTGTTCAGCTGGAAAAAGAACCCGATTAATCCCAATAGCAATGGCAAGAAGAAGAATTTTACCGTACTTTCATTCTTGAATTTCGCAGGCATCTTGTCCTGATTTCCTACAATGCTATTATCAATAAAAGGAATTCCGGAAATCCAGTTCCCTCTTGTGCTTTCCATATTCCCTTCAAGGTCATTCTGGCGGCCTACGTAGTTCCACATCAGGTATCTTAAGAAGTAATACCCGTTCTGGAAAGTAATGAAATAGTCCAGGTTCTGTGCCAGGGAAGGCTTCTGGATGGTAATTAAATTATACGGTTTCACCTTTAAATAATCGGAAGCCGTAATGGTTTTGTTTTCATATTTCTGCCTTAGCTCGTCGAAAATCTGCTTGGCTTCAGGGCTGTTGGCAACATCTTCATTGGCATAGTTAAATGAAAAATCCGGTGCGCCGTACATTGAAATATAATTAGACATCACGTCTTTATCTTCATTGAACATCCTCGGCATAAAACCTACATGGTCTTTATTGAAAACATATTTAAAACGGTCGCCGGTTTTTCTATAGGTTCCCGTCTTTTCGTCTTTTTCGTATGTTTCCCCTGTTTTTATGGTATTGAAACTTCCGTCTTCTTTTTTCTCAATTCCGCCTGATGTAAGGAAAGCCGTATAGTTCTGCCCGTAAATGGTAGGCCAGTCGCCGTACTGCTCACGGTTATAATAATCCAGCATCCCGATGGCGTTATCCGGGTCATTAAGGTTCATCGGTGGATTGGCATTGGCCCTGATAGGGATTACCATCCAGCAGGAAAACCCGATCATCATGAACACGACAGATAAAGCAATCGTCTGATACAGGTTCTTCTTAAGCTTTTGTGAATAGTTGATCAGGAAATAACACAGCGCCACCATTAAAATAAACCCTACAATGGTTCCGGAATGGAAAGGCAGGCCTAATCCGTTCACAAAGAAAATCTCAAGCTTCCCGAACAACGTCATGATCAGAGGGAAAATCCCTTTGAAGACGATGGCCAGAATAGCCAGCGTGATGACATTGGCAAGAATAAAATTCTTCCACGTGAATTCATATTTTCTGGCGTAATATATAAAGCATACGGCAGGGATTGCCAGCATACACATCATGTGCACCCCTACAGAAAGTCCTAAAATAAAGAAAATCAAAATAATCCATCGCTCGCTGTCCGCAGCCTGGTGTTCATTTTCCCATTTGGTAATCAGCCATACCAGCAATGCAATGAACATTGATGCCATTGAATACACTTCCCCTTCCACGGCGGAAAACCAGAAGGTGTCTGAAAAAGTGAAACATAGCGCTCCTACAACCCCTGCAAACAGGATAGAAATTTCCTGATGCTTTGTAACATCTTCAAAATCCTTATGAAGAAGCCTTCTTACAAGATGTGTAATCGTCCAGAACAGGAACAGGATGGTGAAAGCACTGAACAGCGCAGACATCCCGTTGATCACAATAGAATAATTTTCGCCTTTTCCTAAAGCAAAAATGGCTGCCACAGCACCCACAATCTGGAATAATGCAGCACCGGGGGCGTGCGTTACTTCAAGTTTTACTGCTGAGGAAATATACTCGCCACAATCCCAAAAACTGAAATTGGGTTCTATGGTGGACAAGTATGTGATAAATGCAATGGCGAAAATCACCCATCCGAGAACGGTGTTCCACTGCCTGAAAGTCCAATTTTTCATAGTTTTAAATCAATTACGCGAAAATAAGGCTTTTATATGATTTTACACGGGTTTTAACAAAATTTAAAGGTTTTGGCTCGTTTTTTGAGAAGTTTGATTTTTGGAGAGAAAGCTTGAAAAATAAATTTATTCTTTTAAACATCAGAAATCAAACAAAAGTTTAGAAATAAATTTATTTTTTTGTATTTTTGCCGACAGATTTTTATTGGAAAAATAACAAATAATGAGTAATGTTTACGATAATATACTTGGCCTAATAGGAAACACGCCTATGGTAAAGCTTAACACTGTGACGAAAGATATTCCTGCAACCGTTT
The DNA here is from genome assembly GCF_001421435.1 of Chryseobacterium sp. Leaf201. Taxonomy (GTDB): domain Bacteria; phylum Bacteroidota; class Bacteroidia; order Flavobacteriales; family Weeksellaceae; genus Chryseobacterium. The sequence goes on from NZ_LMKA01000057.1 coordinate 42,681, forward strand.
ATGCCAAGTTAGAATCATATAATCCTGGACATTCCACTAAAGACAGAATCGCATTTCATATCATAGAAAACGCTGAGAGAAAAGGTTTATTAAAAGAAGATTCCGTAGTGGTAGAAACTACTTCAGGAAACACAGGATTTTCAATTGCAATGGTCTGCATTATCAAAGGATATAAATGCATCCTTGCCGTAAGCGACAAAACGAAGCCTGAAAAAATTGCCTATCTTAAGGCTCTGGGAGCTACCGTCTATATCTGCCCCGCAAATGTTCCGGCCAATGATCCCAGATCATATTATGAGGTAGCCAAAAGAATAGCTCTGGAAACCCCGAACTCTATTTATATCAATCAGTATTTCAATGAACTGAATATTGATGCACATTACCAGACCACGGGTCCGGAGATCTGGGAACAGACACAAGGTAAGATTACTCATCTTTTCGCATGTACCGGAACCGGAGGAACATTATCCGGATCTGCCAAGTTCTTAAAGGAGAAAAATCCCGGTATTAAAATCATCGGTGTTGATGCAGACGGTTCTATCTTAAAAAGCTATCACGAGACCGGAGAAATTCATAAGGAAGATGTACACCCTTACCAGATTGAAGGCATGGGAAAAAACCTGATCCCTTCTGCCCTTCTCTTCGATAAAGTAGATGAATTTGTGAGGGTAAATGATGAAATGTCAGCGTACAGAACCCGTGAAATTGCTTTGAAGGAGGCTATTATGGGCGGATATACAACAGGCGCTGTCACTCAGGGGCTGATCCAGTATGCACAGTCTCACGAGCTTACCGCAAATGACCTCGTGGTATTAATTTATCCAGACCACGGATCCAGGTATATTACAAAGGTATACAGTGATAAATGGATGGCCGAGCAGGGATTCGTTAACAACTGCGTTCACAATTATGATGAAGTTTTTAAAACGGAATTCATCAAATAAATAAGGAATAAAGAATTTATACAAATAAAGCCTTTTTTGTAATTACAAAAGGCTTTTTTACTTAAAAAACAGTAATACAATGTTGGATATTTTTGACAGAATAAAACAAAACCCGGGACCTCTTGGGCAATTTGCAGATTATGCTGAAGGATATTTTGTTTTTCCTAAACTGGAAGGGCCGATCGGTCCGAGAATGAAGTTTCAGGGGAAAGATGTAATTTTCTGGAGTGCAAACGATTATTTAGGACTTTGCAACCATCCGGAAGTACTGGAAGCTGATGCCAAAGCTGCCGCAGAATTCGGGATGTTTTACCCGATGGGTGCAAGAGCGATGTCAGGTGAAACCCAGCAGCACCAGCAACTGGAAAAAGAACTGGCAGAGTTTACCCAGAAAGAAGCGGCTTATCTGCTGAACTTCGGATATCAGGGAATGGTTTCTGCAATTGATGCTCTGGTAACAAGACATGATGTCATTGTTTATGATGCAGATTCCCATGCCTGTATTGTAGACGGCGTACGTCTTCACATGGGTAAAAGTTTTACATTCAAACATAACGATATTGCAAGCTTGGAGAAAAACCTCGCACGTGCCACCAAAGTAGCTGAAGAAAACGGAGGCGGAATCCTGGTTATTACGGAAGGTGTTTTCGGGATGCGCGGTATGCAGGGAAAACTGAAGGAGATCTGTGAGCTGAAGTCAAAATTTAACTTCAGGCTTTTAGTTGATGATGCACACGGTTTCGGAACTCTTGGAAAAACGGGAGCCGGAGCAGGTGAAGAACAGGGCTGCCAGGATCAGATTGATGTTTATTTTTCTACTTTCGCCAAATCAATGGCCGGTTTCGGAGCATTCCTTGCGGGAGATCAGACGATCATCAGGTTCTTAAAATACAACCTGCGTTCTCAGATTTTTGCCAAATCTTTAACCATGCCAATGGTAATCGGAGGTTTAAAGAGGCTTGAACTTTTAAGAACACGTCCGGAAATCAAAGATAAATTGTGGGAAAATGTAAACAAGCTTCAGAACGGACTGAAGGAAAGAGGCTTTAACCTTGGGAATACAAACACCTGTGTAACGCCTGTTTTCATTGAAGGAACTACCATTGAAGCTACCCTTTTAGCAAAAGATTTAAGAGAGAATTACGGAGTCTTTACATCCGTTGTGGTCTATCCGGTAATTCCTAAGGGAATGATCCTGTTAAGATTAATTCCTACCGCTTCACATACCGATTCAGAAATTAACGAAACGCTGGAAGCCTTTGAAGGCATCCGTGAAAAGCTTATTTCCGGACAGTATAAGGAAATGGAAAAAGAAATGAACATCGAGTACAAGCAAATGTAACCGATTATTAAAATAATAGTAAAAACAGCTGTAGGACCTTCTTACAGCTGTTTTTTTGTAACAAATATTTAAAATATAATTAATATGGCAATTCCAAATTTTTAACATATTTTAACTCATATATACTGTAATACCTTCATATAGCGTTATATTGTGTTAAAAATTAGGCTCTTAAGTCAGGTAAGGGTAAATTTGCCCTCATGATTTCAGAACATACAATTATGAAACACAATGTTAAGTACTTAAGAATTGTAATTTTGAGTTTAGTGTTTAGTTTAATTTCTATTGTCGGTAACGCACAAACCCATACCTACTTAGAAAGAAATAAAGCAATCGCATCTGAGCTTTCCTTGAAATACGGTATTCCGGTTTCAATTATTCTTTCCATAGCATTCGTTGAGTCCGGCGGAGGTACCAGTAAAAACTCCGTAACCTATAATAACCATTTCGGTATTGTAGGCAAAAACAATCCTCAGTCACGATACAGAAGTTTTTCTTCGGTGAGAGAATGCTACGAGGCATTTTGTAAGTTAGTCGTAAAAAAAGACTATTATTCAGCTTTAAAAGGAAGCGGTGATTTCTCCAGATGGGTAAAGGCCATTGCATCCGCAGGCTACTCTACCCGCCCGAAGGAATGGATGAGAAGAATTAATCTTATCATCACCAAATACAGCCTTTCAAGCCTGTAAAATCAACAGAATTTATAATTTCCAAGCTCCGTAAAACGGAGCTTATTTTTTTTCACATTTATATTGTAAAGACTGATTTATCTGATTAAATTAGCCGGACAAATTTCCTTACGTTTTATGAATCCAAACAGAAATTGGAGAGTAATGGTTTTACTCTCCCTGTGCTTTGTCATTTACCTGTTTTCATCGGTCCTCATGTATGTTTTTAATGTTGAATGGAAACCTTTACAGAATGTAAATCTGCTATCAGAAATCATACACCCTGAAAAATTAAATGACGGTGCACTGGCTAATGACAGTTTGGAAAACTCTTCCAAAAGGGGTAACCGTGCAAAAGATTTCGAATTATATAAAAAGCCTGACCTCATTACCGACTTTACGAAAGGAGACAGCATTACCACACTGATGCACTTTTCAGAAAAACTGGCTGAACTGAAAAAAACAAAAAAAGGAAAGATAAGGATCGCTTATTTTGGAGACAGCATGATTGAAGGCGACCTTCTTACCCGTAAACTGCGGAAGCTGCTGCAGGGTGAATTCGGAGGAGCCGGTGTAGGCTACCTGCCTGTTCAGAGCAAAGTGGCGCCGGTACGGGAATCTGCAGAAATAAAAGCTGCCGGATGGAAAACCGTTAATTTCATGGAGAAAGGCGCTAAGAATATGTATGTTTCCGGCTTCAGCTTCAGCGGAACGGGAAACAGCCATTTTACAGATAAAACCCTGATCAGCGGTACCAAGACCAATAAATTTTTAATTTTCGGACAGTCACCGGGAAATGCTTCTGTAAATTATAACGGAGCCAACATTCTGCTTAATGCGACCCAGACTGTGAACAGGCAGCTGCTTGCGAATGACACGGTAAGGTCATATTCCCTGAAAAGCAATACGCCTTCAGTGCCTTACTACGGAGTGAGCTTTGAATCTGACAACGGGATTATTGTAGATAATTTTTCTTTCCGCGGGATCACGGGGGTAGAATTTAAAAAAATAGATGAGCATTTTCTGAAAGCCGTCCAGGCACAGAACCATTATGACCTTATTGTGATGCAGTATGGTGTGAACCTGCTGTTCCGGCCGGATGATACGGACTATTCTTATTATGTAAAAGTCATGACGCCTACCCTGGTGAAATTTAAAAATGCATTTCCTGAAACCGATATCCTTATGGTGAGCACGGCAGACCGGGCATTCCGGTACAACGGTGAATTTCAGAGTGCAAAAGGCGTTCGCAATCTCGTGGAAACCCAGGCAAAAATGGCTTACGACAATAACCTGTCATTCTTTAACCTGTTTGAAACCATGGGCGGCGAAAATTCTATTGTGGCATGGGCCCAGAAAGAGCCTCCCCTCGCCAATAAAGATTACGTACATCCCAACGGGAGAGGAACCGATATCCTTGCAGAAAAGCTGTACCACGCCATGATGAAAGATTATAAAATTTATACTGCTAAAAAAAGATCTGCACAATGAACCACGTAGAGGCATTATTTTCGACATTTGACTGGAAAGCATTTCTGCATCAGTTTGTCTATGACAGTAAAAATCCCCTGCTGTTCAATAACGGATTTTTTGTATACTTTTTTACGCTGTTTATTATTCTTTTCTATCTGCTAAGAAATAACTTCACGGCAAGAAGGTACGTTTTTACGTTTTTCTCGCTGTATTTTTTCTATAAAGCAAGCGGATGGTTTGTAGGGCTCGTCATTGTCTCTGCCATTGTTAATTATATAATTTCCAACGGCATATATAAAAGTCCGCAGAAAGCAAGGAAAACAGCACTCCTGGTCCTGAGCATTATTTTTAATCTCGGCCTTTTATTCTATTATAAGTATACCAACTTTTTTATTACGCTTTATAATGAGTTTTCCAGTGCGGAAATCCATCCGCTGAATATCCTTCTGCCTATCGGTATATCGTTCTTTACCTTTGAAAATTTAAGTTATACCATTGATGTATACCGGGGAGATTTCAAGCCGGCAAAGAAATTTACGGATTACCTGCTGTTCCTTTCTTTTTTTCCGAAGCTGATGATGGGTCCGATTGTACGGGCGCATGATTTCGTGCCGCAGATCAATCAGCCTTATTTCCTCTCGGAAAAAGATTTTGCCATGGGATTTTATCTGATTATTTCGGGACTGATTAAAAAGCTGATTATCTCCGATTATATTACGCTGAACCTTGTCAATTATATCTTTGATAACCCTTCCCTTCATGTGGGTCTGGAGAACCTGTTTGCCGTGTATGGTTATGCCATGGTGATCTATTGTGATTTCAGTGGGTACAGTGACATTGCCATTGGTATTGCGCTTTGGCTCGGGGTAAAAATCCCTGCGAATTTTATGTCGCCTTATCAGAGTAAAAACATCACGGAGTTCTGGAGGAGATGGCACATTTCCCTGTCTTCATGGCTTAAAGATTACCTGTATATTCCGTTGGGAGGAAACCGGAAATTTTCGCTGGCATCCGTTATTTTTGTGTTAGCATTCCTGTGCGGAACATACTTTACTTCCGTCGGATTATTCAAACTTGCTCCTTTGTATGCGGGACTGATTACCCTGCTGATGCTGGTTATCTTTATACTTCCGGCCGTGATTACCAAAAACTCAAAAGGGATTGCCGCTAACTTCAATCTCCTTACCACCATGCTTTTAGGCGGATTCTGGCATGGAGCCAGCTGGAATTTTATTATCTGGGGAGCCATCCACGGAATCGGTCTGGGAATTCACAAGATCTGGATGCTTACCACAGGAAAAGCATTTTCAGGCTTTAACAATAATATAGTCTATAAGATTGTTATGGGCGTGGTTACCTTTCATTTTGTATGCTTCGGATGGATTTTCTTCAGAGCAGAAAACTTTGATGTTGCGATTTCCATGCTGAAACAGATATTTTATAATTTTGACGCCAGCGCTTTTGCTCCGTTTTATGATAACTATAAAGAAGTACTGGGCATGATCGTTTTAGCCATGGCCATCCACCTTATTCCTGAAAATGCAGCCGAAAAGTTTATTTCAAAGAGAGGGAGCATCCCTTTAATTGTATATATCGTTATCTTTTTTGCATTCCTGCTGGTGTATGGTTATTTCAAGTCTGCAGAACAGGTGCTCCCTATTTACCTTCAGTTTTAATGGGTTTTTAAGTTATTGAGTAATTTCAGAAAATGCCTTCCAGATAAGTTCGGCTTGGTTTTCATAACCGGGCTTTACAAAATGTACGCCGTCTGAAGCAGCTTCTTTTTTCATCTGTGCCTTTTTAAAGGAGCCTTTTCCGCCGCTGGCCTGATAAAGATCAAAGAATGCAGCATTGTTCTGTACGGCACTTTCCCTGAGCCAGCTTACGATTTCCGGGACACGCGACTGTTTCGGTATATTGTCCGGCGGGGAAACCAGCAATACCGGAAGCGCAGCATTTTCTTTACGGAATTTCGTGATGAGTTCTGTAACGGCATATTGAAATTCTTCTTTGCTTACCGGAGCAAAAGCTTCATTGGTTCCCAGGGCAATAATCAGGATATCAGGCTGCAGGGTAACCAGCTGCTGTACCTGAAGCGGATACTTCAGAAAATCTGCATACGTGGCGCCGTTCACCCCTACTGTATTGAACACAACCCCTTTTTCAACATTTCTTAAAAACTGAAATCCGTAGAATATATTTCCGGCAGGATTATCGGAACGCATTAAAAATACCTGCTGCGGCTCTTTTACTTTAATCTCTGTTTTGAATCCTGTCAGTTTCTTACTGGCAACCGGTTCAATCTGGTTTTCAAAATCAGCATTATAGACCAGGTAATTCCTTTCTGTTTTATAGCTTGCTCCTTCAACGGGATGTAAGATCCGGGCTCCGTTTAGCTGTCTCAGCCTGGTGGTGGTACTGTTGTATTTTGAAACAATCTCATGGAATGTTTCCCCGTAAGTAGCGGTATGATTCAGTGTTTCTTTCTTTTTATCAATGAAATTTTTAAGAGGCTGTGTTTCCTTATATAACGTTATTTCGCTGCCGTTCATCTGTGCATCATGGTAAATGACCACCTTATCAAAAGCATCCTGAGGATTTTTAAAACTTATTTCCAGTAAAGAATTCTCTTTGTTCCCGATCACAAAACCACCGGCTCCGATCTGCGAAAACAGCTTCTGCTCATGAACCAGCCTGAAGGTTTCCCACGTGCGGTTACTGGCTGAAGTGAAATCATCTGACCCATTTGTATTGGCCACCGTATAAGGAAAAACCATTCCGCGGCCTGCATTTCCATACTGGTCCTGGAACTTTTTTCTCAGGTAAGAAGTAAGCCAGTCTGCCTGGATATGAGAATCTCCCATCAACAAAATCTGGGAAACTTTATTCTGCTTCAGCTTTTCCGTAAAAGGTTTTAAGGTTTCTGCATGTTCAATCTGCTGTGCCTGCATGCCTGCTGACAACAGCAACAACAGGATGCCTAAATTTCTGCCCGTAATTTTCATACCGTGAATTTATAAATTTTTCTGATAGAGCCATCTCATAATCTAAAATAAGTCAGTCTGAATTTTAAATATTAACTTTGCAAAAATTTTCCTTTTGAAAGACCTGCTTCTTATCACGCCTCCTTTTACCCAGCTTAACACGCCCTATCCTGCTACAGCTTATATCAAAGGGTTCCTTAATACCAAAAATATCTCAAGCTTCCAGATGGATCTGGGGATAGAAGTTATTCTTAAATTATTTTCAAAAGAAGGCCTGGAGAAGATTTTCAGTAAAGAAATTGATGTTCACAGCAGTTCAGAAAATTCCCAAAGGATTTTTACGTTAAGAGACGAATATGTAAAAACAATCGACCAGGTAATTGCTTTCCTTCAGGGCAAAACGCCTACACTGGCAAGACAGATCTGTTCCATGAACTTTCTGCCTGAAGCTTCGCGGTTCAATCAGCTGGATGATATGGAATTTGCGTTCGGGAACATGGGGTTGCAGGATAAGGCCAAACATCTGGCTACCTTATATTTAGAAGACCTATCTGATTATATTATTGAGCATACAGATGCTGATTTCGGGTTCAGCAGATATGCGGAACGGTTAGGGAAAAGTGCCAATTCTTTTGATGAATTATATGCTAAAATTTCCGGAGATACGACCTTTATTGATGGTGTTACGTTAAAAATCCTGCATGAAAAACTGGAAGCTGTTCGGCCGAAACTGGTTTGTTTTTCAGTGCCGTTTCCCGGGAATTTATATTCAGCTTTCAGGTGTGCAAAATTAATCAAAGCGCATTTCCCCCACATCAAAACAGCAATGGGCGGTGGCTTTCCCAATACAGAATTGAGGGAAGTAAAGGATCAGAGGGTATTTGAATTTTTTGATTTTATTACGCTGGATGATGGCGAACTTCCGCTGGAACTCCTATATGAATATGTTTTTCGTGCCAATGAAAGCGGAGAATCTGAGTTTAAAAGGACCTTTCTGGTTGAAAATCAAGAAGTCATTTATAAAAATAATTCCAAAAGACCGGATTATAAACAGGCGGATATCGGAACGCCGGATTATACAGATTTACAGCTGGACCAATATATTTCCGTTATTGAAATTGCCAACCCGATGCACAGTTTATGGAGCGACGGCCGATGGAATAAGCTGACCATGGCGCATGGATGCTATTGGGGGAAATGCACATTCTGTGATATTTCTCTGGATTATATTAAAGTTTATGAACCGATTTCTGCTAAAATCCTGGTAGACAGGATGGAAGAACTGATCAAAACAACCGGAGAAAACGGATTCCATTTTGTGGATGAAGCAGCTCCGCCCGCTTTGATGAGAGAAGTGGCACTGGAAATTCTGAGGAGAAACCTTATCGTTACCTGGTGGACAAATATCCGTTTTGAAAAAAGTTTTACTAAAGATTTGTGCTTTCTGCTGAAACTTTCAGGTTGTGTAGCGGTTTCGGGAGGGCTTGAAGTGGCCAGTGACCGTCTATTGAATCTCATTGATAAAGGAATTTCTGTGGAACAAGTGGCGAAAGTAACCCGGAATTTTACAGAAGCCGGAATTATGATCCATGCTTATCTGATGTACGGTTACCCGACCCAGACGGTTCAGGAAACGGTTGATTCCTTGGAAATGGTGCGCCAGATGTTTGAAATGGGAATTTTGCAGAGCGGCTTCTGGCATCAGTTTGCTATGACTGCCCACTCTCCTGTTGGACTCAATCCGGAAGAATTTGGAGTGACTCCTTTGAAACAGGAAATTTTATTCGCAAATAACGATATTGATTTTACCGATAAAACCGGGATTGACCACGGCAAATTCAGTTTCGGATTAAAAAAATCACTGTTTAATTATATGCACGGAATTAATTTTGAAATCCCGCTTCAGGAATGGTTTGACTTTAAAATTCCGCGGACCAGCATCGATCCTGATTATATTCATGACTGTCTGCTGGAAGATGAGGATTTTAAGTTCAAAGGTAACGCAAAAGTCATTTTTATTACCAAAAACGTAATCGCTGAGAATCGCTTAAAAACAAAAAAGAAATATAATTACCCGTACACGAAAATTACAGTCCATTTAAAAACCAATACGGTGAGCATAGAATTGGATCAGGAACAGGCAAAGTGGCTGGTAAAAATGTTTCAGGACCATTCTTCTGAAAATCAGAAAAAAGTTACCCTTCAGCAACTTAAGTTAAATTTTGAAGAAAATTTTGAAAATTTTGAATTATTCTGGTTTTCAAAACCGATACAGCAGCTGAAAGATAACGGGGTAATTTTAAGTCTTTAATTTTTAGATATTTTCAGTTAAAATTTAAAAACTGATCTGCAGAATGACAATTAAACGGAAATTTAATTAGAATACATTTATTTTTCAACGCCGTCTTTGGTAACTTCACCAACAATTACTTTTTCCTGAATTTTAATAAAATTCGGATCCATCATAGCCATACGTTCTGCAAGGGCTTTATACGTTGGAAATTTTAAAAGTGCTGCGCGACCGGATATTTCCCTGTAAACGGTAAATGTTTTTCCGCCGGCGGATTTCAGCTGTTTGGTAGTCGTGATATATCTCCCGATGTATTTGCTTTTGGCATCGTAAATTTCAATATCAACAAAAGTTTTATCGGTAACGGTATCATCAGACCCGAAACTTACGGGTAGATTGGTGAAATATCCCACCGGCTTTCCGTTGCTCAGGATTTCGCCTACATTATTAACGGTGATATTCAGTTTGTCTATTTTACTTCTTGTGGTGTAAGCATCTTTGGTCTTGCTGTCCAGCTTCCGTTTCGGGTTATTTTTAAAGAGCTCATCCAGGTTTTTAATGTTGATCCCTCTTTCATCAATGATCTTAAATCCTTTTATTGACGTATATACTGCCGATTTCTCTTCACCCGAAAATGCAGACGGAGAAATATAATCCAACTCAAGTGTTTTTTCCTGATTATAGATCCTGTTTAATTTAATGTAGCTGTCCCGTACGGAATCGACAATACTTTTGTCTATAAATTCCATCGTATACACCGGGTTTTCCTTAAGGTCCATAAAAGTATAGAGGCTGCCTTTATTGGTGATCTTGGCCACATGTATTCCGTCAATCGTTACAATGCCTCTTTTGGTCCTGATATTCTGGGCGTTTAGGATCATACCCAAAACTGTAAATAAAATAATTAGACTCCTTTTCATAAACCGGTTGCTTCTTACATACATAAAAAAAAGTGTAACAAAGTTACACTTTCTTGAAAATATATTTAGCTCTTCATTTAATTATTCACAAAGGATAATTCCTTTATTATGATTAAATTCTACAACACCGCTTGTGATAGGATAAGAAAAAACAGAGTCTTTCTCATTTTCTTTGGTAAAATATTTTACATACGTTTCGCTGATGGATTTCGTATATAATTTTACGTTACCTCCGACTAATGAAGAAACAATTCCTGCGTGGTTGGTCATGATGTGGAATTCACCATCCTTTCCCGGCAGTAATACAGAATCTACTTCTCCTTCAAAAACTACGTATTCTGGTGTTAAAATTTTTATATTCATTTCTTTAGATTTGAAGATTTCAGATTTCAGATTTCAGACAACATTAAAGTCTCATGTCTTGAATCTGATCCCTTTTGTCTAATTTATTAAGCGTTATCAGCTAACATTTTTTGTCCAGCTTCAATTGCTTCTTCAATGGTTCCTTTTAAGTTGAAAGCAGCTTCCGGTAAGTGGTCCAGTTCACCATCCATGATCATGTTGAATCCTTTGATGGTATCTTTGATGTCTACCAATGATCCCGGGATCCCTGTAAACTGTTCTGCTACGTGGAAAGGCTGAGACAGGAATCTCTGAACTTTTCTCGCACGGTAAACTACAGATTTATCTTCTTCAGAAAGTTCTTCCATCCCTAAGATCGCGATGATATCCTGAAGTGCTTTGTATCTCTGAAGGATTTCTTTTACTCTCTGTGCACAGTCATAATGCTCTTCCCCGATAATTTCCGGAGCAAGGATTCTTGATGTAGAAGCCAATGGATCTACTGCCGGGTAAATACCTAATGAAGCAATTTTTCTGTCCAGTACCGTAGTTGCATCCAGGTGGGCAAACGTTGTTGCCGGAGCCGGGTCAGTTAAGTCATCCGCAGGTACATAAACAGCCTGTACTGAAGTAATGGATCCGTTTTTAGTTGAAGTAATTCTTTCCTGCATCGCACCCATTTCAGATGCCAGTGTCGGTTGGTAACCTACCGCAGAAGGCATACGTCCAAGAAGTGCAGACACCTCAGAACCGGCCTGTGTAAAACGGAAGATATTGTCTACGAAGAACAATACGTCTCTACCCTGTCCGCTTTCTCCACCGTCTCTGTAGTACTCAGCTAAAGTAAGACCGGAAAGTGCTACTCTTGCTCTTGCTCCTGGCGGCTCGTTCATCTGCCCGAAAACGAATGCTGCTTTAGAATCTTTCATAGCTTCCAAGTCTACTTTAGAAAGATCCCAGCCACCGTTTTCCATAGAGTGCATGAAATCATCACCATACTTGATAATTCCTGATTCAAGCATCTCTCTCAAAAGGTCATTTCCTTCTCTCGTTCTTTCACCTACTCCGGCGAAAACAGAAAGACCTCCGTGTCCTTTTGCAATATTGTTAATCAACTCCTGGATCAATACTGTTTTACCTACACCGGCACCACCGAACAACCCGATCTTACCTCCTTTTGCGTAAGGCTCAACCAAGTCGATTACTTTAATACCTGTAAATAAAACTTCTGCAGAAGTTGAAAGCTGATCAAATTTCGGAGCTGGTCTGTGAATAGGAAGACCACCTTCCTTAGATATATTTTGAAGTCCGTCGATAGCATCCCCAACCACGTTGAAAAGTCTTCCGTTTACAGCTTCACCAATTGGCATTGTGATTGGATTTCCGTATCCGATTACATCCTGCCCTCTCTGAAGACCGTCTGTAGCATCCATTGCGATACATCTTACCGTATCTTCACCAATATGTTGTTCTACTTCCAAGACTACTTTTTCACCGTTCCCTTTTGTAATCTCCAACGCGTCATAAATGCTCGGAATTGCTTCCACATTTGAAAAGACTACGTCGATTACAGGACCAATAATTTGAGAAATTTTTCCTTTAATTTGGTTTGCCATTGCTAAATTTTTTCTTGGTGCAAATATAATGATTCTTCATAAACCTACAATTGGTAAAAAAAAGATTTTTATCATACTTTTCACTAATTTTCATATGTTTTAATCTGAATGCAGAACAATGCCATATTGCCGGGAAATATTGATAAACGGTTATATCGATACATTGTTACATTATTTCTATATTTGCAGTCAAATTTTTTCCGTTTTGAAAGTTTTCAGAAATTTCTCAGATTATTCTTCCCACAGGCCTTTAGCACTATCTTTAGGGATGTTTGACGGGGTCCATCTCGGGCACAAAAGCATTATTGATACGCTGATAAACGTAGGTAAAGAAAATAATCTGGAAACGGCAGTGCTTACTTTCTGGCCGCATCCGAGATTTGTTTTCAATCCGAATGAAGACCTGAAGCTGCTGAATACCGTGGAAGAAAAAAAATTCCTGATGGAAAAATACGGCATCGGCAATTTATTTCTGAAAGAGTTTGATGAAGAATTCCGGAATCTGACCGGTGAAGAGTTTGTCCGCCGGATTTTAATTGAAAAACTGCATGTGAAATATCTGATCATCGGATATGACCATTCTTTCGGAAAGAACAAAAGCGGGAATTTCGAACTGCTGCAAAAACTGTCACAGGAACTGGATTTTGAAGTGGAACAGATGGAAGCCGTCAACATCCACGAAAATAATATCAGTTCTACCAAGATCAGGAATGCCCTTTCCGCCGGCGATATCAGAAAAGCCAATGAAATGCTGGGTTACTCCTACTCTGTTTCCGGAACTGTGGTTCACGGAAAGAAAATCGGAAGGACAATTGGCTACCCTACAGCCAACATCGATACAAATTCTATTAAACTTCTGCCTAAAAAAGGGGCTTACATTGTTGAAGTCTTTGTCAACGGCCTGCAGTATAAAGGAATGCTGAGTGTGGGGACAAATCCAACGGTAAACGGTGAAAAACTAACGGTTGAAGTCTATATCATTAATTTTGACCAAGATATTTATGGTGAAAATATTACCGTAAAGTTCAGGGATTTCCTTCATGATGAAATTAAATTTGAAGGACTGGAGAAGCTGATTGAAAGACTGGATGAAGATAAAAAATTGGCAGAGGAATTTGAATTTTAAAGTATTGCTTGAAAGAACAATAAATTGGATTGAAAATTCAACTCAAATCCACATTTGCAAATACTTGTTGTACAATTTTAATCTTCTAATTCAATAGGATTTTGTGCTTTTTTTTGCGCTTCATTTATTTTTTGCCGCTCACGCAAATTATCTTTCGGATCCTGTGAAAATATCGTACCCATGCTTTCTAATTGGTATTTAGCATTTTCCCTGAAATTTACCCTTGCCTGAACTAATTCTTTTTTTGTTACTACTTTTGCGCTTTGAAAATGCTCCATATTTATTGGTACCGTTTTTCCCTTCAAATTAGAACTTGATACAGACTTTACCAATTCAAAATCATAGTCTCCCGTTTTATCCGTTATTTTCACAATTAAGCCCGGAAGACCACTAAATTTATAGGGGCCATAAGGAAGAGGAATTTCGGTTGAATACCAGGCAATCCAATCTCTGCCTTTGTATCTTACCTCTGCTTTTTTACAGGCAATAGAATTAATTATCTTGGTTTCATTAATCAGCTTCCAATTATCAATTACTGAACTGTTATAAGATAGCAACGTTATTCCTATTGACTCGTAAAATTGAGAATTATTATTTGTTTGGATAATTAGAAAACTTGATCCTGCAGATATATTACTCAAATTAATATTGTCAGGACGCTTATTAAATTCGGCAATAAAAACGGAGTCAAACTTTAATTTATTTTCACTGATAAAAAAGGCCCGTTTATCACTTATTTGTAAGGAAAAAAGTTCCTTAGTAATATGTTCCCTATTTAAATTGTTAGGAATATATTGAAGTAAATAAGTGAATTTTCCTTTTAAGGAGTCACTCATAGTTGTTTGAGAAAACGATATAGAGTAAAAGAATAAAAATGTAACTGTTAAAAAAAATTTTATAAAATTCATAATCTTTTCTTTATAAAGAACCGCTCAAAGTTTTATAAAGGTTTTGTAAAGCAACTTAAATTGTTGTTTGAGCGGTTCTATGATTATTATTTCATGATAATTCCATTAATCAGGGTTGACCCTATGTTGGAAGTAAGCAGTAATTAAGGCGTAAAAGGACTATTAATCATGCAATAATTATTTTGAATTTGCTGTCCCCACTCAGCCCATTGTTGAGCAGTCCAATCCTGACAGGTATATGCAGAGGTACAGGTTACTGTTACAGTTGCACACTGTCGTTTTTTCACAACTTTAGTTTCTAAGGTTGTTTTGTTTTTGTTTTTTGAAGTAACTTCTTTCTTACTGTTTGATTTTTTATCATTCTCATACTTTGGAGTAACCGTATTTGCACTTACGGCTACTGTTGCCAAAATTCCGGCTAGTAAAATTATTTTTTTCATTGTAATAAATTTTAAAATTAAATTTAAGTTTTGTGTTTAAGCTTTTTGCGCAATTAGTTTCAACACCTCAAAGAAAAACAAAAAATGTGGTATAACAAATATTTTTTATCACATATTATTGAAAAATTTATTATGTTAAACAACATTAATACAGCTAGTTATAATGCTTTATAATATAATAAGTAATAAAAATAAACTGTTTATATTACAAAAAACCATGTAGGAGAATTCTCAATTCCATCTTTTGCTTTTTTTGTCAATAAATTGATCAGATTTCTTTTCAGACCATCTGTAAGAACAGAATTCCAGTGGGTTTTATTCATGTGAAAGACGCCTGTAATCTGCGGATACGGCTCACGGAGATCAGCACTCCAATCAGGACCGATTTCTATATTGAAGGAATGCTGAGTGTGGGTACAAACCCAACGGTAAACGGTGAAAAAACTAACAGTTGAAGTCTGTATCATCAATTTTGACGAAGATAGTTATGGTGAATATACTACTGTCAAGTTAAGGATTTCCTTTATGATGAAATTAAATTTGAAGGACTGGAGAAGCTGATTGAAAGACTGGATGAAAATAAAGATTAACCGAGAATTTTATTTTTTAAGATTTGATTTATTACTCAATAATCAGCTCCAGCGGATTTGCATATTTCTCGTTTTCCTCTCTTTGTTTTTCTCTCTGTCTTAACATTTCCTGTCCTTTTATAATGGTGGTTCCATAACTTGCCAATACTCCGGCTGCATTAGCCGCAGCATTTCTTACCGCTTCTTTCAGTTTCAGTTGCGTCGTTTCTATGGCTCCGGTATATCTTGTTTTCTTAATATTGATTACTTTGCCCTTTAATTGAGAGTTAGGTACGGAGTTTACCAGTTCAAAATCAAAATCTCCTTTATCATCTGTTATTTTAATGATCAATCCGGGTAATCCGCTGAATTTCAACGGACCGTAAGGAAACGGAATTTCGGGGGAATACCATGCAATCCAGTTTCTTCCTTTAAAGGTAACTTCTGCTTTTTTACAAGTAATCGTATTGATTATTTTTGCTTCATCAACAAGTTTCCAGTTCTTGATTACCGGCTCTTTATAAGTAAGTAATGCCATTCCGGCATAGTCGAAATACTCAACCTTATCATTTGACTGGATAATGGTAAAATTAAAATTTGTTTTTGGAATCCCTACTCCTTTTTTCCAGCCAAGCGTTATGCTTCCATCAGGATTATGTGTTGTTGTCCCGGAAACCGCCATCACAGAATCACTTTTTAAGGACACTGTATTAGCAAAAAAGGCACGATTATCAGAAATTTGTAACAAAAATGAATCTTCGCTCCTGTGATCAGTGCGCTTATCAAATTTAGCTTTTACAAAATATATAAATTCACCACGCAAAGAATCATGTTGGTTTGTTTGGGCAGAAGATAAGACAGTAATAAATAAGATTAATAGTTGAAGGAATTTTCCACAGAGATTCATAGACAGTATTTTCATGGTAAAATTGCACTTATAGTGCAATAATTGTCCACTATAAGTGCATAATTTAGATTACTTTTTATGCGTAATTTTGAGTAGGCCCACTGTAGGTTGGTTTAGGACAATAGTTTGCTTCAATTTTATCACGCCACTCACTCGCCTGTTGTGGAGTCCAATCCTGAGTAGTTGTAGCAGTAAAACCACAAGAAGTTTCTGCGAATCATTTTTGTGGTAATTTCCCACCATTTACTATTTTAAGTTCATTTCGTGATAATTTCTTTAAATTTTTTATTGCGTTAAAATTCTTGATTAATAATAGGTTTATGTTAAGCTATTGCGCAATTAGTTTCACACTTCAAAGAAAAACAAAAATGTGGTATGACCAATGTTTTTTATCACATATTATTGAAAAATTTATTATGTTAAACAACATTAATACAGCTAGTTATAATGCTTTACAATACAATAGTAAATAGAAATAAACTGTTTATATTACAAAAAGTTAGGTGTTAGAATTCTCAATTTCCTCTTTTGCTTTTTTGGTCAGTGAATTAAACACCAGTTCATATGACTGGTCAATGAGCTTCAGGATTAGATCCCTTTTCAGTCCATCTGTAAGGACAGAATTCCAATGGGTTTTATTCATATGAAAGGCACCTGTAATCTGCGGATACTGTTCACGGAGCTCAGCACTCCATTCAGGGTCTGTTTTTACATTGATTCCCAAAGGCTGTTTTTCAAGAGCCATCAGCAGGAACATCTTTGTCCCTACTTTCAGGACGAGGGTTTCATTGTCAAACGGAAAACTTTCCGTTACTCCTTTTTTAGCGAGGCAGTAGTCTAAAATTTCGTTGGCATCCATGAATTGATGATAAGTGATTAATGATGACTGATATTAATTTCAAATTTAGTAATTTTAAGAAACAAACATTACCACACAAACAGTATTATATGAAAGCTCTCGTCATCGGTGCTACAGGCGCTACAGGAAAAGATCTGGTTAAACAGCTACTCAACGATCATGACTTTGAACAAGTCGATATTTTTGTAAGAAAACCTGTTGATATTCAGGATCCTAAACTGAATGTGCATGTGGTAAACTTTGACCAGCCTGAAAAATGGAAACATAAAGTAAAAGGTGATGTGGCATTTTCCTGCCTGGGAACCACTCTAAAAGCTGCAGGAGGCAAAGAAGCCCAGAGAAAAGTAGATTTTGATTACCAGTATGAATTTGCAAAAGCAGCCAGAGAGAACCATGTGGATGATTATATCCTGGTTTCGTCATACGGTGCAGATCCGAAATCTAAAATCTTCTATTCTAAAATGAAAGGCGAGCTGGAAGAAGCGGTAAAGCAACTGCATTTTGAAAAAATCACGATTTTTAGGCCTGGGATGCTGGACAGAAAGGATTCTGAACGGACCGGAGAAGTATTGGGAGGAAGAATTATAAAGTTTGCCAATACATTAGGTCTTCTGGAAAGTCAGAAACCGCTCCCGACGGATGTTTTAGCAAAAGCCATGATCAATTCTTCCAAGATTAAAAGCAACGGATATTCGAGTATTGAACTGGGAAATATTTTCGGTTTTGCAGAGAAAAGTAATGATCAACACTAATTTTTTGGCTATTACCACTGATTTTATATTTATCAATAAATGTCTGCAACAAGTAGTTCTATAAAATAAGTTTAAATATACTCTAAAAAAGCAGCTCCACCCAACGTAATATTTTAATATCAAGTTGAGTGGAGCCGTTAATTTTTTTTATGGAAAATCTATTTCAGATACTTTGTTATTGCTTCATCAGTAGGCTTTGTTGTGCTTACGAAAGAATCAATCAGTTTTCCGTTTTCATCAACCAGGAATTTAGTAAAGTTCCACATGATGGTTGAATTTTTCACACCGTTCAGTTCTTTTTCGGTTAGATATTTAAAGATCGGAGCGGTATCACTTCCTTTAACAGAAACTTTTGCAGCCAAAGGAAATGTCACGCCAAAGTTTTTCTGGCAGAATGCACCGATTTCCTTATTGCTTCCCGGCTCCTGGCCTCCGAAATTGTTTGCCGGAAATCCTACCACTATCAGTTTGTCTTTGTACTCCTGAGATACTTTTTCAAGATCAGCATACTGCGGCGTGAAGCCACATTCTGAAGCTGTATTGACGATAAGGATTTTCTTTCCTTTAAAATCTGCAAAATTAATTTCCTTCCCTTCTTCCAGGGCCGGAACTTTATAATCATAGATTGATTTTCCCATTAGTTCTTTGGTTTTGGCTTTAGATGCCTCGCTTTTTTTCTGTGCACAGCTGTTAAAGAATGCAACAAAAGAAAGCAGCATGATGAATAATCTTTTCATAATATTTTTATTTAGTTTAGAATTTAAACGTATTGGAAGGAAATACTTTGTTGATGTCAATCCTATTGATCATCATCACATAATCCCCGTCCTTTTTTGTGCTGGCAGATTCAATCCTGAAAGGCATCGACAGGTTTCCCACTTTTTTATATTCCGAATAATCCAGGGTTTCATCCTTTTTTATTTCCCTTAACAGCATATAGGTTCTGGTATCGAAATAATACATGTTTTTATTGACATTCTTTGTCAGTTCAACTTTATGGCAGTAGATATTCCCGATCTTTTCTTTTCCCAGATATTTTGCTTCAAATCCTTTCTTTTCCCAATCAATAAAATCATTGTCGAAACTTTCAGGTACATATCCTGCATATTCCTGGACTTTGTTATTGGCATAGTTCATCGCATACCCTTTGGATCCGTCATAGCCTTCGATAGCGGTGTCTTTTCCGCTGATGGTAATCACTGTTTTTGTAAGATTCGGACGCTGCTGGTAGATTTTTATCGGGTATTCATCCTTAACCCCTAAAATCACTTTCCCCTGGAGTAATACTGAATTTAATAACTTCCAATTTGTTAATCCTCCAGATAATTCTATATTTTTATCGATGATTTCCTTTGCAGTCTGGGCAAAAGACCATTGGGAAAATACCAGGACGAAAACTAACAGTAATTTCTTCATTCAATTTATTTATAATTTCAAATATAAGCTTTTATTAATGTACCATGTACCTATTAACCGTTTTATCATTGTCGATTACTCGGAAAGTAATTTCCTTGCTTTCTCCAGATCTTCCGGCGTGTCGATCCCTACTCCGATAAAATTGGTTTCTATCATCTTGATTTTCATTCCGTATTCCAGGTAACGGATGCATTCTATTTTTTCTGAAATTTCCAGCGGCTTCATCTCCAGTTTTGAAAACTGAATCAATGCATGCTTTCTAAAAGCGTATACCCCGATGTGCTTAAAATAGCTTACCTCATAAGAAACTTCCCTATGAAAAGGAATCACTGATCGGCTAAAATATAGGGCAAAACCGTTGTTATCCGTAATTACTTTTACATTATTCGGGTTTTCGATTTCTTCTTTTTCCGTGAGCCTGATTTTTAATGAAGCTAAAGAAATTTCCTGATTTTCATCATTATGGAATACTTCGATCAGCTGTTTCAGCGGTTCTAATTTAAGAAACGGCTCATCTCCCTGAACATTGATCACAATATCACAGTCGATATGCTGCACAGCTTCTGCGATTCGGTCGCTTCCCGTTTCATGCTGACCCGTCATGACTGCTTTTCCGCCATTCTTTACAATTTCATTAAAAATAATCTCTGAATCTGTCGCCACAAAAACTTCATCAAATAAACCTGTCTCCAGAACATTCTTATAGGTTGTCGCGATAACGGTTTTTTCTCCAAGCATCTGCATCAACTTTGCCGGAAAACGGCTTGCTTCGTAGCGTGCGGGAATAACTGCGATGATTTTCATATGCTAAGTAGTTATGAGTTATTAATTATGAGTCTTATTATTTGGGTTGATTATTAATCTTTAATATTTCCAGAGCCTGACCTTTAAACTTTCAAATTCTTCCTTTGAAATATAAGAAGTTCCTGAGCATAAGATTTGTTTGGATAAAATGTATTCTCTTTTTCAACACTAAACTTCCTATAAAAACTGACAATATGTATTGCAAATTCAAAGCTCTTTTTCCCGACAATACTTTCACTCATAATTAATAACTTTTAACTTATCTGTTATTTTAAAGCGTTCAAAGCCTCTTCCAGTTTCGGCATCATTGCAGAAATCTCTTCAGTAGCTAAACCTCCGACAGAAGCCCTGAACCAAGGCTCCGACTTTTCTTCCCCAAAAGCGGAGAAAGGAACCAAAGCAACTCCGGCCTCATTAATTAAGTAGAATACCAGATCAGAAGAATTCTCAATCACAGAACCGTCAGGTTTTGTCTTTCCGATATACTCTAATTTAATGGTAAGGTAAAGTGCACCCATGGGTTCAATACTGTCTACAGCAAGCCCTTTTCCTTTCAGATCCTGAATTCCGGCATGGAGAACTTTTAAGCTTTCTTCCAGTTTTCCTTTGAAATCTTCTACAAAAGCATTGACATCATCCGGGTTCTGGTAATATTTTGCGGTTGCCTCCTGTTCCGGTTTAGGCGCCCATGCTCCCACGTGTGTAAGAAGGGCTTTCATTTTATCCATGATGTGGGCCGGACCGAAGCCCCAGCCAACACGCACACCCGTTGCAGCAAGGCATTTTGAAATCCCGTCGATATAAACTGTATACTCCTTCATTTCAGGGAAAAGGGAAACCGGATCCACGTGCTCAGCCCCGAAAGTAAGGTTGGAATAAATCTGGTCATACATCAGGTATAACGGTTTTTCATCTTCGCTTCTCTGTTTGTTCTCCGCTAAAACCAGTTCACAGATTTCTGACAGCTGTTCTTTGGTAAACATAGTCCCGGTCGGGTTCAACGGTGAGCAGAGTGCCAACAGAACTGCTCCGGATAAATGTGGCCTTAAATCATCAGCCGTCGGAAGGAAATTATTTTCAGGGGTTGTTTTTACTTCTACAGCATCAGCGGAAGTAAGGTATGCGTAATGGTTGTTGTTCCATGAAGGGATAGGATAAATCACTTTATCACCTTCGTCTACAATGGTTTTATAAACCGCATAGATCAAAGGCCGTGAACCGGCTGTAATTAAAATATCATTCGCTGAATACTCTAAATTCCATCTTGTTTTAAGGTCTTTTGAAACTTCTGTTCTTAAAGATAAAAGTCCATTAGCCGGCGGATAATTCGTCAGATTATTCTGATACGCTTTCTGAATCTCTTCCTTTAACTTTGCAGGAATAGGATAAATATTAGAATTCAGATCACCGATGGTAAGGTTTGCTATTTCCGCTCCTTTTGCCTTTAAATCATTTACTTCGTTACCAATTTTTACAATTTCAGAACCAATCAGGTTCGCCGCTAATTTTGAAACTTTCACTTTTACTGTTATTTATTGTTACTTTATTATTGTTATAAATTATAAGCTATGAGTTATGAGTTTTTATTCTTTATCGTAATAATTATACTTCTAATCATTTTTAAAATTTCTGTTGCCGGATTTTTCAGGCTTTCAAATTCTTCTTTTGAAATATAGTCTGTTGCAAATAAAAGTTCTAACCAATAAATTGTCTCATCACATTCTTTTTGTGAAATCGATAGTTTATGAATAAAGTCCGGCCTGCTCTGGGCATTTAAAGCTTCACGTATGTTGGCACCTACAGAAGTTCCGGAACGTAAAATCTGTTTAGACATAACAAATTCTTTCTTTTCCGAGCTGAACTTTTTGTAAAAAGAGACAATCTTTACGGCGAATTCAAAACTTTTTTTCCCAACGATGCTTTCACTCATGATTCATGACTCAAAACTTATAACTATAATTTATTTAATTTAATTTTAGGTCGCTTTTTACCTGATTAATTTTCTCTTCTAACGAGATGAGTCTGTCTTTGAAATCTGCTTCTGAAGCAATGGAATCTTTCACGGAAATATAGAACTTGATTTTAGGTTCTGTTCCGGAAGGCCTTACACAGACTTTGGTTCCGTCCTGTGTATAGTAGATGAGTACATTTGATTTCGGAATATCGTTCATCACCAGTCTTTCATTCTTTGAAACCACAAAATTGGTCTGTTCCTTGAAATCCTTTACTTCTTCTACCGGAGAGCCTGCCAACTGTTTCGGAGGGTTTTCGCGGAAGTCTTTCATCATATTCAAAATCTCTTCTGCCCCGTCTTTTCCTTTTCTTACCAGATTTACCAGTCCTTCGTAATACATTCCGGTTTCCTGATAGATCTCAATTAAATACTGATACATGGTTCTTCCGTTGGCTTTGCACCATGCTGCAATTTCGCATGCCAGTACGATGCTTCCGCATGAATCTTTATCACGTACAAAATCCCCGGTCATAAATCCGAAGCTTTCTTCACCGCCGCAGACAAATTTTTCTTTTCCTTCCGCTTCGCGGATCATTTTGCCGATCCATTTGAAACCGGTAAGTCCGGCTTTGCACTGCACGCCGAATTTCTGGGCGATATCAAAGAAAATATCAGAGGTTACAATGGTAGAACCGATGAATTCGCTACCGGTAATCCTTTCCTGCTTTCTCCATTCGTTCAGGATGTAGTAGGTAAGGATTGTATTGCACTGGTTCCCGTTCAGCAGCTGCATTTCGCCATCCAGGTTTCTTACGGCAATTCCCAGTCGGTCACCATCCGGATCTGTCCCGATTACGATATCTGCATTGGTGATTTTCGCAAGGTCCATCGCCATTTCCAATGCTGCCGGTTCTTCAGGGTTCGGAGAATCTACGGTCGGGAAATTTCCGCTTGGGATCATCTGCTCCTTTACGAGATCGATTTTTTTGAATCCTGCTTTCTGTAATGCTTTAGGAACGGTAGTATAGGTGGTTCCGTGGATGGAGGTGAATACGATATTCAGATTTTCCTTTCCCACGTTCTGATAGGTAGAATTTGCGATACAGGCATCAATGTACACATCATCCTGCTCCTCCCCGATCCATTCAATCAGGTTATCGTTTCCGATGAACTTAATTTCATCAAATTTTACCGAAAGTACTTCACTGATGATTGCTTCATCATGCGGCGGAACAATCTGGGCTCCGTCATTCCAGTATACTTTATACCCGTTATATTCCGGCGGGTTATGGGATGCGGTCAGAACAATCCCTCCGTGGCACTGTTTGTCCCTTACGGTAAATGACAGTTCCGGAGTCGGCCTGTGGTCCTTAAACAGCAGAACTTTAATTCCGTTTGCCGTTAAGACATCCGCAACCAGTTTCCCGAATTCCTTTGAATTGTTTCTGACATCATATGCAATGGCTACTTTTATTTCTTCATTGGGAAACTGCCTGATCATGTAATTGGCAAGTCCCTGGGTAGCCTGGCCTAAGGTATATTTATTTAAACGGTTGGTGCCGACACCCATTATTCCCCTCATTCCTCCGGTTCCGAACTCCAGGGCCCTGTAAAAAGAGTCTTCCAGGTCCGGCGAATTGCCTTCAATTAAAAGTTGAACCGCACTTCTTGTTTCGTCATCAAATGATTCATGCAACCAAAGTTTTGCTTTTTCTAATGTTGTCATATTTGTATTTCCTATTTTGTAATTTTATAGTTTGTAAAGTTCCAGCTTTAAGTTTGGTAATTTTTCTTTTAATGAGTTTAATTTCAGCTGCAAATCATTTAATTCAAAAATAGCATTTCCAAAAATTTCGTTGTCTATTTGAAAGCTAATTGTTGTAGATTCTTCGGAAATATCAGTTCCAGAAATTTCTTTAAAAATTATTTTTCCTTTTTCGAAAATAAAATGACCTTTTTGCTTGTTCCAAATTGTCTTTAATTCACATTTTTCTGAGACTGCATTAATTGGTGTCATTCCGACATCACAAAATTCATGTCCCACCTCTAAATGCTTTTTTTCATTACTGCAAGCTCCTATTTTTGTCATAATGCATTCAGCTTTAGTCAAATCCCAAGATTTTTCTAAAGACATTCCGGCATTATATCTTATGTTAAAAGAATTTTCTTTAGCACTAACAATAATTTCGTTGCAATTATCATCAAAATATTCATCAATGGCATGACAAAGAGATCCAAATACAAGAGAATTTAAATTGTTTTCTTTAAAACAATCTTCAAAATACAATTGAGGACGAAGCCTTACATGTTCCATTCCATCAAGACTTTGAATATCACTTTCTTTGTATTTTTTCTCTTCCATTTTAATCTAATTTTTTATTTTCAACACGCGTTTCCTTATCTATTTTAAAAGCACGGATCGGGTCGTTGTAATAAATAAATTTAGCGGTATTCTGAACATGCCCTTTCAATGAATCCAACACATTGACTTCTGCATAGTTTCCGTTTTTAGAATCAATGTTCAGGTTGTCAATTTTCCAGTAAGGAGCAATAAGACTTGCCGTGTCAGAAATTTTAATTAAAACGTCTTTGCTCTGGCCCAGAAAGTTGGCCCGGCTCCGGTTCAGCATTTCAACTTCTGCCCTTCTGGTATTCACTGAACCCATAAATGTAGCATAATTTTTCAGATTAAGCCTAAAATTATCCGTCTTAATTTCGCTTGAGATATTCATTTCCACAGAATCGGCAATGGACACCTGTTCCAGATTGTATTTTGAATAAATCGTTATATTATAAAAGTCTACGCTTTTTGTGCCGCGTTTTTCTTTGATGGAAAGTGTTTTATCACTGACATCAACATCAAGATTGTCCGCTACATTGGGATAGGTTTCTATTTCTACGAAATTTTTGTCTCCCCGGGCATAAAACACCCGGAACTTCCCTTCCAGATCAAGATTTACAAATTCCGGGACTTCCACATCTTTCCGTTCAATGGTTCCTTCCGGGGAAACTTTTCCGCAGGAAATAACCGTCATCAAAAGGAATGTGTACACTATATTTTTCATATTCAGCTTAAAATATTTTATATAAAACCGCAATTATAATAAGGCTTTCCGCTCCCATCAAAACATAAAGAATGAACACCCTCCACAGTAAACCTGCTTTCGAGTATAAATTTTTAAAAGCATTCCAATAAGTAATTGCCGGGAACAGAATAGAAAGACCGAATAAAATTTTGTCAATACCGTTAAATATCTTTGAAACGGGTTTCCACAAACCGATCAGACTTACCATATCGTCCAGCAAAAATAGGATTAAAATTCCTAAGAGGCTAACAGTTCCGATGATAAAATGCTCTGCTATATTCAATTTTATTCTCTTAAAAAGAAAATATGCATGGGCACCCAACATCGGAATAATAACAAATAAAACTGTTTTGGAATATTTTGAAAAAAAGACCCTAATTTCAGAATCAGATGACAATTCTTCTGCAGATGCAAATCTTTCATAAAAATGGAATCCTATGACATTAAAGCCAAAAAGAACCAGCAACAACGAAATAAAATTATTGTATCTGATTCTTTTTCCTGCAATATAATTCATTGCCGTTCTTCCCGGCCTGAACAAAATTTCTTTTAGGGTATGGAAAAACCGGGCTTCTACATGCCAGATAGATCCGAGAATATCATTTCTGATAAGTGACACGGGAGTTATTCTTGCTGTGTCAGATTTCTGTCCGCAATGAGAACAGAACTCACCGGAGACTGAATGACCACAGTTCAGACAACTCTTTTTATTCATTTCAGCCTATATCACTTCATCAATATTATAATTCTTGTGCTCTCTGTTGGTCCTTATGATCATTTCACCCAGGAAACCTGCAATGAAAAGCAATGTCCCCATAATCATCATTGTTAAGGCAATGAAAAACCATGGATTATCGGTAATCAGGTGTCCGTAAATTCCTCTGGCTACATCAATCAGTTTTGAAAGCCCCAGCCATAATGCGGAAAGAAATCCTACGATGAACATGATGGTTCCCACGGCACCGAAGAAATGCATTGGCCGGCCACCGAAACGGCTCACAAACCAAAGGGTTACCAGATCCAGAAAACCGCGGATAAACCGTTCTGTACCGAATTTGGATGTTCCGTAAGGTCTTGCCTGGTGTTTTACTTCTTTTTCCGTGATCCTTCTGAAGCCTGCATTGGCTGCCAGAACCGGAATATACCGGTGCATATCACCGTACACGTCGATGGTTTTTACCACCTGTTTTTTATACGCTTTTAATCCGCAGTTGAAATCATGAAGCTCAACGCCCGAAACTTTTCTTGCTGCGGCATTGAATAATTTTGAAGGAACGTTTTTCGTCATTACATTATCAAAACGCTTCTTTTTCCAGCCGGAAACAATATCGTAATTTTCAAGAACCACCATATTGTACAGTTCAGGGATTTCTTCAGGAAAATCCTGTAAATCAGCATCCATGGTAATGATTACATCGCCTTCCGTTCTTTCAAAAGCGGCATGCAGCGCCTGGGATTTCCCGTAGTTTTTAGAAAATTTAATGGCATGGATCTGAGGATGCTGCACCCTCAGATTTTCAATAATACTCCATGAAAGATCGGTACTTCCATCATCTACAAACCAGATTTCATAGGATAAACTGTTGGTCCGGCAGACGGTATCAATCCTTAAAAAAAGCTCTTCCAGAGAAGCCTCTTCATTCAATAGCGGAATAACTATGGATAAATTCATTTAATCTTAATAAAAATTATTCTTGATTTTCTGTTTCCTGATAGATCGTTCTTGTTCTGAAAAACGCCCCGAAAAACAAAGACAAAACTACGTAAAATATAAGAATTGCTGCAAAATATCCTGAAAAATGACTTACAGTAAGCATATCTTTACCTTTAACGGCTTCAGGGGTAAAACTTTGAAGTCTTTCACTGTATTTCTGGTCCAGTTCATCTATATCTTTCTGGTGTTTCAGGATTTTTCTTGCGGACGTATATTCTTTATCCAGCTCTGCTTTCTGGCGGGTTACATACTGGTAATTCAGCAGTTTTTTCGCATCGGTATCTACAAAATTCAGGTATGCAAACATGCTTAAAACTGAAAGGATGCCTCCAACAAACATCGGAACGAAGGCCCTTTTGAATGCGTCTTTAAAACCAACTACCCGATGATTGTTCCAGTATGATTTTACAGACCAGAAAGCAATACCGGCATACAATACCGGCAACACGAAAGCATTGGCTTTCAGGGAGATGTCAAAATAATTGATTCCCGAG
This sequence comes from Chryseobacterium sp. Leaf201, assembly GCF_001421435.1. Taxonomy (GTDB): domain Bacteria; phylum Bacteroidota; class Bacteroidia; order Flavobacteriales; family Weeksellaceae; genus Chryseobacterium. Next base: position 70,289 of record NZ_LMKA01000057.1, read on the forward strand.
TAAAAAGAATACACTACAAAAAAGACGGTCATTGTAGCGATAAAAAGTATAATTCCTAGTGTTAATGGACTTTTTGTCATATGTAATTTTTTAGAAAAAAGTTGAAAATTTATTCCGTTACCTTTCAGCCGTTTAGCGCTGTTACTGCATTTTTTCGACTATTTTTCTCTGATAATATTTTCAGGTTTATAAAATATTCCTATCTTTGCAACGGCAAGTCCTAAACAACCAGCTCCTGAGAATCCTCCAGGGTGGGAACGCAGCAAAGGTAATTGGTCGTAGCGGTGTGATTTAGGTAGCTTGCCATTTTTTTTGTTTTAAACTGAAGTAAGGTAATTTGAGAATTATCTTTTTTTGTTTTTATATGCTTCAGCATTTTAATTTCAGTTTCCAAATTACCTTCTCCTTTTATTTATTATTTAAAATTCGAATGTTTCGCCCAATGCCGGTAAAACAAGTTCTACATTTTTATCTGCAAAATGCTTCTGTGCTTCTTCATGGCTGATTTCGATCGCCGGAAACGTATCGAAATGACATCCGATTACTTTCGGGGTTTTCAGAAGTTCTGCTGCTGCAAAAGCCGCTTCTTTAGGTCCCATCGTATAGTGGCTGCCTACAGGAAGAATAGAAAGATCCAGATTCCCGTATAATTTCGGGAACAGCTCCATATCCGCCATTACACCTGTATCACCTGCCATATATAAGTTTTTACCTTCAGGCAACCTGAAAACATATCCTACAGGAACGCCTCCGTAGCTTCCGTCCGGGAAAGAACTCGTATGGTGAGCCGGAACCATGGCAATGCTGAGATCATCGATTTTTGCGGATCCGCCTAAGTTTACATCGTCTGTGTTCTTTGCACTTTTAAAATACCCGCAGATTTCAGGGACAGCGATAACGGTAGCTTCAGGATGAAACTGTAATACTTCCTCCACATCTGCAATATGGTCTCCATGTGCGTGCGTAAGCAAAATATAATCGATTTTCTGAGCGGTAATATCAAAGCCCGATTCCGCTTTTTTATAATTGTAAAAAGGGTCGCTTAAAATTGTTTTGTCTTTGTAGGTGAACAAAAAACAGTTTTGTCCTAAAAATTGTATTTTCATTTTAATTTATTTTGAATTAAGAAACAGTTTGAGAATGTATGACAGTCACTCCATTGAAAGAATAAATTTCATACAATGCCCAATTTGTTATAATGATTATTATTATCTGGAAAGCTATTAAAATTAATTTTGGATTTAATTTTTTAATTAAGAGTAAAATTGAAACTGAAAAATTAAGAATTACAAAAACAGTAACTATAAAAGCAGTCAGACTGATGTCTGAAATCAATTCTTTAATACTGCTAAAAGCAACTGTCAGTTCATAAAAAAACACGATTGACAATATAACTGACAAACAGGAAGTTATTTTACAGACTGAAATATTTTTCATTTTACATCAGAAACATTTAACTGAAAAAATTAAGCCCGAAAGCCGTAAGAACAGCCATTACAAAAGTCATGATGCCAACCTGCTTTAAAAACGGATCAAGCTCCCTGGGATTTTTTACAGCCATGATCTGCCTCCGCAGTTTCATTAACGGAAGGAGTAAAATCATAACAATAAAAACATAGTAATTCTGAGTCTGGAAAAATCCGTTAACCCCGAAAAACACCAGCATTAAAATCAACGGAAGCTGCAATAAGACCATTTCGTAGATCATGGCATTTTTGAAACCGATCCTCAGTGCAAGACTGTTTTTCCCTGATAAACGGTCGCTTTCAATGTCTCTCATATTATTCAGGTTCAGGACGGCCATGCTCATCATTCCGATGGCAGTTCCAGGCAGCAGCATATCCCAGCTGAATGTTTTTGTAAAGAGGAAATAACTTCCGCATACTGAAACCAGTCCGAAGAAGATAAAGACAAAAAGATCACCCAATCCCATGTACCCGTAAGGTTTTTTTCCCACCGTATACCCGATTGCCGCCAGGATGCTTGCCACTCCCAATCCGATGAAAATATAAAATTCATTCATATATTCCGGGATGAAAGCAACATACAGAAGTGCCACCGTTGCCGCGAAAGACAAGATGGACAAAAGGATTACGGCACTTTTCATCTGATTTGCCGTAATTCTTCCGGAAGCCACGGCTCTTGATTCTGCCTCTACTGCTCTTTTTGCATCGGTCCCTTTTACCCCGTCTCCGTAATCATTGGCATAGTTTGATAACACCTGATACAGCAGCGTTACTAAAAGTGCGAGAGCAAAAATCTTCCAGTCCCAGGTTCCGCCTTCACCATACAGCCTCCATTTTGCAATGAATGAACCCATGATAATCCCGCTTAACGAAAGCGGTAATGTTCTAAGCCTTGCGGCTTTTATCCAATCTGACATAATAATTTAGATATTAGAAATAAGAAACTAGAAGTTAGATTTTAAACCGCATAGTCTAATATCTAATTTCCAACCTCTAACTTCTTATTTATGAAATCCACTGATCTTTTCCGAAGTCCGGTTTTCTTTTTTCAAGGAATGCATTCCTTCCCTCCTGTGCTTCTTCGGTCATATAAGCCAGACGTGTAGCCTCACCTGCAAAAACCTGCTGTCCCACCATACCGTCATCGGTAAGGTTCATGGCGAATTTCAGCATCCTGATCGAGGTTGGGGATTTGGCCAGAATTTCCTGTGCCCATTCATAAGCGGTATCTTCCAGTTCAGCATGAGGAATTACGGCATTGACCATTCCCATTTCCAAAGCTTCCTGAGCGGAATAGTTTCTCCCTAAAAAGAAAATTTCGCGGGCTTTTTTCTGTCCCACCATTTTGGCAAGGTAAGCAGAGCCGTAACCGCCGTCAAAACTGGTAACATCGGCATCCGTCTGTTTGAAGATCGCATGTTCTTCACTCGCCAGTGTCAGATCGCAAACCACATGAAGGGAGTGGCCTCCGCCTACTGCCCATCCCGGGACTACTGCAATGACCACTTTCGGCATAAAACGGATCAGACGCTGAACTTCGAGGATATTCAGACGGTGCCTGCCGTCTTCCCCTACATATCCCTGGTGCCCTCTCGCTTTCTGGTCTCCGCCGCTGCAGAATGCCCAGCCTCCGTCTTTCGGGCTCGGCCCTTCTCCTGAAAGAAGAACGACACCTATGGAAGGATCTTCTGAAGCATCATAAAAAGCATCGTATAATTCGGAAGTTGTTTTTGGTCTGAAAGCGTTGCGAATTTCCGGTCTGTTGAACGCAATTCTCGCTACACCATTACATTTTTTGTAGGTAATGTCCTGGTATTCCCTGGCGGTTTTCCACTCGATCATTTTTGTAAAAATTTTTCTCAAAGATACGGAATTGCAGAGAATTTCAAGGTTGATTTTCGAGGATAATGTAGGAAATCAACAGTAATTTCAAGACCTGAATATTTTATTTAACAACCCTATTATTATGATCAGAAATTTACAGCCTGCTGTTTTACGAAACACCTGAAAATACCTGATTTTAAATTAGTTATATATTCGATCTTAAGTATCAATTAATGGTTATTTCTGGCCTGGTATTGTTTTTCATTTTAAAAACAGCCAACAAAAAAACCGGAACAAAAATGCTCCGGTTTGTATATTTAATCCTGGTCCCGCCGGATTATTTAGGCTGCTGTGCCTTAAGCTCTGTTTCTTTGGCTTTCATTTCATTATACTTAGCCGTATTCTTGGTGGTGTTGTAAATATCTTTTAACACCTGAACACTATTAATATCGGCAGGTACAGCCTGGTACCATTTTTCAGCATAAGGAGTCGCTTTCATGAACCTTTCCTTTCTGGCTTCAATTAACTTGGTCGCTTCATCCGGCTTCGTTTTTCTTACCGCATTGATATCGGTTACCGCTTTTTCATCGTCCCCGATTACCGTGTACACAAGGTTCTGGTAAGCATTGGAAAAATCAGGTTTAAGCTCAATGGCTTTCTGGAAAGAGGCCACGGCTTCGTTTGCCGTCTCAGGATTTTTACCCTGAAGCACACCTAAATTATACCAGTTGGTGGCATCATTAGGGTTTTTAGCCAGCTGCTCTTTTAAATTCGCCATGAATTTATCTGTATTTCCTGAAGCGTATAACGCTGTTCCCTGGTATTCTTTTAATTTAGCATTGTTCGGGAACTTTGCCAGGCCTTTTTCAATAATCGCCAAAGCTTCGTCATTTTTCTTGGCGTTTAACAATAAGGTTGACATTGTTTCATACAGGTCTGCTTCCACACTTGGAGACTGTTCTGTTTTGAAATCAGAATAATCTTTGGATGAAGATTTTTTCAACAGTTCCCAGGTAGCTTTATCATAGCTTGATACCTGTCCTGTTTTGTTTTCTTTCGCCGTATAGGTAGTTTCCACACCTGTGTAACCCGAGTTGATCAGATCTGAATAGATTTTTGTAGCCTGGTCTATGTCATTTGCCAAAGCATAATTAAGACCTGCGTAATACATATACACTTTATTATCCTGACCACTTGTTTTAAGCAAGTTGTAAACTTCCATAAACTTAGGGGCAGCAGCTGCATAGTTTTTTGCACCATACGCATCCATTGCCGCTTTGTTAGCTTCCTGTAGCTTAGCGTTTGCATCTCCCGCTTTCTGCCCGAAAGCAAAAGCTGATGCTACGATAGCCATACCTAAAATTAGCTTTTTCATAATCACTATTTTATATTAATTGTATACTATTGTTCTTCAGAACCAGAATTCTCATTTCCCTCTGCAGGGTCCTGGCCTTCTTCAGCCTGAGGTATTTCTGCATTGTTTTCAGGGGTTTCAGCCAAAGCTTCTGCTCCTTCTTCGCTTTGTTCAATCACTTCTTCCACCTCTTTGTCCATTTCTACTTTTGCAATGGCTGCAATTTCGTCATTTTTCTTAAGGTTGATCATTTTTACACCCTGTGTATTTCTTCCCATCACCCTCATTTCATCCATATTCATACGGATGGCTACGCCAGATTTGTTGATGATCATCAGTCCGTCTTCGTCCGTTACATTCTGGATGGCGATCAGGTTTCCTGTTTTTTCGGTAATGTTCAGGGTAATTACCCCTTTTCCGCCTCTGTTGGTTTCCCTATAGTCCAGCACAGCAGTTCTTTTTCCGTATCCTTTTTCAGAGATCACAAGAACCGTTTCGTTTTCAAGATCATTAACTACAATCATACCGATGGCTTCATCATTATCATCCATACTGATTCCGCGTACCCCGATAGAGCCTCTTCCCACTTCTCTTACTTTTTCTTCAGGGAAACGGATACATTTACCGTTTTTGGTCGCGATCATAATCTGGGAAGTTCCGTTGGTAAGGTAAGCCCCTAACAACTGGTCATTATCCCTGATTTCAATGGCATTTACCCCGTTGATTCTCGGCCTTGAATAAGCTTCAAGCGAAGTTTTCTTGATGGTACCGTTTTTCGTAACCATCACCACGCTCATCTGGTTGACGTATTCTGAATCTTTCAGGTTATTGGTCCTGATGTATGCTTTAATCTTATCATCCGGCTCAATATTGATCAGGTTCTGGACAGCACGTCCTTTGGATGTTTTGGAACCTTCAGGGATTTCAAATACCCTCAGCCAGTAACACCTTCCTTTTTCCGTAAAGAACAGCATATACTGGTGGTTGGTTGCGGAAACGATATACTCCAGGAAGTCTTCGTCCCTTGTGGTAGCCGCCCTGTTTCCTACGCCGCCTCTGCTCTGTATTTTATATTCTGAAAGTGAAGTTCTTTTGATATAGCCTGCGTGAGAAATGGTAAGAACCACAGATTCATTCGGGATGATGTCCTCAATTGACATTTCACCACCTGAAAAATCGATTTCCGTTCTTCTTTCGTCACCGTATTTTTCTCTTACTTCAACCAGTTCACCTTTAATAATCTCAAATCTTCTCGGCTCATTAACCAGGATATCTTCAAGATCAGCAATTTCCTTCATAATGGTGTCGTACTCATCACGGATCTTGTCAAGCTCCATCCCTGTAAGACGGGCAAGACGCATATCTAGAATAGCCTGCGCCTGGATGTCAGACAGCTCGAATTCTGTAATCAACCCTTCTTTTGCCGCCTGCGGATTCGCGCTGTGACGGATAATAGCAATGGCTTTATCCAATGAGTCCTGCGTTCCGATCACTTTCATGAAACCTTCCAGGATATGCGCTCTTTCTTTAGCTTTTCTGAGTTCGTACTCAGTTCTCCTGATAACGATTTCGTGTCTGTGCTCTACGAAATGATGGATAATGTCTTTCAGGTTCAGCTGTTCCGGTCTTCCATGTACCAAAGCAATGCTGTTGACACTGAAGGAAGTCTGAAGAGAAGTATATTTGTATAATAAGTTTAAGACAACATTAGGAATCGCATCATTTTTAAGTTCATAAACGATACGAAGACCCCGTCTGTCAGATTCGTCTCTGATTTCATAAATCCCCGGAATCTTATCATCTTTTACCAGATCAGCTGTTTTCGAGATCATTTCAGCCTTATTGACCTGATATGGAATTTCGTTGACAATAATAGCATTCCTGTTACCGATTTCTTCAAAAGCCACTTTTGCTCTTAACACGACCCTTCCTCTTCCGGTATGGAACGCATCCCTTACACCGTCATATCCATAGATAATCCCTCCGGTAGGAAAATCCGGAGCAATGATATGCTGCATCAGCTCATCAATGGTGATTTCTCTGTTATCAATGTAGGCACAGATGGCATTAACCGCTTCCGTTAAGTTGTGAGGGGCCATATTCGTGGCCATCCCTACTGCGATACCTGAAGTTCCGTTTACCAGAAGGTTCGGGATTTTTGAAGGCATTACTGTCGGTTCCTGTAAACTGTCGTCGAAGTTATTCTGAAAATCTACCGTTTCCTTGTCCAGATCCGAAAGAATCTCATCAGAGATCTTTTTCAATCTTGCTTCGGTATAACGCATTGCTGCAGGCGGGTCGCCGTCCATTGAACCAAAGTTACCCTGGCCGTCAACCTGGGGATAACGCAGGCTCCAGTCCTGGGCCATTCTTACCATGGCATCATAAACGGAAGAATCTCCATGCGGGTGGTACTTACCCAAAACGTCCCCAACAATTCTCGCGGATTTTAAATATTTCCTATTAGAAAAAACCCCTAATCCATACATACCGTAAAGTACTCTTCTATGAACAGGTTTTAAGCCATCTCTTACATCAGGTAACGCTCTTGACACGATAACTGACATCGAATAATCGATATAAGACGACTTCATTTCATCAACAATGTTGATAGGAATCAGTCTTTCTCCTTCTTTTTGCATAAACAATTTTATTATAATGATAATCAGACCCTTAGCGGTACGTCTGAAAATTATCTTTTTGTATTTTTAATTAACGGGCTAATTTACGAAAAATTTACCGATTTTTACGGTAAATTTTACGCATACAATCTTAAAAATTCATAAAATATGAGCATGTTGAGCATAACCTTCCACTGTACAAAAGAGAATCTTGCGGAATGGGAAATTTACATGAATGAAACGCTCGTTTTAATGGCGGAAAACCTGATGGATGTCAATAAATATATCCTTTCTGAAGTGCACAGTGACTATATTGATGAAGGTAAAAACTATAACCTCCTTCTCCTTTTTGACAATCAGGAAGTAAGGGAAGATTTTGTTAAAAGCGAATTGCAGAATATTTCAGAACGGATTGAAACGAAATTCGGACAGGAAGTGATGATATTCAATACTTTTCTCAATACAAGAACTTCGAGAATGTAACGGCGATAACAGGAAAACATCAGAGATCCTGTATAATTGATCCTTAAAATGCATAAAGCCCGGAATATAATCCGGGCTTTTTAATTCATCTTATCTGCCGTGGTGAGGCGGTTTCGGAGGTCTTGGAGGTGCAGGCGGACGGTGCAGGCATGAAGATACAACGGCAGCCAGAGCCAGGATCATCATTAATTTAGATACTTTTTTCATAATTCCTTTTTTTAATTCAGGGTAAAGTCATCAATACAGATGCCAACTGTATTATCCGGAGTAAAACTTATGGTATTAAAAAGAAGAAGCACCAAAAATTCAGTGCTTCTCATTATCTTTCTCATGTTATCTGTGATGCCCGTGTCCGCGCCCTCTGCCGTGATGGCCTTTGTGTTTGTGATGGCCGTGCCCCCGTTTTTCATATACGTGTATTCTTTTCGCATGCCCGGGCGGCATCCCTCTTCTTCCCGGATGTTGCTGAACAACACATGAAGTCAGCAGCAAAGCTGAAGTCACGATTCCGAATACTGTAATCAGTCCTTTCATTTTTTCACTTTTTCAAATTTCGCAGATAGAGCATCAAGGATAATGCCAGATTATTCAAAAAGCCCTGCTTCAGACTTGGACAAGGAAATAGGATTTCAAAACATTCTACATTCGGAATAAACTACACTAACGGTATTTCTTTTTGTTTTTCCTTTTAATCCTGGAATAATGGGTCTGTTTGCTTTTTTCATCCTGCGATATGACACTGATATTCCCATCCACTTCAAGAATAGACAGCTTTACATGCTCAATTCCGTCAACACCATGTTCCCTGACAGCTTCTTCAAGCTCTCCCATACTGATCTTAACTTTATTCAGTGCATGCTGATCGGCAATTCCGTCCTTCACCAGAATGACAGGGTCATCTTCCAGAAAACTTTCAAATTTCTGACTGGAAAACATCAATCTTTTAACAATAAAATTCGCAACAAAAAGAACAAGGGCAGCAATCAGCCCGCCCTGAAGGGAGGTGTCCTGGCCCACCATTGCATTCTGTACGGCATTGGAAATCAGCAAAAGCAGAACGACATCCCCGGCATTGAGCTGTGAAAGCTGGTTCTTGCCAAAAAGGCGTATGGCGATAACCATGAAAAGGTATACACAGAGCGAGCGGACAACGACATCTAAAATAGGATTCACAATACTTTTATTAGGGGATCAAATGTATTAATTTATATGGTATGCCGGAATATTAAAATTATCTTAAACTAAAAATTTGTAAATTCACAAAACAACCGTTAAATCCGATTATGAAACCATTATTCTTACTGCTGAGCATCTGGCTTATTTTTACAGCATGCAAAAAAACAGAAATCCACGCTGATCAGGATATCACCCAACGCATCAATCAGCTTTACACCACGTACGGTGCATCTGGTGAAGAACTTTATGACAAACCTATTAATGAAGACCTGTTTTCCCCTGAACTGAAAAAGATCCTCCAGGATGCAGTCAGTGTATCCAAAGCAGATATGGAAAGAATTAAAAAAAGCGAATATCCGGACGATAAGCCTATACTGCTGGAAGGTTCTGTTTTTACCAGCCAGTATGAAGGATTTACTTCATATAAGATAAAGAAAATCCGTACAGAAGATCCATCGGACAAGTCGGTAACAGTAGATGTTGAACTTGAAAATGCTGCGTTTTCGCCTAAAACGGTCTGGACGGATCAGGTAAAACTGGTGAAAACTGAAGGTAACTGGAAAGTTGACAATATCAATTTCGGTGACAATCCGGATATAAAAGACCTGAAAACAAGTTTACGGAATTTTGTTTCCGATGCTGAATAGCTGTACAATAAAGCCGCCCCGAATAAACGGAGCGGCTTCATTTTTTAAGGGCATGTACTGATCTGTACGTTGCTGCATACTGTTTTGTTCAGGCGTTCACAATACACACAGTATTGTTTGGGCTGTCCGCCGTACACCGATTTCAGATCTGCTTTGCTGAGTTTTTTTAAATTTTTCATATCGTTTTAATTGTATTGATTGTTCTCTATAAACGCAGCCTTTCAACAGTTATTATATTTCCTGGTTAAAATATTCACGATCCGGTGTTTTAAAATTAAAAGCCACACAGGATTCTGTATGGCTTTTACAATATAAAATATTATGAATTTTTAATTTATCGGTTATAAATTTCCAATGTCACCGGCATTACATAAGTATAAGCCATCATATCAGCAGTTGATGTTTTCTTGCCTGTTTTGTAATAAGAACCCCTCAATACGTTTTCAATTTCTTTGCTCACGTTTTTACAGTCTCCTTTGGAACGGATATTTACAATTTTTCCGTTGGGTGCGATTTCAAATTTTACTTCGGAATTCACAACTCCCTGTTTATAATCCCCACCGGTAAAGTCGAAATTATCAATCAGCATCTCCCTAATCTCCGTAAAGGCATCATTTTTATATAATTTAACTTCCTGGATGGTATTGGCATTTGTATCGGTTGTCTGTGCTTTAACTGTATTAAGAACGGCTATAGACCCGCATACTAAAAGTGAAGCAAAGAATATCTGAATTTTATTTTTCATAACGATTTGATTTTATAGATTGAACTTATTTTATTGTATCTCTTTATCAAAGTTATGAAATAATTCATACTAAATTAATACTCTATTAACATTTGGTTAACATTAAAATGTATAATATTGATTATCAATGATATAAATTTTATAGATGTTGAAAATTTAATATTGCAGAATTAAATTCATGCATGAAAAAGGCTGAATTAATCAAATTCAGCCAGATCTTGTTTTATAATCCTTCAATGATCCGCTTGCTTTCTAACTGCTCAATGATAAATTTTGCATCACCTTCAGTAATTTATTTATTTTCATAAAGCCAGTGGATTCTGCTCATCTGTATATGTATTGGAATCAAATTATCAACCTTATAATAGATTTTAAAAAAATAATTCTTTAATTTCAGCAATAAACAGATCAACCTCAGCCATTTCCTTTTTTGCATAGGAAAAAATAAGCGGTTTTGCAGCTGAAATCGTCTTTGAATTTTCTTTCCTGAATTCCTTATCGCATAATGTTACAATCACCAAAACAGGAAGCATAACAACTGCAAAAACAACCATTCTGGCTGACATAGAGAGGTTATGATTCATCGATGAATATATTGTTAAATAATCAATATATCTATAACTCTATTGCAGTTCCTTCTTCAAAAACTTTCCGGTCAGACTTTTCTTCGACTTTACAATTTCTTCCGGTGTGCCCTGGGCCACGATCTGTCCGCCATGTTTTCCGCCTTCGGGACCAACGTCGATAATATGGTCGGCCAGCTTGATCACATCCATATTATGTTCAATGATGATAAATGAATTTCCCAATTCCACCAGGCGGTTAATGGCATCCATCAGGATTTTAACATCTTCAAAATGCAGTCCGGTTGTCGGCTCATCCAGAATGTATAAGGTATTTCCGGTCTGTCTTTTGGCCAGTTCCGTCGCCAGCTTGATACGCTGGGCTTCTCCTCCGGAAAGCGTGGTCGACTGCTGCCCCATTGTGATGTATCCCAATCCTACATCCTGTAACGTTTTTACCCGTGCAAAAATCCTGGGAATCGGCTGGAAAAAATCTACAGCCTCATCAATCGTCATTTCCAGCACATCGGAAATTGATTTTCCTTTGTAACGGACTTCCAGGGTCTCCCTGTTGAAACGTTTCCCGTTGCACGTTTCGCAATGCACGTATACATCCGGCAAAAAGTTCATTTCAATCACTTTTAAACCGCCGCCCTGACAGGTTTCGCACCTTCCGCCTTTCACGTTGAAAGAGAATCTTCCCGGTTTGTATCCACGGATTTTGCTTTCCGGCAGCTCTGCAAAAAGATTCCGGATATCCGTAAACATTCCCGTGTAGGTGGCAGGGTTTGAACGCGGAGTCCTCCCGATCGGGGTCTGGTCTACGTCTACAATTTTATCAATATGCTCAAGGCCTTCAATTTTCTTGTATGGCAAAGGCTCCTGGACCGCTCTGTAAAAATGCTTATTGAGAATCGGATACAATGTTCCGTTGATCAATGAAGATTTACCGCTTCCGGAAATTCCTGAAACCACGACTAATTTCCCCAAAGGAACATCAAGCGTGACATTCTTAAGGTTGTTTCCGGTAGCTCCTTTCAGGATAATATGCTTTCCGTTTCCGGCACGCCTTTCCGCCGGGATTTCGATTTTCCTTTTTCCGTTGATGTACTGAGCTGTGATGGTATCTGCTTTGATCAGGTCTTTCGGTTTTCCCTGCCAAAGGATTTCACCACCGAATTTTCCGGCTCTCGGCCCGATATCCAGTACCTCATCGGCTTCCATAATCATATCCTTGTCATGCTCCACTACCAGAACGGAATTTCCGATGTCGCGAAGGTTTTTCAAGGAGTTGATCAGCCTTTCATTGTCCCTCTGGTGCAGCCCGATACTCGGTTCATCCAGGATATACAGGACATTAACGAGCTGAGATCCGATCTGTGTTGCCAGACGGATTCTCTGGGATTCCCCTCCGGACAGGGTTCTTGAACTCCGGCTCAGGCTCAGGTAATCCAGGCCGACATCCAGCAAGAACTGAAGGCGGGTTTCGATTTCTTTTAAAATCTCGTGGGCGATGATGGCATTTTTTTCCGAGAATTTACCGCGGACATCCGCCAGCCATTCCTTCAGATCAATTAAGCTCAATCCGTTAACCTCAGCAATATTTTTTCCGTCGATTTTAAAACTTAAGCTTGACGGCTGAAGACGCGTTCCTTTACATTCCGGACAGGTTTCTTCGGTGGTGAAATGCCTTTCCAGTAAAATAGCTTCATAAGATTCCCTTTCTTCAATCAATTCTTCCATGAAAGGAACCAGCCCGTCAAAACTGATCTTAATTTTCTTGGTGATGCCTGCGTACCGTAAGTCTTTATTAAATTCTTTATGGCAGCCGTTGTAGATATAATCCAGTGCTTCTTCCGGAATGTCTTTAAAAGGCGTTGTAAGTCCCAGCCCGAAAATCTCCAGGATGCTTTTAATCTGGGCAAGGATCCATTTGTTGGATTTGATATCTTCCAGAGGCAGTAAGCCTCCCTGATTGACTGACAGCTTCGGATTTTCTACAAAATGATCGGTGTTGATTTTTTTGATCATCCCAAGTCCTTTACAGCTCGGGCAGCTTCCTTTCGGTGAGTTAAACGAGAACGTATTGGGTTCCGGTAAAGCGAGGGAATGCCCGGTCTCGGCATCCATCAGGTTCTTAGAAAAATATTCAATATCCTTACCTCCCAGCTTCTGGATTCCGATAATCCCGTCTCCCATATCCATTGCTGTGCGCAGGGATTTTTCCATTCTGCTTTCAGAAGCGCTTTCACCGATGATCCAGCGGTCAATGACAATATCAATATCGTGGGTTTTATAACGGTCCAGTTTCAGGTCATACTCGATATCCTGCAGTTCACCGTCAATTCTTGCCTGTCCGTAGCCTTTTTTGGCCATCTGTACAAAAAGCTCATGGTAATGCCCTTTTCTGGAACGTACAACCGGTGCCATCAGCATGATTTTTTCACCGCTGTAATTCTGTTTGATGGTTTCCAGGATCTGGTCTTCGGTATAGCTTACCAGCTTCTTCCCTGAAGTCTGAGAATAGGCATCCGAAACCCTTGCATATAAAAGTCTCAGGAAATCATACAGCTCGGTAACGGTTCCTACCGTTGAACGCGGGTTTTTATTGGTGGTCTTCTGCTCAATGGCGATAACAGGGGAAAGCCCTTCTATTTTATCGACATCCGGACGTTCCAGCCCTCCCAGAAACTGCCGCGCATAAGCGGAAAATGTTTCGATATAACGGCGCTGCCCTTCCGCAAAGATCGTGTCAAAAGCCAGTGAGGATTTCCCGCTTCCGGAAAGCCCTGTAATCACAACCAGTTCGTTGCGCGGAATTTTAACGTTGATGTTTTTAAGGTTGTGCTCGCGTGCACCGTAAACTTCTATATATTCTGTTGATTTACTCATAATTTGGTGTGATCCTACATGAAAATCACGCAGTGCAAAATTACGGATTTTTATGGAATTTCCGGTGTTAAAAAATGTTAGAATGCTTACTTAAATACACAGGAATTTATTCTGAATGAATGATCAGTTTAGTATACTTGTATTTTGATTTTGAACAGGCCTGACTTATTCTGAAAAGAAGAAATCGTTTAAAACTCATTTGAATTAGTTTATAAATAATGCCCCACAGATTACACAGATTGTTAAGCTTTAATTTTTACTATCAGAAGTTTAAAATAATCTTTATTTATACAAGCCAGCAATATTTTTCACTGTTACCTTCTTTAAGGCTCACAAATACTTTTATTTAACCATGAAAGCAACGTTTTTGTATGACAAATTACAGACAATCTTTAAATAAATAAAAAACCGATGATATTTCACCGGTTGTGTTTATCATTTTCCGAATTTAAAAATCAGCATCTTCATTGGTGATTTTTACCCGGTATTCTATGCCGTCTATGGCTTTGGAAATAATCTGGTTCCGGAGAATATTGGCCATGTTTTCCCAGTACACCCTTCCGTAAAAAGTATAATTCTGCGGAATGATTTCCACCTCAACGGTCCGGATAAATCCTTCCTTGGGCTTGTTGCTGATCATGGTTCCCCGTTTTACACGCACTTCTTTCAGTTCATCCTTCATTATCATCCTACAGTAATTCTTCACGTCTTCAAGGGAAATAATTTTATCCCTGGTGGTCAGTGCATATTTGTAGGCCTGAATGCTGTCGGTTCCTCTCTGTTCTTCGGCTCCGCCAATCGTTTCGGTAAGAAGGACAAGGGTCTGTGATTTAAGCTGGTTAGACAATTCGGTTCCGGGACGCATGTGGTTGGCTAATTTGCAATGGGTAATCCAGAAGGAAGCATAGGTATGGTCTGTTTTTTCCACCGGCTCCATGATCACGTAATTCAGCTCCTGCTTAACGCTCCTCCTTGCATTATTTACTTTCTGAACCATTGATTTCATCTTATCTGACATTTCGCTTAAAACCCCTTTTACGTTATCCCTGTTCAGCAAGGAGAATGCTGCAATTTCATCCCTTGTCAGCTCAAGCACATTGGCAATCATATCTACCGCATTCCTGTTGGTGAAACGCTCCATACCTCCTTTTCTTACCGTATAAAGGCCTTTTTTCAGGTCATCGGTCGGCGTAAAAGGAATTTCCGTATATTTTCTCCCTTCGCCGTCCTGAACTTCGTCAACATATAAAAAATGTTCGCCTTCATCGGTTACCAAAGGAATATTGTTCCCCATAATGTCAAGGCTGTACTCTGTTTTTTTCCAGCCCCGGTTGTAAATCGGGAATGCATTCAGCACAAAAGAAAAGTTATCTAAAATTTCAGAGGAAAACTGTGGCGGAAAATCGAAGGTCAGCCACAAATAGCGTTTGCCATCAATATATTTCGTGATCTCTTCTTTATAATCTACAAAAGCCAGGTTTTGCGGAAGCTTTCCGGGTTCTGAAAACAGTCGGTCAGACAGTCCTGTAATTTCTATAAACTTATGGCGGTAAATGCTTTTCACATCTTCAATAAGCTTGGTCCGGATAGACTGTTCATGGAACATCTGTTCATATCCGTCCGGCTGGTTACCGGTAAGATAAGTCAGGCCCTCCCTTACAAATAACGGATTTCCGTTGCTCGAAACCGTAATATACGGCAGCAGTTTATAGGTAAAATCAAGGTGCTCAAACGCAGGATTGGAGCAGTAAATGCTTACATATTTGGGAAACGTTTCATTGGAATATTTCGTAACATCAATCCCGATGGTTACTTTCCTGTAATCCTCCGGCCTTCCCTGAAATCTTGCAATCGGGATTTTATTCAGCCGCTCGTCTATGCTGTAGCAGGTGTTCCCGACAAACATAATGGCAGTCTGTACTTTATTGATTTTAACATTACCTGCCGGCGTAAAGGGGATATTGATCTGTTTGTCAGATTCTGCTTTAACGGTGGAAGTCATCTGCTTTCTGAAGAAAAACTCTGTGTGTTCAAGCAGGACTTCTGATGATTCATAAGGCTGTGTGAAAGCAACGGCATGTGCGGGAACGGGATGGGTATAAATAGAAGGGGTAAGTAATTTCGCCAGTTTTTCTAAAATTCTGGCATTTACCGTCTGTATTTCGTTGTTCGCTTTAAAAACTTCAGTGCTGAAGGCATCAATCAGCAGTTTTACAAAAGGATCCAGAGACTGCGGGCTTTTCAGTCCCCACACTTTGGTCGCGTTCTGAAGCATTCTCGCTTTTACGGATTCTTTGGAATAGATATTCTGGTCTAAATTCATAATTCTGGTTACCGTTTATAATCTTTTAGTCAATCGACATCGGGCTCAAAAACAGTTCTGTGGAAAAGCTGAAACGCTCTCCCGTTGCTTCCATTTTTGCATTGATGGCTATTTTTACTTTTTTCTTGATTTCTGTATGTTCTTTGGTATCGTAGCTGTGTTCAACAATTTGCAGATGGGCATCGATCTGGGGCTGAACAATTCTCTGTTCATATTCCTGGATCTGCCTTTTTAAGCTTTTAATGAATACATTTTCCCATACCGCACTGGTGACTCCGTTATCAAATTCCAGGTTCCAGACATCATTGCCGTAGTTTTCATCATACCTGTTCTCCCCTTTTTTTGTGGTAATCAGCAGCATGATGTTGTGGGCAATGCTTTCACCCATGTCACAGGTGTCAATGCTTCCACCTTCCGTCATAAGGGTTGACGGCACAAAAGGCATTCTGTAATTCGGTGTATCCATGATTCGGCTTCTTTATGGTTTATTCTGTCATTTGCACGTATGCGAAAGAAATACCAATTTAAACATTTTTCACGAGATACAGTACAAGATGATCTTTTTTAAATTGCCCTGTAAAATCCGGGGTTTCAAACTTTGTTTGAAACCCCGGACTGAAAACTTAAATTATTTTTAAGGCTTCTAATTATTGAAGCTGTTTTTATTTTTTAATAAACTGATAAACCTTATCATCCAGTTTCAGCAGGTAGGAGCCTGCCGGAATATCCTGAACCGGAATACTTTTTTTGTTTCTGAATGGCCGGCTTTCACGGTAGATCAGCTTTCCGGAAAAATCCAGGATCTGTGCAGATTGTATATGGTCAATCTTTCCGGTAACGAAAATATGGTCATGGACAGGATTCGGGTATAGCCTGAAATCATTTCCTGATAAATTTACTTCGCCGGCAGAAAGTGTTCCCAGATTCTGGCAGTAATTGCTTGCATAAGCATCCCATTCACTGATGTTGAATGTTGCTGACGGCTGATTAACCGCCGTTTTCCTGTACAGGGAAACATTGCCCAGGACCGAAGAATTATTTACACCTACTGTTCCAAGAGCATCAACCGAAGTACCTTTATACCTCAGCTCCAGGTACTGGCTTCCCGAATAGGTCATCTGCGGAGCCGCCGTCACGAACCTGGACTGATCAATGGTGTAGCAGGAGAAATTTGAATTGGGATTCAGCACAACAAATGTTTCATTGTTCTGGACAATACCTTCCAGTTCATAAGGAGCCGGAAAATAATAATTACTTCCGCTCGGCAGCTGGATAGACAACCTGTAGTCGTTTAAATTTACAGGATGCCCTGTCTTATTGGTAATTTCCAGGGCTTTATTGTCTACCGTTCCTTCAAGGTATTTGGATATAAATAAATCCCTGGCATATACATCCGTTGCTAAAGTGGTGGCAGAAACAGTATTGCTGTCCGGAGACAGGAGATATCCGTTATCATAAGCCTTTACCGTAAAGGTATATGTTGTAGAAGACGTTAAATGATCAATAGTTATTGATGAGTTTTTTGTTGAGGCTATTAAAGTTCCATTCTGATAAATCTTATACCCGATAACATCACTGCTTGTGCCTGGTGCCCAGCTTAATGTGGTAAAATATGCACTGTTCTGGGTAACTGTAAGGTTAGACGGAGCCTGTGGCGCTGCTGTATCAGGAGTTTGTCCCCAGATGGCATTTGCCCATGACGGATTGTCAATAAACGGGTTCCTGTTTTTCTGCAGTGCGTACACCGCATTATTCCTGTCGATTTCCCTCTGCGAAACCGGGTCCTGCTGGTGCCACTGCAGAAGCATGGCCATATATGCCGGATCATAAGCCCGTTCTTCCGTTCCATCCAGCGGATTGGTATCAGAAGCGGGATTTGCATTGTTGTTAAAATTAAAAGTGCCTAGCTTTCCTTCATACCGTACGGCAAAGTACAACAGGCTTCTGGCTATATCGCCTTTAAACTCATTAATCGGTTCATAAACACGTCCTGTATACGCCGATCCCGGAATGGCACAATTCCCGATCCTTGAAGAATTGGTAAACGTATAATAAATGGTAGACCCTACGATTCCGTACGGGTAATTGCTCCTTAACTGGTTAATCCTTGCATCGGTAGGCACCACGTAAAACAGATCTGAATACATCGGGTAATTGCTGTAGAAAGTACTCTGAGGCATCATGTGTTCCCGGTTCCAGCCCAATCCTTCCGCTCCGGCACTCCCGATGATATTGGCACTCGTATATTCATAAGCATCTGCCCCCGTTGGAATTTCAGAATAGATATCCAGGAAAAAAGTGGTATTCGTGGCATCATGGTCATAATACCGGTCAAGATCCGTCTGGTTGTAATAGTTGTTCAGATCACCATAATGCCAGTTGACGTTCTTTGCGGAAATAATATCGTGAAGTTTTGATTTTAATGAATATCCCGTGAGCCCTGCAGCCCCGGAATAATATCCTGCCGGCGCCTGAGCGGCAAAACATGAGGAGATAAAAAGTATAGGAAGTAGAATTTTTTTCATGCTTTAAAATTAAAAGGCTAAAATAGTTAATTAATCAACTCGGATTTCCGAAATTTTTATTAAAAGATTATTAATTTTAAGAACATAAAAAGTTGAGTATTAAAATTTTGGACATTAAATTTTATGGCCCGAATAATTTTTTTGGGCGTTCCGTCAATTTGGTTATCTTTGGGAATTAACTATTATCTATATGAATACAGAGACTATTGACAACATTAAAATGATAGCTGAAACAGCAAGGGAATTTGCTGAAAAGAATATCAGGCCTAATATTATGGAGTGGGATGAAAGTCAGACTTTCCCTAAAGATTTATTTCATGAATTAGGAGAAATGGGTTTCATGGGAATTGTTATCCCTGAGCAATACGGAGGTTCTGGTCTTGGTTATCATGAATATGTTACGATCCTGGATGAGATCTCTCAGGTAGATCCTTCAATCGGGCTTTCTGTAGCGGCACACAATTCACTTTGTACCAACCATATTTATGAATTCGGGAATGAAGAGCAGAGAAAAAAATGGCTTCCTCAGCTGGCGTCCGGTAAAGTAATCGGAGCATGGGGGCTTACGGAGCACAATACCGGTTCTGATTCCGGAGGAATGTCTACCACTGCCGTAAAGGATGGCGACGGATGGATCATTAACGGAGCCAAAAACTTCATTACCCACGCGATCTCAGGAGATATTGCCGTAGTTATGACAAGAACCGGTGAAATCGGAGCCAAGAATAACTCAACAGCTTTTGTTTTAGAAAAAGGGATGCCAGGTTTTTCTTCCGGTAAAAAAGAAAATAAACTGGGAATGAGGGCTTCGGAAACTGCAGAACTGATTTTTGACAATGTACGAGTTCCGGATGCTTACCGTTTAGGAGAAGTGGGAGAAGGTTTCAAACAGGCAATGAAAATCCTTGATGGCGGCCGGATCTCTATCGCAGCTTTAAGTCTGGGAACGGCAAGAGGTGCCTATAAAGCAGCTCTGAAATATGCTAAAGAAAGACACCAGTTCGGTAAATCCATTTCAGAATTCCAGGCTGTGAACTTCATGCTTGCGGATATGGCAACGGAAATTGATGCTTCTGAATTGCTGATTCAGAGAGCGGCTACCCTGAAAAACGCCAAGCAGAAGATGACAAGAGAAGGTGCCATGGCTAAGCTGTATGCTTCAGAAGCCTGTGTAAGAATCTCAAACAATGCAGTTCAGATCTTCGGCGGATATGGATATACCAAAGATTTCCCTGCTGAGAAATTCTACAGGGATTCTAAACTCTGCACCATCGGAGAAGGTACTTCCGAAATTCAGAGACTGGTTATCGGAAGAGATATTACAAAATAATATTTCAGAAAGAAAAAATTAGACTTATACCGTCAATAAGTAAATAGCATCCGTATTCTGCGGGTGCTATTTATTTTTATGAGAAAATAGAGAAATACTGACATACCATGATTCGCATAGCTTTTTATTCTAAAACTCTAAAAATTTCTTAAAAAATTTTGTTTTCCATAAATAATTTTTCATTAGATTTGATAATTCACAATCTAAAGAGAATTTATATGAAAAAACAATTATCAGTGCTTGGGATGCTTTTTCTATCGGGCATTTCTTTCGCGCAGACTGACCGCCTGTGGTCTGCAGATTCAAAAAGAACATCTTCAGAAATCTTTGAAAATAAAAAAAACATCATCAATCCTAAAATTTACAGCCTGGATTTTAACGGCTTAAAAGCTGTTCTTTCAAAAGCTCCAAAAAGATTGGCCGCAGGAGAAAAATCAGAGATTATCATTTCTTTTCCGAATGCTGAAGGAAGAATGGAAAACTTCAAAGTAAGGGAGAATTCCAATTTCGAGCCTCAGCTGGCTTCAAAATATCCGGATATCAAATCTTACATCGGAGAAGGTTTCGGAGATTCAAATTCTACCGTATACTTCAGCATTTCCCCGCTCGGGTTATCATCCATGGAAATTTACGGTGACAAATCTGCCGTTTTTATCGAGCCTTATTCAAAAGATCTTTCCACATATGTGGTTTATAAAAAATCAGACAAAAAAGATGACTTAAGCACCTTTGAATGTACTGTGATCGACGTTGCCCAAAAAGGCGTTTCAAACACTGCCGGCCTGGCTGCAAGACCGAATGCAGATGATGCAAGACTGAGAACATTCAGGCTGGCATTGTCTTCTACGGGAGAATACACTTCCTATTTCGGAGGGACCAAAGCAAATGCGCTGGCGGCTATGAACAATACCATGACCCGTGTAAACGGTGTTTTTGAAAAAGATTTTGCCGCAAGGATGGTTCTGATCGCTAACAATGATGCGGTAATTTATACCAATTCATCCACTGACCCTTATTCTCCTGCTGCCCAGATGAACAACTGGAACTCGCAGCTTCAGTCTACCCTGACTTCGGTTATCGGTGAAGCCAATTATGATGTCGGCCACCTATTTGGAGCTTCCGGCGGCGGCGGAAATGCAGGCTGTATCGGCTGTGTGTGTACCAACGGTTCCAAAGGAAGCGGGTATACTTCACCTTCAGACGGCATCCCTTCTGGAGATAATTTCGATATCGATTACGTAGCGCATGAACTGGGGCATCAGTTTGGAGGCAACCATACATTTTCAAATACCAATGAAGGAACGGGTGTGAATATGGAACCGGGATCCGGATCCACCATTATGGGCTATGCAGGAATCACAAGCCAGGATGTACAGCCGCATTCGGACGCGTTCTTCCATGCTATCAGTATTCAGCAGATTACCAATAATATCAAAGCAAAAACCTGCCCGGTAAGCACCAGCACAGGAAATTCCATTCCTACAGCCAATGCCGGTTCAGATTATACCATCCCGAAAGGAACACCTTTCATGTTAACAGGAACCGGAACGGATGCCAACGGCGATGCATTGACTTATATCTGGGAACAGATTGACAATGCTTCATCTTCACAGACGGGAGCAAGTTCCGCAGCGAGTGCCACGAAAGCTTCCGGGCCTACGTTCAGATCCTGGACGCCAACGGCTTCTCCTGTACGTTATTTCCCGAGAATGGCTTCCGTTTTAGCAGGCGCCACCACAACGGCAGGCTCTGAAATTACAGTGGAAGCGTTATCCAATGTAGCCAGAAACTACAATTTCAGATTTACTGTCAGAGATAACCGCGCCGGAGGTTCCGGAAACAATTCCGACGATGCTGTAATTACGGTAAACGGAACCGCCGGGCCTTTCAGTGTGAGTTCACAGAATTCGGCAGCTACATTTTCCGGAGGGACATCCCAAACCGTAACCTGGAATGTGGCAGGCACCACTGCCAACGGTGTTAATGCAGCCAACGTAGATATCCTTTGGTCTGCCAATTCAGGAACAACCTGGACAACACTCCTGGCAGGAACGCCAAATGACGGTTCCCAGGCAGTAACCATCCCGAATGTATCCACGACTACAGGAAGGATTATGGTAAAAGGTTCCAACCATATCTTTTTTGATGTCAACAATGCCAATATTACAGTAAATGCAGGTTCCGGAGCTGTAGATGTTACAGCACCTACCGCTCCTGCCCTTTCAGCTTCCGGGACAACTTCCACCAGCACAAACCTTTCCTGGTCCGGTGCAACGGATGCCGTTGGGGTTACGGGATATGAGGTCTATCAGGGCTCATCTCTGATCGGTTCTACTGCTTCAACTTCCTATACGGTAACAAGCTTAAGCCCGTCCACGACTTACAGCTTCACGGTCAGGGCCAAAGATGCAGCAGGAAATGTTTCAGCGTCCAGCAATACCGTGAGTGTAACCACTTCTGCAGGAAGTACGGTTTCTTACTGTGCTGCTTCAGCAACCAATACAGCCGACGAAAGAATCGGGAATGTAAAATTCGGAACGATTAACAATACCTCTACGGGAACGGCAGGATATGAAAACTTCACTTCTGTTTCTACAAACGTTACAAGAGGAAGCGCTTATGCCATTTCTGTAACTCCGGTATGGACATCAACGGTTTACAACGAAGCGTATGCGGTTTATATTGATTATAACGGAGACGGGGATTTTACCGACAGCGGAGAACTGGCCTGGTCAAAAACAGGGTCTACAACAAGCCCTGCCACCGGATCTGTTACCATTCCGTCAACGGCAACTGTGGGAACGACAAGAATGAGGGTGATGATGCAGTATAACTCAGTTCCTTCATCATCATGCGGTTCTTATACCTACGGACAGGTGGAAGACTATACTCTAAATATTGTTTCATCAGGAAGAGGCGAAATCTCTGTTCAGGATCTATTGACCGATGTTAAGCTGTATCCGAATCCGGCAAAAGATATTTTACATATTTCAAATACGACGAATGAAGATTACAGAATCTTCGATATGGGTGGAAAACTAATTAACTCAGGAAAACTTGAAAGAGGATCGGCGAATGTAAGCAACCTTATCAAAGGTGCTTATATGATCCAGATCGGAGAAATCTCCAAAAGATTCATCAAAAACTAATCACCCGCTCAATTAACCACTGAGAAAAGGCTGTCCGGAAACGGGCAGTCTTTTTTTAATATGAGTAAGCATTAACTGCAATTTAATATCATTGAAATAAATTCTCCTTCATCACAATGACAAAACACATGAAAAACTCAAGTCCTAATCCCTAATATCTGATTCCTTATTTTTATATTTGCCTTAAATAATAAATATTCATGGATAAAATTGACAGTCTGAACCAGGTAGCAGAATTCCACACCACTTTTAAAGCGCCCATTTTGGAAACGCCGCAGATTCCGTCCCCGGAAAGATGCAGCCTCAGAGTTGAGCTTTTACAGGAAGAATTAAATGAACTGAAACAGGCCATCGAAGATCAGGATATCGTAGAAATTGCCGATGCTTTATGTGATCTGCAGTATGTATTAAGCGGTGCGGTACTGGAATTCGGGCTTGGCAGTAAATTTGCAGAACTGTTCAGCGAAGTTCAGCGTTCCAATATGTCCAAAGCCTGCGACAATGAAGAACAGGCTCAGGAAACGGTTGAATTTTACAAAGCAAAGGAAGTGGACTCTTTTTATGAAAAATCAGGGGAAAAATACAATGTATACCGGAAGACAGACCATAAAGTCCTGAAAAACAAATACTACTCTCCTGCCGATTTAAAGACCATCATTGAAAAATAATATGAAAAAAACACTTACAAATATTGCCGTTGTTTCATGCCTGGCTTTTACGGCTCAGCAGGCCAGCGCACAGAAAGTAGTGGTAAACCGTGAAGTTGAAACCACCAACGACGGTAAAATGCTTCTCGGAACCCAGTTAAAGGAGCAGCTTTTAAAAGCACCTTATGCAGACTGGTATGTGAAAGAGCACGACGAGTATGCCGTAGACCAGAAAGCAATCAGTGAACTGAAAAAAGGAAAAATAAATTCTTACAATATCACGGTTTTCATGGGGACATGGTGCGAAGACAGTCACAGGGATGTTCCGAGGTTGATGAAAATCCTGGAAGAAGTAAATTATCCCGACAGTAAAATCACCATCATCGCGGTCAACCGTAAAAAAGAATCTCCTTCAGGGGAAGAAAGCATCTACAACATCCAGAAAGTCCCGACAGTTATCGTTGAAAAATACGGCAAAGAAATCGGGAGGATTGTAGAAATGCCTACCACAGGATACATTGAAAGAGATCTTGTGGAAATTCTGAAAAAGGATGATAAATCGGTGATTAAGGAAATTTTTAACAAATAAGGTTTGAGAAATATTAAGATCATACTTTCGTTTCTGGCCGGAATTGCTTTGATGGCCATTCTTTTCTTCAGCTTCAGATCATGTTTTAACATCAGCAAGAAGACGGAAAACTCAGATTATTATATTCTGACCAACCAGATTTCCAAGATGAATAAAATGGTGGTCCTTGAACAGAATGTTTCTTCCATGCAGAAAACCAAAATGGGCTATGAACTTTTTGGCAGGGAAATGAGCAGCAACAGCATTATTACGTACACGAAAACCAATGCACAGGTTTCCTATGATCTTAATAAAATGAAAATTGAGGTAGATTCGGTGAACAGAAAATTAATCATTACAGAACTCCCTGATGCTGAGGTGAGAATTACGCCGAGTGTTGAAATTCAGTCGCTGGACGATTCTTTCTTCAACAGGATTTCGGAAAAAGATATTAAGAATGTTACCGCCAAAGCGAAAACCACGGCCATCAAATCAATCGATCAGAATAAACTGAGGAATGAAGGACGCAAGCAGCTGATGGAAAACCTTAACACCATTTTTGTCCTGGCAAAGGCTTTAAAATACAGCATTGAAGATAGAACCGGGAAAGTGGGTGTTCTGCCGCTCTAGAGAGGTAATTTTTAATTCTTAAATGATCAATTCATAAGAACAGAAAATAAAACCTAAAAAAGACGGATCATATATAACCAAGGCAATTCACGGTTTGGCAAACCCTTTGAATAAGTAACTGTACATAAAAATAAAGCAATGGATTCAAAGGACAATACATCAAAAACAGAGTCGGCCAACAGTGCAGAAACCAAGAAGCAGAATGAGGATTTTCAGAATATCCCGGCTTCATCCCAAAAGACCAATCCTTCAGACGTAGATAAAAAGGACGTGAAAAAGTCTTCTGAAAACAACCCTTCGGGAAAAACAGATAATATAAAAGAATAGTTTCTAAATCAGCTTTTATAACTGAACCGCAAAAATGACCGGTAATTACAATCCGGCATTTTTGCGGTTTTATTTTGTGCTGAAATTATTCAGTATACTGCACCTTTTCTTTTATGCAATGCCATTCGTTTTCTCCTTATTCGTAAATAACAATTACGTTATATAAGCACATATCTGTGCATTTTTTCCTGTTTGGCAAATAATGGGTACTCAATATGGTGTGCTTTAGCATTAATTCTCATCTATATTAGGTATTGTTACCATATTTTGTTTAAAATTTCGTATTTTTGCCTCTTATAAATTTCTCAGTAAACAATGATAAAAATTACACTTCCAGACAACAGCGTCAAAGAATTCGAAGCAGAGGTAACTCCGCTAGATGTGGCAAAATCTATAAGCGAGGGATTGGCTAGAAATACCATTTCCGCAATTGTAAATGACAGACAGGTAGAAATTACCACGCCTATCACCACGGATTCTACGGTACAGCTGCTGACCTGGAATGATGATCTTGGTAAGAAAGCTTTCTGGCATTCTTCTGCCCACCTTCTGGCGCAGGCAATCCTTGAGTTTTATCCTGATGCCAAACTTACCATAGGCCCTGCCATCGAAAGCGGGTTTTACTATGATGTAGATTTCGGTGACGAAAGCCTATCTGAAAAAGATTTTGAGAAAATTGAGAAAAAAGTGTTGGAAAATGCTAAAAAAGGATCAACCTTCTCGCTGTACCCTGTTTCTAAAGAAGAGGCATTAAAGACGTACGCAGACAATCCTTATAAAGTAGAATTGATTTCCAATCTTAATGATGGTGAGATCACTTTTGTAACGCACGATAATTTTACAGACCTCTGCCGTGGCGGACATATTCCGAACACAGGCATTGTAAAAGCGGTTAAAATTTTAAACGCAGCCGGAGCATACTGGAGAGGAAATGAAAAAAATCCTCAGCTGACCAGAGTCTACGGAATTTCTTTCCCGAAACAGAAAGAATTAACCGAATATCTGGAGAGGCTGGAAGAAGCAAAGAGAAGAGACCACAGGAAACTGGGGAAAGAACTCGGAATTTTTGCTTTTTCTGAAAAAGTAGGCGCGGGATTACCGCTTTGGTTACCGAAAGGGACTTCCTTAAGAAAAAAACTGGAAGATTTCCTTTCTGCAGCGCAGAAAAAAGGAGGTTATGAATTTGTGATGACTCCGCATATCGGCGCAAAGGAATTATATGTTACTTCCGGACACTGGGATAAATACGGAGCAGACAGCTTCCAGCCGATTAAAACGCCGAACGAAGGAGAAGAATTCCTGCTGAAGCCGATGAACTGCCCGCACCACTGTGAGATCTATAAAACGTCACAATGGAGCTACAGGGATCTGCCGAAAAGGTATGCAGAGTTCGGGACGGTTTACCGATATGAGCAGAGCGGAGAGCTTCACGGGTTGACAAGAGTGCGTGGCTTTACCCAGGATGATGCCCATATTTTCTGTACTCCTGACCAGTTGTTGGGAGAATTTGAAGCGGTAATCGATCTTGTATTGTACGTTTTCAAATCTTTAGGTTTTGAAGATTTTATGACTCAGGTTTCATTAAGGGATTCTGAAAACAGGGAAAAATATATCGGTTCTGATGAGAACTGGGAAAAGGCGGAAAATGCAATCATTACGGCAGCAGCAAACAAAGGTCTGAGAACGGTTGTTGAATATGGCGAAGCGGCATTCTACGGGCCTAAGCTGGACTTTATGGTAAAAGATGCTTTAGGCAGAAAATGGCAGCTCGGGACCATCCAGGTAGACTATAACTTACCGGAAAGGTTTGATCTCCATTACATCGGAAATGACAATGAAAAGCACAGGCCGGTTATGATTCACAGGGCACCATTCGGTTCCATGGAACGTTTTATCGCCATCCTGCTTGAAAATACGGCAGGGGATTTCCCGTTATGGTTGAGCCCTGATCAGTTTATTCTTCTTCCGATCAGTGAAAAATATGTAGATTATGCTAAAAAAGTTTCACAATTTTTAGAAAATCACGATATTAGCGGCCAGATTGATGAAAGAAACGAGAAGACCGGGAAAAAGATCCGTGATGCAGAATTAAATAAAATACCATTTATGCTGGTTATCGGTGAAAATGAAGAGAAAGATGGCACAATTTCTGTACGAAGACGTGGTGAAGGTGACTTAGGGGTCATGAGTATGGAAGATTTCGTTTCTTATTTCAAGAAAGAATCAGCGTTATAGAAATAAATTTAAAAACTGAATGATTGAAGATTTGTGAAATACAATTAAATTATTCAATTTTTAAATAGTAAATAAATTAGTACTAACCAATAAAATATAATACAATAGCACAAAGATTTAACAACAGGGGCCCACAAAGACGTCCTGTACAGGAGGACTTACACTTGATCAACGATAAAATTCGTGTGAGAGAGCTTCGTTTGGTGGGCGATAACGTAGAGCCGGGAATTTATCCGATTGAAAAAGCAAAACAGATTGCTGCAGAACAGGAATTGGATTTAGTAGTAATTTCCGATAAGGCTGAACCGTTTATTGCAAGAATATTAGAATATAAAAAATTCTTATATGAGCAAAAGAAAAAACAGAAGGAACTGAAAGCAAAACAGATCAAAGTAGTAGTGAAAGAGATCCGTTTCGGACCTCAGACCGACGAACATGATTATGAATTTAAAAGAAAACATGCTGAAAAGTTTCTGGAAGAAGGTTCAAAATTAAAGACTTACGTTTTTTTTAAGGGACGTTCAATTATCTTTAAAGACCAGGGGGAAATCCTGCTTTTAAAACTGGCTCAGGAACTTGAGCACGTTGGAAAAGTAGACCAGCTTCCTAAGCTTGAAGGAAAAAGAATGATCATGATGATGAGTCCTAAAAAACCAGCTAAATAATCAACAGCAGATCGTTGTGATCTGAAACCATCATACTACTAACCTCAAAGAAATTTGAGGTTTTTTTTGTTTAAACATCTTTAGAGATATCAGTTTAGAAAATTGAAATATTTAACTTATTTAAAAACATTTGAGTTATTTATGCTTCTGCTGAATCCAATGGTTAAAGTTCACTTCAGACAAAAAAAAGATTTTCAAATCTGAGTGGATAAATTTTCCGGTTAATTTCAAGCAGGCTCTACAATAAGAATTATCATATTTTACTTCTTGAGTAGTCCGGATATTTAATTTAAACAATTTGTAATTAAATCTAAAAATCAACAAACACTATTTAAATAAGATTTTCCTTTTGCTATCCCACTTTCTATTTCATAACGTAATAATAAAATTCTATTGTATAAATCTCACTTTTTTTTAGTAATTTTGCAGACTATTATTCCTGACCGAGATCAGGAGCCAAAACAGATATTGATAACAAAACAATAAAAAAGCAGAACAATGCCAAAATTAAAAACGAAATCAGGTGCTAAAAAGCGTTTTGCTCTTACCGGAAGCGGAAAGATCAAAAGAAAAAATGCTTACAAAAGCCACATCTTGACTAAGAAAGAAACGAAACAAAAGAGAAATCTTACGACGACTTCTTACGTAGCTAAAGTGGACGAAAAAAGCGTTCAACGTCAATTAGCCATCAAGTAAGTAGTTTTTATAAATCTATATTCGGTTTATAAGAATTCAAAATTCAACAATTTAACCCTGAAATGGAGCAGCCAAGTGCAATGAAACAGTTTGCCGCACATTTCAAAAAAACAATTTAAATTATGCCTAGATCAGTAAATGCCGTAGCTTCCAGAGCTCGCAGAAAAAAAATCATTAAACAAGCCAAAGGTTTTTTCGGTAGAAGAAAGAATGTTTGGACTGTAGCTAAGAATGCCGTGGAAAAAGCAATGCAATATGCTTACCGCGGTAGAAAAGAGAAAAAGAGAAATTTCAGAGCCCTTTGGATCATGCGTATCAACGCCGGAGCCAGAGAGCACGGAATGTCTTACTCTCAGTTTATGGGAGCTCTTAAAAAGAACAACGTAGAGCTTAACAGAAAAGTTTTAGCAGATTTAGCAATGAATCATCCTGAAGCTTTCAAAGCAGTTGTAGATCAAGTAAAATAATGTAGAATTTTTTGTTATCAATATAAGTCCTGAGTTTTTTGCTCAGGATTTTTTTATTATTTACATTTGTTTAATATTAAATGCATAATTTTCTCTAAGGTGAAAAAAATAACTACCCTTCTGCTTATTTCATTGGCAGCCTATAGCTTAGAGGCTCAGACGCTTATCCAGGCCTATAAAAACAGAGCAGACCAGGTCTCACAGACAAATGTTACTACCCTTTTACAGGAATTTCAAACCCTTGGCGTAAAAACTACGGGCTCAGCAGCAAATACCAATACGCTGAACTGGCTTAAAGCCAAATACCAGTCTTACGGATACACTACAAGCCAGATTACGGAAGATCCGTTTACCTTCGGGAATAATATAAATTCAAAAAATTTAATCATCACCAAAACAGGGACTACGTATCCTAATATCTATGTTATCATCTGCGGCCATTATGACACCATCATGGGACCCGGTGTAAGTGATAACGGAAGCGGAACTTCTATTATTCTGGAAGCAGCAAGAATCTTAAGGAACATCCCGACTGAATATTCCGTTAAGTTCATCCATTTTTCCGGTGAGGAGCAGGGTTTGCAGGGAAGCGCGCATTATGCGGATAATGTGGTGTTCCAGAATAATGTACGCCAGCTGAATATTAAACTGGTATTCAATATTGACCAGGTAGGAGGAAAAATCACCAATAACAACAACGCGATTAAATGTGAAAGTGACCAGGACGGCCTTGCCGGCAATAATGCGCAGTCTCTGGCAATTACGCAGCAGCTGGCCAATTGTACAGCATTGTATTCTCCGTTACAGACGGTTATGTCCAATACCTATTCATCAGATTATGTTCCTTTTGAGCAGAACGGAGACATCATCACCGGCTTTTATGAGAATACCAGGAGCTTTAATGAACATACGGTAAATGATACTTTTGCCAATGTAGACCCAACGTATGTATTTAATGTCGGGAAAGCAGCGGTAGGCGCATTACAGCATTTCGCGGTGGCATCTACAAGTCTTTTAGGAACGAGTGAAGCTCCGGTACATGCACTGGAGTCGGTAAAAGTTTATCCTAATCCGGCAAAAGATGTCCTGAATATTGAATTACCGGAAAGTATTAAAAAATTCAGGGTAGAAATTACAGACCTGAGCGGGCGTTTACTGATCACTAAGGAAAATGAAACGAAGATTAATGTTTCAGACTTAACCGGCGGCGCTTATCTGTGTACCGTTAAAACCGGTGATACAACAGCCGTACGGAAAATAATTATCGAAAAATAATCGGTTCTCTGTATTTCGAATATTAGATTATCTTTAAAAATATAAAAAGCCAATGGTAAACGAACCATTGGCTTTTTCCGTTCTGTAATTTACTGTGTACGTGACATCAGCACTTCTTCAATATCATTCATGCTCATGTCTTTAGCTTTCAGGAGAATTAAATAATGATACATCAGATCGGCGGCTTCATTTTTAAAAAGGTTTTCATCGTCATCTTTTGCTTCAATCACCAGTTCCACTGCTTCCTCTCCCACTTTCTGGGCTACTTTGTTGATGCCTCTCTGGAATAATGAATATGTATAGGAACCTTCCGTTTTCTCATCAATCCTGCGGCTGATTTTTGCTTCCAGTTCATAGAGAAATCCCTTGGCTTCTTTATCTCCGAAACAGCTGAAGTTTCCTGTGTGACACACTGTTTTTCCGGGAACAGCCTTTATCAATAGAGTATCCTGGTCACAGTCAACCGCCATGCTTTTTACAGCAAGGAAATTCCCGGATTCTTCACCTTTTGTCCATAACCTGTTTTTAGAACGGCTGAAAAAGGTCACGATCTTTTCCTTTTCTGTTTTCTCATAAGCCTCTTTATTCATGTATCCCAGCATGAGGACCTGCAGGGTACGGTCATCCTGTACAATAACCGGGACCAGTCCGTTGCTTTTATCAAAATTTATATTCATCGTACGGCTATATTTTTAGATTTTAATTCATTTTTTAAATTCCGGATTCCGATTTCCCCAAAATGGAAAATACTGGCTGCCAGCGCGCCGGTTGCTTTCGTCTCCATGAAGACATCATCAAAATCTTCAGTTTTTCCGGCACCGCCTGAAGCAATAACAGGAATACCGATGCTTTCAGAGACCAGTTTGGTAATCCTCAGGTCAAAGCCGTTTTTCATTCCGTCTCCGTCCATCGATGTCAGAAGAATTTCCCCGGCTCCAAGGGCTTCCGCTTCTTTTGCCCAATCTACGGTTTTTAAACCCGTGATTTCCCTTCCGCCTCTGATGTGCACCCAATCTGAACCGTTGATCAGTTTTGTATCAATTGCCACAACAATACACTGGCTTCCGAATTCTTTCGCCAAATCAGAAATCAGTCCCGGGTTTTTAACGGCTGATGAATTGATGCTGATTTTGTCGGCCCCTGCATCCAGCAGGTTCCGGACGTCTTCAACATTTGAAATGCCGCCGCCAACCGTAAAAGGAATACTCAGTTCCCGGGCAATATTTTTCACCAGTTCGGCAAACGTTTTACGTTCTTCAATGGTTGCGGTAATATCAAGGAAAACCAGTTCATCGGCTCCGTCATTTTCATACTTTTTTGCCAGCTCAACGGGATCTCCGGCATTCCGAAGTCCTTCAAACTGAACGCCTTTCACCGTTGTGCCGTCTTTGATGTCCAGACAGGGTATGATTCTTTTTTTTAACATCTTTATTTGTTGTAATTAATGGGTATGGTTTATTTATCATCAACGGCTTTTGCCCGATTTAATCAGGAATCAATAAATTCCCGGAGTTCAGCCAGACTTATTTTTCCTTCGTAGATTGCTTTCCCGATAATGGTACCGGAACAACCTATTTCTTTCATCCGGTATACGTCCTGCATTTTTGAAATCCCGCCGCTGGCTACCAGCTGAACAGAAGTTCGCGATAAAATATCCTGATACAACTCTTCCGATGGTCCCTGTAGCATGCCGTCTTTGGCAATATCGGTACAGATCACGCTCTGTATTCCTTTCTGCTGATACTGAAGAATGAAATCAATAACATCTATATCACTTTCCTCCAGCCAGCCCGAAGTTTTTATTTTTCTGTCTTTGCAGTCGGCTCCCAGGATAATCTTTTCTTTACCGAATGTTGAAATCAGGTTAAAACAGAATTCCGGATCCTGAACGGCAATGCTTCCAATGGTAATCTGTTCTGCCCCTGCATTAAAAGCAGTTTCAATATCGCCCAAAGTCTTCAGTCCGCCGCCGAAATCTATTTTTAAAGATGTTTTCCGGGCAATTGCTTCCAGTATTTTGTGGTTAACAATATGTCTGGATTTTGCCCCGTCGAGATCAACGAGATGAAGGAACTGAATTCCGGAAGCTTCAAATTCTTTGGCTACTTCTACCGGGTTTTCATTGTAGACCTTCATGGTATCATAATCGCCTTCTGAAAGCCGCACACATTTCCCGTCGATAATATCAATGGCTGGAATAATTTTCATCATTTAATGTTTAAAAAGTTATGTAATAAACGGCTTCCGGCACTTCCGGATTTTTCAGGGTGAAACTGCATAGCATAAAAATTATCTTTCTGCAGAGATGCACTGAAAGGCAGGATATAATCACAGACTGAAGTTGTATATTGGGATAATTCACAATAAAAGCTGTGGACAAAATACACATCGTTTTCCTCTTTACCGTCAGAAAAAAGGTTTGATTTAAAATCTGAAAGTGTATTCCAGCCCATATGCGGAACGATATTTTCAGCAGGAAATTTTTTAACCTGAATATCAAAAATTCCCATCCCAATCGTATTGCCTTCTTCATTACCGGCACACATCAGCTGCATTCCCAGGCAAATTCCCAATACCGGCTGCTGTAATGAAGGAATTAACAGATCCAGGCCTTTTTCTTTCAGCATCCTCATGGTAGACGAAGCTTCACCCACACCCGGGAAAATCACCTTGTCTGCATTCTTGATTACTTCGGGATCATCAGTAATTATTGATTTTGTATTCAGCCTGTCCAGCGCATTCTGTACGGAATTTACATTTCCGCCGTTGTATTTTATAATGGCAACCATATTATTTATAAGCTTCCTTTTGTTGAGGGGATATTAAAATTCTGTCCGGTCTGCTGTACCGCTGCTTTTATCGATTTTGCGAATGCTTTAAAAACCGATTCTATTTTATGGTGCTCGTTTTCACCGTCTGCTTTGATATTGATATTACACCGGCCCGAATCCGTAAAAGATTTAAAGAAATGGTAAAACATTTCAGTAGGGACATCCCCTATTTTCTCACGCCTGAAATCTGCCTCCCAGACCAGCCACGGGCGGCCTCCGAAATCAATAGCCACCTGCGCCAGACAGTCATCCATAGGCAGCAGAAAACCATATCTTTCAATTCCTTTTTTCTTTCCCAGTGCTTCCAGGACGGCCTGTCCCAATACAATCCCGGTATCTTCAATGGTGTGGTGTTCATCCACCTGCAGATCTCCTTTTACGATGATCTTCAGATCTAAATTGCCGTGTTTGGCAATCTGTTCCAGCATATGGTCAAAAAAATGAAGCCCTGTTGAGATGTCAGACCGGCCGTTTCCATCCAGGTTGATTTCAATTTCAATATCTGTTTCATTGGTTTTTCTTGATACTTTTGCTTTCCGCGGAACCTTTTTCAGGTAAGAATAGATTTCGTTCCAGCTTTCGGTAGCCAACGCCGCATCCTCATTCTGAACGGCACCGATAAAAATGGCTTTTGATTTTAGGTTTTCCGCCAGCCGGATATCGGTCAGCCTGTCCCCGATCACAAAAGAATTTTCAAGGTCATAATCACCGTAAATATATTTCCCCAGCATGCCGGTCTGTGGTTTGCGGGTCGGCATATTTTCATGCTCAAAACTTCTGTCGATTAAAATATCACTGAACACAATCCCTTCATTTTCAAAAGCCTTAAGCATTTTTTCATGAGGCCTGATAAAATCTTCGTAAGGAAAGCTTTCCGTTCCCAAACCGTCCTGATTGGTGATCATGACCAATTCATAATCAAGTTCACTGGCAATTTTTGAGAGGTTCTGGAAGACACCCGGATAGAACTCCAACTTGTCCAGGGAATCCACCTGGAAATCATTTTCAGGTTCGATGATCAGGGTTCCGTCACGATCTATAAACAATACTTTTTTCATAATTCAATATTTTGTAAAGCGGCAATCAGTTTCTTATTTTCTTCTCTGGTTCCTATATTCATCCTGATACAGTTGGGAATCTGGGGACTTCTCTTACTGGTTAAAATTTCCTTTTCCAGCAACTGCTCATAGGCTTTCTCAACATTTTCAAATTCAATTAAAAAGAAATTAGCATCGCTCTGATATATTTTTTTTATACAGCTGATGTTTTCAAACTGCTCTTTCAGCCAGGATTTTTCAAGGAGAATATTTTCTATGTTCTGCATTAACGGTTCGAGGCTGTCAATTGATTTCAGGACCAGGTCCAGGCTTAACGAATTGATATTATAAGGCGCTTTTACCGTATTGATAAGTTTAATAATTTCTTCCGAGGCATAAGCCATACCTACCCTTGCGCCTGCCATTCCCCAGGCTTTTGAGAAGGTCTGAAGAATAATCAGATTCGGGTATTTATCCAACAGTTCTAAGCATGACTTCCTGCCGGAAAATTCGATATACGCTTCATCCACCACAACAATCCCGTTGAAATTTTCAATATAGAATTCCAGGTCTTCAATGCTGTTCCCGGTAGGATTGTTCGGTGAACACAGAAAGAAAATCTTTGGCTGATCATCTTTTATCAGGTTTAAAAAATCATCTTTTACAATATCAAAATCTGCATTTAAATCCATTTTTACGACTTTGTTTTCATTGATCGAGGCATAAAAATCATACATGGCAAAAGAAGGATTCATTCTTAAGACTGCATCTTTTTTGGGTTCGCAGAAAATTTTGATGATCAGGTCTATCAGTTCATCGCTCCCGTTTCCGAGGGCAATATTATTGGCTGAAACATTCTTTATGACAGAAAGTTTCTGCTTCAGTTTCTTCTGTGTGGAATCCGGATAACGGTTCATGTTTCCAAACGGGCTTTCATTGGCATCCATAAAAACAGGACTGTCAAATTCATTCTGATCCCTGAAACTGATGTACGGCTGAAGTTCCAGAATATTTTTTCGCACGAAGCGGTTGATGTTAAATTCTTTCATTTTGTTGTTTTAATCTTATGGATACGGCATTTTTGTGAGCGAAAAGCCCTTCTGCATCGGCCATGATTTCTATGGTTTTTCCTAAATTTTCCAATCCTTCTGCAGACAGGTGTTGAAAAGTGATCTTCTTTATAAAGCTGTCCAGGGAAACACCGCTGTAATTCCTGGCAAAGCCGTTCGTAGGAAGAGTATGATTGGTTCCGCTCGCATAATCTCCGGCACTTTCGCAGGAATAGTTCCCGAGGAAAACCGAACCGGCATTTTTAATTTCCGGAATGTATTTTTCAAAATCCTCTATCGCTAAAATCAAATGTTCGGGAGCATAGAGATTGCTGAGTTCCAACGCTTCTTCAATGGATTCCATCAAAATAAAATGACTGCTTTTTAGAGATTCTCGCGCCATTTCATTTCTCGGAAGCTGCTCAAGCTGTTTTTCTGTTTCTTCAACCGTCCGGTTAAGAACGGTTTCATCGGTTGTAATAAAGATGACCTGGCTGTCGCTTCCGTGCTCTGCCTGGGAAAGCAGGTCTGCTGCACAAAATTCCGGAACGGCAGATTCATCGGCAATTACCAGAACTTCACTGGGACCGGCGGGCATATCGATGGCAACCTTATAATTCTGCGCATACTCTTTTGCAGCCACCACATACTGGTTTCCGGGCCCGAAAATTTTATAAACATCCGGAACACTTTCAGTCCCAAACGTCATGGCAGCAATCGCCTGCGCCCCACCTGTTTTGAATATATTCCGGACTCCACAAAGCTGTGCCGCGTAAAGGATGGCAGGATTGATGTTCCCATTTTTATCAGGAGGCGTACATAAAACAATTTCTCTGCAGCCTGCCAACTGTGCAGGAACCGCCAGCATCAATACGGTAGAAAATAAAGGCGCCGTTCCTCCGGGAATATAAATCCCCACTTTTTCAATCGCCCGGTTTTCCCTCCAGCATGTGACACCTGCCATGGTTTCAATTTCTTGGATTTCAGGATTCTGGGAAGCATGGAATTTGGTAACATTCTCTTTAGCCTGCTGAATTGCAATTTTCAATTCTTCCGGCAGAGCATTCTCAGCACGTTTTATTTCTTCTTCAGATACTCGGATCCTCTCAACATCAGCCTGGTCAAATTTTTTATTGAACCTGATTAATGCCTGATCACCGTTTCGGCGTACTTCTGCAAAGATTTCTGATACAGTTTCCGTAAGTCCTGTCCTTTCCAAAACCGGCCTTTTAACGATTTCCGGCCATGCATTTTTCTGTGGGTATTTTGAAATATTCATCTTATATCACCATTTTATCAATCGGAATTATTAAAATATCCTGGGCACCTCTGTCTTTGAGTTCATCAATAACTTCCCAGAACCGGTCTTCGTCAATCACGGAATGGATGCTGCTCCACCCTTCCTGAGCCAGGGGAATAACCGTCGGGCTTTTAAGGACCGGAAGGGCTTCAGAGATTATTTTAATTTTATCATTCGGGACATTCATCAGAATATATTTTGAATTTTTCGCTTTTAAAACGGCTTTAATCCTGAATAGTAATTTCCCGAGAATAGCTTCTTTTTCATCATTCAGGCTGAAGGTTTTTGCCAGAACCGCCTCGGATGTCAGAAGAGTAACCGTTTCCCTGAGCCCGTTTTTAAATAAAGTGCTTCCTGAGCTTACAATATCACATATCCCATCGGCAAGACCGATATTCGGGGCAATTTCCACTGACCCTGAAATAACATGGATCTCTGCTGAAATATTATTCTTCTGAAGAAAGTTTTTAAGGGTATTCGGATAGGAAGTGGCAATTCTTTTACCCTGGAAATAACTGAGCTGGTCTGTTTCCACCTCTTTTGGAACGGCTAATGAGACCCTGCATTTTGAGAATCCGAGCTTCTGGACAATCTCAATATTCTTTTCTTTTTCCGCCAGGAGGTTTTCGCCTACAATGGCAATGTCTACAACCCCGTCTTCCAGATACTGCGGGATATCCGAGTTTCTCAGGTACATAATTTCCAGAGGAAAGTTGTCTACGGAAACTTTGAGCTGGTCTTTTCCGTTATTGATGAAGATTCCGCAGTCTTTAAGGAGCTGAAGGGATTCTTCGTAAAGCCTTCCGCTTTTCTGTATGGCAATTTTTAATTTACTCATTGGTTTTTTATTGAGCCTGAGTAAATAAAACTGGTTGGATGGTAAGAATTTCCCGGGATAAATTCAGAAACAAAAAACCGCCTGTTTACTCAGACGGTTTTTAATTATTTTGATTTCTAACGTAAAGTATCGATCAATCAATTCCGTCTAGCAGAGATGATGATGATAATGATGTACTGTTAAAAAATTCGGTTTCATTGTTGAAATGTGTATTGCAAATGTAGGACTTATTTTGAAACATCCAAGTGTTTTATGAAATAATTTTTCTGTAGAGCTCCATCAGCCGGCCTGCAATGGGCTCATCATTAAACTTCTGAACAAAATCAAAACCCTTGTCAGCACGGCGCTGTCTTTCAGATTCACTCTTCCAGAGAAACTGTATTTTGGCTGAAATATCTGCTGCATTTCCGGGATTAATGTACACAGAATCCGGTCCGCCCGCTTCAGGAAGACAGCTGGTATTGCTGGTTACGACAACTGTTTTTGAGAACAGCGCTTCAATTACCGGAATTCCGAAACCTTCAAAAAAGCTCGGGTATACAAAAATATCTGCTGATTTATAGAGTACTGCCAGCTCATCCATAGAAACATTTTCTAAAAAATGGATCTGTTTTTCCATCTTGCTTTTCTGAATGAACTGCTGGATTTTCCTGAAATACTTTGTTTTCCTGCCGACCACCACCAGAGGAATTGCTGTATCTTTTACGGCCTTAACAATGTTTAAAAGGTTTTTACGTTCTTCAATAGTCCCTACGTTTAAGATAAAACGATCGGGAAGATTAAATTTTTTTCTGGTCTGAAGGATAAATTCTTCAGGCTGCTCTTCTTTAAAAGCCTGATGACACCCCTGGTAAATCACTTCAATTTTGTTTTCCGGGACGTTAAGAAACTGAATGATGTCCTTTTTTGTCTGTTCGGAAATCGCTATGATCTTATCTGCTGAATCAGCTGCTTTTTTAAATTTCCACAGGTGGATTTTACGGTCGAAAAAAGAATAATACTGCGGATATCTCATAAAAATGAGATCGTGAATGGTCACCATTTTTTTAATCGGGGCATGATCCCATTTCAAAGGCAGTTCACCGGATAACCCATGAAAAATATCTGCATTCTGTTTCTGGGCATCCTTCCCCATTTTCAGCTGCCTCGCCATCATTCCCCCCGAGGTTTCAGCAAACCGTACATCTGGGTTTTCCAAGATATCCTTTCCTCTCTCCGACTGGTTTTTATTAAGTAAAATGTATTCGTTTTCAGGAAAATATTTTGCCAGAATCCTGACCAGATCCCTGGAATAGTTGCCTAATCCCGATGTGTTGTGGAAAAATCTTTTGGCATCGTAAGCGATCTTCATAGTTCAATCTGTTTTTGAAATTCCTGAAAGGTACCGAAGGTATAGTTTTTACTTTTAAGCCAGGAAATAAATGCATCAAAACTTTCCACCATGTCTTTTCCAGAATTTTTTACGGTAAAACCGGGTAATTTAAATGCTTCATCTTTAATTTCTGCAAATTCCCAGGGATGGAAATAGATATTTAAATACCGGTCTTTCTTTAACGTGTCTGACGCCAGTTTCTTATAAAAAGACAGAGGGAAATTATGAAAGCTCAGCCAGAATAAAGGGATCCTGAAATTGGGAGACACCGAAGCCGGAATCTGGGTCACCTTCCCTTCTTTAAAATAGGTCCTTGAAACTTTAAGATTGTTATATCTTCCGGGTAGAAATGTCGGGTTGATGGATGAATTATAGGCATAACCGGCATCTTCCACCGCATTTTTACTCACCGGCATCATTCTCGGCATCCTGAGACCGGTTACTTTTGCAGAAAATAATTCTTCCAGCCTTTCTTTGGATTCTTTCAGGTGCTTTTCTTCAAAATCTGAATGGAACCAGGTGTGGGAAGCTAGTTCGTGGCCATCATCCAACAGCCTTTTGATAAGGTATTTACTGTTTTCAGCAAAAACTACAGTTGAAAAAAAAGTAGCTTTTACCTGGTGCTTTTTAAGGAGACCCAGGATTCTTTCCAATCCGGTCTGTGAGACGGAAATCTGTTTTTCAAACGGAATTTCCCCTTTGTATTCCAATGGCATATCAAATTCCTCAATGTCAAAACTCAATAAAACCATGGTTAAAAATTTTTATTTTTGATGATATAGTTCGGTCTTTCTTTTACCTGCTTAAAGATTTTCCCTAAATAAATTCCTATGATGCCTAAAATGATCAGCTGCAGCCCTCCGAAGAAAACAATGGTCATAATCAGTGATGCCCAGC
Source organism: Chryseobacterium sp. Leaf201 (assembly GCF_001421435.1). GTDB lineage: Bacteria > Bacteroidota > Bacteroidia > Flavobacteriales > Weeksellaceae > Chryseobacterium. The sequence goes on from NZ_LMKA01000057.1 coordinate 110,221, forward strand.
CTGAAATCTCCGTTTCTGTAATAAATGAATGGATCACATAAATGCCGTACCCCACTACAGAAAGCCCTGAAAACAGGAAGCCCAGATACGCTGCGATATAAAGCGGTTTTACACTGAATGCCGTAATGCCGGTAAAAGCAAACGTAATCATTTTTTTAATGTTATAGCTGCTTTGCCCTGACAGTCTTTCATTGGCGGTAAATTCTATTCCGGCCTGCTTAAAGCCCATCCAGCTTGTCAATCCTCTTAAAAACAGATCATCTTCATTGAAGCTTCTCATCACTTCCACAGCATTGGCATCCATCAGCCTGAAATCTGAGCCGCCGCCTTTGGTAAGATTGACATCGGATAATTTCGACAGTATTTTGTAAAAAAAGTCTGAGGTCCTCCTTTTAAACAGAGAAATTTCTTTCGGGTATTTCCTTACGGTGAATACAATATCATTGCCTTCCTCCCATTTTTTAATCAGTTCCGGGATCAGTTCCGGTGGATGCTGAAGGTCGCCGTCCATTGAGATCACCGCATTTCCGTGGGCATGGTCCATTCCGGCTTTTACAGCAGGCTGATGTCCAAAGTTCCTTGAAAACTCAATGAATTTTACTTCATCATATTTCCGGGACAGCTCCTCCAGTTTTTGCTGGGTCTGATCCCTGCTTCCGTCATTTACAAAAATAATTTCAAAATCATAATCGCTCAGTCCGGAAAAAACCTGACTGATTTTTTCATAAACCAAAGCCACATTTCCTTCTTCATTGTGGGCAGGAATGACGATTGAAATCTTTTTCATAGGATTATTTGAGGCTGTAGTTTTTTTCGAAATCTTTGGTTAAAAGTTCATAGATTACCCTCAGCCAGATGACAATGCAAGGTACAGCTTTTAGAGAATATTTAATGATATAATTCTTTTTTACAAACTTCGGGAACAGGTCTGAAGTTGAAAAACAGGTGAAAATAATAACGAAAACCAGCAGACCGATAATGAAAGGCGTTCTTTCTTTCTGCAGGAAAAACCAGATCAATACGCCTGTAACGGCAATGATGTAGGTAGGCGATTCTGAGCTTGAACTGAACAATACCAGAAAAAGTAACGTCGAGGCCAGGATCATTAATTGGAATGCATAATTTTTATACTGCTGGATCCTGATATAAGGCAAAGCGAAAAGCGGTAACCCGAATGCCAAAAATATGATATTCGAAATAGAAGCATCCCCTAAAATCCTTCTGAAAAAACCCATCAGTGAAATATCCTGCATATTGCCCAGGGTCTGGTTTGCACTGTTCTTTTCAATAATCGACTGGTACCAGTCCGAATAGCACTGTATCACAAACTGCGGACTTGAATAGAGCATAGGCAGTACAAAAAACACTCCTGCAATGATCAGTCCTGACACGATAAATTTTGTTTTGTTCTTAATGAAAAAGAACTGGGAAAGCCCTACAATCCCATATATTTTCACAAAAACACCTACTAAAATAGCGGTAACGGATTTTGTTTCCTTTCTTTCGTAAATGTAGATTGCGGACAGCAGAAGAAGTCCCGTCAATGCAATATTAAACTGGAGGCTCAACGCTGCCGTAATGTATTCCTGAAGGCAGAATAAAGCAAAGAGTGCTTTTTTAGCATCGGAAAAGGGAAGCTTGTGAATGGCATAAATGAAAATAAAAGTATTGGCCGCGTTCCACAGGGTAATCCCCAGCCAGTCGGGCATCAAAGCAAACGGTGCAATCAGTATACTGAAGAAGACACCGTAGTGGTTCATATCAAAAAACCGGTCCGGATATTCACTGAATAAATTGCTCTGATGGTACGTATTCAGAAATACGTTTTTAAAAATCAGGTAATTGTTGATTGCATAGCTGCCTCTGAAATATTTGGAAAGTGCCGTAGCCACGGCTATAATAAGATAAACCCCAAATATATATTTAGGGTTTAGCAGTATTTTAAGAAATTTATCTTTCAAAATGGTGAAGTATTGGTTTACAATGGCGTTTTAAACAGCTACATTATTATCTCTCAGCGCATCATTTAAAGAAGTTTTTTTATCGGTAGATTCTTTTCTCTGACCGATGATCAGTGCACACGGCACCTGGTATTCCCCGGCCGGATACTGTCTCGTATAGCTTCCCGGAATTACCACGGAACGGGCAGGAACCCTTCCTTTGATTTCTATCGGTTCAGGACCGGTAACATCAATAATTTTCGTTGAAGCTGTCAGTACGACATTCGCGCCCAGAACGGCTTCTTTTTCTACATGAACCCCTTCTACCACGATACATCTTGAACCGATAAAGCAGTCATCTTCAATAATAACCGGAGCAGCCTGAAGCGGTTCTAAAACACCACCGATTCCTACACCACCGCTCAGGTGGACATTTTTACCGATCTGTGCACAGCTTCCTACGGTTGCCCACGTATCTACCATTGTTCCTGAATCTACATAAGCCCCGATATTTACGTAAGAAGGCATTAAAATAACGCCTGATGCTACAAAAGAACCTTCTCTTGCAATGGCATGGGGAACTACCCTTACTCCTTTTTCTGCATAGTTTCTCTTCAAAGGAATTTTATCATGAAATTCAAACGGGCCTACTTCAATCGTTTCCATCTTCTGAATCGGGAAATACATTACAACTGCTTTTTTCACCCATTCATTCACCTGCCATCCGTTTTCTGTAGGTTCGGCTACGCGAAGGGTTCCTGAATCCAGCAGAGAAACCACTTCTCTGATGGCTGTTTGGCTGTCTTCATTCTGCAAAAGGTCTCTGTTGTCCCAAATATTCTCAATGGTTTGTTGTAACGACATATGTATAGTTTAAATTTATTCGCGCCAAAGATACAAAAAAGTTCAGGAAAATATTTTGAAAGTATCTGTATTAAGGAGCTTAAATATCCGTTTAACCTGAGTATAAAATAAATTACCGGTTGACAATTATGGTTTCAGGTTTTCGATATAATCTTCGTATCCGCTTTTTTCCAAAACTTTTTTAGGGGTTAAGCTATAGATGTCTTTCCAGGAATTGCTTCCGTGTTTCTCCACATATTTAGAAATGATCCTGAAACCCAACCAATAATTCAGGGATTTCGGAGCATCCGGGAACAGTTTTAGGTGTTCATTTCTTAATAATGGATTATTTCCTGAAGTATCTGAAAAATAAGGTTTCACTTTTAAAAAGATTTCTTTCTCATTTTTCATATACCAGTCCCAATCCGCTTTAGTCATGTTTTCAACAGCTTCATGTTCAGGTATTTTCTTATCAAAAAACACATAGGTAAAATAACAGGCAAAGCCTTCGTCTATGGTCTGGCTCAAAGCCGAATCTTTATTGGGATCATTATTCCTGAATTTTTCATACACCAAATGATTCAACTCATGCGGCAATCCTTTTTCTAAAGTATAATTGATATTTACCGATGTATTATTCAATTCCAGGGCAAACTGTTCTGCATTGCATCCTCCGAAACCGATTCCTGTAATGGGTGTAAAAAGAAGACTTATTTTAGCACTGGGCTGATAAAGAACCAACCGGTTGAATTTTGCCAGGTTTCTTCGAATCAGCCTGTTGATATTAATATCGGTAATGCTTTTTGTTTTTTCTATAAATTGTAATTTATCTTTATCGAAAAGTGTTCTGTTCCATTGCACAAGGCCTTCTGCATTGTTGAAACGGCCTGCATTTTCATCTCCAAAAATAACTCCGTAGCAGCTGTCCCACAATTTCCTGTGTGGTAAATAAACATTTTTCCTGATCATGGCAGAATCGAAAACCTCATTCTTATGGGCTAAAACCTGGTATTTGAACAGGTTGACAACAGTGATATTCTGAATTTTAATACTGTCGGAAATTTTTTCTATCCTGCTATATTCAAAATCTGTTTTCTTCGTGGGTGCTACTGAACAGGAACTCAACAAAACAAGACCTGTTATTACAATAATTTTTTTCATTATTTCTTTTTGAGCCGGAGATATACTATACTGATGCGGATATAAGCTACCTGATAATCCGGCAGTATACCAGGTTAACATCCTTATTTGAATATGACAATTCTGGAAGATGTTCTGTTACATGGATAATACAAAATTATCACAGCTCTGAAATAAGCATTATTACAATACACCGTTCTTATTTCTTATATAAACGAGCTGTTGAAATTACAGTATTCTCTGTGCGTGCAGATAGGCTTTATTCCAGTATACTTCATTTAAAGACGATATGATTACCCCTTTTGTTGTTGAGGCATGGATGAATTTTACCTCGCCGTTGTTTCCGATATCATGAACGATACCGACATGGGATACGCGGCTTCCGCCTGCTGTTGAAAAAAACAAAAGGTCGCCGGGCTTCACTTCCCTGATGTCAATTTTCTTTCCTGCTTCTGCCTGGTCTGATGATCTTCTGGGAAGCTGGTAGTCATTTTCTTCAAAAACTTTCAGTGCAAAACCTGAACAGTCGAAACCGGAAGAGGTATTGCCCCCGAACTTATAGGGAGCGCCCAGGTATTTTTCAGCATCTTTTAAAATTTCGCTGATTGATTTCGGAACACTGCCGTTAAAACCGGAATCAAGTTTACGGAGGTTTTCAGTCTTTGGTACAGACGGTGAGATGCGCGGATTTCTTTTTACCGCAACATTTTTTGAGCTTCCGCACGAAACAGAAATGGTGGAAGCAATGAGCAAAGCATAAATGGCTGTTCGTTTTAGATTTCCATAATTCAGGCTGTTCTTCATATTTCTTTTATTTTCTGCTCTAAGGTGCCTACAAATATAAATAAATTATGCTTTTACCGTACTTAATTTATGGCAGGAATTAAACCAAAAAAGCTATTCCGGAGAATAGCTTTATATAATGTAATGGATAAGATTTTATTTGGATGTCTTTTCACCTTTCCAGGTTCCTGATCTTGTAGGTGTAGGAACTGAATTGGTCCAGCTGCCGGTGGCTTTTTTATCTTCTCTGGTAAGGGTCCCTCTGAACTCTCCGTCCTGAGGCATGCCTACTGTTGCCGTTAATTCTCCCGATTCACTAAGCTGTCCGGAAATGGAATAATTCTCAGTACTCTGGTCTGAGTGCATGGTTCCCGTTACTTTTCCGTCTGTGGCTACGACGATGTTCCAGTTGCCTTTTTCGGTGCCTTCATAAGTTCCGGCCCAGGTTCCGATAAAATCATAAATGGTGTCTTCATCTTTACCACAACCAATAAATAAAAAAGCAGTCAGTAAAAGTAAAAATATTTTCTTCATAGTTTATAAGTAGTTTTAACACTTAATGGTTTGCCCGGATTGATGATGTCAGCAAGACCGGTACGCTTCAAATACATATTTTTGAATGGTGACAAATATAGAATTTTTATTTGACTTAAATACTTTTTAGCCCTTTAAAAATAGTATTCTTTGATAAAAATTAAGCTATGTTTGAAATTACTGCACTTTTTTAACGCATATTATCCGTTATTGGGTACTGATCCGCAAATAGTATTGTTCTTTTAACAAAAAAGAATTTGGAAGCCGGACAAAAAAATATTCCTGACAAAAAATGCCAGGAATATTTGGAGTTCCTTATTATGTATTTTTAATAGTTAATTTTTTATTCTCAATTACTGTGCCACAATTATATTACGATGTAATAATTTTTGAAGAATAATTCTGTTACCTATCTTGTATCCATAAAACAATAAAAGCCCTTCGAGTGAAGAGCTTTAAATAGGATGTGGAGAATACGGGATTCGAACCCGTGACCTTTTGACTGCCAGTCAAACGCGCTAGCCAACTGCGCCAATCCCCCGTCATGCTTCTGTTCTGAAGCGGTACAAAAGTAAGTATTTAAAATAGATCTGCAAATACTTTTGTAAATTTATTGTTAAATATTTTAGTGTTTTCTGTGCAATATATCCGCAACCTCAAATTAGTAATTAATTATCAGGTATTTATACCCTCGTAAAATTTCAAATTTCCGGCCAATAAAAAACGCATGTCAGAAATAACATGCGTTTTTATCATATATTTTCAGGACGAAATTATTTCCATCCGCCTCCAAGTGCCTGATAAAGCTCTACGCCGGCACTCATTTTATTATATTGTGCATTGGCGATATTCAGTTCTGCATTTAAGGAATTTACACTGGCATTCAATACTTCAAGATAATTAGCCATCCCGTAATTAACCAGCTCCTGAGAATATTCAACAGAATTCTTATAGGCATTTAATTCTTTCTGCTTTAATTCAATAAAAGAATCCTGCACGGAGAATACCCTGATGGCATCCGATACTTCTTTCCCGGCATTCAGGACTGCTTTCCTGAAGTTCAGATAAGCCGTTTCCTGGTTGGCAAGGCTTACATCGTAATTGGTTCTGATTGCCCTCCTGTTCAAGATCGGCTGTGCCAGACCTCCCACAACATTTGCAAACAGGGAATTCACACTGAATAAATGATCAATGTCCACCGACTGTACCCCACCGCTTCCGGTAAGTCTTAGGGTCGGGTAAAACTGTGCTTTTGCCGCATTGGTCAGTTCAAACGTATTGATCAGTTCATACTCTGCCCTCATCACATCCGGACGGTTGGCAAGCAACTGCGCCGGGTATCCCAGTTTCACATCAATAGGAAGCTGCTGCCCCTCCAGTGTGGATCTTTCAATGGAACGTGAAGGTTCACCCATCAGCATGCTCATCGTATTTTCCAGAAGCTGGATCTGTGTATCAATATCAATCAGCAACGATTTAGCATTGAATACCAAGGCTTCACTCTGCTGAACGGCAACTTCAGTCAACGTTCCGGCTATCTTCAATGCTCTTGTCGTTTCCAGATTCCTTTCGCGCAGTGCAATGGTTTCCGTAATAATCCTTTTCTGGGCATCATAAGTCAGCAGTTGGTAATAAGAGGAAGCAATAGAAGCAACCAGGTCACTCTTTACTGCTTTATGGGCGGCAACCGTGCTTAGGTAAGCTGCCAGCTGTGCCCGTTCCTGTGATTTCAGCCTGCCCCAGATATCGGCTTCCCATGCGATATTGGCGGTAATATCATACTGGTTGACATACCTTCTTGCCCCGATAATCTGCCCGAACTGCGTGTTGATGGACTGTGTCTGGAAGGTATAATTAGGGCCCACTGTTAAGGTAGGCTGGTAAGCTGCTTTGCTCTGTTTTAGATAAGCCTCTGCCGAAGCAATGCTCTGCAGGGCAATTCTTATATCCAGGTTATTATCCAGAGCTTTGGAGATATGGCCCTGAAGTATCGGATCCGTAAAAATCTGTTTCCATGAAACATTTGCGATATTGGTGCTGTCCGAAGGAAGCATATCGGTACGGTACAGTTTCTCATCCACCACCTGATCCGGCCTCTGGTATTCTTTTCTTATCGAACAGGATGATACCGCTGCAAGAATAGTTACTGAGAAAGTGATTCCTTTTATAATATTTAAAATACTTTTCATTGTAGTAAATAGAAGTTATAAAATCCGGAAACCAGAAGCCGTTAAATACCAACTGCTGATTTCCTGATCATTAATTTATTCTGCTAAATTGATATCTTTTTGCTTGATCGGTTTTATTTTTTCCTGCAAAGTCTGGAAAACCACATACAGTACCGGGATTACAAATACCCCTAAAATAGTACCTATCAGTAATCCTATTGAAGCACCGGTCGCAATCGACCTGTTACCTACAGCACCAATCCCGCTTGCCAAAACTAATGGAAGCAAACCGAAGATAAAGGCTAATGAGGTCATCAGGATCGGTCTTAACCTTGCTTTCGCCGCGTTGATCGCAGACTCCACAATGGTTTCACCGTGATGTCTTCTCTGAACCGCAAATTCGATGATCAGAATCGCATTTTTAGCCAGCAACCCCACCAACATAATCAGGGCAATCTGGAAATAAATGTTGTTTTCAAGACCCATGATTTTCTGTCCGAAATAAGCTCCCATTACCCCAAGCGGAAGTGAAATGACCACCACCAGCGGTAAAATATAACTCTCGTACTGCGCAGAAAGAATGAAGTAAACAAATACCAGACTCAAAGCAAAGATCAGTAAGGTCTGAGATCCGGAATTTAATTCTTCTCTTGTAAGACCCGTAAATTCAACATCATAATTCTGGTCAAGCGTTTCCTTAGCAACATCCTGCACTGCAGTAATGGCATCCCCGGAACTGAAACCGGCTTTGTTTGCTCCGGTAATCTTCACGGAAGTAAACAGGTTATAACGGCCTACCGACTGAGGTCCGTAAGTTTTGGTCAGCGTCACAAACTGTGAAATCGGCGACATCTCCCCGGAACTGGTTTTAATATAATACTGGTTAAGATTATTAGCATCTACCCTGTCTTCAGGAAGTGCCTGGATCATGACCCTGAACTGTTTTCCGTATTTGGTAAAGTCTGCTCCGTAAATCCCACCGATATATCCCTGCATTGTCGATAAGATATCATTCACCGAAACACCTTTCTGTTTTGCCAAAGGAACATTAATCTCCATCATGTACTGAGGATATTTTGTATTGAATGAGGTCTGGGCAAATTCAATTTCAGGTCTCTGCATTAAGTTTCCGATAAATTCGTTCGTTTTTGCATCTAATTGAGCAAAATCGCCTCCTGATTTATCCAGAAGTACCATTTCAAAACCGGCACTGTTACCGAATCCCGGCACACTCGGCGGCTGGAAGAATACTACTTTTGCATCCGGCACTTTTCCTGCCAGTCCGAATAACCGCTTGGAAATTTCTTCTGAGGATAATCCGTCGCCTTTCCTGTCGTCAAAAGGTTTTAATTTAATAAAGGCAAGACCGTTGTTACTTCCGTTTCCGGACAGTAGTCCTCTACCTGTAGAAATCGTCACATTCTGGATTCCCGGAATCTGCATGGCATTTTTCTGCAGTGTTTTAAGGACATTGTAGGTTCTTTCCATTGATGCTCCCGGCGGAAGCTGTACATCGGTAAAGATAATCCCCCTGTCTTCTGTAGGTACAAAACCTTTCTTCATGCTGCCGTTTGCCCAATAAATAATTCCTCCGGTAATGACAAGAATAACCAGAGTTACCCACTTGTGCTTAATCAGGAAATTAAATCCTCTTCCGTAACGCTCTGTGGCTGTTTTAAAGCCGATATTAAATTTATAAAAGAATTTCTGAATGAAATTTTTATTTTTATAATCATGGTGGTGATCTTCGTGTGGCTTTAAGAATAATGAACATAAAACCGGACTCAGTGTCAATGCATTAACCGCCGAAATAATGATCGCAATAATCAGTGTGATCCCGAACTGCTGATAGAATACACCGGTAGGCCCTGTAATAAAGGTAACCGGAATAAATACCGCTGCCATTACCAGCGTAATTGAGATAATAGCTCCGGTGATTTCATTCATCGCTTCAATGGTTGCTTTTTTGGCATCGGATATCCCGTGCTCCATTTTGGCATGGACCGCCTCGACGACGACAATGGCATCATCCACCACGATACCGATGGCCAGTACCAAAGCGAAAAGCGTTAAAAGGTTTAATGAATATCCGAAAAGATTCAGGAAGAAGAATGTTCCTACAATAGATACCGGAACCGCAATGGCCGGAATTAAGGTAGACCTGAAATCCTGTAAGAAGATATATACTACGATAAATACCAGGATAAATGCTTCAATTAAAGTATGGATTACTTTTTCAATGGATGCATCCAGAAATTCATTGGTATCAAAGTTAAAGGTATATTTTACGCCTTCAGGATAGGTACTTTCATTATCTTTCAGCTGTTTTTTAATGTTCTCGATAATTTCCTGGGCATTGGATCCCGGCGTCTGGAAAACCCCCATACTGATGGACGGGTTATCGCCGTTTTCACCGATTCCGCTGTATGATAAACCTCCCAGTTCTACTTTTGCAACATCTTTCAGCATTAAATTCTGTCCGTCCGGAAGAGATTTGATGATGATATCATCATACTGTTCCTTTTCACTGAATTTCCCTACATATTTAATGATGTATTCAAAAGAGCTTCCGCTGTTCTGTCCTAAAGATCCCGCAGCAGCTTCTCTACTCTGGTCATTGATTGCCGTGGTAACTTCAGTGGGTGTAATGCCATAGGCTGCCAGTTTAGCAGGATCGAGCCAGATTCTCATGGAATAGTTTTTCCCGCCGAACACGTTGGCTTCCCCTACTCCGTTGATCCTCTGAAGATCCGGAATAACGTTGATGTTCAAAAAGTTCTGAAGATAAACGTCATCTATATTCTTATTTTCTGAATAAAAAGAAAGGTACATCAGGGCACTTGTCTGCTGTTTCTGCGTAACCACTCCGGAACGGGTAACTTCACTTGGAAGCAGGGGGCTTGCCCTGGCCACACGGTTCTGAACGTTTACGGCAGCAATATCTGCATCTACTCCCTGTTTAAAGAATACCTGGATCTGGGCTGAACCGTCATTCCCGGCTGTTGAAGTAATATAATCCATCCCTTCAACCCCATTGATCTGTTCTTCAAGAGGTACCACAACACTCTTCATTACCGTTTCGGCATTGGCCCCGGTATAATTTGCCCTTACACTTACCGTTGCCGGTGCAATGTCAGGATACTGTGTAACCGGCAGCGAGATCAATCCTAAAACCCCGAGAATCACAATCAGAATGGAGATTACGGTGGATAAAACCGGCCGGTTGATAAAATTTTTAATCATTTTAGAATTTCGGTTTTATAGATTGAACAAGACTATCCATTTTTACGGGCTTCGGCTTCACGGCAGTCCCCGGCTTTAAAGCTCCGATACCTGCTGCTACAATTGTTTCGCCTTTATTCACACCGGATTTAATAAGCGCCAGATTGTCGATCCTGTCGATAACATTGATAACAACATTTCTTGCCGTGTCACCTTTATCCACTTTATAAACATACACGATACCCTGCTGCTCGTATGTAGCACTTTCCGGAACTACCAGTACATTGTCATACGCTTTCGGCAGTCTGATGGTTCCGCTGTTCCCGTTGCTTAACAGTTTCTGGGCATTGGTAAAGCTTACCCTGAACTGGATGGTTCCCGTTGTAGGATCAATCTGTCCTGTAATGGCTTCAATTCTCCCTTTTTCAGGATAAAGGCTCCCGTTGGCCAGCTGAAGTTCAACCATCGGAAGGTTTTTAATTTTTTCCGGCATGGTAGCGCCTTTGGATTTTTCAAGGAAGTCAAAATATTCTTTTTCGTTCATTGAAAAGTAAGCATACACACCTGATGTATCAGAAATGGTTGTTAATGCCGACTGGTCAGTTGGCCCTACCAAACTCCCCACTTTTAACGGAAGTTTTCCGATTACACCGGAAATAGGGGCACGGATGATAGAATATTCGATATTGGCTTCTACGCCTTTATAATTGGCCACGGCCTGGCTTTTTGCTGCTCTCGCCTGCTGTAACTGAGCCTGGGCTTGGGCAAGATTTGCCTGGGCCGTCTGCAGCTGTACATTGCTGATGATATTTTTCTGAACCAGCGGCTTCAATTTATTTACTTCTACATTGGCAGCACTTACGGCAGCCTGAGCTGCTGCAATATTAGATTCCGCCGCACCTACACCTGCCCTTGAAGCAGCTGCGTTCTGGCTTAAAATATTGGTCTCAAGACGGAATAAAGGCTGACCTTTGGTAACATACTGCCCTTCATCTACCAGCACCTGGGTAATATATCCCTGGATTTTAGCCCGTACATCATTGTTTACCCTTCCTTCTATGCTGGCAGGAAATGTCTGGTAACCGACTATATTTTTGGTCTCCACATTTACTACAGGGTATGGCTTAGGGCCTTCCTGCTTGGGAGCTTCTTTTTTGCAGGCAGTTAAGGAAAGTGCCGCAACAGAAAGTATAAATAGCTTATTATTCATATTATAGTTTATTAAGAGATTCCTGAATATTAATTATGTTTTTATTTAAAAGCGCTTTATAAGCTTCCATCTTTTCGTCATTACCTTCATCATCATTTTTCTTTTTAAAATGATCTAAGTCATCCAGTAGTTTTAATTCGTCTTTCATTTTTTGGACAATTTTTTCAAATCTTAATTTCTTATATCCGTCATTGATGAAGAAATATCTTTTCCGCTCATCCATTTTATTGTGGTCTACAATAAGTTCCGCATTCAGCAGTAAGGTAATGCTGGTAGATACCGAACTTTTGCTTGCACAAAAAACCTCGACAAACTCGTCAAAAGTTATGCCTACCTTATCATAATCAAACAACAGGTATGCATAGATTTTTGAAGCCAGCGGAGGTATGCTGAAAACAGCACCGTAAAACTTAACGGCTTCCTGGAAAATTTTTTCATCAATTTCTATACGCTTGTTCATGGTATATAAATTTTGATGCAAAAATATAAATTAGTTCAGAACTAAACGAACAAACTTAATAGAGTTTGTAAATGAGTCATGTTTTAAAAATTCGATGGCTGTTTTTAGCCTCTTCAATTCAGTATTGGAAACCTTATAAAAACTTTTAAGCGTATTTTTCAAATCAGTTTTTAAATTGAGCAGGTTTAGATAAATGCTTGTAAAATCCAATCATCTACACTAATTTTATGAAATAATTTAAACAGACTCTTAAAACGGACTTAAATAATAATTTTTTCAAAAGCTTTTCTCATTCCGCCTGCCAGAAAAACTTCCCCGCAATAGCTGTAGCCTTTGCTTTCCAGAATTTTGAGCATTGCCGTATTGTCAAAATTGGTATCCACCTTTATGCTCTGGATTCCCTGAGACCTGGTGAAATCTTCTATCAGGTCAAATAATTTCTTTACCAAGCCCTGTCCTGCGAATTTCCTGTCTACGGCAACGCGGTGCACGACAACAAATTCCCCATTGCTCAGCCAGGCACCTTCAATGGTACTGTAGGCAGGCTCATCATTGAGGATAAGGGCTGTGTAAACTGCAATTTCGCCATCCACGGTCATAACGTAGCCAAAACCTTTTTCAATATCGCTTTCCACGGTTCCCAGGTTAGGATAGCCCTGCTGCCACTGGGTGCTTCCGTCCTGTTTCCTTCTTTCAATAGCCTGCTGTATGATGTCCCAGATTGCATCACGGTCTTCAGTTTCTGCTTTTCTTAATCTGATTTCTGAATTCATGCTGTAAAATTTAGTCGTAAGATGATACTCCGCTATACGGTTTTAACCTTAAAATATATATGATTTTAATTCTGTTAAAACCTAAACTAAAAAAACCGAAAACTAATTAACATTAGTTTTCGGTTCGAAGTAGTAAAATTTAAAATTATGAAATTGTTTATTTATTTTCGCTCTGCTGAAGGTAAGCATCGATAACTTCAAATGCTTTTTTTTCATCCTCCAGATCTACCATTACCTTTAACGATGTAGCCGTTGGTGTAGTGGTAAAAGTAAGATAATTGTTTTCAACTTCATTGGTGATTTGCGCGTCATCCAGTTTGGATTTTATCAATTGGATTTCTGACGGTTTGTCGCTTTCAAAAACTGATACTCTTGTACTTCTTTCCATGTTCTATCTCGTTTAAGTATCTAAATTTATAACATTTTTTTGAAAATTACAAGTCTGAAGTTTAAATTTTGTTAATATTATGTTCGATTTTATCCAGTGCAAGACGGATTTCTTCTTTGGAAACATTAAGGTGCGGTCTGAAACGGAGCGACTGTTCACCGCAGGCAAGAATGATCATCCCGTCACGCCAAAGCTCCTCTCTCAGCAGGTTTCTCTGGTCAGGCGTAGGCAGATCAATGGCGCACATCAACCCTCTTCCTCTGGCATTCGTCAGCTTGCCCGGATATTTCTGTTCCAATGTTCGTAGGCCTTCCAGTAAGTAATCTCCCACTACCCGTGCATTTTCTACGAGGTTTTCTTTTTCGATAACTTCCATCACCAACTGGAACCGGAGCATATCTATGAAATTACCTCCGAATGTAGAGTTGATCCTTGAGCTCTCCCTGAATACATTATCCGGTACTTCGTCAAACTTTTCCTTATTGGCCAGGATTCCGCATACCTGTGTTTTTTTACCGAAGGAAATGATATCCGGTTTCGCTGTAAAATGCTCGAAAGCCCACATTTTTCCGGTCATTGCAATGCCGGTCTGCACTTCATCATAAATGAGAAGGATTTCATGCTCGTCACAGATATTTCTCAGACCCATTAAAAATTCATCCCTGAAATGGTTGTCGCCTCCTTCTGCCTGAATCGGCTCGATGATGATGCAGGCCACTTTGTTGGGATTCATCAGGATGGCTTCTTCAATGTTCAGCAAAGCGAGCCTTTCATTTTTTATGGTTTCTTCTAAATTTTCCTCTGTAATCGGGAAGGTTAATTTCGGGTTCAGGATTCTCGGCCAGTTGAACATCGGGAAATACTGGTATTTTCTCGGGTCAGATGTATTGGTTAAACTTAATGTATAACCGCTTCTCCCGTGGAATGCCTGCCTGAAATGGATACAGATCCCGGCCTCAATATCAAGATCCTTTTCAAAATTCTTTCTTGTTTTCCAGTCGAAACATGCTTTCATGGCATTTTCTACAGCTAAAGATCCGCCTTCGATGAAGAATGCATACTGAAGCTCTTCAGGGATGGCCACCCGCTCGAATACTTCCAGGAAATGGGCATATTCTTCTGAATAAACGTCTGCCAGTGTGGGCTTATTGACCGCCATTTTCCCCAGCCATTCTGATTTTTCCATCAGGTAAGGATGGTTATAGCCGATAGAAGCTGATGCGAACATGGAAAACATATCCAAATATTCTCTGTTGGTCAGTTTATCGTAGAGCCATGATCCGTGGGATTTTTCGATGTCCATTACGAAATCAAAACCATCCGCCAGAACGTGCCTGCCTATTGTTTCTTTAACTTTATTTGCCTGTATATCTATTATAGTCTGTTCCATTTTTGCTTTGAATTGAAATTTATTAAAAGACTGAAACTGAAAATCAGAGAGTTCTGACTCGTTAAAGATCCAGTCTTTTAATTTTTAAATAATTAAAAATACTTTATAAGTCAAACTTAATCCCCTGTGCCAAAGGCAGACTAGCGGTATAATTTATGGTATTGGTCTGGCGTCTCATATAGTATTTCCAGACGTCTGAACCTGATTCCCTACCGCCTCCGGTTTCTTTTTCGCCGCCGAAAGCCCCTCCGATTTCCGCACCGGAAGTCCCGATATTGACGTTCGCAATTCCGCAGTCTGAACCTGCATGGGAAAGGAACAGTTCTGCCTCTCTCAGGTTCTGTGTCATGATGGCTGAGGACAATCCCTGAGGAACATCATTCTGGATAGAGATCGCTTCGTCTAACGTACCGTATTTAATTAAATATAAAATCGGTGCAAAAGTTTCATGCTGAACGATTTCGTAAGAATTCTGAACTTCGGCGATACACGGTTTTACATAACAGCCAGATTCGTATCCTTTTCCGTTCAGCACTTCACCTTCAACCACGAAGTTTCCACCCTCCTCTTTACATTTCCTGATAGATTCCTCATACTGTGTAACCGCAGCAGTGTCGATAAGCGGTCCTACATGGTTTTTTTCATCCAGCGGGTTCCCGATTTTCAGTTGTCCGTAGGCTTTTACCAGTCTGTTTTTTACTTCTTCATATACTTCTTCATGAATGATCAGCCTTCTTGTTGAGGTACATCTCTGCCCGGCAGTTCCTACGGCTCCGAAAACCGCTCCGATGATCGACATATCAATGTCTGCATCTTTAGAGATAATGATGGCGTTGTTTCCTCCCAGTTCAAGGATTGATTTCCCGAATCTTTCGGCAACTTTTGATGATACCATTCTTCCTACTCTTGTAGAACCGGTAAATGAAACCAGGGAAACCCTTTTGTCATCCACTAATTTCTGTCCGATTTCATGGTCTGCCACCAGGACACTTGAAATTCCCTCTCCAATGCCATTTTCCTTTAACACCTCATTCATAATATTCTGGCAGGCAAGTGCACACAGCGGTGTCTTTTCAGACGGCTTCCAGATGGTCACATTTCCGCAGATCCATGCCAAAGCGGTATTCCATGCCCAAACAGCCACCGGAAAGTTGAATGCCGTAATTATTCCTACAACTCCAAGCGGATGGTACTGCTCATACATCCTGTGGCCCGGCCTTTCAGAATGCATGGTATACCCGTGAAGCTGCCTTGATACCCCGACAGCAAAATCGCAGATATCAATCATTTCCTGAACCTCGCCCAGGCCTTCCTGCAGGGATTTGCCCATTTCATAGGAAACAAGCTTACCCAGATCATCTTTATATGTTCTTAATTTCTGGCCTAACTGCCTTACGATTTCCCCTCTTTTGGGAGCCGGAATGAGCCTGAACTCTTTAAAAGCTTTTTCGGCAGCTTCAATTACCTTGTCGTAATCAGATGCCCCGGAAGTTTTTATCTTAGCAATCAGATTGCCGTCTACCGGAGAATAACTCTCTATTGTTTTGCCTGATGCAAAGTATTTCCCGCCTGATGAAGTCCCCTTATTTTCTTCTTTAATCCCCAGATTTCTGAGTGTTTTTTCGATTCCAAAATCTTTTACTTTTTTAGACATAAAAATTCTACTTTTCGTTTTCCCTAAAGTTAAAAATATTAAGCGAACTGCAAAATTTTAATTTTAGAGTCTTTTTTATTTGGACTAATTATAAACATGCTTATCTTTGTAAGGTAATCATTTGAATTTCAGAAATGGAAAATAATAACACGATACAGGAGCCGGCGGAAGAAAAGAAACCCTCTAAATGGAAAAGCCTGGTAAAGAAATTCGGTATAGGAGGCATTATATTTTTTACGGTGAAAGGGATTATTACTTCAACGCTGATCTATTTTCTCGGAAAAAATTTCTGGACGGTTATCAGCAATTACTTTTCGACGATGTTTGAGTAATCCAACTAATCATATCAACTAAAAAGCAGGGAAATTTCCCTGCTTTTGTTTTTGTATTCAATGAAGAATGGAATGAGTATCCATTATTATTTCATGTATTCACTATTGCTTTTCAATCTCTAAGATATCAGGCATAAAAAATCCCGGAAACTGCTTTCCGGGATTCATTATAATATATTTTAAGATTATTTTTTATTCAGAGTCCTGAACTTGAAATAAGATGCTGCTGATAGAGCCAGCATTGTTCCTACTCCGATATATACCCAAGCCGGAACAGGGACAGGATCTCCTGCTGCGTATGAATGAAGACCGCTCAGGTAATAGTTTACCCCGAAATAGGTCATTACCATAGAACAGAAAGCAAACATGGTCGCTACGTGGAATGCCCACCTGCTTCTCAATCCCGGAACCAGTCTCATGTGCAGTACAAAAGCATACACCATGATGGAAATGAAAGCCCAGGTTTCTTTAGGGTCCCAGCTCCAGTATCTTCCCCAGGACTCGTTGGCCCAGATTCCGCCTAAGAAATTTCCTACCGTCAAGGCAAACAACCCGATGGTTAAGGACATTTCGGAAACGATAACCAATTCCTTCAGTGTCGTATCATGATGGATTTTATAGTCTTCTTTATTGGAAATAATATAGAATACCAGACTGATCACAGCAATAATCATTGACAAGGCAAAGAAGCCGTAACTGGAGGTGATAATGGCCACATGGACAATCAGCCAGTATGATTTCAATACCGGAACCAGCGGCGTAATCTGCGGATCCAGTGCGGATCCTCCGTGTGCAAACCCCATCATGATAACGGCTACCATAAATCCGGCGGCAGGAATCAGTGCATTGGAATTTCTGTACAGGATCAATCCGGCCGTAATACCTACCCATGAGATAAAGATAATGGCTTCGTACCCGTTGCTCCACGGTGCATGCCCGGAAATATACCATCTGGCAACCAATCCTAAGAAATGGCAGAAATATCCTACTGCTCCTACAGCAACAATCCCTTTTATGATTTTATTTAAATTTTTACCGGGTTTAAACAATTCCACAAAACCTAAAATCAGCAATAGTCCTCCTATCAGTGTATAGAAGATCAGTAATTTGAAGTTGATGTTTACTTTATTCATGAACACCTCCAGGTTTACTTTAGATTCGGCAGGAACTACTGCCTTTCCCCATTTCTGCTGGTATTCTGAAAGCCTGGCAAGTTCTGCATCTGCCTTGCTCCAGTTCCTGCTCTGCTGTGCCTGTAAAACTTCTGCAAAATAAGGCCCCATCACTTTTTGGGATTCAACATCCGGTTCCATTTTCTGGTCCAGCCAGGAATGCCATGTGTGATTGGCATCGTTTTTCACCGGGACAATCCTCATAAACTGGCCGCTGAAAAATTCGTTGAAGATCTGCACCCTTTCGTTAACCGAAATCACTTCCTTGTCATAATTGGTCTGTTCGGCCGGTTTTTTACGGAATGCAGTGTTGTAATCATGTTCAAGGATATAGGATAAATTCCCATTGGCATCAGCCGGGAAAAGGTTCATCAGTGAAGTATAACCTTCATCATCGGCCTTTGTTTTATTTTTTAATTCATCACCGCCTTTTGTCCCCACTTTAATCATCGGAACCATCGTCCAGCTCGGCGTATCCGTGTTTACGGAAAGGAACCATTGATTGGCGGTTAGAGATTTTCCGTCCGTGCCCTTAAATTCGTCTTTTTTGTATAATTTTCTTAAAACATCAAGTGCTTCGGTATTGATCGGAACAATTCTCCCTTCGAAGTTCTGAACCAGAAGATAACCGAATTTATCTGCATGTTCTTTGTCTATTTTATTTCTTGCAATAATTTCATCGGCAGAGATCATTTTCATTTTGCTCAGCGGTGCAGCCAGTGAATTCTGCTGTGCTTTCTGCTGAACCCCTGCCTCAGGTGCCGGAGCATGATTGTGGGTGTCACCTTCCTTATGGATATGCTCCGTGCTTCCGTCAGTTGTTCCGTGTGTTTCAATCTTCTGAGCGCTTAACCCTAAGCTTAAGAATAACAGGATGATTGTTGCCGTACGTTTTTTATTCACGTCCTTCAGCATTTTATTCAGCTTCCAGAAGTGGGTTCCTTTCCAGAAGAAAATCGTGAACAGGCCTCCGAACAATAAGGCATACCCGATATATGAAATCAGGGTTCCCCAGAAATCGTGGTTAACGGAAAGTACGGTACCCATCCTGTCCGGATCAAAGCTGGACTGGAAGAAACGGTATCCTTTATGGTTTAAAACGTGGTTCATATAAATTTTAAAAGGCGTCTGCTTGCCTTCATCAATAATTTTAATGTGGCTTTCATAAGCACTCGGGGATGAACTTCCCGGATAGGTTTCCATCACAAAATCATCCAGTTTAAGTGCGAAAGGGGTATTGTAGATTTTCGGTCCGAAGCCGATCATAATGTTCAGCCCGTCCATTGCAATCTGCTTGTAGGCATTAGGGTTCCCTTTTTCCACGGACAGATCAACCAGCTGTTTTGTTTTCGGGCCCTGAACTTCAACCGTCAGTACATCCGGAAGGTTCTGGTCTTTCTTGCGATCTCCCTCAAAGGCCAGCAGTTTCCCTTTCTTTAATCCTTCAGGAACCACCAGTTTCAGTTCGTTGATGGTATATAAGCTTCTCAGTGCCAAAGGCTGGAATTCGTTTTTCGCCGTATTTCCTGTAGCCTGGGTAGCCATCGTCATATAGGTTGCATCCACCGGAGTCTTGATCATCAGCTTCCCGCCGTCATTCCTGAATTCCACAGCACCTTCGATCGCTCTGTTGAATGTAACCAAAGTCCCGTTGATGGATTTTGTTTCACCTGGCTTGATATAGATGTTCTGTCTTCCGGTATTTCCTGTAGACACCAGATGAAGGTATTCTGCACCGTTCGGGTCCGCCATTAAACTGTCTTTCTTTCTCTGTACATAGTCCTGGGCAACTACTTTTACGTGTTTTCCGTGGAAATCGTAAGTAGCCTCCAAATCTTTGTGCAGCGGAGACATCAGATACGGGATATCCTGGTAATCCAGGGCATCGCCTTTTTCTTCAATCTTGATCTTCAGGAAATGTTTGTCGGTCACAATCTCGTTTGACGTTTCCCCTTCCCTGATGTGCATGGTCCCTTCAAAACTGATATACCGGGTTACCGCGCCACCAATAAAAATCAAAACAAACGCAAGGTGAAATACCAGAACCGGCCATTTTTCCCTTCTCCACAGCCTGTATCTTGCAATATTGCCGATGAAGTTGAGAATGAGCAGGAACATGATAAGTTCGAACCATTTCGCTTCGTAAATTAATGCTTTTGCTGTTGGAGTTCCGTAGTCGTTTTCTAAGAACGTTGCATATGCCATCGCAAATGCGTACACCAATAACAACACAGCCATTGTTCTGGTCGAGATAAGAATATCCTGGAGCTTCTTCATGATATATATACTTGATGGGCAAAAATAAGGATGATAAACTACAAAGACGTTAAAAAAAGCTGTTTTTTATCATTTTAGGCACACCGGACGTTATTTTTAAACGTTCTTAATAAGCATGAGAATGATTGAGAAAAACTCAATCCAGCATCCCTCATGTAGAAAAAATTCTACGATAAAAAGCGGTAACGGTAAAGAGGATCCTGAATATACACCCTCGGTACTTGTTTTGCCTGTAAAAAACAACAATACGCTGTATTGATCCTTGTCATGAGAATCGTCAACTTGTTATTTACTCTGTTTTTTAAAACAAAAAAGATTCCTTTACTATAGAAAAAACGTTAAATTTGCTCACATTGATATTATGGACAAGAATACACCAAAACAACAGCAGGAATCGCCTGAAAAGGGCAAATTTTTATCAAAACCAAGAGTCTTTTTCGGACTTACCTGTATCCTTTTTTCTGTAGTGCTTACCTTTTCATTTGTTTCTTATCTGATGAACTGGCAGGCAGATCAGAGCCAGGCAGGAACGATGCTGGATAAGAGCATCCAGTCCTCCAACCTTTTCGGGAAACTGGGCGACTGGCTCGGAAATATTTTTATTTTCGAAAGCATCGGTGTGGCTTCATTTATCATTGCGTTTTTATTCCTTGTTTTCGGGACGTTAATCCTGAAAAAGAGAATGTTCAAACCGTGGAAAACCGTGGGACACTCCCTGTTTTTTATCTGCTGGCTTCCGATCCTGTTCGGGGCAATAACAAAAGGCCAGGGTGTACTGAGCGGTGTATACGGTTACCAGATTATGGATTCCCTAGATGCAATTATCGGATCTGCAGGCCTCTGGATGGTTCTGGCATCAAGCATTGCCCTGTATTTCATCCTGGAGTTTAATCTCCGCCCGAGCTCCATTAAATCAAAACTGAATGATATCAATGAAAATACCATCGGAAGGGTAAAATCTATGATGCCGAGCTCTGATGAAAATTTTGAAGCGGATGAAGAGCTGATTGAAGAAGCCGGCATTGCTGAAGAAATTTTACCTAAAGTTAAGGTTACTGAAAAAGTAAAAACTAAAACTATTGCGCCTGAGCCTGTAGCTGTAACCGTTCCGAAAGGATTTCCTGAAGTCCCGGTTTCTGCGGATCTGGATACCATCATAACCCCAAACCAGACTTCTTTTGAGGAAGAAAAAAATGATTTTTCACAGCCGCTGAATGTCAACCTGAACCTCAGTTCAAAACCTGCTATGCCCACTTCCAGTCCGGAAGAAGCTTTTGACATGAGGCCTTCTGCTCCGCCGGTAGCACCTGTATCTGCAGCTGCACCTGAGGAAGAGATTAAATTCAATGTAGAAGTGGCTAAGGTGGTTGATATCCTGGATGATTCCGACAGAAAATCAAATGAACTGGTACAGAAACACGGGCTGTATGACCACAAACTGGATCTTGCCAATTTCCAGATGCCTACGGTTGACCTGTTACAGGATTACGGAAATGAAGAAATTTCCATCAACAAAGAAGAATTAGAGGAAAATAAAAATAAAATTGTCGGATTACTGAAAAACTTCAATGTAGGTATTGCTGAAATCAAGGCAACGATAGGGCCTACCGTAACGTTATATGAAATTGTTCCGGAAGCAGGAATCCGTGTATCGGCCATTAAAAAGCTTCAGGATGATATTGCGCTGAACCTTTCCGCTTTAGGAATCAGGATTATTGCACCGATGCCGGGGAAAGGAACGATCGGAATTGAAGTTCCGAGAAAGAACCCTACTATGGTTTCTATGCGTTCGGTGATTGCCTCACATAAATTCCAGAATACGGAGATGGACCTTCCGGTGGTTTTCGGAAAAACGATTTCCAATGAAATTTTCATGGCAGACCTTTCAAAAATGCCGCACTTATTGATGGCGGGAGCCACGGGCCAGGGTAAATCCGTAGGGATCAATGCCATTCTTACTTCCCTGCTCTATAAAAAGCATCCGAGTGAACTGAAATTCGTGATGGTGGATCCTAAGAAAGTGGAGCTTTCATTATATTCAAAAATTGAAAGGCATTATCTGGCAAAATTACCGGATTCTGATGATGCCATTATTACGGATACCAATAAAGTAATCAATACGCTGAACTCTCTGTGTGTAGAGATGGATATGAGGTATGACCTTCTTAAAAATGCGTTCTGTAAAAATTTAAAGGAATACAATAAAAAATTCGCGGAAAGAAAATTAAACCCGGAAAACGGGCACCGCTATCTGCCGTATATTGTTCTGGTAGTGGATGAATTTGCAGATCTGATCATGACCGCCGGAAAAGAGGTAGAAATGCCGATTGCCAGGCTGGCGCAGTTAGCCAGAGCCGTAGGGATACACCTGATTGTAGCTACCCAAAGACCGTCAGTAAATGTTATCACGGGGATGATCAAGGCCAATTTCCCTGCAAGGGCGGCGTTCAGGGTAATTTCCAGTGTAGACTCCAGAACAATCCTGGATTCTCCGGGTGCAGATCAGCTGATCGGTAAAGGAGACATGCTGTATTTCAACGGAAATGAAATTTTAAGGCTTCAGTGTGCCTTTGTAGATACGCCTGAGGTGGAAAGGCTGGCAGAATTTATCGGGGAACAGAAAGGCTATTCTTCCGCATTTATTCTTCCGGAATATGTTTCTGAAGATACTACCAGTACGGTAGGTGCTTTTGACCCCAATGAAAAGGATGCTCTGTTTGAAGAGGCAGCAAGAATCATCGTGTCTACGCAGCAGGGTTCTACATCCATGCTTCAGAGACAGCTGAAACTGGGATACAACAGGGCCGGAAGGATTATGGACCAGCTGGAAGCCATCGGGATCGTAGGCGGTTTCAACGGCGCGAAAGCAAGGGAAGTACTCATTAGCGACCTTCATTCTTTGGAACAGTTTTTGGAAGACATGCGCAGTTAACGGAAATCTACAGTCAGTTTAACTTTTACCATTTAAGCAAGTCTAAAGATTAAAGAATTAAATAAAAATGAAAAACATTATTTCAAAAGTTATTGTAAGCAGTCTGGTAGTAGGTGCCATAGGTTTTACCAACGCCCAGAAAATTGATGCAAAAGCAAAAAAGATATTAGACGATATTACGGCGAACTATAAATCTAAAAAGAATACGTATTTTAAATTCTCTTTCGGAACCGGGACCAATGGCCAGGTATCCAAAACAGAGCCGGGAATCTATTATGCATCCGGCGATAAGTACAAGCTGAAAATCATGGAAATCGAACAGATTTTCGACGGGAATAAAATCTATAACATCAATACCGAAGATACGGAAGTTACGGTAGCAAGGCCGAACGGCAGCAGTTCTATGTTCTCCCCTATCAATTATCTGTCATCTTACAGAAATGATTACAACGTTACCTACAACGGTAAGAAAAACATAGGCGGCGTAAATGCAGATTTCATTAAACTGACTCCGGTAAAATCAAACGGGATTAAATATGTATATCTTTACGTGGATTCTGCTAAGAAACAGATGGTAAAACTTGAACAGTACGGTAACAATAACGATGTTGCAGTGATTGCCATTAAGGATTACAAGGAAAACCAGAACCTGGATTCTGGAATGTTTGTTTTTGATAAAGGTAAATACAAGAATTATCTGGTTACGGAACTTTAAAATGAATTATTAAAATCTTTAAATCCCGAAAATTTGCCTTTATGAAAGACATTTAAGGGTTTTAAAGAAATCCGACTTCATTTAATTATAAAATTTCATAAAATATAAGAGCTGCAAAGGAAACTTTGTGGCTTTTTGATTAATTTTGGCGAATGTTTAAAATATTAGACCGGTATATTATAAAAACTTTCTTCGGACCGTTTATTTTTATATTCAGCGTACTGTTTTTCATATTTATTGTCAATATTGTATGGGTTCAGTTAGGCCAGTTTATGGGGAAAGGATTAAGCTCATGGCAGATCCTTAAACTGCTTTTTTACCTTGGCGTGAGTGTAATCAGTATGGTGTTGCCGCTTACCATTCTCCTCGCAAGTATTATGGCATTTGGTGAATTCGGGGAACGGTATGAGCTTGCCGCTATGAAAGCAGCCGGAATTTCTCTGACACGTGTTATGCTTCCCCTGTTGGGAGTAACCGCCGCCATGGCAGTCATGCTTTACTTTTTCTCCAATAATATCATCCCGGATTTCCAGCGGAAGGCAAAGAATATGCTCTTCAATATTGCCCAGACCAAGCCTGCACTGAATTTTACTCCCGGACAGTTTATCGACCAGATTCCCGGATATATGGTGAAATTTGATAAGATTATCGGGGAGAACGGAGAAAATATTGAAGGGGTTTTTATTCATAAAAAAGCAACCAGTTATGAAAATCAACGTTCTATTGTAGCTGAAAAAGGAAGATTTGTTCCGGCCGCCAATAAAAATTACCTTAAGCTGGTGCTCTATAACGGTTATGTTTATGAAGATAACTTTGCCGGGAAAAGTGAGAATGTCCGTTTAAAACAGCCGGATCAGGCCATTAAGTTTGATTCCCTGATTTCGCATTTTGACGTAAGTGAAATCATTAACAGAGCCATTGAAGAAGAAAAGATCACGGATGATTACCGTTTCCAGACCTTCAACCAGCTGAACACAACCATTGACAAAACCAAAAAGGACAACAATAAATTCTTTACCAATGTTAACAATGATGTCCTGAGCCAGACGAATTCCGTCATCGGTTATATGGATAGCAAACAGAACAGATCAAAGGTAAAACCCAAGCAGATCCTAAAACTGGATACCTTGAAAAAGGAGAAAAAACTGGAAATCATCAGAAATGCGTACAGCAGGCTGGATAACCTGAAAAGCACACTGGATTCCAAAAACAAGGAAATTGATCCGGGAGTAAAATATTATGGCAAAGTGGTTATTTACCAGCAGCGGATTGTTACCTATTCATTTACCTGTATTATTTTCTTCCTGATCGGTGCCAGTCTGGGTTCCATCATCAGGAAAGGAGGAATGGGGCTTCCCGTAATTATTGCCATTGTTATTTTCATCATTTTCTATATCATCAACGTGGGGACGGAAAATATGTCGTGGTCCGGAAAAATAAACCCTTACCTGGGTGCCTGGATACCGAATATTGTACTCTTCCCGTTCGGACTCTGGATGACCTATAAAGCACTGACGGATTCCCAGTTATTTGATGCTGAAAAATACAAGGCATTATTCAAGCCGGTTACAAAATTATTTGTTAAAGACACAGAGCATAAAAGGTATCAGTAACAGATATTCAGAATAAAGTTGAGATCCGGAAATTTCCGGGTCTTTTTTTATAGTATGTTAAAATTTCTTTTTATGTGAATATAAAAATTACCTTTGCCGGAATCTAAATACCAACCCTATGAAAAAACTATTACTTATTGGATTGTTCAGCATGGCTTCACTGAATGCATATGCCCAGGATGAAAACACGGAATATGAAATGAGAGTCGGAGAAAAGCCAGGCTATATTATTGATAAAGGCGGAAAGAAAATTGAAGGCATCGTAAGACTTGCAGGCAGTGAAATGAGCCCGTGGACCAACCAGAAGAAAGTAAAATTCATCGCTGCTTCTGATATTGACAGTTCTAAAAAAAGACAGAAATTCAAAACACTGGATACGGATGACCTGAAAGGATATATGGCCATTGATAACAATACGGAAAGACGTTTTGAGGCGGTTAAATATACCAACACCAAAGAAGGCTTCAATACAGCCAACGGTGGATTGAGCGGTGGACTGAAAGCTTTTAACAACCTTACGAAAAGTACACAGTTTGCAGAAGTCGTGGCCGACGGGAAAATCAAGGTATACCGTTTATACGGTTTCCCTACTACTTTTTCAGCAGGCGGACAGATTGACGCCGCGGAAAAAGAAAATAAGAGAATGAGGGAAAACCCTTCTTACATTTATTCCAAAAAAGGAGGAAAAGCGGAAGAACTTACGCTGGCTAAAACCAAGATGATTGTAGCAGACTGCCCTGTAGTAAAAGGGAAAATTGCAGCCGGGGAATACGGTTCGCTGAAAACCGATACCAAGCAAAGGTCAGGTTTAGGAAAATTCATTAAGAATGAAGTGGACAAAGCCATGTCTGATAACCTTTCTATCGTGAATGAAGTGATCTACGATTATAATGAGAATTGTAAATAATCCATCTTCAAAAATATACAGAAAAGCAGTCTCAGCTATTGGGGCTGCTTTTTTTTATCCTGTTTTCTTTGCACGTTTTTTGATAGGTACAAGTAACCAAACCGACTGTTTTTTATGAAAACCGCACTTCTTACCTTAAGCCTGGTCTTGATCATTTCATGCAAAAAGGAAACCCGCCCGGATCCTCAGAAAACTGAGACCTCAAACGACAGCATGTCCGTTAAAAGTAATCCGGATGCTGTATCGGATGACTCTATAAAATCTGTAGAAGACATTAAGAAAGAATATGCTTTATTGAGCAGTCTTCTGGCTTCAAAAAAACTGGATTCCAGCAGCTTTACTTATTTCTGTAACGAGAGAGAAGGCGAAGTGGTTTTGTATAAGCAGAATGGTAAAATCAGGATGGTGAAGGATTTCTATTCGGAGCACAGCCATTTTTCTTCATCCACACAGTATTTTATTAAAGATGACCAGGTCTTTTTCATTTTCCAGGATGAAACTTTATGGAATTTTGACGGCGGAACTCCTGAAAAGCCGGAAACGAAAGATGACATTACAGAAAAACGGATGTATATCCTCAACAACAAACCAGTGCAATGCCTGGAGAAAACCTATTCCGTGCGGTCCAAAGGAAATAACCAGGATCCGGGTAAGATTGCCAGCCGCGAGACCAAATGTGATATTTCAGGACTGATGAAAAATTACCAGTCGATCATCAGAACTAAAGATAAAAAAGGCGAGATGGGCTGCCTGTAAAAACAAAACCGGCTCCTAAAAAGGAGCCGGTTTTTTATATTCATAAACTGAACATTATACTTTCATAATTTCAGCTTCTTTTGTCTTAAGATGGTCATCACAGGCTTTCACATATTTATCCGTAAGCGCCTGGATATCTGCTTCCACTCCTTTGATAAGGTCCTCAGAAACACCTTCCAGCCTTTTCAGTTCTTTAATACCGTTCTGTCTTGCGTTTCTTACTACGATTTTAGTATCTTCAGTTTCACCTTTAGCCTGTTTTGCAAGTTCCCTTCTGCGTTCTTCCGTTAAAGGCGGAACGTTAAGAATAATATTGATTCCGTTATTGGAAGGCGCAAAACCTAAATTTGAATTGATGATGGCTTTTTCAATATCATTGATTGCTTTAGAATCCCAAGGTTGAATAGAAATCGTCATGGCATCCGGAACAGATACGTTGGCAACCTGGTTGATGGGAGTCAGTGATCCGTAATATTCCACCATAACATCCTGAACCATGTTCGTAGATGCACGTCCGGCCCTGATTCTCTGAAATGCATGATCCAGGTGCTTAACAGCTGCTTCCATGTCGTGTTTTACAGACTCTACTATAAGATCTAATTCTTCCATTATATAATAAAAATTTGATAAATTACACATTTTATGATAATTGATGATAAGTAATAATGACAGGTAATTTTGAATTTGTGAAATTGCAATCTTAATCAGACCTGATTCCCGAATCCTGTTACCCTGATCACTAAATTACAAATCAACTAAAGTACCAATATTTTCCCCGTCTATAATTTTTTCTAAATTACCGATTTTGTTCATATCAAAAACAATGATCGGAAGTTTGTTTTCGTGGCTCAGCGTAAATGCCGTCATATCCATTACCTTAAGGTTTTTAGCATAGACTTCATCGAAAGAAAGCGAATTGTATTTTACAGCATCTGCATTTGTTTCAGGATCACTGTCATAGATTCCGTCTACTCTTGTCCCTTTCAGGATAACATCCGCATCAATTTCAATAGCTCTTAACGTAGCAGCGGTATCCGTTGTAAAATAAGGGTTGCCGGTTCCGGCCCCGAAAATCACTACCCTGCCCTTTTCAAGATGTCTTACCGCTCTTCTTTTAATAAAAGGCTCGGCCACCTTATCCATTTCAATAGCAGACTGAAGCCTTGTTCTGATGCCTGCATCTTCCAGCGCTCCCTGCAATGCCATTCCGTTGATCACCGTAGCCAGCATCCCCATATAGTCGCCCTGCACACGGTCCATACCTTTTGCAGCACCCGCAACACCACGGAAAATATTTCCTCCTCCAATTACAATAGCGACTTCACAGCCTTTATCCACTGCTTTTTTAATCTCATTTGCGTATTCCTGCAGCCTTTCATTGTCAATACCGTACTGTCTGTTCCCCATTAAGGCTTCACCACTAAGTTTGAGAAGGATTCTTTTATATTTCATTTTAAATTTTAAATAACTTTTTATCTGTGTCAGTTCCCTGTAGAATTTGACTCTGCAAATATAATCATTAATAATATTGATTTTTGCATATCGATTATAAATTTTAAGAGCGGCCTATTTCCATATTTAAAGTTCATGATTCCGGCCTGCTTTATCGGTAACGGCAGAATTTACAGTGTTGACAGGAACACATTTTATCATTTCCCTGTTTTACATAAAAAGCATCAGGCTAACCCGTGACGCATTAAGCTTAAATGTAATTAAATATCTGATTAACTGTATTTTAAAATTACTCTTAGATTAAAAGTAAATTCTTTTGCGATAATTCACAGAAACTTTCTGAATTAAAATAAAGCATCTGTTTAAAAGGAATACAATATTTAATAACAAATAATGTACGAAATATTTTGAAAAGTACGAAAAAGGATTATTTTTGCATTACTAATAAACTGAGTTGAAGAAAATTGTCATTTTTTCATTATTTCTGTCAGGAATTGTTTCTTACGCACAAACAGGAACAAATGTTTTTCCGTTTTTAAATCTTCCTGTATCTGCCAGACAGGCTGCTTTAGGCGGCGATGCCATTTCCGTAAGAGATCATGATGTATCCTTTGCCATTGCAAACCCCTCTTTGTTAAATAAAGATTCTGATAACCAGCTTTCTTTAAACGCCAGTGCCTATCTTGCAGATTCCAAATACGGAACCATTGCTTATGCCAAGGACTTTGACAACGGCCACATGGCAACCGTCAATGCGAGGTATATGAACTACGGAGACATCCCCAGGACCGATGAAAGCGGTTTCGAAAACGGAACCTTCAGTGCTTCCGATGTAGCCGTCGGAGCCGGATATGCCTATCAGTTTGAAGAAGACTGGACTATAGGCGGAGGACTGAATTTTATTACTTCAAAAATCGACAGTTATACATCTTCGGCGATCTCAGGAAATGCAGGGATCACTTACCACAACAGGAAAAATAAAGAAACCGCTTCCCTGGTATTCAGGAATTTCGGGTATCAGTTCAAATCCTTTAACGGGACAAGGGAAAACCTTCCGTTCCGCATTGATATAGGCTATACAAGGACATTAAAAGCCATTCCGCTGGCCATTACCATTACAGCTCATGATTTACAGGAGTTTGATATTTCGTCTCCTTATAATGTAAACGGCCAGGAAGTAAATGCAGGCAGGAAAATTGCCGACCACTTTTCCCTGGGTGCAGAACTGTTCCCGGAAAAAGGATTCAATATCAGGCTGGGCTATAATGTAAAGAGAGGAAATGAGCTTGCAGTGGCAGACCAGAGAAACTTCTCGGGTATTTCTGCCGGATTCGGAATTAAGATTTCAAGGTTCCGTGTAGATTATGCCCATGTGCGGTATCACAATTCATCCAACGCCAACCAGATCGGGGTTTCAATAGACCTTACCAGCCGCGCCGGTGAATAAATAATTACAGATTACTTTAATCCAGATCAGAAAAAATTTATCAAAAATAAAAAGGGCCTTAAGAAATTTCTTAAGGTTTCCTGATTTTTAAGAAAAATTCTTGAAATTTGCAGTATGAAAAAACCTGTTATAGCAATAGACGGCTACTCTTCCACCGGGAAAAGCTCAATATCTAAAATCATTGCCGAAAAACTTGGGCTTATTCATCTGGATACAGGCGCCCTGTACAGAGGCGTTACCTGGTTTGCGCTTCAGAACTGTCTTGATGAAAAAGGCAAGATTGACCTTAATAAGTTATTTTCATCATTCGGCGAGATTGATCTTGAGTTCAGGAATAACCAAGGTGAACTGGTGCTTTTTCTTAATCAGATTGATATTTCAAAAGCCATCAGGACAAATGAAGTTTCAGAAAATGTAAGTTTTATTGCCAAGCAAAAAGAGGTAAGGGATTTCCTGCTTCTGTTTCAGCGCAATCTGGCAGAAGATGGCGGCATTATTATGGACGGCCGGGATATAGGCACAGTGGTACTGCCTGATGCCGATTATAAGTTTTTTATGACAGCCAGTATAGAAGAGCGGACAAAAAGGCGGTATCAGGAACTCATCCGCCTCGGTATTGAAGCTGATGAAAAACAGGTGATGGACAACCTTATCATCCGCGATAAAATTGACAGTGAACGAGAAATAGCCCCGCTTAAACAGGCTGACGATGCGATTGTTATTGACAATACCGATCTTACCAAACGGGAAACCATCGACGCTATTTTGTCTTACATCAATAAGATTTAACAATTTTTATAGGACAGCAACCCCTTTTGGTATGTTAATTGTACATTTCATCACAAGTAAAAGCTAGTATTATTAACTATTAAAAAAACAAAAAATGTCTAAGAAAAACAATACAGCAGGTGTTTTGGCAGGTCTTCTTGCAGGAGCCGCAGCAGGTGTTATTTTAGGAATGCTTTATGCTCCGGAAGAAGGTAAAGAAACAAGAAAAAAAATTAAAGACAAGGCAGGTGATCTTAAGGATCAGGCTAAAAATAAGTATGGAGAAGTATCTGAGAAAGTAAAAGACCAGTACGGTAACATTTCTTCAACTTTTAAAGAAACGGCCAACAATGTAGCTCATACGGTAAAAGACGGATATGACAAATACAAAGATCAGATTGTTTCTAAAACTGCAGATGTAGTTAAAAACGTAGAATCTGAACTGAATGACTTAAAATAATAATTTATTCAGATAAATTATCCAAAAGGAACTTTATAAACAAAAGTTCCTTTTTTTATAACTTTAAAGAAAAACAATGATTGAAACTTTAAAAGAATATGCGTCCAAAAGGATCGATCTCCTGAAAATAGAAGCCACCGAAAAATCTTCGCTTTCAGCCGGAATGATTACCTATTTCGTTCTTATGCTGGTTGCGTTTAGTTTTTTCATTATCCTTTTCAATTTCGGAGTTGCCTTCCTTATTGGTGAGGCATTGGGAAACTATTCTTACGGCTTCCTGATTGTAGCAGCTTTTTATATGCTGATCATGATCATTATTATGGTATGTAAAAAGAGAGTTGTCAACTTTGTGGCAGACAAGGTTATTAAATTTTTAAATCATTAAACTATGGGCAGAAAGTATGATAGCTTAGAAGAATTAAGAAGGAAGAAAAAACTGTTGAAAGACGAAATCAACGGGCTGGAAGATCTTCTTACATTCAAGAATACAAAAGAAAGCCTGAGTGCATTTACCAACGGTTTAACAGATCAGTATCTGCAGGAAAAAGTGGATGAAGACGGCGATGAAAAAGTAGTTCTGAGAAAAGATGTGATTGCAAAACAGATTTCATCTGAAATTAAAGATGCACTGATCAGCAAAAAAGCCGCAATGAGCATCGCCAATACAGCGATTAAAAGTGATGCTTTTGATACCCTCATCAAACTTGGAGTAACTGCCATCGTAGGAAACTATGCCAGGAAAAGCCTGAAAAGCGCCAACTGGAAAAAGAAAATTCTGGGAACGGCAATGATCTACCTCGCCCCTATCGCACTGAGGTTTCTGCGTAAAAAACTGGAAACATACCAGAAAAATAAAAGTGTTTCAAGCATGGAACAATTAATCTGAAAATCAAACTTAGATTTTAGAAGTTGATAAAATGATATCTGATTTTTAAACTGACTTCTAAAATCTAATGTCTTTTATTCAGAAAACAGCTGACCCAGAATAATTCCTGCAGCCATCGAAACATTGAGACTTTCCGTAGACCGGGATTTCCCGAATCTTGGGATCATGACACATTTCGCTATGTGTTTTTCTGTTTCCGCACGCATTCCGTTGCCTTCATTTCCTAAGATCAGATTCATTTTCCCGGGCTTTTTGAAAGTATAAATATTCTCCCCTTCCATATCGGTACCGATGTTGATATTTTCCGTCCCGGTTAAATACCCGGTTAAATCCGTATATACAATGTTCACCCTGGTAAAAGATCCCATACTGGCCATGATTACTTTCGGATTATAAAAATCTACGGTATCTTCACTGCAGATGATCTGCTCAATCCCGAACCAGTCTGCCAGCCGGATGATTGTGCCCAGATTCCCCGGATCCTGAATGCCATCCAGTACAAGCTGCATATTCCTGTCTTCATATTGTACCGCTTCAGAAAGGTAACAGACCGCTACGGAATCTTTGGGGTTCTGAAGGAAACTGATTTTTTTAAGTTCATTTTCAGAGATATGAATAACAGGTGCATTTGCGCGGTCCAGTTTTTGCGGATCGGTAGAAAATATTTCTTTAATTTTAAAGTCAGAATTAAAAAGTTCGCTGATGATTTTGTTGCCTTCAACCAAAAACAAATTGTATTTTTGCCTGAACTTCTTTTTATCTAAAGACTGTAAAACTTTTATTGTATGAGCTGTAAGCATTATAAGAATTCTCCTCAAAAGTATTATAAAATTATATCATTTGCAACATTTGTAGGGCTCCTTTATGCTTGTAGTACCACCAAAAAAGTTCCTGCAGGCGAATTCCTGCTTACTGAGAACAGTTTTGAATTTGAAGATAAAAAAGCTTTTTTTGACGGTGAGCTAAAAGGTTACGTACAGCAGAAACCCAATAAAAGGCAGTTTCTCTTTATGCCGTTAAGCTTATGGCTGTACAATGCTGCTAACCCGAAATACGATACGATTCTCAATGAATACATGACCTATCCTAACGAACTGAGGAATCAGAAGCTGAGGGATTCTCTTTTTGTTAAATACAACATGAAAAGCAGTGTCGGGAAAAGCCTTTTCTTTGACAGATTATATCATAGCTGGGGCTCTCCTCCCGTAATTCTGGACCAGACAAAAACAGATAAAAGCGCACAGTCTATTGAAAAAAGATTAACCTACCGTGGCTATTGGGATGCTGAAGTGAAATTTAAGCATGACCTGGATTCTGCATCCAAAAAAGCTGCCGTTACCTATTTTATCACACATAAAGATCCTACATATATTAAGGAGTATTATTATAATATACCGGATCCGTCTTTAAAAAATGTGTATCAGCAGAAAATCCATGAGAGCCTGGTAAAGCAGGGTGAAGTTCTGGATCAGACCATTCTGGAAAAAGAAGTGACCAGGATCAACGACCTGATGAGGGAATACGGGTATTATAAATTCAATAATCTCGGTGATGAAATTTATTTTGTTGCAGACTCGCTTAAAAGCAGGAAGCAGGTTCCCGTAACCCTGGAAATCCATAAAGATTCCCTGGATTCCCCATATAAAATAGCGACCATCGGCAACATTGATGTGGCCATTGTGGATGAAAACAAAGACTATCCGAAGAATACAAGAATGGACAGCCTGCGGGGAATCAGGTTCCATAAAGTGAATAATCAATACGACACAAGGGCAATATGGAGGGCTATAACAGTGGGCCACAAACAGGTGTATGACCAGAAAAAATTTGATCTCACCAAAAGAAACCTCCTGTCGATGAATAATTTCAGCATCCTGAAATCCAGGGATTCTTTGAGGCATGGCGGCGGCACTTCTCCTAACGACAGCATTATTGATGTAATGTATGTCCTGAAGCCACTGCCTAAATATGTCCTGAAACTGGGAACGGATATCAATTACTCCCAGCTTTTAAATCTTGGGGTCTCTCCTTCTGTAGATTTGACTACCAGAAATATTTTCGGAGGTGCGGAAAACCTTTCAACCAGCCTAGCCGGGACATTCGGGTCGATCAGGAGCACAAAGGATATCGACAAAAGGGTGTTGGCGTACGAAATATCTGCCCAGGCCTCGCTGAATTTCCCAAGGCTGCTTCTCCCTTTTGACTATTATAAATTACTGCCTAAAAGATACAGTCCTACATCATCTATCGTACTGGGAGCTTCGGTGCAGAATAACATAGGGCTCGGAAGGGTCAATTTCAATACAGGGCTTAATTATCTGGCCACTGTAAATGATAAGGTTTCCCACAGGCTTACCTTATTCAATACCCAACTGAGCTTAACGAAGAATAAGGATGCCTACTATGATTATTTTGTAAACGACAAAGCAGTTCAGGAAGAGATTTTTAACGATTATTTTATATCTAATCCTTCAGTTCAGCAACATTTCAATTCCGGGCAGCTGACCATTGACGAGGTTTCCAGGCTGATTACTTTAGACATGAATTATGCCTCCAGCCTCGATCAGGCCGGTGCCGACCGTTTTATTGCGTTTGTAGGGACTTTGGTTAACAAAGACCGGCAGACCCAGGATGTTTTGATTTCTTCTTTCATCTACAATTTTGTGTATAATGAAATCGGGAATAAAAATTATCCGAATTCCTTTTATTTTAACGGAAAGGTGGAGCTGGCAGGAAATATATTCAGCATCTTCAATCAGAAAACGAATGAAGGGGGAATCATTTCAAGTCCGGAAAAAACCATTTTCGGTGTTCCGTATGCTCAGTTTGTAAAATTTGATTTTGACGTAAGAAAATATTTTAAATTCAACAACAATACTTTGGTGCTCCGCCAGTTCCTCGGACTGGGGATCCCTTACGGAAATTCTTCCAGCATGCCGGTAATCCGCTCTTATTTTAACGGTGGTTCCAATGACATCAGGGCATGGGTGGCTTTCGGAGGTTTAGGGCCCGGAGATTCC
The DNA here is from genome assembly GCF_001421435.1 of Chryseobacterium sp. Leaf201. Classification (GTDB taxonomy): domain Bacteria; phylum Bacteroidota; class Bacteroidia; order Flavobacteriales; family Weeksellaceae; genus Chryseobacterium. Next base: position 145,463 of record NZ_LMKA01000057.1, read on the forward strand.
CAGATTGATGAAAGAGTACGTGCCTATCAGACAGAGAATATGAAGCTGACGACGAATATTGAATTCAGGGTACCTTTCAGTGATATGTATGAAGGAGCGATCTTTACAGACATCGGGAATACATGGAGCTTAAAAAACGATAATGCAGGATCCGGAAACGAATTTAAATTCAACAGGTTTATAAGACAGATGGGAGTCGGCAGCGGATTCGGGTTGAGGGTGAATGTTGCGTATATTACATTAAGGGTAGATCTTGCGTATAAAATGTATGACCCGAACAAGCCTGAAGGCGACCGGTGGAGACTGAAAAATTTCCAGCCGTTCAAGCCTACTTTAAATATTGCATTCGGGTATCCATTCTAAAAAATCCTGAAAGTCTTACAGATAATATTAATCCGGTGAAATACCGAAAGCAAGATAAACGACCGCTACCGTTCTTGCGAGAATTTCTCTGAACTGGTTCCGGTAGTAGCTCTCCGGTTTGCTGACATCCTGGGCATCAAATCCTAAGGCATTCATATTGTTATTCCTGGCGAAAAGCAGTGCTCTCAGGTTATGGAATCCCTGGGAGACGATAATAACATTATCTTTTTTGTACACATCTTTGCAGCGCAGAATACTGTGGTAAGTATTGAATCCTTTAGGGTCTTCAGTAATGATGTCTTCCGGCACTCCTTCCTGATAGATCAGGTAATTTTTCATGGCTGCCGGCTCATTGTATCCCCTGCTTTTTTCACCGCTTACAATAATCTTTCTGATCCGTCCGTGGTGGTATAATAAAGCTGCAGCATCCATCCTTTTGGTAAAGTAAGGATTTGACTGCCCGGATCTCATCTTTGGTGATGTCCCCAGCACCAGAGCAACTTCCCTGGGCGGGATTTTGGAAATCTTAGTGTAGGTTCTTCCGTCTGTAAGGGCAAATACCCATGCATTGGCAAGGCATATCAACAGAACGCCTATTTCTATTGATATACATATCAGATTAAATATGTTTTTTATGATTCTCAACTGAGATCAAAGTTAAGCTTTATTTTCCTGCTTTTTGCTATAGACATGCAGGCAAGGACATGACCTTTCTCTTCTTCTTTTTCCGTTAGATATTCATTTTCGAGCAGTTCCACTTCACCTTCTTCAAGAATGCACTCACAGCTTCCGCAGATACCCGACTTGCAGGAATACGGAACATTAAATTTCTGTACCAGCAACTGCTGAAGGATCCTGTCTTTATTCGTAGGAAGTTCGGTCTTATACTGCTTACCCAGCATGGTGAATTCCACTTCAACATTTTCAATCAGGGGAAATTCTTTTTCTACAGGATAAATATCATCATTGTATTCTTCAAAAAGCTCAAAATGGATGTTTTTCTTCGGAATCCCGTGATGATAGCAGGCATTGGCCAGCGTCTTGATCATCTCTCCTTTACCGCAGATCAGCACTTCATCCACAGCATCCCAGATGGTAGATTCTTCGTCCGTATCATCCAGGTGGAGAATCTGGTTGATGATCAGGCTTAACCTTTTCGCATCCAGCCTTCCGTAAAAAAGGCCATTCGGCTGTTTCTCCTGAGAATAAAAATAGAAAATCTGGAGCCGGTCTCCGCAGGTTCGGGCAAGGTTATCCAGCTGTTCCCTGTACATTAAATCTTCAGAAGTCTTATTTCCGTAAAATAAAAACATCCTTGTCCGGGGCTCATTGTGGAGAATATTTTTGAAATGGCTCAGAATCGGGGTAATGCCTATTCCGGCAGCAAATCCTACAATCGTACGGAATTCGCTGGGTTTGGATACCAGTGTAAACCTTCCGGCAGGCTCACTCACTTCTATTTCATCACCAACATGGTAATTTCCGAATAAATGCGAAGCCGCTCCCCCGGCAGAATTCATCTTAATCCCCAATGCTATTTTTTCCTCATAAGGAGCTGAGGTCATTGAGTAATCATTAATGATTTCTTCACCCTGGGACTGAAATTTTATACTGACAAACTGACCGGCATCAAACCGGAAATTCTCCTTCAGGTGCTCAGGAATCTCAAATTCCAGTGCGAAAGTATTTTTGGTCAGTTCTTCCTTTTTCGTTATTTTTAGCCAATGAAACCGTGTGAGTTTCCCTTTATAGATTTGTTGTTCCATACTTCAATTCAAAAATATAAAAAATAATTATGAAAAAGATAATTTTATCCACGCTTGTTCTTTTTGCTTTGGCAGGCTGCAAAAAAGAAGGCGAGAAAAATAATGATGCTGTGGCCGCAACAGATTCTGCTTCTGTCTCAGAAACACCTTCTTCAGCTGCTTCATTGAAAGTGCTTACTCCGGACAACATTTCAAAGATATTGAATAACAAAAACGATACCTTATATGTAACGAATTTTTTCGCTACGTGGTGTGGCCCGTGTGTAAAGGAAATCCCGCATTTTAAAAATAAAATTGAAGAATTGAAAGGGAAGCCTGTAAAAATTACCTTTGTAAGCTTAGACCAGAAAGATATCTGGTACACGGAAGTTCCCCGTTTTACAGCAGAGCATGGAATCCAGCATTACACAGTACTGTTAGACGGTCAGCTGATGGATGCCAATTTTTATAAAACTAATTTCAAGCAGTGGGACGGCGGTGCCATACCCTTCACATTTATGAGAAAAGGCGATAAAACAGATGAAACCCTGGGAATGATCAGTGAGGATATGCTTACTTCAAAAATCAATTCCTTTTTAAAATAAAAAGCGCATCTGCATTTCTGATAATGTCAAAAAAATTTAAAATCCTGTGTTTACTTTTATTGATTGCGATCTTATCAGCTACAGTCATTAATCTGAACACAGGCTTTTTAAGTCTGAACCTTAACGATTTCTTGGGGGAAGCAGCCAACAGCCAGATTGCAGAAATCCGGGTAAACCGTGTACTGGTAATGCTTTTGGCAGGAATCTCCATTCCTACTTCCGGCTTTCTCATGCAGGAATATTTTCAGAACCCTTTAGCCGGTCCGGATATTCTGGGAATTACTTCCATTGCAAGTCTTTCGGTCGCTTTTTATATTTTCTTTTCGTACAATATTGATCTTCCGGAATTTCTTCAGAACAGCTTCCTGAGCCTGTCATCAATTGCCGGCAGCTTCGTCCTTATGCTGTTGCTGCTGTCCATGTCCAAAAGATTTACAGATAAATCACACCTGATTATTTTTGGTTTTTTAATTTCAGCTTTTGCCGGCGCAATCGTTTCTCTGCTGCAGTTTTACGCGGAAAACCAAAGCCTTAAAAATTATGTATTGTGGTCTTTCGGAGCAAATAATATGGTTTCGAGAAGCCAGATTTATGTGTTGACTTTATTAGTTTTGATCGGGTCATTCATGAGTTTTAAAAGCATAAAACCTTTGATCGGAAATTCTTTAGGCACTGCTTATGCGCAAAGTTTAGGTGTTAATTTAGACCATTTAAAGCTCTTTATTATCATTGCCTCTTCTCTCCTATCGGCTTCTGTTACGGCTTTTCTCGGTCCTGTTTTATTTATCGGGATTATTGTCCCGCATTTCTGCAGGCTGATTTACAATCCGGCAAAGCTCTGGCAACAGTGGGGACTGAATATGCTGCTGGGCATGCTGATGATGATGCTGTTCTCTATTATTGCTGAAAAAACGCAGATCCCTTTAAATGTAATAAGTTCCCTATTCGGGATTCCTGTTATTCTTACGATGCTGTTGAAACAGAATAAAGTGTGAGATGATAAACATAATCAGTTTAAGAAAAATAATTTAATAAGGAAAAATATGACTTCTCTGAATCTTTAAAGACTATAATTGAATACGATGTACCTACAAATCAAACAAGCGGATATAGGCTATGACAAACCCCTGATTTCAAATGCAGATGCAAATCTGAATTTAGGGGACGTATGCCTGTTAATCGGGAACAATGGTGTAGGGAAAACCACTTTAATTAAGTCTGTGCTGCATCAGACGCCTTTACTGAGCGGGGAAATTTCAATCAACCATAAAAATATAAAACATCTTTCCGTAAAAGAAATTGCAGAGCATATTGCCATTGTTTTTTCAAAATCGGTCATTCCGCAGAATCATACGGTTGAAGATCTTATTTCATTGGGAAAATACATCTACTATCCCTATTATTTTGAGCTTAAAAAAGAGGACAAAAAAGAAGTTTCGAAGATTATCAGGGAACTGAATCTGGATCAATACAAACATACCCTTTTAAGAAACCTTTCAGACGGAAATCTCCAGAAAGCATTTATCGGAAGGGCTTTGACCCAGAACTCTCCTATCATTATCCTGGACGAACCCACAACCCATCTGGATGAAAAAAATAAAATCATCATTCTTAAAACACTCCGGAAACTGGCAAAGCAGCAGAATAAACTAATTCTTTTTTCTTCTCACGACTGGCGGCTGGCCAAGGAATTCGCAGACAAGATTTGGTATGTAAAAGATCAAAAACTTTATTCAGGGATGGTGGAAGATATCCTGCTTCAGCACGAAGAACTGGTTAACCCGTCCTTGTTCGAAGTCAATAAAAACTTTGTCCCTCCACATATCGCCGCCCCTGATTTTTATAAAGAAATGCTGTATTCGATACTTCAGAAAAATTTTCAAAAAGACCTTTCTCCTTTGCATTTTGAACTTCAGGATAAGATTTGGGTTATTTCTCATGATTCTTCAGAGCATCAATGCGAATCTTTTGAAGAAATTGTTAATTTCATAAGAACCATTTATTAACAGGCGTTTTTATTTGCTTAATTCACATACTATGCATGCATAGTATTATGCTAATCATACAATTTAACCTACTCATTATCAATTTATTAACAAATTTTAACGTTAATAAATACTATGCATGCATAATATTTGCTACATTTGAATAACACCTTTTCAATAATAACAATGGATAACAAAGATAAAATAGAAAATGTAGATTTAATCTTAAAACAGACGTGGCTGGCTGTTTCTAAAATGTATACTGATCTTGCCCAGGAACATGATTCTACAGCCGTTCAGGCTCTTACTCTTCTTAAAATAGATCCTAAAGAAGGTACAAGAAGTACAAATCTGGGGCCTAAAATGGCTATCGAGCCCACTTCCCTGACAAGAATTATCAAACTTCTTGAAGACAACGGCTATATCTATAAAGAAAAAACCACTACTGATAAACGGGAAGTAATTATCAAGCTTACGGATAAGGGATTGAATTCCAGAAATATGTCCAAGGAAGTTGTGGTGAACTTCAATAAGAGGATTATGGAGAAAATTGCTCCGGAAAAACTTGAAACGTTTAAAGAGGTCATGACTGAGATTATGAAGATCGCAGTAGATCTTAATAACAAAAAATAGAACATCATTTTTCAAATGTCGACAGGACAGGTAATGAATCCTTATTAATAAGACATACCATTTGGAACGGCAGATGCATAAACCAGAATAAATAATAAATATAAAAATAATGAAAAGAAGAATCAAACACGTTACCGTTCTTGGTTCAGGAATTATGGGAAGCGGTATTGCAGCACACTTTGCCAATATTGGCGTTGAAGTTTCGCTGCTGGATATCGTTCCGTTTGAATTGTCTGAAGCAGAACAGAAAAAAGGTTTGACCAAAGAAGACAAAGCCGTTCGCAACAGAATTGCTTCGGAAAACTTTGAAAAACTGAAGAAGGCAAGTCCGGCACTGCTCTATTCCCCGAAATTCGCGGAGAGGATCAAGGTTGGAAATTTTGATGACGATTTACAGAAAATAAAGAATACGGACTGGATTATTGAAGTGGTGGTTGAAAAACTGGACATCAAAAAATCAGTATACGAAAAAATTGAACAGTTCAGAAAACCGGGAACCCTGATTTCTTCAAATACTTCAGGAATCCCCATCCATCTTTTAACAGAAGGAAGAAGTGATGATTTCAAGCATTATTTTGCCGGAACACATTTCTTTAACCCGGTAAGGTACCTTCCTTTGTTGGAAATTATCCCTACTCAGGATACTGCACCGGAAGTGATTGATTTTTACATGCATTACGGTGCAAAGTTCTTAGGAAAAACAACCGTTTTAGCAAAAGATACCCCGGCATTTATTGCCAACAGAATCGGCGTGTTCTCTATGATGGACCTTCTTCACAATGTTCAGAAGTTGGGACTTAATGTTTCCGATGTTGATAAATTAACCGGTCCGGTAATCGGACGCCCAAAATCGGCGACATTCAGAACAGCTGATGTGGTAGGGCTTGATACTTTGGTGATGGTGGCAAACGGTGTCAGCCAGAGCGGTTTTGAAGCTAATGATTTTAATAATGTTTTTTCCCTTCCTGATTACATCCAGAAAATGGTTGATAACAAATGGTTAGGTTCAAAAACACAGCAGGGATTCTATAAAAAGGTAAAAAATACCGACGGAAAATCAGAAATCCACGGACTGAACCTTGATACGCTGGAATATGAGCTTCAGGGAAAATCTTCATTCCCAACCTTGGAATTAACCAAAGCTATCGACAAACCGATTGACCGTTTTAAAGTCCTGATCGGCGGAAAAGATAAAGCCGGAGAGCTATACAGAAAGTCTTTAGGAGCCTTATTCGCTTACGTTTCCCATAAAGTTCCGGAAATTTCTGACGAAGTTTATAAAATCGATGACGCGATGAGAGCCGGTTTTGGCTGGGAAAACGGACCTTTTGAAATCTGGGATGCCGTTGGAATAAACAAAGGTATTGAACTGGCTAAAGATGCAGGATACGAAGTTTCCGACTGGGTTAATAACATTGAAACCTTTTATAAAGTCAATGAAGAAGGACAGAGTATTTACGTTGATAAAAATTCAGGGGAATACAGCAAAATTCCGGGACAGGACTCTTTCATCATCTTAGATAATATCAGAAAAAACAAAACACTCTGGAGCAATTCCGGTGCTGCCATTGAAGATCTGGGCGACGGAATCATCAACTTTGAAATCCGTTCTAAAATGAACTCGCTGGGAGGCGAAGTGCTGGACGGATTAAACCGGGCGATTGATCTTGCTGAAAAAGAATATGACGGACTGGTAATCGGGAATCAGGGTACTAATTTCTCCGTAGGTGCAAACCTGGCCATGATTTTAATGATGGCTATCGAACAGGATTGGGATGATTTGAATATGGCGATTGCTTATTTCCAAAAATCGATGATGAGAGTTCGTTATTCTTCAATTCCTGTAGTCGTAGCTCCTCACGGAATGACGCTGGGCGGCGGCTGCGAAATGACCATGCACGCCGACCGGGTGGTTGCCGCAGCAGAAACCTATATCGGATTGGTGGAAACCGGAGTCGGAGTAATTCCCGGCGGCGGCGGAACCAAAGAGCTGACGCTGAGAACTTCAAGGGAATTCCACAGTGATGATGTTAAAAACAACAGGCTCCGTGAAGCATTCATGAATATAGCAATGGGTAAAGTGGCAACATCCGCCTATGAAGCCTACGATATGGGCATCCTTGAAAAAGGAAAAGACATTGTTGCAGTTGACAAGCGAACCCAGATCATGACGGCAAAAATGCTGGCCAAAAGCCTCGCGGAACACGGCTACACCCAACCCATCGAACAGAAAGTAAAAGTTCTGGGTAAAGACGCACTGGGTATGTTCTATGTAGGAACCGACCAGATGTTAACCGGGAAATATATTTCTGAACACGACAAAAAAATTGCAGATAAACTGGCCAACGTTATGGTCGGAGGAAACCTTTCCGAACCTACCATTGTCACTGAACAGTATTTACTGAACCTAGAAAGAGAAACGTTCCTACAGCTTTGCGGGGAAAGAAAAACGCTGGAAAGGATTCAGTATATGTTACAGAATGGGAAACCGCTGAGGAATTAAAGGAAGCTCCGTAGGAGCGAACTGTTAATAGCTGAAGATAATTATAATTTTTGCAGAGCCTCGTAAAGGCGACCTGTTATTTTTATGGCCAATACATATACAAAAATTTATATTCAAATTGTTTTCGCCGTTAAAGGCAGGCAAAATCTGATTTCAAAAGAAAACAGGGAAGAATTACATAAATTTATTACAGGTATCGTTTCCCATAGAAACCAAAAATTATATGCAGTATTTGCGATGCCTGACCACGTTCACATTCTAGTAAGTATGAGCCCGGCAATTTCGATTTCAGATTTAGTAAGAGATATTAAAGCAGGTTCATCCAAATTCATCAATGAAAAGAGATGGATAAATGGAAAATTCAACTGGCAGGAAGGTTATGGAGCATTTTCTTATTCTAAAAGCAGTGTTGATTCAGTTGTCAATTATATTTTAAACCAAGAACAGCATCATAAAAAGAAATCATTTAAAAATGAATATCTGGACCTTTTAGAAAAATTTGAAATTGAATATAGTCAGGAATATTTATTTGAATGGATTGAAGATGGACAGGTCGCTCCTACGGAGCTTCATATATCGCAAAACAAAGAACTATGAACAGTTTACCTCTACGAGGCAAAAAACGCTCAAAATAAATTAATTAAATAAAAAATGAAAACAGCATATATAGTAAAGGGTTTCAGAACGGCCGTTGGAAAAGCGCCAAAAGGAAGTTTAAGATTTACAAGACCCGACGTTATGGCAGCTACCGTAATTGAAAAATTAATGGCGGAGCTCCCGCAATTGGATAAAAACAGGATTGACGACCTTATTGTAGGAAACGCAATGCCTGAAGCTGAACAGGGGCTGAATGTAGCCCGGTTAATTTCCCTGATGGGATTGAATACCGACAAAGTTCCCGGCGTTACCGTAAACCGGTACTGTGCATCAGGAAGTGAAGCGATAGCCATTGCTTCTGCAAAAATCCAGGCCGGAATGGCCGACTGCATTATTGCAGGCGGTACGGAATCCATGTCCTATATTCCGATGGGCGGTTACAAGCCGGTTCCTGAAACGGCTGTTGCCAAAACAAATCCTGATTATTATTGGGGAATGGGTTATACGGCAGAAGAAGTTGCCAATCAGTACAGAATTACCCGGGAAGAACAGGACCAGTTTGCTTTTGAATCCCACCGAAAAGCGTTAAAAGCCAATCAGGAAGGAAGGTTTGCAGATCAGATTGTCCCGATTCCCGTAGAATATAACTTTCTGGACGAAAACCAGAAAATGCAGACTAAAAAGTTTGATTTTTCAGTGGATGAAGGTCCGAGAGCCGATACCTCTTTTGAAGGCTTAGCCAAATTAAAGCCGGTATTTGCAAACGGAGGAAGCGTAACGGCAGGAAACTCTTCTCAGATGAGCGACGGAGCCGCTTTCGTTATGGTCATGAGCGAAGAAATGGTAAAAGAATTAGGGCTTGAACCTGAAGCAAGACTGTTAGCCTATGCCGCAGCCGGACTGGAGCCGAGAATTATGGGGATGGGACCACTCTATGCCATTCCAAAGGCACTGAAACAGGCCGGTTTGGAACTAAAAGATATTGAGCTTATCGAAATGAATGAAGCATTTGCCTCTCAGTCTGTAGCCATCGTCAAAGAACTGAATATCAACCAGGAAATCCTTAATGTCAACGGCGGAGCCATTGCTTTAGGCCATCCGCTGGGATGTACCGGCACCAAATTAACCGTTCAGCTGCTTGACGAAATGAGAAAACGCGGCAACAAATACGGTATGGTAACCATGTGTGTCGGAACCGGACAGGGCGCAGCGAGCATTTTTGAACTTTTATAGATAACAGATTGTTAGATAATAGAGGGATAGATGATAGATGATAGATGATAGACCTATAGATAATAGATTTAAAGATGAGTAGTTTCAAAAGGCACAATTTTAAAAGACTTAAAATCTGGCAGATGGCATTAGACTTATCAAAAATCACTTTGGATCTGACTGATACTTTTCCTGCTTATGAAAAATATGGTTTGAAAAGCCAGATGGACAGATGTGCAATTTCTATTCCTTCAAATATCGCTGAAGGTTCAAGCAGAACCAATAAATCTTTCAGTCACTTTTTAGATATTTCTTTAGGTTCTTCATTTGAACTGCAAACACAGATATTGCTGGCAAACCACAGAAAATATTTATCGGATGAAAGAAGTGAAATTTTTGAAATCAAAATAGAAGAATTTCAAAAGGCAACAATGGTATTTCAAAATACATTGAACCTGTAAACTATCTATTCGTCTATGATCTATTATCTATCTGTCTATTATCCATCTGTCTAAGATTTATATATAAAATATCTTCACAATAATTAAAAAAATAAAACAATGAACAACATACTAAAAGGAGGAGAATTCCTGATCAAGGAAATTCCTGCAAATGACATCTTCACGTTAGAAGAACTTTCAGAAGAGCAGAAAATGCTTCGTGATTCCGCAAAAGAATTTATTGACCGGGAAGTGATCCCTCATAACGTGAGGTTTGAGAAGAAAGATTATGCCTTAACAGAAGAAAAAATGCGTAAGCTGGGCGAAATGGGCCTTCTTGGTGTAGCGGTTCCTGAGGAATACGGCGGCCTGGGAATGGGCTTTGTAAATACCATGCTGGCCTGCGATTACTGCTCCGGGGCAAACGGCTCTCTGGCAACTGCCTACGGTGCCCACACCGGAATCGGTACCCTTCCAATCCTGTTATACGGAACGGAAGAGCAAAAGCAGAAATACCTTCCGGATCTGGCCACAGGTACAAAATTCGGAGCGTACTGTTTAACGGAGCCGGATGCCGGTTCTGATGCCAATTCAGGAAAAACGAGAGCCAAGCTTTCCGAAGACGGAAAACACTATGTCATCAATGGACAGAAAATGTGGATTTCAAATGCCGGTTTTGCAGAGATTTTCATCGTATTCGCAAAAATTGAAGATGATAAAAACATCACAGGGTTTATTGTGGAGAAAGAAGGTACCGAAGGATTAAGCTTCGGTGAGGAAGAACACAAGCTGGGAATCCGTTCATCTTCTACAAGACAGGTATTCTTTACAGATATGAAAGTGCCCGTTGAAAACCTTTTGGGAGAGAGAAACAACGGTTTTAAAATCGCTCTGAATGCTTTAAACGTAGGTAGGATCAAACTGGCAGCTGCTAACTTAGACGGACAGAGAAGAATTTTAAACCATTCCATCCAATATTCCAACGAGAGAAAGCAGTTTGGCGTATCTATCTCAACATTCGGGGCCATCAGAAAAAAACTGGCGGAAATGGCAACCGGGATTTTCGTTTCCGAAGCAGGTTCATACCGGGCTGCAAAAAATGTGGAAGATAAAATCAATGAACTGGTTGAAGGCGGAATGAACCACCAGCAGGCTGAACTAAAAGGTGTGGAAGAATTTGCTGTAGAAGCTTCCATACTGAAAGTGTTTGTTTCAGATTTAACACAGCATACTGCCGATGAAGGCATCCAGGTATACGGCGGGATGGGATTCTCTGAAGAAACTCCGATGGAAGCAGCCTGGAGGGATTCGAGAATCGGAAGGATCTATGAAGGAACCAATGAAATCAACCGTCTTTTATCAGTAGGAATGCTGATTAAGCGAGCGATGAAAGGCGAGCTGGATCTGTTGTCACCGGCAATGGCGATCTCCAAGGAATTAATGGGAATCCCGTCATTTGAAGTGCCTGATTATTCTGAATTCATGAGCGAAGAAAAAGCAATTATTGCCAACCTTAAAAAGGTATTTTTGATGGTTTCGGGAGCTGCGCTTCAGAAGTTCATGATGGATATTGAAAAACAGCAGCATCTATTATTGAATGCGTCTGAGATTCTTAACCAGATCTATATGGCGGAATCTGCAGTGTTAAGAGCTGAAAAACACTTCTCCGCAGACTCTGTAGAAGCATCAATGGCTCAGCTTAACCTCTATAAAGCCGTTGAAAAAATCATCACTTCAGCGAAAGAAGGCATTGTCTCTTTTGCCGAAGGCGACGAACAGAGAATGATGCTTTCCGGATTAAGAAGGTTTACAAAATATACCAATACGCCGAATGTAGTGGCACTGACAGAAAAAATAGCTGCCCATTATATCAGTAAAGGAGCATATTAGTCTTATCTATAAATTTGATTTCCAAAACGTCTCAGTTATTTGAGGCGTTTTTTATTTAAATATTAATTTTCTATCAGGAAATAAGAATAAAAATCCAAAAATGTCTCACAAAATTAAACACAGATCTTAAACAGTTTTAAAAATTATTTTTATTTTTATCCAAAATTAGCACCTATGAAAATTGTATTTTTTGCATTCCTTTTTATTTCAGTTTCCCTTTCAGCACAGGAAAAAAAGAAAAGACAGTTAATAATACCTGAAACGGATACGGTAAGGATGAACAAAACGGATCCAAACAAAAATAACATCAATCCGGCAGACCCACAGAAGGGCCTTTATAAAATGCCCAATGCAAAGCCTGACCATGATTCTGTATATTCCGGCATGAGAGATAAAAGAAAAGACACCACAGACTATAAAATCCTGAACGGGATGGCTCCTGAACCCAAAAACAATTCCAAACGGAAATAAATCAGTCTCAAACCGATTTTATGACTGAACATAGGGCCTGTACAGACATTTATTAAAAATAACTATAAAATATAGCCTCCGGATTTGAGGCATTTTTTATTTTTGCACTTTACTTATATAATGACAAAAGAAGAACTGCTCCACAGAGCTATTAAAATTGCTGATAAAGCGCATAAAGGCCAAACCGATAAATATCATGCTCCTTACATAGCTCACGTCATGCGCGTCATGGAATACGGCAAAACCATGGATGAAAAAATCGTGGGCGTTCTGCATGACGTTGTGGAAGACCACCCGGCGGAATTCAGCCTGGATTATTTAAGAGATGAAGGATTTCCTGAATACATTATTTTTGCGATCAGCTGCCTGACAAAGTTTGATCCCGAAGAGGAATACGACGATTTCGTAAAAAGAACCGAACGTTCTCCCCTTGCGGTAGCCGTAAAATTAAATGATCTCCGTGACAACATGGATTTGAGAAGGGTAAACCGCGAATTAACCCAGAAAGACATCAAAAGATTCAATAAATACCTGAAAGCTTACCATTACCTGACAGACAAATATTAAAAAACACATGACTAATAACCTCCCTCCTATTTCAGCAGCTTACAGATCTAAGCTCATATCTGCAATTACCTCAATTTCAGTATTCTTCCTTGTCTATTTTATCTTAATCCTTATCTCTCTGTTGCTTATTTTCCTGTTGGGTTACGGAGCCCTGCAGATTGTCAGGCTTCATTCCAACTATTTCACCATTGCCATTGCACTGGGATTGGTAAGTGTCGGGCTCGTCGTATTTTATTATCTGATTAAATTTATCTTCAAAAAAAGCAATTACAGCAATAAACATTTAATTGAGGTTAAACGCAAAAACCAGCCGGAGTTTTTTTCGATGATCGATGAAATGGTAAAAGAAACAGCAGTAAAACAACCCGGAAAAGTATTTCTTTCTTCAGAGGTAAATGCGAGCGTAAGCTACAGCTCTGCTTTCTGGAGTATGTTTTTCCCTGTCAGGAAAAATATAACCATCGGAATGGGATTGATCAACACCACTACGGTTGGCGAACTTAAAACCGTTCTGGCTCATGAGTTCGGGCATTTTTCCCAGAGAAGCATGAAAATCGGCGGATATGTAAACCAGGCTGAAAAAATTATTTTTGATACGGTTTACAACAACCGGGATTTTGAAAATTCTTTGAAATACGGTTCCGGGCATTGGATCTATCAGCTTTCAGCATGGATTTCAATAGCCTTTATTAATGCATTCCAATACATCCTGAAAATTTTCTCAGACTTTTTATTTAAAAACAATGCATCTTTAAGAAGAGAAATGGAGTTTCATGCGGATTCCGTTGCAACCTATGTTACCAACCCGAAAGAACAGGTTTCTGCATTGCTGAGATTAAGCTTAAGCGATACTGCATTCAACAGCTCAGTGATCTTCTATGCAGAAAGCAAACAGGCATACCTCCCGGAAAATCTTTTTGAGAACCAGACTGCAATGATGAAAATTTTGAGCGAGCGGAATAATTACCCTTATGAGAATAATTTACCTAAAGTAGACCCAGAAGATCTGACACGCTATAATAAATCAAAAATTGAAATTGATGACCCGTGGTCATTCCACCCTGAAAACGACAGGAGAATTGAGATGATCCTGAAAAACAAGACTAAAAACATCCCGGAAAACAATGAACTGGCAAAAAATATCATCCGCGGTTTTGATGAAGTGTGTAAAGCTTTGACGAAAAAGCATTTAACAATGTGTGAAATTGAAAGCACCGGTGAAATAATAAGCGGTAATGAAAAATTTGTACAGCTGTACAATGAAACATATCCTTATAAAAAGATCAGCTCAGCATTTAACGGATACTATGAACACCATAATCCTGTATTGGAAAACATTGAAGATCTTACCGGTACACCTGCCAGCACAGAAACCTATGACTTTTTTAATGATGAAAACCTGTCGCTGGTATATGAAAAGGCAGGAGTCCGGAATGACCTTTATACATTGGAATATCTTGCGGCCAATTCCAGAACGGTTAAAACTTTTAAATGTAACGGCAGGCTTTATAAAACGAATGAAGCCCGGATTTTAATCCCGAGATTTACAAAAAACCTTGAAGAACTGAATTCCAGACTCGCTGAAAATGATAAAAAGATCTTTACATATTATTACCGTAAGGCAGATGCGAATGATAAGGAAACTTTAGTAGCCAAGTATAAGAAATTTGCCCTGCTCGACCATGAGTTTGATGTATTCCAGAATTCTATCAGTAACTTCATTCCGCATCTGCAGTTTATATCCGTTACTTTGCCTGTGGAGGAAATCAGGAAACACAGAGCAGTACTGCTGAGGAATGAAAAGCCGTTCAAGGAGATATTGAGGAAATTCATTGAAGAATCCGGCTATCAGGAACTTATCACGCCGGAAGACCAGCAGGTTATTAAAGAATTTATCCGTTCAGAATACATTTATTTTAACAATGACCGGTATATTCAGCCGGAAATTGATGCGGTAATCAATCTCGTGAATAAGTACCAGGAAATCCTCAACACAACCTATACGGATTATAAAGAGGAACTTCTTGATTTTCAGACAAGACTGGATCAGGCTTCCTGATTGATTAATTTTTATTAATCCGCTCCCGGGAAATGGTAGGTTCTTGCAGGAGGATTGGTATCGTCGATATTGATGTTGATGGCAAGGTATATGAAGTGGACGTTTTTATTTCCTTTCGCTTCAAATTCCCTTTGCCAGAGGTATCCTCCCAGGATCCCGAAGTGCTCGTCAATCTGGTATCCGAAACCTCCGTAGACCCTGTTTCTTGCAAAAGCCGGTTTTATAGGGCTCACAATAAAAATTTCGTCATAGGCATTTGCGAATAAAGTGCCGGGTTCAATTTTCTTGGCATTCAAGGGAACCGAAATATTCAACCGGTAGCGGTACCGCATCCTCTCGGAGTTTTTATCCGTCTGCGGCTCGTAAAACCATGACTTTTCAGCACGGAACCGGTTTTCAAACTTTACAATTCCTTTTTTAAAGTCGATCACATCCTGTAACCAGACCCTGAACTCCTCTTTGTTAATGGCGTGTTCTTTATAGGTCGCATATCTTCCCAACCCGATAAAAGGCTTGTGATTCTTGGTGAGATTATAACCCAGCCCTCCCTTTATTTCATAATAATCAGGATAGCTGTAATCTTCAATGCTTCGCATCTGGCCTTCGGCGTACAGGAAAAATTTCGGGTGAAACTTATACGTTAATGTCAGGGCATTGAAGTTGGAAATATGTTCCTGCGCTCTGACAAACGTAAGGCTTAAAAATAAACCAAGACTTAAGAAAAGTTTCATCTTAAAAAAATTTCTGCAAATTTAAATCAATTAACAATTTCGTAATATTAACTTTAATTCATCCTGTATTAACATTTACTTAATATTGATTGTATAAGAAAGCCCGATATGGAACCACCGCTGCGGCATCGCCACGCCAAAGGTTTCCGTATATGAAGTATTTGTTACATTATTGATCAGAACATACACCGAAAAGTCTTTTTGAACAAAACTTAATTTTTCATCCAGTAAATTATAACTTCCGTTATTCATCCGTTCATTATACCGGTAAACAAGTTCATTGGTGAAATTTTTCAGGAATCTTGTTTCTAATTTCGCAATAAACTGATGCTTCAGGTTATCCAGAAGATACCTTGCAGAAAATTCTCCTGTAGAATTCAGCTTATTATCAAGATAAGTATATCCCACAGAATAATTTAACCATTGCCTCCATCGGTGATTAAGTTCAATTTCCACTCCTTTACTGCTCGTATTACCAATATTTTGGGCATACCAGACAGGATCGTTCAGTGACATTTTGGTCCAGTCTATGGAATTGTGGGAATCCCTCATGAATCCGCTTACTTTCGCTAAAATATTTCCCGTCTGATACTGATACCCGATTTCTGCAGAAACCGCGCTTTCAGGAATCAGATCAGGATTTCCCTGCTCCGTTTTGCTTACATAATAAAGATCGGTAAACGTAGGTACCCTTGAAACCCTTGAAATATTTCCGTAGATCTTATTGTTCTGGTTAAAATTGTAGCCTACATCCAGTCCCGGATAGAAGAAATTTCCTTCTTTAGAATAATTTGCCCATGAAAATCCCGGACTGATATTTAGTTTTTTATCCAGCAGCGAAAAATGATGCTCAAAGAAAACCTGGGAAACAAACCGGTTTCTTTGTCCCAGATTATTACTCGCCAGAAATTCTTTCCTCAGTTCCACGCCAACTCCTGTGGTTCCAAATCCCCACTGGTAGCTTGAATTTACCTCGCCTCCTACATTATTCCCGATGTGCATATTCCGGTAGATTTCAGGCTTTGCCCTGTTGAACAGATACATATCCTGCCCTCTCCGCCAGTATACATTGGAATGGATTTTCAGGTTTTTAAAGGTTTGCTGATGGGCCATGCTCACTACTGATGCCTGCGTTTCCTCATACTGTTCAGTTGCTTTCGGGGAAGAGTAAAACCCATTGGCCCCGAACTTTTTCTCAGAAAAACCGGCCTGCAACCTGATGTCCCCGTCTTTTATGGCTAATTTGCTTTGATAAAATATATTCCTGATCTCATAATCGGTATTGTACATATACCCCTGTGACGAATTGGAATTTGCCGTAAGCGCGTTGGAAAATTTCTCATTTCCGATCTGCGCATTCATTCCGAAACCGAACGTTTCATAATCTCCGGCTTCAGCACTTATCTTTACCCTTTTCCCGATATGGGTTTTCGTAATCACATTAATGACCCCGGCATAGGCATTCTGTCCGAACCGTCTTGCACCCGGGCCTTTAATGACTTCTATTCTTTCCACATCTTCAAGATCAATCGGTAAGTTCAGAGAATTATGGCCCGTCTGGGAATCACTCATCCTGATCCCGTTTAAAAGGAGAAGCACCTGCTCTGACGAGCTGCCGCGGAAAGCAATATCACTCTGTACACCGTTTGCCCCACGTCTTCTGATATCCATCCCGGAGACCTGCTGCAGGATTTCATCAATGCTTTTTGCAGGAGAATTTTCTATTTCTTCCCTGGTAATAACACTGATGTTTTGGTTGGCCATTTTATAGGGGATGGAAATTATTTTTCCCTGAATTTCAATTTGGTCTATATCCGTGGACTTTTCCTGGGCGTTTGCAAAATACAAGGCTCCAAGTAAGAAAATGCTTCCTGCTTTTTTAATCATTTTTATCAGAATTATCTCAGTGAGTTCGTAAGCCCAAAAGTAATGGAGTTTGAGAATACTTACAAATGATAGATGTCATATAAAAAAAGATGCAGTTTCAGCTGCATCTTTCCGGAAGGATTTATCTTTTTTTCATTAAATGTGTAACCAGATCTCTGAATAATTTTCGCATTCTGTATTACTTATTTATGAATACAATTTTAAATAATTATCAAATATAAAGCAACAGTATTTGCTTAAAAAAAAGTTAAAAATTAAAATTTAACATGACCGATCCATTATCTTCAGTCAATCCCGGCTCTTTGCTGATAATTGTTCAAATTTCACGGTCTTTGAAAGCCTGTATTTGCGGATTTATTAATTCATCAAAGTAACGCAAAACATTTTTAGTGTTTACCGCAGCTGTTTTCCCTGAGCCGGGCCCGTCAAATCCAAATATTATTGATTTTTACAGGTGGTTAAGCCGGAATGAAATGTCATCAATCTTTCGTATCGAATAAATTTTCAGCCTGTAACTGAACGATTAAATATGAAAATATCAATGGAACCGATTTGCATGATTTGTGTTTAATTAAAGATCAGAATCCATCAAAAAGTCGTAATTTTGTTAGTCTTAATTTTACTATGGCTCATACAACAGATATAGATATTAAAAAGCAGATTTTTGTTAAGAATGCACATCTCAACAATCTGAAACACATCGACGTCCTTATCCCGAAAAATAAACTGATCGTCATTACAGGAGTTTCCGGAAGCGGAAAATCTTCACTGGCATTTGATACCATTTATGCGGAAGGACAAAGAAGATACGTGGAAAGTCTCAGCTCCTATGCCCGCCAGTTTTTAGGGAAACTTGAAAAACCTAAAGTGGATGACATCAAAGGCCTGGCTCCGTCCATCGCCATCCAGCAGAAGGTGATTTCTTCAAACCCGAGATCAACGGTAGGCACATCCACGGAGATTTATGATTATATGAAACTTCTTTTCGCAAGGATTGGGAAAACATTTTCACCGGTTTCCGGGGAAGAAGTAAAAAAAGACTCGGTTTCCGATGTAATAGATTTCATCAAATCATCAGAAAAAGATGTTTCGTTCCTATTGACGGCACCCTTGACTTATGATGCAGAAAATTTCACGGAAAATCTGAATGTTTTAAAACTGGCCGGTTTTACAAGACTGGAAATCAGCGGAAACGTTGCCGGGATTGAAGACCTTGAAAGCTTTGGTTTTACTCCTGAAAAAGGAATGGAAATCAATCTGGTGATCGACCGTTTCTCTTACGAAGAAGATGAAAGCTTCCTGCAGCGTCTGGCAGACTCCATCCAGATGGCTTTTTATGAAGGACGGGGTTACTGTTCACTGAAAAACATGGATACCGGGAAAGCAAAAGAATTTTCAAATAAATTTGAGCTGGACGGGATGGAATTCCTTGAGCCCAATGTCCACTTTTTCAGTTTCAACAATCCGTACGGTGCCTGCCCAACCTGTGAAGGTTATGGGAAAGTAATCGGGATTGATGAAGACCTGGTGGTTCCCAATAAAACCCTGTCTGTTTTCGAAGATGCAGTAGCTTCCTGGAGAGGGGAAAGCATGAGTGAATGGAAAAAAGATTTCATTAAAAAAGCAAAAGACTTCCCGATCCACAAGCCTTACCATCAGCTCACCAAAGAACAGAAAAAATACCTCTGGAAAGGCGACGGAAAAAGTACGTTCCCTTCAATTGACAATTTCTTCAGAATGCTTGAAGAAAACTTATATAAGATCCAGTACCGGGTCATGCTTTCGCGTTACCGCGGAAAAACCCTCTGCCCTACCTGTGAAGGCCTTAGGCTTCGTGAAGAAACCGGCTGGGTAAAAATCGACGGACACAATATCCAGTCCATGATCGAGCTTCCTATGGATGAGCTTTTCCCTTTAATTAAAGAATTGAAATTATCCGAACACGATCAGGAAGTAGCAAAAAGGCTGTTATATGAAATCACTACCCGCCTGGAATTTTTACTGAAGGTAGGTTTAGGCTATTTAACGATCAACAGAACGTCTAATACGCTTTCCGGAGGGGAAAGCCAGAGGATCAACCTCGCTACCAGCCTCGGAAGTTCGCTGGTAGGTTCTATTTATATTCTGGATGAACCTTCCATCGGACTGCATTCAAGGGATACGGAAAATTTAATTGAGGTATTGAAAAACCTGCGGGATCTTGGGAATACGGTAATTGTGGTAGAGCATGATGAGGATGTAATGAAAGCCGCTGACTATATTATCGACATCGGCCCGGAAGCCGGATATTTAGGCGGTGAACTGGTATTCGCCGGGGATTATAAACAGCTGAAAGATGCAGACACGCTGACATCAAAATACCTGACCGGAAGACTGGAAATTGAAGTTCCTGCCAAACGGAGAAAGGCAAAAGAATGGATCCATATCAAAGGGGCCCGTCAGAATAACCTTAAAAATATTGATGTGGATGTCCCTCTGGAAAACCTGGTGGTGATTTCAGGGGTTTCAGGAAGCGGTAAATCTACTCTGATGAAAGAGATCCTGACCAATGATATCCAGATCCAGCTGGGTATGGGCGGAAAAAAAGGCGACTACGATTCTGTTGATTTCCCTAAAAAACTCATCAAAAATATTGAGTTGATAGACCAGAACCCTATCGGGAAATCTTCACGTTCCAATCCTGTAACCTATCTTAAGGCATACGACGATATCAGAGACCTGTTTGCCAAGCAGAAGGTGGCAAAAATGATGGGCTACAAGCCGAAACACTTCTCTTTCAATGTAGACGGCGGAAGGTGTGACGAATGTAAAGGTGAAGGCGTCATCAATGTATCCATGCAGTTTATGGCAGATATTGAGCTGGAATGCGAAGTCTGTAAAGGAACCCGTTTCAAAAATGAGATCCTGGAGGTTCGGTATGATGAAAAAAACATTTCGGATATCCTTCATATGACGGTTGATAATGCACTGGATTTCTTCAGAGATAATCATGAGGAAAAGATTGTGACCAAGCTGAGGCCTCTGCAGGATGTCGGCTTAGGATATCTTCAGTTAGGACAGAGCTCTTCTACCCTTTCCGGCGGCGAGGCACAGCGTGTGAAACTAGCATCGTTCCTGGTAAAAGGCGTAACGACGGATAAAACATTGTTTATCTTTGATGAACCTTCCACAGGGCTGCATTTCCATGACATCCAGAAATTGCTGAAGTCTTTACAGGCTCTTATTGATCTGGGGCATTCGGTTATTGTTATTGAGCACCAGCCGGACATTATCAAGTCCGCAGACTATATTATAGACATCGGGCCGGAAGCAGGAAAACACGGCGGCGAAGTGGTGTTCACGGGAACCCCGGAAGACTTGGCTAAGAATAAAAAATCCCATACAGCGAAGTATATAAAAGAAAAGCTGGAGAATTAAATACAGAGAGAGTCGGATAAACGGCTCTCTTTTTTATTTATCTGAGTTTAACTGCATTAATTTTTCAAATTATTTTATTTCTGAAATTTGATGATTGTGTTTGAAAATACTCATTTTGAGCCTTAAAATAAATGCTGTAGAAATATAAAATATTGAACTTTTATCATCGGGCATTTAAGAAATCCACTAAAAACTTATTAACAATTCTTTGTGGATAACTTGTGAGTTTTAATATTCAATTCATTGAAAGCAAGAAATTTATTCCTACATTTACTTTGTAATAAATCTGGAAATGAATTCAAATTTTGCTTTTTTCATTTTTGAAATTGCATTTAAATTTATAAAAATTTAAGCACAGCGCTGTCGGCTGTGCTTTTTTATTGTTGTCTAATTAAAAAAATGAGATGTCTTTATCTACTGAATCCGTTCCTAAAGAACGGGTTCTTTTATTTTTAAATTTTAAAATTATTTATTATCTTTGGCCTTTAAGGTCTCATAGTTCAACGGATAGAATAGAAGTTTCCTAAACTTTAGATCCAAGTTCGATTCTTGGTGAGATCACCAGCAAGTTACGATAAACAGACAGGAATTACCTGTCTGTTTTTTTATGGCCTCCTGTCTGATCCCTGATTAAAATATAATGACAGGCCACAAAAAAACCGGAGACTTAAAATCTCCGGTTAAAAAAAATTGCTAAATATGATGAAATTAATCTATGATTTGAGCGTCCAGACCGAACCGTTTTTGGTGGTCAGCTTTTCAAGTGTTCCTTTCTCGGAAAGCTCGTTTAAAACTTTTTCACTTTCCATTCTCGGGGTTCCTGATAATTCTGAAAATTCCTTTGCGGTAAGGGAATGATATTTACCGAACAGGGTTTCCCAGTTTTTGGAGTATTCTGTTTTCTTTGTGTCTGCATTTACTTTCAGGATCGCTGTTTCGTAAAATGCATACGGCTTTGATCCGTACACCATTTCCCTGCTTCCTTCTTCGTTGGTGAAAAACATGGTAGGAAAACCACGCACACCCATTGATCTTGCCATATTCAAGTCTTCCTGGAAAAGTTCTTTTGCTCTCCCTTCGAAATCTGTTTTCAGCTGATCGGTATCAAGTCCGGTTTTCTTTGCAGCAGCAGCAATATGCTCCCATTTTGCGATGTTCTTTTTCTTCAAGAAAACCATTTCACGAAGTTCCCTCATGAAATCAACGGCCTTGGTTTTATCCTGAAGCTGTGCCGCTTTAAAGGCAATCGACGGCGGATAAGAGGAATCCAGAGGATCCTGAAGCCATACATCCCCGTCAATCGGCATATCGTAATATCTGCTTGCGTCATCCCAGTGGTGTGCCACATCAGACGGCTTGCTGATGCCTCCGCTGTTATAGCTCCAGTCCGGAAGAAGCCCGCCCATTCTGTATTCTATCTCTACGCTGTTTCCGTATTCCAGTTTAAGCTTCCTCAGCTGCGGTTCAATGCCCCAGCATGAAGAGCAGATTGGATCTGTAAAATAAATAACTTTTACAGGCTTATTATTAGCCTGAACATGGATGTTTCCGATCTCCGCTTTTTCTCCCGGCATTTCACAGATCCCTGTAGCAGGATCACACAGCAGTGGGTTTGATGTTTTATTTTCCATTTTTTTACTTTTATTGTTTTGTCCGTTGCAACTGCCTAAAGTTGCCGTAAGGAAAAAGAATGTCAGTATTCTGTAATTTATCATTTCAGGTGATAATCTTATTGACAAAACTAATATTTAATAATGACACTTCCACAGCAGATTTCCTTTTGGAAACCAGTTTCCTCTATGAAACTACCCCGATAATTTTTTATACCTTTACCGTCATCATCTCTATAATCTGAATTATGAAAAAAGAACCGCAGCTGAATACCACACTGGTGTGCAAACACAGGATGAACGCGATAAAAGATGCCATGGAAATTTTATCCGGAAAATGGAAATTCCATATTCTCGGAACCTTGCTGCAGGGAGGAAGAATGCGTTTTATGGATCTGCTCAGGGAGATTGACGGTATTGCCGCTAAAATGCTTTCAAAGGAACTGCAGGATATGGAAATCAACCATCTCATTACCCGTACTGTTCTGGATACCAAACCGGTAACTGTAGAATATGAGGTTACGGAATACGGCAGGACCATAGAACCGATTATTGATGAAATTGCCAACTGGGGCATTGAATACAGGAAATCCCTTTATCAGAATTAATAAAACCGGCAATATAAAATTACCGGTTGAAAAAACAAAAATTGATATGGATATTATTGATCTGTGTTTTTGTTATTGCAAATTTATGTTTATTTAGAATTAATAAAAATAATAAACTTGTGACATTCGTCAGCTTTTTAATATTTGCTGTGAACAATCCTATCCTCTTTCTGATTTAATTTATCGCATCCTTGTCAGCTGATCCAGTTTTTTCAGCAGTGCAGGAATCCTGAAATCCCCGTACATCTGTTCTACTTCTGCTTTGATTTCATCTGCATCAGCCCCTTTTACCGTAAGGAACAGCGGCGTTTCGCTTTCTCCCCGAAAGATCATTTTCCGCTGCAGGTCAGGAGTACTGAACTCATTTTTAGCAATTCCGATAACCGGGAATTTCTGTTCCAATGCTTCATAGAGATAACCTCCCAACCCCATTTTTCCTTCATTGCCTAAGGTTACATAGCCGTCTACAATAATGATATCACCTTCATAAAGCTTAATCTGTTTTAAAAGACTGAGAATACACGGGAGCTCCCTTTTGTAAAATGCCCCGCTTTCATAGTCGGAAGTAACTTCCGTTTTCTCCATGAAAATTTGGGTTTCTTTCTCAGAAGTCCATTCTTCAAAAGCAATGCACACAGTATGGGCATAATCGTCAAAATAATAGGTATCAAAAGCGTAAATCATGGCCTGTTTATCGTTAATTTATTACTGTTTAATTATTTGTTACTGAAAAATTCCCCGAAATGCCATAAAATCCCGCTGGGGTCATGCACAAAACATTCTTTCCCCCAAGGCATGGTTTTAACAGGCGTCAGCCGGACTTTCTCATATTTCTCCGGAAGTCCGAGGCCTGTGAGGTAGTTCCAGAACGCATCCGCATCATCCACTTCGATAAAAAGCATCGTATTGTCGACCCAGTCTTTTACGTAAGCATCCTGAAGATAGAAACCTGTTCCATTCCGTTGGAACAAAGACAGGTTACTTTCGAGAACGGTCTCTTCAAAGCCGAGATCTGAATAAAACTCCCTGCTGATTTTAAAGTTTTCAGAACCTACAAAAGGCCGGATTGATTTTATATTCTGTATCATTGTGTACGGTTTTTCCAGTTTTCAAAAGTCATTTCAAATTTTATTTCTTCCTTTCCGTGGGTTCCGGTTTCATGCCAGCCGGATTTCCTGTAAAATGTTTCAGCCCTCGTATTCGGGGAAGTTCCAAGCCAGACCTTTTCTTTTGTCTAATCAAAATACCAATCCAGCATTACATCATGAAGCTTTCGCCCGATGCCCTGCTTTTCAAAGTCAGGATGTACAAACAAAGCCCAGATATTGTTTTCTTTAAGGTCAACAATTGAGAAACCTACAATCTGGCTGCCGCTTTCACAGACCCAGCCCTTTCCTCTGGCAAACAAAAATTCTTCACAATCTTTATCTGTGACCAGATTAGGATCAGATAATGTATTTTCTGTCACGGCATTTCTTACGACCTGAATCTGGGGAATATCTTATATTTCTGCTTCACAGATTTTCATTTGACTAAAATTGATTAGAGGAAACAGCTTTTCTGCCTGCCGTTATTTTCTGTCAACAACAATTCTGGCAGGCCTGTTGGCAATTTCCCATGCAGTGGCAAAAACAAGCTGGGTTCTTTTTTTCAGCAGTTCATAATCGATTTTCTCAACATCATCCGTTGGCTTATGGTAATCTTCATGAATCCCGTCAAAGAAAAATGCTACAGGAACATTGTTTTTTGCAAAATTATAATGGTCTGATCTGTAATACAGTCTTTGGGTATCATTGGGATCGTCATATTTATAGTTCAGTTCCAGATTATTGGTATTCCTGTTGGCGGCTTCATTAATAACCTTCAATTCAGAACTCAACATCTCAGACCCGATTACATAAACATATTGCTTGCCTCTGTTTTCAGGATCATCGCGCCCGATCATGTCAATATTTAAATCAACTACCGTATTGGCCAAAGGAAAAACCGGATTGTCCGTATAATATTCAGACCCAAATAATCCGTGTTCCTCTCCTGTTACATGCAGGAACAGGATGGATCTCTTCGGGCCTTTTCCTGCTTTCTTGGCACTCTGGAAGGCTTTGGCAATTTCCATTACGCCTACAGTTCCGCTTCCGTCGTCATCTGCACCGTTATATACTACGCCATTTTTAGTACCCACATGGTCATAATGTGCAGAAACCACCACAATTTCTTCAGGTTTTTCAGAACCTTCGATAAATGCCAGGATATTTTCTGAATCAGGAAGGTTTCCACCGCCTCTTTTTTTCATGAAATCTGCTGGCACCTTCTGATAGTAGGAACCCAGCGCTTTCGGATATGAAATACCGAGGGCTTTATAATAGTTGATCATGTACTCCCCCGCTTTCTTCTGTCCCGGGCTTCCGGTATCCCGGCCTTCCATTTCATCAGAAGCAATAACATATAAGTTTTTCTTAAGGTCAGCTGCCGTAATTTCCTTATAGGCAGAAAGAAAGGCTTTATCGCCTTTCACAACCGATGAAGTGGCCGATGCAGCCGCACCACCAGGATTTTTAGCCGTTCCGCAGCTTACCAGTACCGCTGCTAAAAACAGGGGGATGAATAGTTTTCTCATTATAGAATAATTTGTTTAAAATTAACAAAATTTATTTAATCTGTAATGATAGGCTAATTTCTTATATTTGAGATACAAACAATAACCCATGGAGAAAGTTTACGGATTTACCCATTACTCATTTTTTACGGAGATGTCTGAACTTGCCTCCAGGCACAACAGCTTTGATCTCTCATTGGGCCTTGCAGATTTTGATATTGACCCGCGCTTAAAAGACTTTTTAAAGGAAGCGGCAGATCAGGATACCCATAATTATGAACCGCTGGCAGGAAACCCTTTACTGATTCATAATGTCATCAGTTTCAATCTGAAAAGAAAAAACGGCATCAAACTGAAGGAAAACGAAGTAACCATTACACCATGTGCTACCTTTACTTTATATACCGCGCTTAAGTGTATTTTAAACCCGGGAGATGAAGTAATTGTTATTCAGCCTTCATATTATACTTACAGCCCTTCAATTGTCCTTAATAACGGCATTCCGGTCTATTATGATCTTGATGCTGATTTCAGCATAAACCCTGGAAAGCTCCAGCACTGCATTTCTGACAGGACAAAAGCCATCATCATCAATTCACCGCAGAATCCTACAGGAAAGATGTGGACTGAACATGACTGGAATGTTTTATACGGATTGATAAAAAACCGGGAAATTTACCTGATTTCAGAGGAAATCTACGATACCTACTGTTATGACGGAACGGAACATTACAGTTCGTTCCTGCATCCTGAACTCAGGAAAAGGACATTCTGTATTTTTTCATTTGGCAAGATGTTCCATTCTACAGGCTGGAAAGTAAGTTATCTGTTAGCTGACCCGGATCTTACGGCAAAATTCCGGTGCCATCAGCAGTATATTTCCTACAGTGCCAATGCGCCCTGCCAGTATGCCATTGCAAGATACCTTGACGTTTTTGACCCGTCTGAAAACCGGATTCTGATGCAGAAAAAGCGGGACCTGTTTAATGAACTGATTAGAGATACTCCTTTGGTTGTAGAGCGTAAAACTGAAGGCGCTGTTTTTCAGGTTGTCAATTTCAGGAATGTGTCAAAAACCATGACCGATGTAGAATTCTCGAAGTGGCTTACCATTGAGAAAAAAGTATCCTGTCTACCCTTGTCTGCTTTTTATGATTCAAAACAGAACTCTGATTATATCCGGTTCAGCTTTGCCAAAAAAGATGAACTGATCATTGATGCCTTGGAGCATCTGAGGAAAAATTTATAGTTGATTTAAGAAAAAACTTTTAATTAGTTTCCAAAATGATGATCTTCATATCAGTTCATCGTTTTGCAAAATGACTTTATGATGTGTGAAACTATTGTTTTATAAATGACAAAGCACCGCTGATGCAGTGCTTTGTCTGTTATTTCAATTGGACTTAGAGTGCCAGAACCCTGACATCAATCCTTCTGTTTTTTGCCATACATTCATCTGTATCGTTGGCTTCACAAACCGGATGCTGTGCTCCGTATCCTTCTGCTTCTAACCGGTCTCCGGCAACACCCAGCTCCAGTAGTTTCAACCTCGCTGTCTGGGCCCTTAGATTGGAAAGTGTCCTGTTGCTTTCTTCATTTCCTGTATTGTCAGTATAGCCTCCCAGTTTTATTTTAAGACTCGGATAGGCATTCAGAATCTCCACTAAATTCAGCAGCTGTGCGTCAGAACCCGGACGTAATTCACTTGAACCGGTCTCGAAATAAAGATTTTCAATCGTAAACCATTTATTCGGATCCAACAGTGACTGATCTTTGTTTTTTATCAACTGGTACATCTGAAGTAGCTGGCTGTTCCCGCCGATGGAAATTTTCTTTCCGCCTTTTAACTGTACTTCCTGAGGAGCTCCGGTATCATAAACAAAGTCACCGTTTTCATTTAAATATCCTTTAACCTCCGTCGGAACAAGTACGGCTGCGGTATTTCCCGGAACGGCCTGGGTACTCTTCATTCCGGTTAAGCTTTCAATCTTGGCCGCCCTGTTTGCTTCTATTTTATCTTTATGTAATACGGCTAAAGTTGGGGCAATAACCAGCGAAACAATAGACATCAGCTTGATCAGGATATTCATGGACGGCCCTGAAGTATCTTTGAAAGGATCTCCTACGGTATCACCTGTTACCGAAGCTTTATGCGGTTCTGAGCCTTTGTAGTACATCTGACCGTTGATATCCACTCCTTTTTCAAAAGATTTTTTGGCATTGTCCCAGGCACCTCCGGCGTTGTTCTGGAACATGCCCATCAGTACCCCGCATACGGTGGCACCGGCTAAAAATCCGCCCAGTACTTCCGGACCGAAAATAAATCCGATCAACAGAGGTGAAACAATGGCAATTGCTCCGGGAAGCATCATTTTCCTGATGGATGCATCGGTAGAAATCGCAACACATTTTTCATATTCAGGACGTGCCGTGCCTTCAAGGATTCCAGGAATTTCCCGGAACTGCCTGCGCACTTCCTCCACCATCGCCATGGCTGCCTGTCCTACCGCTGTAATGGCAAGTGATGAAAATATGAAAGGTATCATCCCTCCCACAAACAATCCGGCCAGTACGTCGGCTCTGTAAATATCAATGCCGTCAATGCCTGCAATGCCTACAAATGCTGCAAATAAAGCTAAAGCGGTTAAAGCTGCGGAAGCGATGGCAAATCCT
The DNA here is from genome assembly GCF_001421435.1 of Chryseobacterium sp. Leaf201. Taxonomy (GTDB): domain Bacteria; phylum Bacteroidota; class Bacteroidia; order Flavobacteriales; family Weeksellaceae; genus Chryseobacterium. The sequence goes on from NZ_LMKA01000057.1 coordinate 174,055, forward strand.
TTTCCTGTAGCTGCTGTTGTATTTCCTACGGCATCCAGTATATCGGTTCTTTCACGGACTTCTTTCGGGAGTTCACACATTTCAGCAATTCCTCCGGCGTTATCTGCAATCGGCCCGAATGCGTCAATGGCAAGCTGCATGGCGGTTGTGGCCATCATTCCGGCGGCTGCAATCGCAACTCCGTATAATCCGGCACACAGATAGGAACCGTAGATCCCTCCGGCCAGAACAATAATCGGAAGCAGCGTAGATTCCATCCCGACGGAAAGACCGCCAATGATATTGGTGGCGTGGCCTGTTGAAGACTGCCTTACAATACTGGAAACGGGCCTCTTACCCATTGCCGTATAATATTCTGTAATAATGCTCATTAAAGTCCCCACAACCAACCCGACCATAATTGCTCCGAAGACACCCATTTTAGTAAATTCATGACCTCTTAAAACCATTTTATCAGGCAGAATATAAGTAACCAGAAAATAGGAAGCGATTGCAGTAATGACAATACTTCCCCAGTTCCCGAGATTCAAAGCATTCTGAACGTTTGACGTTGAAGAACCTTCGTGATCATTGATCCTCACAAATAAAGTCCCGGCCATTGAAAACAGAATTCCGGTTCCTGCGATAAGCATCGGCAGAAGGATCGGGGCAAAACCGCCGAAAGCATCTTCAGACATGGTTTCTCTTCCCAAAACCATGGTGGCTAAAACCGTGGCAACGTAAGACCCGAATAAGTCGGCTCCCATTCCGGCAACATCTCCCACATTATCCCCTACATTATCTGCAATGGTAGCGGGATTTCTTGGATCATCTTCAGGAATTCCGGCTTCCACTTTTCCTACCAGGTCTGCCCCTACATCAGCTGCTTTGGTATAAATACCGCCGCCTACTCTTGCAAACAGGGCGATTGATTCCGCGCCCAGGGAAAAGCCGGTTAGGATTTCAATGGTTCTTTTCATTTCGTCAGAATCCACTGTGGCATCAGGCGCAAAAATCTGTTTGATGATTAAAAATAAAGCACCCAGCCCCAGAACGGCCAATCCGGCAACACCCATTCCCATCACAGATCCTCCGGTAAAAGAAACTTTTAAAGCTTTAGAAAGCGAAGTTTTAGCGGCCTGTGTGGTTCTGACATTGGCCTTTGTGGCAATCTTCATCCCGATGAATCCGGCAAGTGCAGAAAACACAGCCCCGATCGCGAAGGCAAGCCCGATGGTCCAGTGGGAATCTGAATTGCTTGCTCCCATTACGGCTAATAAAATGGCTACAATAACCACAAAATACATCAAAATCCTGTACTCGGCTTTCAGAAAAGCCATAGCACCGTCAGCAATATAACCGCTGATCGTTTTCATCTTTTCATCCCCGGCATCCTGCTTACTTACCCAGTTACTCTGAAGAAATGTGTACAGTAAAGCAATGACACCAAAAATTGGCACTAACAAGAATAAATCCATAGTTTAATATTTTTTTGGTAATAGAATAATAAATATAACAAATAATTCCCTTGAAAATGTCATAAATATTTACAACTGTTAAAATCAGATCTTTAAGGACTTGTTAAATTATTGCAAAAAACAGATTCCTCAGATAATAATGGTAATGGTGAATATTTTTAAGTTTGTTTATTATTAAATCTAAAAATTCAGCAGAATAAAGCTTCAGAACTAAATTTAAACAGGATTTTAATGTAACATCGGTTTTTCAATGCAGGAAAGTTCTGAAGTATATTGAATTATATCCAATAAAAAAGGATAAACGAAAATTCATTTATCCTTTGATTTTATGTTAAAGAGAATTGTATGACTATCCTCCGTATTTATTGGCGTAATCTTCCTGAGAAGCGACAATTACTTTTCTGGCGTGTTCAGCACCGTATACTTCCTGGATTCTACATTTTGCAGGCTCATCCGGTAAGTTTTTATAGGTCAGGAAATAGTGCATTAATCGTTTCACTTCTGCGTCAGGCAATTCTGCAATATCTCTGAAGTGCCCGAAAGCATGGTCCCCGATCATTACAGCAACAATTTTATCATCAGCTTCGCCTCCGTCAATCATTTTAAAACCTCCGATCGGAATAGCTTCCATTAATAAACCTCCTGAATGAATATTGTGGGAACTCAAAACACAGATATCAAGCGGATCATGATCACCCATGGTTACATCTTCTGCCCCTCTTTCAACAGCCAGATTCATTACAGCAGCATCACAATACGTTCTCGGAACAAAACCGTACAAAGCCGGGATGATATTTGAGAATTTTTGAGGCCTGTCAACCTTCAGAAAACCGGTTTCTTTGTCAACTTCATATTTAATGGTATCAGAAGGAACGATCTCCACGAAAACATTAACAACGTTCGGCGCATCTTGTCCTGCAGAAATTCCGTGCCATGGATGTGCTTTAAAATTTGGAATCATTATTTAATTTTATTTATTTTTTAGTTAAGCTATTATTAAAATTTCTTTTCTCATATCATCTATGGTTGCTGAAATGTAATCATCACCGTTCATGTAATTCATGATGAAAATGGTTTTAAATTCATCAAGATCAGCATTCCCGTTAATTTCCTCATAGGTTTTATGAAGAAGGCTAAGTACAGCATTCTTAGAATCGACAATATTATTCCAGGAATTTTTTGAAATATAAAGCTGCTGCGAAGAATTGTATTCAAACTCTTCATTTACAGACTTTTCGGTGAGAAATATAAATTCGTGAACGGCCAGCTCCTTATCAAAGCGTTGAATAAGGTTTGACGGCTTTATCCTTTCCAGAAAAAGGATCATTCTTTCATAAGACTGGCTCTTGTTTCCTGAATTTGATTTTACGGAAAGAAGTTTTATTTCCTGCTCTTTAAGCCTGATATAGGTAAATACAAATTGCCTGAGCAAAACCAGAAAAGGGATTGCAATAATCAATGCAAAAGCATACGGCAGATATCCTGAAAAACTTGTCATAATTTGAGCTAGCAAAATTACTGATAATTTCTGAATTTATTATTGAAAATATTTCCAAGTATTTTTATTCTTTTCTCACATTACATTTCTCCGGAATTCTCGCTGATGTATTCAGTAATTATATTTTATACATTCCAATGAATCAGACATTATTTTAAAAAAAATAATATAAAAAGAATCAGCTAAATAAAATATATCACTACCTTTAGAAAACATAAAATTATTTTAATCATGAAAAAAACAGTTCTTTTATTAGCTACAGCAGCTACGTCTTTTCTTTATGCCCAACAGTCCTGGAATCTTACAGGAAATTCCGGAACATCTCCGACCGCAAATTACCTTGGAACTTCAGACAGTCAGGATTTGGTGTTAAAGACCAGTAATGTTGAAAGAATGAGGATCAATTCAACGGGCAATATTGGTATAGGCATAAATCCTGATCCTAGTATTGCTTTCAGAGCGCAGGGTCGAGGCCAGTTTTCATCTGATACTACCAGTGATACTTTTACAGTTAGAAATTCAGGTACTAATGTTGATGGCGGTTCTTCTTTAGTCTGGCTGAATTACATGCAATATCAGCCAAATAATCCGGGAGTTTTAGATATCAGCGGACCTACTGCCCCAGGAAATTGGGAGTCTACATTTTCATTGAAAGCAAACGGAAAATTACTTATCGGAAATTACAGCCAATATCCTAACTGTTCAGACTGTAATGATTACCGGGTTTTTATAAAAAACGGGATCAGAACTGAAAAGGTAAAGGTAGATATCGCTGCAAATAACGGATGGGCAGACTATGTTTTTGAAAAAAACTATAATCTGATGCCTTTACATGAGCTTGAAAAATTCATCACTGAAAATAAACATTTACCGGAAGTACCGACAACAGATGAAGCCATAGAAAATGGAATTGAACTAAAAGAAATGAACATCCTTCTTTTGAAGAAAGTTGAAGAATTAACATTGTATGTAATTCAGCAACAAAAAGAAATTCAGGAACTTAAAAATAAAGTATATAAAAATGAAAAGTAAAATACTTCCGTTGTTATTGCTGGCAGGTTTCTTTTCATACGCTCAGAACAAACTTTATTACGTTCAGGTTTCAAATGAAAGCAGTGCCCCCAAAATAACTGACAATAATGGCAAGATTGCCGTAATGCATTCTGATGAACGGGTGATGAAAGTTTTTTCAAAATATAATGTACATACATTTGAAAAAGCATTTCCTACCTCCCAGACACTTTCTTTGCAAAACATATATTTACTGGAAGTGGATAAAGAAGGAATTGCAGAAGAGCTGAAAAACTATACGGGATATTTTCCTCTGGTTGAAGAAACATTCAGACCCGGCCTGCTATATATACCGAATGATTATAATTTCCCTTCAGGAAGTTCAAACCCGATAAAGAGTCTGGAATTAATAAATGTAAAAGAGGCCTGGGATTATACACACGGCGATCCGAACTTCAAGATAGGTATAAGCGATACACCCATAAGAATGACTCATGAAGATTTGTCCGGAAAGGTTACCAGCCTTACCAATGGACCACTGACTCCGGATTCTCATGGAACAATTGTTTCCAGCCAGGCTGCAGCAAACACGGATAACAATAAGGGGATTCCGGGCACAGGTTTCAACTCCAGTATTTTATTTAAGCATATGTACGACGGCATTTTGATGAATACTTTATTGGTTTTATCACAGAACGGAGCCCGAGTAGTAAATGCAAGCTGGTATAACTCTTGCAGCTACAGCGCGATCGATCAGCTGGTAGTTGACGAGATACATAATAATGGAACCGTAATCATCGTGGCTGCAGGCAATGGCGCAACCTGTGGAGGACCGGATAATTATGTTTATCCGGCAAGTTATAATCATGTCATCAGTGTTTCCACTGTTGGCTATTTTGATGTAGGATATACCTATAATAACATTCCGTATTCGTGGGAGGACCGTATCGAAGAAGTAATCGGAAACCCGAATACCACCCATCAGCACAACGATATGGTAGATTTAAGGGCACCCGGAATTAACGTTTTAGGGGCAGTAGCTGACAGTGACAGTTCTTATGGGGGAGCCTGGGGAACTTCAATAGCTGCACCCCAGATAGCCGGCGTAGTGGCCCTTTTATTTTCAGTAAATAACTGTCTGAATTCTGATGAAGTCGAAACCATTTTAAAACTTACATCAGCAAACCTGGACAACATCCCTGAAAACCAGCCTTATGTCGGAAAATTAGGTGCCGGAAGAATCGATGCCGGGAAAGCGACAAAAATGGCCTGGCAAATGGATCCGACGAATGGCGGAGAAGTTTTGATAAAAGACAGAAACTTCAGTAAGTGGGATTTTGAACTTACAAATTCTGCGGAATCTATAAGAATTCAAAATGAAAGCTTTACACAAAATGCCAATGTTAAATTCAAAGCTAAAAAAAGCATAACGTTAGATACAGGTACCGTCTTGGAACCGGGGACAGGAAGTAGCCATTATCTGTACATAGATAATACAAACAGCTGTTATACTTTTAGTCCACGTCCGGTTAAATCTGAAGATCTGGCTAAAAAAACAGCAAAAATTACAGAAGTGACCCGTGATGACATCACGCTTTATCCGATTCCTGCTAAAGATCATCTATTCGTAAAAACGAATAAAGAATTAAAAAACAGTACAGTTAAAATCTTCGATATGAGCAACAGACTGGTATTTGAAAAAACCATGTCAATAACAGATACAGCTTCAATAGATATTTCAAACCTGCTGAAAGGAGTTTATTTTATTGATATCACAGACAGCAATTCCAAATCACATTATTCTAAAAAGTTTATCAAACAATAAGATATTTCATACAAAGATCGCTTCAAATCATGAAGCGATCTTATTTATTTTTTTAAAAAAATTTCTTTAGCATCTTATTTTCATAATAAGAATATTCCTGAAGTTCTCCGCCAAAACTTTTAAAAAAGACTTCTATCCCACGGATATTGCTTCCCATGAAATTGAATTGCTTTTCGTGAATATAAAGACTTAAAATTTTATCAATCAGAAAAGAAGGTCCGTTTTCATTTCTGTAAATTTCATCATTGATCAGGCCCAGCAGAGAGATTTGATTGTTTTCCGAAACCAGCACGGCAACGTTTATCAGTTTTTCTTCCAGATAAGCAGCACAAAGCTCTAATGCATTATTCTGCCGGAGAAAATTCATATAATTCCTAAACCTGTTAATATCGGTTTGTTTGGTAATCCCTTTAAAATTATTTTCAATAAAAGTAATATGTTCAGAATTGAGTTCAATCTGTCTGTAATGAAGATGCTGTGCGCATTTTGCCGTAGATTTTCTTCCTTTAAAATATTTTTTTCTTCTTAAAGTTGGATAATCTGAGATAGGAATAATATAGTTTTTCTTTTTGACCAATATTTCTGATAACGAATTCTGATGATTAAAAGAATACGAAAACACTTTGTATTTTCTTTTTAAAAACTTTAAAAACTGATCATTAATTTTCACATTATCTTTTTGAGAAAAAATGCCTAACTGCTGACAGAAAAGAGGCATAATCACAAAAGTAATTCCAAACTTTTTCCGCAAAGGAACGGGTAAAACGGCTTCATAATCTCCATATATGATAATTTCCCAGTTTCCTGACAGTTGGTCTAAGACTTCTTTCTTTGCATACCAGTTCCGCTGTTCGGAATTCTCCAGGCACTGTGTATATTTATCAAAATCAATTTCATTATATTTCAATCTTCTCATCATAATATGCCGTCGTCTGAAAAACTAAAGTACGAGTTTTGGGTAATAATAAGGTGGTCCAGAAGCTGGATACCCAATATTTTTCCGGCTTCTTTTATCTTTTGTGTAATATCGATATCTTCCCGGCTCGGTTTCAAATTCCCCGAAGGATGATTGTGCGCAACAATAATTCCCGTTGAAAAATGATCCAAGGCTGTTTTGAATAAGACCCTCACATCGACAATTGACTGGCTGATCCCGCCTTCGGTCAGCTTAGCCGTATGAATGATCTTGTTTCTCTGATTAAGAAAGATGGCCCAGAATTCTTCTGTGCGCAGATCTGACATTTGATTTTTGAAAATCTGATAGGCATCATTGCTACCGGAAATCACTTTGATCTCCGAAATTTCCTGCCTGGCCCGTCTTCTTCCGATTTCCAAGGCTGTTGCAATAGAAATGGCCTTTACCTGCCCCACGCCTTTAAATTTCATAAGGTCCTGAATAGAGAGCAGGCTCAGCAGGTGCCAATTATTATCAACCGAAGCCAATATTTTCTGGCCCAGTTCTACCGCCGTTTCATCCTTACTGCCGCTTCCCATAATAATGGCCAGCAGCTCGGAATCAGATAGTGAATTTTTACCTTTCTGTAAAAATTTTTCGCGGGGGCGGTCGTCTTCAGCTAGGAATTTTATAGACATAATTATTTATTCAAAACCTTTCATTTGTGGAGAAATTTTAAAAGTCATTTCACCTGTTTCTTTCATTTTTAAGGACTTTTCTCCTGAAATTAAAAGTCCTGTTTTCCTATCAAGTACATATGAGCCAATAATTTCGGCCCTGTATTTATCCGAACCCCCATTATATCCCATTAATCCCAGGGAACTAACATTGATAGACTTACTGTCTATTTTTTTTATAGTATAAGTAGTTTTCAATTCTACTTTCTTATCTATTGGGTTGGTTGTAGTTTCTTCCCAGGTAAGCTTTTCGATCAGCTTTCTTTCCGGCAACGCAAATGGTAAAATATTATATTGTTCAATCAAAAATGGGTCAGCATCAATATTCTTGAATTTCGGTTTCTCAATGATTCGGCCGTAAGCATTTATTCTAAAAGAAAATTCTTTGTTAACCAAATTTTGTATATCACTTCCCAAATCAGAATCACCATTTCCGCTTTCACGTGTATCAACAGAAAAAGAATCACCTAAAATACTTTGGTTGACATTCGCTCTTTTCAATTTTCCCGTCATATAATAGTGGCCATTTTTAGCAACTGAATCTACTTTATAATTGACCACATTTACTTCGTTTAAAGTCATTTGTGAGTTTGTACTGACATCAGCTTCATAGATTACAGATTGTTCAAAATCTTTTGGGAGGTTTAATTTCAGATCTGCAACGGCATAATTTTCCTTTTTACAGGAAACCAGAATCGCAGCAACAAAAAATGGCAATATCGTTTTTTTCATAATTAGTTAATAAAAAGCATATAAAATAACCGGCTTTTTCGACTGGTCGATATATTGCGCCGTTTGCTGCAATGCGTTTTTTGACAGCATCGGACAGCCAAAACTCAGGCATGCCGGCGCTGCAGATTCCTTATCGGATATACAGGAATAAGCGTGTAAAACAATGGCACGTTTCCTGGCATTGCTGTTGGTTTCATCCAGGCCGTCCAGACGGTAAGCCTTACCGAATTTTCCGGAATAGCTTTCCCTGATCTCATATTTACCTAACGATGACTGGTGGGAACCGTCTGTATTGCTGAATTTTAAAAGTCCTGACTTTTCAATAACAGAGCCTTCCCCATGCGCAACTATGGCTTTCTGTAAAATTTTATCATTTCTGAGATCATACACGAAATACCGGTATTTCCCGGAATGGATCTTAAAATTGATAAAAACCACAAGGTCCTGATTATAATTTTTTCCTTTTATGAAACTTCTGATCTCCGAAATTTTTGATTCGGGCAGATATTCTCCGGCAGCAGATGACGGCTGAGATCCAATCTCTGAATAGCAACCCAGCAGGATCATTAAAAAAATAAGGTGTTTCATCTGTGCTTTGTGAGGGTTTTATTCGATAATCATCCCGTCTTTCATCACTAATTTCCTGTCGGTAATTTCTGCAAGGTTTGGGTTGTGGGTTACAATAACAAAAGTCTGGTTGTATTTATCTCTCAGGTCAAAAAAAAGCCGGTGAAGGTCATCTGCATTTTTTGAGTCTAAGTTACCGGTCGGTTCATCGGCAAAAATAATTTTTGGGGAATTGATTAAAGCCCTTGCTACGGCTACCCTCTGCGCTTCGCCACCGGAAAGCTGATTGGGCTTGTGGTGCAGCCTCTGTTCGATTTTCAGGTCCTCAAATAAAGCATATGCCTTTTCAATAGCTTCTTTTTCATTAGCACCGGCAATTTTTGTAGGCAGCAAGACGTTTTCCAGAGCCGTAAATTCAGGAAGCAGCTGATGGAACTGAAATACAAACCCGATATTCTGGTTTCTGAACTTGGAAAGCTGTTTATCATTCATGTTGATAAAAGATTCCTGCGCAATGGATATTTCAGTACCGAATTTGTTTGACTGGGAAGGCTGATCCAGTGTTCCCAGGATCTGCAGCAGCGTAGATTTCCCTGCTCCGGATTCTCCCACGATGGATACCACTTCACCCATTTTGATGTGAATGTCAACGCCCTTCAATACTTCTAAATTCCCATAAAATTTATGGATATTCCTTGCTTTAATCATAATTCAAAAATAGTAAATTGATTTTAAATAATGACAATTTTAAAGCTAATAGTACATAAATACATAATTCGTTTTATGAGCAGTTTTTCATCACGATATGATCTTCAGGATAAGTAATAAAACCTCTCATAGCTATGAGAGGTTTTATTTATATTCCAAAAAATCAGAAAGTTACAGTAACAGTGTTAATGGACTTTCCAGATATGTTTTTAAAGTCTGTAAGAACTGAGCTCCTGTAGCACCGTCTACCACTCTGTGGTCACATGCCAGGGACAGTTTCATAATATTTCCGACTACAATCTGTCCGTTTTTCACAACCGGCTTCTCGATAATGGCACCTACTGAAAGGATGGCTGCATTCGGCTGGTTGATGATGCTGGTAAATGTTTCAATCCCGAACATTCCCAGGTTGGAAACAGAGAAAGTGGAACCTTCCATCTCATTGGCTTTAAGGCCTTTGGATTTTGCTCTTCCTGCCATATCTTTTACCGCAGCAGAAATCTGCGTATAATTCATCTGGTCAGTATTCTTAAGCACGGGAACTACCAATCCGTCAGGAATAGCTACCGCTACGCCGATGTTGATATTTCCTCTGTGGATTACCTTATCACCTGCCCAGCTTGAATTTACCTGCGGATGTTTTCTTAATGCAACAGCCGTTGCCTTGATGATCATATCATTGAAAGAAATTTTGGTATCCGGCAGCGAATTGATTTCTTTTCTTGCTTCTATGGCTTTATCCATATTGATCTCTACCATTAAATAGTAGTGAGGCGCAGAGAATTTACTTTCAGAAAGACGTTTGGCAATGATATTTCTTACCTGTGAGTTCGGCGTTTCCGTATCTTCACCCTGAACAAAGCTTACAGCTACCTGAGCTGCCGCAGCTGATGATGCCTGGGCCGGTGCAGAAGTTTCTTTGCCAGCAGATGGCTGGTAGTTTTCAATATCTTTTTTAACGATTCTTCCGTTTTCTCCGGAACCCTGAAGGGTATGGATATCCACTCCTTTTTCCTCAGCCATTTTTTTAGCTAACGGAGAAATGGCTACCCGGTCAGAAGATGAAGCATTTTCAGCAGGAGCCGCCTGTTCTTTTTCTTCTTTTGCCTCAGGTTTCTTTTCGGCTGGTTTTTCTGATGATTGGCCGGCTGCTTTCGGAGCACCTACTCCTGAAACATCGGTTCCTTCAGGTCCGATAATCGCCAATACGGAATCCACAGGAGCGGCACCGCCTTCTTCAACACCCTGCTTCAGCAGTACGCCGTTAAACTCAGATTCAAAATCCTGAACGGCTTTATCGGTTTCGATTTCCGCTAGAAGGTCTCCCTCTTTTACGGTATCGCCTACGTTTTTGTGCCATTTAGCCACTTTGCCTTCCGTCATCGTATCAGAAAGTCTCGGCATTGTAATCATTTCTACCCCTGCAGGAATTTCAGCATCAGTCTGCTCTACACTGGTAGCGTTATTTTCTGTCTTTAATTCTTCTTCGGATTTTTTCTCTTCAGAATCATCAGCTTTGGGAGCTTCACCGCCGGTTAACCCGGAAATATCTTCTCCTTCTTTACCGATAATTGCTAAAACAGAATCTACAGCAGCTGCACCGCCTTCTTCTACTCCTACGTATAAAAGAGTACCTTCTATCTCGGATTCAAAATCCTGAACGGCTTTATCAGTTTCAATTTCAGCTAAAATATCTCCTTCTTTTACCTGATCTCCTACTTTTTTATGCCATTTTGCCACTTTCCCTTCTGTCATTGTATCAGAAAGGCGCGGCATTGTAATTACTTCTGCCATAATTTATTATGATAATTTGTTAATGTGATGAAGTGAGAATCAGAAATAAAAATAATTAACTCATTTTTCAAATTCTCAAATTACCTAATTATTAATTTTCTAACTTGTTTAAGAACGGATAATTTTCCTGAGCATATACATACTCATAGATTTTTTCAGGATCCGGATATGGGGAATTTTCCATGAACTCGATGCATTCTTCAACAAAATCCCTTGATTTGCTGTCTGTTGCTTCCAGTTCTTCTTCAGTTGCCCAGTTGTTTGATAAAATTCTTTGTTTGATCAGTTCAATCGGGTCATCATTTTTGTGGATCGCCACTTCTTCTTTGGATCTGTAAGGCTCTGCATCAGACATTGAATGCCCTCTGAAACGGTATGTTCTTGCCTCAATAAAGGTAGGCCCGTCCCCTCTTCTTGCTCTTTCAATGGCTTCGTAAGCTGCTTCAGCAACTTTTTCAGGATCCATTGCATCTACTGCAAGGCAAGGCATTTCATAACCAAGACCTAATTTATAGATGTCCTCATGGTTGGCAGTTCTTTTTACGGAAGTTCCCATCGCATACTGGTTGTTTTCAACCACAAATACTACAGGTAATTTCCAGTTCATCGCCATGTTAAACGTTTCATGTAGTGAACCCTGTCTTGCCGCTCCATCCCCGAAGAAACAGATATTCACCGCTTTTCTGTCGAAATACTGGTCTGCAAAAGCAATACCCGCACCTAAAGGAATCTGTCCTCCGACAATACCGTGACCACCGTAAAATCTGTGTTCTTTACTGAAAATGTGCATAGATCCGCCCATACCTCCGGACGTACCTGTTGCTTTCCCGCAAAGTTCCGCCATGATTCTTTTAGGATCCACTCCCATAGCCATAGGATGGATGTGGCATCTGTAAGCAGTAATCATACTGTCTTTTGTTAAATCCATTGCATGGGTAAAACCTGCAGGAATGGCTTCCTGACCGTTGTACAAATGTAAAAAACCTCTGATTTTTTGTTTTAGATAAAGAGAACGGCATTTGTCTTCAAACCTTCTCCACATTGTCATATCTTCATACCACTTCAGGTATACCTCTTTAGAAAATTCTTTCATGTGCTAGCCTTTGCTTATTTATATATGAAATAGTTGAGCAAAATTATAAAAAAAACTTTGTTTTTATTGTATTTACACCCATTGTTTTTTACTTATAATATTATATTTACAGGATCAAACTTACTTATGCAAGAAAAATACCCTCCATTTGTTTATAAAACTTCAAAAATCATATCAGATTTCTTCAATCCTTTGGTCTCTCTGGTGATATTTTTCTTCTACATGAGCATCAAGTCCTATTCTTTACATGATTCCCTGGCGTACTTTATTCCGATACTGCTGATCATCATTCTGCCTGTTATTATCTGGCTGGTATGGAACGTTAAAACCGGGCGGTATACCAATATGGATGTATCCAACCGAGTACAGCGGATTTCCCTGTATTTCTTTATCGCAGCCTGTGTTATTGCCTACATCGCTTTTGACTATTTCAGGAAAGGGCATGTGGATTTGATTATGATCTTTATTCTGATTCTGCTTCTGGTGATGCAGCTCAGCAATTATTATATCAAAAGTTCCATGCACACCGCATTTAATGTACTGGTTGCCGCTTTATTTTTTGCGCTGAATACAGTATTGGGAATTGCCTGGCTCGGCATCGCAGTTCTGGTTGGGATTACCAGGGTTATTGTCGGAAGGCATACCCCGAAAGAGGTAATGATGGGCGCCGGAATTGCATTAATGGTATCTTTTATCTATCTTTATTGCCATATACAATTTCAACCGTAAGGATCTCATATGAAAATAAATCATCTTACATCTGCTGAGGAAAACTTAATGAAGCTGTTGTGGAAGCTTCATTCTTTTTATTTAAAGGACATTATGGAACAGCATCCGGAACCTAAGCCTCACCAGAATACAGTTTCTACCTATCTGAAAATACTTGTTGAAAAAGGCTATCTGTCTACGGCAAAAGAAGGCCGGATTTTCAGATATACTGCCATTGTGCCGTTTGAAGAATACCGGAAGTTTTTATTACAGGAACTGGTGCACAGCTTTTTCAGCAATTCCGGGAAGGAAGTTCTGGAACTTTTAATGAATGAGCACATGATTTCCCGGGATGATATAAAAGAGCTGGGCATTGACATGGCCGTGGTAAGTCAGGAAGAAATAAAAGAACCGACTTTTGAATATGCCGATGAAATCCTGAATCGGAAAAAAACAAAGGATAAAAAGAAAGGGAAGGAAAAAGATAAAAAGAAGAAGAAAAATAAAAAGGAATAACAGATAACAGATTTATCTGTGCATAAAAAAAGCGGCTTCAAACTGAAGCCGCCTATATTTTTTACCAACGTTTTCCACCGCCGTTTCCGCCACGGTCTCCACCGCCGCCGTAACCGCCGCTTCCACCTCTGTTGCTGCTTCCGCCGTAACCACCGCTACCGCTTCCACCTCTGTTTCCGCCACCGCCGTAACCGCCGCTTCCGCCTCTGTTACCACCGCCAGCGTTACCGCCACCGCCTCCGAAAGACCTTCTTGGTTTTTCTTCTCTTGGCTTAGCTTCTGAAACATTAAGTGTTTTTCCGTTGAATTCTTTTTGATTAAGAGCTTCAATTGCCTGCTGCCCTTCAGCATCTTCCATTTCAACAAACCCGAAACCTCTTGAACGACCTGTCTCTTTGTCTGTAATGATTTTTACTGAAGAAACTTCTCCAAATTCTGAAAATAAATCCTGCAACTCATAATCTTTAGTTGCGTAGTTGATGTTTGAAACAAAAATGTTCATCTGAATAAAAAAATTAAAAATGTTAAAAATGATTTGGTTTATAAAAGAAAAACAACATATAGAATGAACAAATATTGATTCCAGATATAAGACAGGTGCAAGATACGACTATTAATTTCATATCAAAACTTTTTTTCAGATATTTTAAGTAAATTTTTCAATTAGATTATTATTTCACTAAAAACTATGAATTATGATGAATTATCTGTTAAAATATCTTTACAAATGTTAATTTTAAATTAAAACCATTCAGGTAAGTATTAGGAATTCATAATATAAAGCACAATTTTTACATATCGTAATACTTTTTAAAACAGTATTTTACCTATTCCGAATAAGCAATTGTATCTGTAAATACGAGTCTTTTGCTAAGTCAATTCCTGTAAACGCAACATCTCGGTTTTTAGCCTTAAATTTGTGCTTCAAAATTATAAGATTATGAACTACCACACCAGAAAATGGGTAAAACCTGAAGACCTGAATCCCAACCAGTCGCTTTTCGGAGGAAAGCTGCTTCAATGGATTGATGAAGAGGCTGCTTTGTATGCCGTGATCCAGTTGGAGAATAAAAAAGTAGTGACCAAATTTATTTCGGAGATCAATTTTGTCAGCTCTGCCAAACAGGGTGATATCATCGAAATCGGTATTGAAGTTTCAGCTTTCGGATCCACTTCCCTTACGTTAAGATGTGATGTACGGAACAAAATGACCCACCAGACCATTATTACCGTGGACAGGATCGTGATGGTTAATCTGGATGAAGACGGAAATCCTGCGCCGCACGGGAAAACAAAAGTTGAATTTGTAAAAGACCGGCTGAATAACCAGAACCTGTCATGATAATTTTCATAAAAAATATGGTGTGCGGAAGGTGCATTTCTGCAGTTTCAGATATTTTTGAGAAAGCCGGAATTAAAGTTAAATCCATTTCCCTGGGTGAAGTGGAAACAGAATCCGGCATTTCTGATGAAGACCTGCGGACTGTTGAAAAGCATCTGGAGGAAACCGGATTTGAAAGGATCAGGGATTCTGCGCATCAGCTGACTGAAAAGATAAAAACCCTGATCATTACGGAAATCAGCGGGTTGGACATCGATGAGAATTTTCTTTTATCCGAATTTTTAAGCTCAGCACTTCACAAAGAATACAGTTCGCTTTCCAAAACATTTTCGCATAATGAAACGGTGACCCTGGAACAGTTCTTTATCCTTCAGAAAATTGAAAAAGTAAAGGAACTCCTTCTGTACAATGAATTCACGCTGACGGAAATTGCCGGAAAACTGGGTTACAGAAGTGTGCAGCATCTCTCTTCCCAGTTCCGCAACAGTACCGGCTTCACGCCTACCGAATTTAAAAAACTGAAAACCCATCACAGGAAACCGCTGGATCAGGTTTAATCATTGGATTGCGGTCCCGGCTTAATTTTATAATCATTATCCTTAAATTTATAACACGTTTCCATTTGCATTCCGGAAATTTGTACTGTACATTTAAAAGGACTGATTATGCAGCAACAATATAAAATCCTCGGAATGACCTGTTCGGGATGCCGGAATAAAATTTCTGAAAAACTGAACAGCATTGAAGGTATCACAGCAGATATTGACTTAGAAAACCATACGGCAACCATCACTTCCGATAAAAAAGCCGAATTGCCGGTTTTGAATAAAGCTTTGGAAGAAATCGGGAATTATAAACTTGAAGACCCGGCCCATCCTGACCGGGATTCTGTTGTAAAACCGCAGGACCGCATCTCCCCTTCTTCCGTCTATTATTGTCCGATGGAATGCGAAGGCGAGAAAGTATATTTCCAGCAGGGAAAAAGATGCCCGGTCTGCAACATGTACCTGGTTCCTATTGAAGAAAAACATTCAAAAGACCCGGATTACAGGCCTGCCTATTCATCAACCCATCTCCCTGAAAATTTCAAAGACCATATCGGAAACTATTACTGTCCGATGTTTTGTGAAAAGGACAAAGTATATCCCGAGAAAGGTGACTGTCCCGTTTGCAACATGCACTTGGAACCGATTACGGAAGAACTGGTTAAAAATGCGGAACCCCACGCCCATACTCATCATCACAACCATCATCATGAAGCGCCTAAAGTTACGGATGAAATGGCCGGGAAATACTACTGCCCGATGTATTGTGAAGGTGATAAAGTCTATGACACCAACATTGGATGCCCGGTGTGCGGAATGGACCTGGTAAAATATCCGGAAAAGAAAACGGCAGCCTATACCTGCCCGATGCACCCTGAAATCATTAAGCATGAGCCCGGGGACTGCCCTGTCTGCGGGATGGATCTGGTAAGGATGCCTGATAAAAACGAAGATGAAGACGAAACATATCAGATCTTAAAAAGAAAGTTTATCATTTCATTGGCATTTACCGTTCCGGTTTTTATTCTTTCGATGGGCGGGATGATGTTCAGTTTTCCCTTCTCCCATCAGGTTCAGGGAATTTTTGAACTGCTTTTAACGCTTCCCGTTTTATTCTATTCGGGCTGGTTCCTGATCAGAAGAGGCTGGGTATCTTTCAAAACCGTGAACCTTAACATGTTCAGTTTAATCGTTTTGGGAGTGGCTGCTGCATTTATTTTCAGTATTGCAGCCTTGGCTTTTCCGGATATGATTCCGCATGAGATCAGGGGGCATAATCATGAAATCCCATTGTATTTCGAGGCGGTCTGTGTTATTCTGACCCTGGTTATTTTAGGCCAGCTGATGGAAGCCCTTGCCCATAAAAAAACAGGAAATGCCATACGGGAATTAATGAATTTATCTCCTGATGAAGCCACCATCCTGATTAACGGAGAAGAAAAAAAAGTACTGATCTCCCAGGTAAAAACCGGTGATCTATTAAAAGTAAAGCCCGGTGAAAAAATTCCGGTGGACGGACAGGTTACGGAAGGGACTTCCTATGTGGACGAAAGCATGATTACCGGCGAACCGGTACCTGTTGAGAAAAGTATCCACAACAAAGTTTCAGCAGGAACCATCAACGGCAACCAGGTCTTTATCATGAAAGCTGAAAAGGTAGGCGATGAAACCCTGCTTTCACAGATTATCAGACTCGTTAATGAAGCAAGCCGCAGCAAAGCCCCGATTCAGAAACTTACGGATAAAGTGGCAAAAATATTTGTTCCTGCCGTTATTTTAGCAGCTGTGGCCACCTTTATCATCTGGCAGTTTTTCGGGCCGGAAGGTAAAAGAAGCCTGTTTGCTTTTGTAAATGCCGTTGCCGTACTGATTGTTGCCTGTCCGTGTGCGTTAGGACTGGCCACTCCGATGTCTTTAATGGTGGGAATCGGTAAAGGAGCCAAAAACGGCATCCTTATTAAAAATGCGGAAGCATTGGAACAGATGAATAAGGTGAATGTTTTAATTACCGATAAAACAGGAACCCTGACCGAAGGGAAACCTTCTGTGGAACATATTGAAACCGTTCGCGGAGACAACAGAGCCCTGATCTTACAGCTGGCATTTTCATTAAACCAGAACTCAGAACATCCTCTGTCGGGAGCCGTTATCAGAAAAGCACAGGATGAAAATATTTCTCCAGAAAAAACAGAAAATTTTGAAACCATTTCGGGAAAAGGTGTAAAGGCAAATATCGGAGGAAAAACCATTTATCTGGGCAATGAAAGCCTGCTGAAAGCACATGATATATCAATTCCCGAAAATTTAAAAAAGAAAGCGGTTGAAATCCAGTCAAAAGCCCATACCATTTCTTATGTCGCGCAGGGAAATGAAGTGCTCGGGTTCATCAGTTTTACCGATAAGATAAAAGAAAGCTCCAGAAAGGCAGTTCAGCGGCTGTCGGACGAAGGCATTGAAGTGATCATGATGACCGGAGATAATGAACATACGGCAAAAGCAGTTGCGGATGAACTGGGAATCAGGAATTTTAAAGCCAACTGCCTTCCTGAAGATAAATTAAATGAGGTTAAAAGACTACAGCAGAAAGGGAAAATTGTAGCCATGACCGGTGACGGAATCAATGACTCCCCTGCTTTAGCCCAGGCCAATATCGGGATTGCGATGGGCACCGGAACCGGCGTGGCGATTGAAAGTTCAGAAATTACCCTGTTGAAAGGTGACCTTTCCGGCATTGCAAAAGCACGGCTTTTAAGTGAAAAACTCCTGAAGAATATTAAGGAAAACCTGTTCTTTGCCTTCATCTACAATGTACTGGGCATTCCCGTTGCGGCAGGCTTATTGTATCCTTTTTTCGGAATTTTACTGTCCCCGATGATCGCTGCGGCGGCCATGAGCTTCAGTTCCCTGTCGGTGATTTTAAATTCTCTGCGGCTGAATTCCGTTAACCTAAACAAATAAATTATGGAAAAGGAAAATTTGTACATCGGATGTTCAGGTTTTTACAATAACGACTGGAAAGGATCTCTGTACCCGGAAGATGCCAAAAGTAAAGACTTCCTTACCCTGTATTCCCAGGCATTTAACTGCGTGGAAATCAATTCTACTTTTTACAGGAAGCCGACGGCCAAAACCCTTTTGAAATGGGCTGAGGAAACGCCCGATGATTTCAGGTTTTTTATCAAAATTCCCAAAACCATTTCCCATGAGAAAAGGCTTAAAGACTGCAGGGAAGAAATTTTCGAGTTCTGCCTTCACATTCAGGATCATCTGAAAGAGAAGCTCTCCGGGTTTCTGTACCAGTTTCCGCCTTCGTTTAAAAATACACCTGAAAATATCAGCCTGATCTTAGACAGCCTTGATTTCAGTTATCTTAATGTTATTGAATTCCGTCATGAATCCTGGTGGAGGGATGAAATTTTCAGCCTTTTAAAAGACCGTCAGATTGTTTTTTCAGGCGTAAGCTTTCCCGGTAACCTTCCCGAAGATGTAATTGTGAATCATCCCGGAATTTTATATTACCGGCTGCACGGAACTCCTGTTCTCTACAAATCAGAATACAGTGAGGAATTCATTAATCACCTGGCTGAAAAAATTAAAGCAGGCCAACAAACAACCTTTATCTTTTTTAATAACACCTGGGGTACGGCAGCGGTTAAAAATGCGCTTTACCTTAAAGAAATTACAGGCCAGCCTTAATATATCAAAGCATCATTGTTTTATGCTTTAAATTTCAGAAATTTGCCCTATGAACATTCAGGAAAATTACAATCATATAAAAAAACAGCTGCCGGAACATGTACAGCTGGTTGCAGTCTCAAAAACACATCCCGTTTCAGCGATCCAGGACGTCTATGATTTCGGACAAAGGATTTTCGGTGAAAACAAAGTGCAGGAACTTACAGAGAAGTATCCGCTCCTTCCCAAAGATATCCAATGGCACATCATCGGGCATTTACAGACGAATAAAGTAAAATATATTGCTGAATTTGTAGATACCGTCCAAAGCGTGGATTCTGAAAAGCTGATCAGGGAAATCAGCAAAGAAGCGGCAAAGCACAACCGTACGATTAAAGTACTGCTTCAGGTAAAAATAGCTGAAGAGGAAAGCAAGTTCGGACTGGAACCTGAAGAAGCCAGAAATATTTTTAGTAAATATATTCAGGGTGAATTTCCAAATATTGAAATTACAGGACTGATGGGCATGGCTACTTTTACGGATGATAAGGAACAGGTAAAAAATGAATTTCTGACTTTGAAACATATTTTTGATGAATTTAACCAGCTGAAACCCCTCGAAACATTATCCATGGGAATGAGTGATGATTTCCCTGTCGCCATTGAATGCGGTGCCAATTCCGTGCGCGTAGGATCCGCTATTTTCGGGCAGCGGGATTATTCGGAATAGAATCATTTAGGTATAGTTTTTGCTAATAATTCAATCAAAAAAATCTAAATTTGCAACTATGCAAAAAATCCTTATTGTAGAAGACGAAAAAGCAATTTCAGGAGTACTCCAGAGTATCCTATCCGACGAACTTACTGAATACGAATTTATTATTGCCGAAGATGGCCTTGAAGGCTACAAACAAATAGAAAAAGAAGATTTTGCCCTGGTAATTTCTGATATTAAAATGCCTAAAGTTTCGGGCACTGAGCTTTTGAAGCAGAGCTTGGCTTTAAAACCGGAATCTACTTTCATTATGATTTCAGGCCACGCAGATATTGATTCTGCAGTTTCCTGCCTGAGAGACGGTGCATATGATTTTATCTCTAAGCCTATCGATATCAACAGACTGATTACGAGTGTAAAAAATGCACTGGCTAAAGAGCATCTGAAAAAAGAAAACAAAAACCTACAGACAGAAAACAAGACCCTGAAAAAGAAGGTCAGCAAAAAATACCAGATGATCGGCGAATCGGCAGGTTTGAAGAAGATCCAGGATATGATTGAAAAAGTTGCTGCTTCTGACGCAAGGGTTTTAATTACAGGCCCGAACGGTGCAGGAAAGGAACTGGTAGCCCACGCGATCCATAACCAGAGCGACCGTGCAAGAGGCCCGATGATTGAGGTTAACTGTGCGGCAATTCCGTCCGAACTGATTGAATCTGAATTATTCGGACACGTAAAAGGATCTTTTACAGGAGCCATTAAGGATAAGCAGGGTAAATTTGAGCAGGCGAACGGAGGTACAATATTCCTGGATGAGATTGGTGATATGAGCTTAATTGCCCAGGCAAAAGTATTAAGGGCCCTGCAGGAAAGCAAAGTTTCCCCTGTAGGAAGCGATAAGGAAATTAAAGTGGACGTAAGGGTTCTTGCGGCTACCAATAAAAACATGCAGAAGGAAATTGAAGCCGGAAGATTCCGGGAAGACCTTTACCACAGGCTTTCTGTTATTGAAATCTATGTGCCTTCCCTGGATGAAAGAAAAGAAGACATTGCATTGCTGGTAGATCATTTCTCCGGCGTTATTGCTGATGAACACGGTACGGCTGTAAAGAAATTCGATGATAAAGCGGTTGAAGCACTGAAAGCACTTTCCTGGACCGGAAATGTAAGAGAACTGAGAAACGTAGTGGAAAGGCTGATTATCTTAGGAGGCAACACCGTTTCTGCCGATGACGTCGCAAGTTTTGTAAGGAAATAATGTAATTATTACTTTAAATAAATTATAAAAATTGCAGTATCATTGATTACTGCAATTTTTTTTGCGTTATGCATAATTAAAAAACCGGTAATGTAAAACGGATCGGAATCAGGTTTAATGACTTTATCTTTGTTGATCTGATTCAGTTGTAATATTAAGACTGATCCTACCCCATGCTGACATGAGGTTATTTAATCAAACACAATTAAAAAGATAGGAACTATAAACTGTTATGAGATTTTTACATAAAAACTACACCAAAGAATGCCTCACATTGGCGCTGCCCGTGATGCTGACCCAGGTTGGGCAGGTATCCGTAAATCTTTTTGACAATATTATTGTCGGGAGATTGCTGGGAGCAGATGCCCTGGCTTCCGTTTCATTGGGGAATGCGGTATTTTTTTCCATATTTGTACTGGCTTTGGGATTTTCTTTTGCCATTCCGCCGCTGGTATCCGAAGCGCAATCAAAACAGGACCATAAAACGATCAACTCGGTTTTCAGCCATGGGTTCATCATCAATATGACAGTCGGGATCCTTCTAATGGGGATTCTGCTGTTGGCCATGCCGCTGCTGTATCATTCCGGGCAGCCTGCTAAAATCATTCCGGACACGGTTGATTTCTTAACGATTATGGCCATCAGTATTGTTCCGTTTATGGCTTTCCAGACGCTCAGGGAAGTTTCGGAGGGTCTGTCCTATACCATCGGCGTAACGAAGGCTACGATTATTGCAAACATCATTAATATTGTCCTGAATTACGTTTTTATCAAAGGGCTTTTCGGATTCCCGGAAATGGGTGTAAAAGGTTCTGCGCTGGCAGGGCTGATTGCGCGGATTTTCATGGTGGTCTTCCTGTATTTTGTCTTGCTTAATGAAAAGAAAACGAGGCAGTATATTAAAGATTTTTCATTGAAAGTGGAGGTTTTTTCAAAACAGATGTTTGATAAGATGATCCGTTTGGGCTTACCTACGGCACTGCAGATGTTTTTTGAAGTAACGGCATTTGCAGGAGCCGCATTTATATGCGGGCTGATCTCGGCCCATGATATTGCCTCCCATCAGATTGCCCTGAGCATGGCTTCCTTTACCTTTAATTTATGCATCGGGTTCAGTGTGGCTTCTACGGTAATGATCGGCAGGAAACTGGGCGAGAGAAACTTTACGGAACTGAGGAAAGTAGGGATCAACAACCTGAAAATTGCGTTCATTTTTATGTGTATCTGCGGGATCCTTTTTATTCTCGGGCGTAATATCCTCCCGACTTTCTTTACGAAAAAAGAAGAGGTTGAAGTAATTACCCTGGCTTCTAAACTGATGATTATTGCCGCCTTATTCCAGCTTTCTGACGGAATCCAGGTGACTGCGCTGGGAACATTAAGAGGCTTACAGGATGTGAAGATTCCTTCTATTTACACTTTTATTGCCTACTGGCTTATTACCATTCCTTTAGGATACTTTCTGTGTGTCACTCTGAATATGGGCGCTTTCGGAATGTGGATTGCTTTAGGACTGGGCCTTACGATCTCTGCCGTGATGCTGGTCAAACGGTTTTTGAATCTGTCAGCAAAACGAATTAAGCAGAATCTATAAGTTAAAAGCGGTCTTTTGTGACCGCTTATTTTTTTCTGTAAAGTTCAAGCCCGTTTCTGTACACCAGTATTTTCTTATTATCTTTATTTAAAACCTCGAATACAAAAGCTCTGTCTTTTCCGAAAGAGATTTCTTTGATAAGCCTGGGTTTCGAAAGATACGTTCTGAAAGGCATATTATCCCAGATCCCAAACATCTTATTTTTTACAGTGATGTTTCTGTCTGTAATTTCATCATAGTCGAAAGGAATCATATTGAAAAGCTTAACATTGAAATTATCTGCACCATATTTATCTTTCCTTCTGAAGACCAGATATGGCATTTCATAAGGTGGCGCAGAAGAATTAATATCCTTTGTTGTATAATATTTTTGTTCAATACTATCATATTCGGCAGGATATGCTGAATAATTATTGTATTTATCAAAAAGACCATATTTGTTTCCCTTTTTAAAAACATATGCTTTATATTTATTTTTGGAACCTGAAACATGATACTCGACCGTAAATATATCGTCGTATAGAAAATCTATTTTTCCTCCATTAAATAAAGAAGTAATCCCAAATTTACCACTGTTATTATCTTTTACAATAGCAGGCGTTTTATCCCTGTAATAATACACATGATCATATTCACTTAAATGATAAGATTTTTTATACAATGCATCCATTTCTTTCCTTTCCAGAAGATTGGAATCGTCATTTTTTGAAAATCCCGGTGGCGGAGGAAACTTTATACTTCTGGTATATCGTGTTGTCTGGATAATTTTTTTGTTTCCATCTAATTGGTAGGCATTAAATTCCCATGTATCATTGGAGTTGGAGTGAGAAATTGAATCATATTCGATAGGAATAACAGTATCGCCATCATAAAACATCAATCCTTTCTTTTTATTGATTTCCATAATGGTGAATAAAGAATTAGCATCAGGATATTTATAAATATTATCATATTTATAGGATGCAGGATCTCCTACAAGCTTCCATGTTCCATCTTCAAAAAAGGGTCTCTGAGCGCCTATCTTTCCGTTTTTCTTTAGAAGAATTCCTCTTTCTCTATAGGGAGACTTTACAAATTCATATTCTTTGAAATACCTGTTATTTGCGGCATCAATAAGAAATATTTCTTTATTTTTTCTAACATAATAGTAAGAATAAGGAGGCGTCTTTGCGAATTGAAGCGGTTCAATATTAAAGTCTATTACCTCATC
>NZ_LMKA01000058.1 GCF_001421435.1 Chryseobacterium sp. Leaf201
TTTGTTGGCCAGTATACCTAAAAATTATGTATTAATCCTGAATAGGCAGCATACTGCTGCCTATTTACATATCAGTAAAAATGAAATATAATTTATTATATTTTTTATGAAAAAATTATTATTTGTTGCTACTATATGTGTAGCAGGGCTAATGAATGCAAAGAATGCAGAGATCAAAAAGCAGGAACTTAAAAGAGAAACAGCAGAATCGAAAAGTAATGAGAGTACAAAACAGAATTCTCAGACAGATTTGAAAGTTGCACTGAAACCTATTGCTTGGATTGGTGTTTCTACTTGGTGTGGAAAAGTTTTTTACCTCGATGCTAATGATTACACAAGCATGGATGAACTTAATGATGCAGCCACGTATTTTACTGACCAGCAGTGTTCAGGTACATTTGTTGGCCAGTATACCTAAAAATTATGTATTAATCCTGAATAGGCAGCATACTGCTGCCTATTTACATATCAGTAAAAATGAAATATAATTTATTANATTTGTTGGCCAGTATACCTAAAAATTATGTATTAATCCTGAATAGGCAGCATACTGCTGCCTATTTACATATCAGTAAAAATGAAATATAATTTATTACTAATTTTTTTATTTACCATTACTGTTAATGGTCAGAAAATTATTTCTCCTAATTTTTCAATTAAGCCTTCTCCATTTGAGATAATTGAATATGGTAAAAGCTTCTACAATATATACTATAAGGTTGATTTTCTGGATAACGCACTCTTGCCTTCCAGTAAGAAAGAAGCTATATGTATACTTGAAGTGAATGACAAAGTATCTAAATTTTTTGATAATAATAAAGTTAGAATTGATTCATTAGATAAAGAGTACAGTGTTAAAAATACTATTGGACAGAAAGAGGCAGGAGAATATTTTAAAACAAAAGTATTGTGGAATAATGTGATTTTCAAAAATGGTAATTCTTTAACTGTCCAGGATAGGTTCAGATATCCTTACCAATATGATGGGAAACAGCCTGCATTAAACTGGAATTTGGAAAAAGAAGAGAAAGATATATTAGGATATAAATGTAAAAAAGCTAAAGTGAATTATGCTGGCAGAACATATTTTGCATGGTATACGCCAGACATCCCATTATATAACGGACCTTATATATTCGGAGGTCTGCCTGGATTAATTTTAAAAGTAGAAGACAGTGATAAGAAGTATACTTTTACAGCTGTAGGGATTGATAAAAACCCCAAACGCATCTATCTGAGGAATGAAAAAAAGATATTAAAAATTACCAGGGAAAAATTCAAAACCGTTCAAAAGGCATATAAAGAAAATCCTGGAGCTTTTTATAATGGGAAAGCTTACAATGAAGATGGTAGTCCACTAACAATTAAGCCAAGAAATATCCAATATGAATCTATGGAATTGGATTAAAGTTTTAAAAGATCTATTTAAAAGTTTTATATTTAGCTTGACGGCTGCAATAATAAATGGGCAATCACTAAATTTTAAATAAAAAGGAATCGAACGATTCCTTTTTATTTAAACAATTTATTTACTTCATAAAATAACCGAAATACGAGCAGCTTCCCATCAGGCTTTTTGCTGTTTCCGTATCCGTGTACTGGGATTTCAGCATGGCAAAATACGTTCTGTACTTCTGGTTTTTAATCTGATCAAGCTGTTGCTGGTAGGCATCATTTTTCTCGCTCCATTTCGGATCTGAGTAGTCGGTTTTAGAAGGGTTTTTTGCTTCATACTGATAATATTTCCCCTGTTCTGCGCTGGCCATCTGAAATAGAATCCTTGCTTTATGTTCCTTGTCAGGAGAAAGAGCCAGTGCCTTTTTATAATAGCCGATGGCCAGATCAAAGTTATCAGGCTCTGTATAAGAACGGTCAAGGAAGTTTTTATAATAATACTGATAAGGATTCCGTTTGTCTGTTCCCTGGAAATCATATTTCCCGCCGTTCGTATTATCAAGATCCATGACAAACAATTGACGGTAATATCCTAATATTGATGTATTATACAGGAGATTTCCAATGAGCTGATTGGCTTTTGCCGCTTTTTCACCATTGCCGCTGCCTGTCTTTTTAAGTTGAACAAGGGCATCTGAAAGCTCAAATTTGCTCATTACCGGCCTGATAAAAGGGAAATCCGTATAGTCTTCTTTTTCCATGCTTTCTGCGGGACTGCTTTGGTAACTTTCCCATACATTGTGCCCGAAAACCAGATCTGAAATATTGTTGAACCCATTATAAGCCGTAGCAGCATATTGAAGCGGTGTTGTTTTTTTCTGGTCGTAGTTCCATTCCGATCTTGGAATTCCGGAGAAGTTCTGAGCTTTTGCATAATGCGAACGGGCTTTTTCAAAATCTGCCTGTCTCATCGCACGGTCGCCGTAAATTACGGCAAAGAACGCATCAATGTTTCCTACATCGTTAATGTTTTTAGCAATAATCTGCTGCTCAAACTGAGTCTTGTCAGGCTTCCTGTAAAAGTCTTCCACACTTTTTACCAAGGCAGAATTCGGGTTGTACTGAAGATCCGAAAGCTTGTTGTTCATTAGAAAAGATTTCCCGTCTTCTCCCTGAAGGAAATACCGGTTGGCAAGCACATCTTTCAGAAAATCTTTTGTGGAAGGGACTTCACCATAATAATCGTAATCTTCATTTTCGGTGCTGTCTTTTTTTACTTCCGGTTGATCTGCAAAATAATCTGCGTAATCTTTCATCAGATGATTTTCATAATCTGCATCAATTTTCGGTTGGGAAACAATATCATTCAGAACTTTCATTCTTTTGATCTCTTCCAGGTATTCCGGATTTGTGGTTTTGATGTCATTTAAGACTTCAGTGCTGCCTTCATAATCTTTTTTCAGGAATTTCAAATAGGCATCGGCAATCTGCCAGTACTCATCCTTAGATTTGTCTTTAGCTTTATCAGTGAATTTTTCCAGGTCATCCAGAAAGTTCCTCGTCTTTTCATCATAGTAATAATTATTCCTGGTGAAAACAGGAATCCTGTTCGGATTGTCCAACAGCTCGTCTTCACTCTGGTCAGCCTTAGTTCCGTCACTGTTTTTATTTTTTGAGCCCCCGAAAAGGTTTCGGAAGAACCTTATGATTTTTTGCCAAAAGGAAAGTTCCTCTTTTTTTACTTCTGCCGTTTCTGGTTTTGCCTGATCCGCATTTGCATTTTTAGTGGAATTTGAAACCTGAATTGTTGAATTTTCATCATTGCTGTAATAGTAAATCGGAAGATAGCTTCTCTCCAATTCATTGATGCTTCTTACGGCCATTACCTTCAGGATCTCGGAATCAGGATTGATGTCATACATTTTCTCCATTATCGGGACCGGGTTGTTAAAATCTTCATATCCTAAAAGAAAATAAGCCATGTTTTTTTCATCATCCGTTGCAGTACGCTTCAGGATATTATTAAATGATGCCGTATCTGAAAGCTTCATGGAAACAAAAGCAGATTCCTTACGGCTCCGGCTGTCTTTGAAGACCTGAAAGAAATTCCAGTTGGCATCGCTGTTCATTCCCAATCCTCTCTGCGCTCCGGCAAGCTGGTCAAGTGCCATGATATAAGGGGCCCCCTTTAACCTGATGGGTTCAACGTACGTTTTGAAAGCTTTCAGTGCCGCATCATAATTTCTGGTGTAGTGATTGAACCTTACCAGCTGGTATCCGTACCGTTGTTTGATTTCAAGGTTTTGGGTTGCGTTGTACAGGGAGGTAAGTGCTGCAATGGTTTTATTATAATCCAGGCTGGTCGCATTTTTGTCATTCTGAGCTCCGCTGTAATAAAATGAATCTGCATTTTCAACAAAATTGATCCTCATATACGGCTCAAGGTATTTTGCCTCAATCAGGTAATCGATAGCTTCACGGTACTTCTGGTAAAAACCTGGCCCTGCTTTAGTGAGTAACGCATTTGTCGGATTGCCTTTTTTTAAGGCATTAAGATCATTCAGGCTCATTTTATTCACGAGGTAATCCGTTTCTACATAAGTAAACCGGTTCCCGAAAAAACGTTTCCATGAGTCTATATTTTCATCAGGAATCTGTGACGGTTTAAAATCCGTATAGAACCTCGTTGAGTAGCTGTGTAAGAAAGGAAGGTAAGATTTATCCTTAATAATGCTTTGCGTAAACAGGTTAAAATATTCATAGTCCGGATCAGACCAGGCGCAGGCATTGGATTCCGTATAAAAAAGGGCAATAACAG
Organism: Chryseobacterium sp. Leaf201; assembly: GCF_001421435.1. Classification (GTDB taxonomy): domain Bacteria; phylum Bacteroidota; class Bacteroidia; order Flavobacteriales; family Weeksellaceae; genus Chryseobacterium. The sequence continues at coordinate 4,214 of NZ_LMKA01000058.1, forward strand.
CCAGTGAAAGTAAGTGCTTTTTCATATTGATATTAAGTGTTTTTATGTAGGATCAGAATTTAAAAATTAAACGTCTGCCCTATAACAAATTTACGGTCTAACTGATAATAAATGATAGAAAAGGAAGATATTTTTTTCTCCAGGAACTGAATGGTCTCCTCAAGCTGCTCATCGGAAATTTCTTCAATTTCAATCCTGAACCCTTTGTTTAAATAATTCCCGAAATAAAATCCGTCCTTCTGAATCTCAATTTCTGTTTCAGAGATTTTTTTAAAATTTGGATTTTCCAGGTCTTTCCCGGACAGGCCATTGATTAATTTGTGCTTTCCAAGATAGTTGGTAACAATTCCCCATGAATAGATTGGAAGGGCCACTTCAATATGTTTCACCGGATATTTATCAAGGTCAGCCAAATAACTTTTCAGGGTATTCACATCCAGAATTGAATTTTTATCTGAATTTTCCAGAGGTGAGGAAGTGGAGTAGCACATCAGATATACTTTTTCCACAGGCGGAATGCCGGTCTGTTTTTTATCCTTTACCTGATGAAGACGCAGGGTACAGGTAATTTCTTTTCCTGAAACCTTCTTTAATTCTTTTAAGAATGTAAAGTAATCCTCTTTTGTACCAACTGTCCAGTCACAGTCGATCTGGATTTCGTTATAAATTTTAAGGCCGTACAGTATGCCCTTTTTCTGAATAAGGTTATGGATACTTTGGGCAAGAAACCTGATTTCATCTTTGCCGATATAAAGAAATGTGCGGTTGGTAATAAAAACCGTGGGAACAATATTTTTTCCGGGAATAAAACTGCGGTCTTTTGTAATGGTGCCTACAGGCTGAAATTTTCCGTTGATTTTATCGATGTCAAAAAATCTTGTATAAAGATAGGGAGCGGATGCCCCATCCAATGCCTTTTTTTCTGTTTCATCTAAAGAGAGTTTTGTTTTCCAGTAATAAAATGTATACGGATGGTCCTCTTTCTTTGTGCAGCATACTAAAGTTAAAAAGAGCAGAAGCGATAAAAGTTTAAGGGCTTTCATTAACGGTACAGCTTGCCTTCGCAATTGCAGTTTGTATAGGCCATTTCGGAAACCGGGCAGCAGTCATCTGATTTTTTAATGTTTCCTTTTGCATCGGTAAGATAAATTTTCTCCTTATCAAATTTTACATAAAAAGTTTCATTATAAGTTTTAAAATGCACCTTCATAACTTTCGGGTTGTATTTTCCGGCATTGATTATTTCTTTGGTCTCTGTACCATCTGCCTGGTTGACTTGCACAAAGCCAAAATGCACGTCGCCATTGGTTTTTGCATCAAGGTAATAAGCCGGAGTTCCGGAGCCGCTGGCTCCCTGTTCAATAACGAAATCTCTTTTTCCGGTAAACGGGGCTTTTGATTGGGCAAATGAAAGAATGCTTATGCAAAATAAAAAAATGGAAAGTACCTTTTTCATGGGTGTAATGTGTTTAAAAATTAGAAATACCGTAGCAAAAATTACACCGTAAATCATCATCATTTCTTTTATCTGAACTTCTCAAACGTAAAATTATAAACTGTAAAAGTTCCAAAAAATTTAACAGTAGATCTTAAAAGTTAATTATTACCTTATTAATAACACTATTAGTCTTGTAGAAACTCTTGCTTGTCTTTTTAAGGACCTCTATTGTTCACCAGTTTTAACAGAAGTCAAAATAACTGATGGTATGTAAATCTAAGATATCAATTTAGATTGAAGTAATTAATATTGATTTACTCGCGTGTAATTTCGATCTGAAGCCGAAATCCCATATTAGCGTATTTCATGTAAATTGGTGGTATTAGTGGGTTTTATTGAATTTAAAAATATTTTCATTGTCTATATTTCATTTTAATGTGGAAATTATTGATAATAATTTTGTTTGTATTTATTTTATTCATACTTTAGTGAAATCAAATTAAAAAATAATTATCATGAAAAAACTAATTTTTATGGCCGCGTTTGTGGTTGCCGGTACAATGAGTGCAAACACTATTGCAGTAGAAACCGAAAATCTACCTGAAGCAGAACCAATCACTAACGACGCAAAAGCTTATGCTTGTGTGCCTGTTACCCTATCTTGTGGAATTACAGGTCAGGCTTGTGGTGAAACGTTGGGAGATATCATAGACGTTGTTATTGTTGCAGACGAAGTTCTGTGCGGAAATTAATATGGTAAACTACAATGTTAATTAAAATAAACTGCAAAAGGGGACATAGATCCTCTTTCGTGGTTTAAAAATAAAGTAAGATATGTATAAAAAAGTTGGAATGTTGTTTCTGTTTATGTTAATAACCTGTAGTGCATACGGGCAAAAGGCAGTTGACATTGATGTGATAGAATCAAAGTATGTGTATTTGCTGACAAGTCATAGTGATTCTCTGGATAAAGCGAATATAAGTGAGGAATATTTTATATTAGAGAGAGGAAAAGGAAAGTCCCAATTTATGAGTATGAATTCATATAAAAGAGACTCTGTTGTTGCTGATATGAGTAAAGGAAAAAATACATCTGTTGCAAGCATTGATCTTTCAACTATTCCAAAAACTAATTTTACGTACCGGATAATAAAAGATCCTGTAAAAAGCCAGATCCTTTTCTATGATAAAATTATTAGAAACGATTTTGTTTATGAAGAAAATCCTGCTTTCAAATGGAAAATTTCTGAAGAAAAAAAGAACATTGGAAACCTAAGATGTCAGGCTGCATTTTTATCTTACGCAGGACGCCAATATAAAGCTTGGTTTACAAATGACATTCCTATTTCAGACGGGCCTTATAAATTCTATGGGTTACCAGGACTGATTGTGGAAATAGAAGACTCGAAAAAACAGTATAAATTCGAATTATTGAGTTATAAAAATATTGCTGAAAAGCCGCTTCTTTGGATTTCAGAGAAAAGGGTAAACGGAAAGAAAGTGACAAAACAAGATTTTTATCAAGCACTCAAAAATACACAGGATAATTTTATTTCTGAAATTGCTAAAAGCGGATTCACACTTGATTCAAATGCTGAAGCAAAGGTGAAAGATAAAATGAAACGGAAAAATAATCCTATAGAGCTAAATCCTTAATAAGTATATAACGAAAAAGCCGCTGTTCAAGCGGCTTTTTCAGTGGCATATTCAGATCTTTAACATGTTACTTTAAGCAGACATATTTAATCATGTAGATCTGGTATTGCGCCACATTGATACTTCGATATGCCGATTTTCTTCAATTCAGGTTACAGTTATTTTTATCTATTATATAATGTAGGAAATAAAGAAAGATTTGTTTTTTAATTAATATTGGAAAACATATGTTTTGCTGATTTTTATGTAAATCGCTAAAAATCAAAATATTTTGCATCAAATGTTTGTCAGTTATAAATTTATTCATAAATTTGCACACTCATTTTAGGACATAGTATGCCTATATCAAACGTAGAAATTACTTTAGATTCCTTAAAATGGCGAGAAATAGAAGATAAATTTTATTATAATATAAACAATGTCAGGTATTATTGGTAAGAAAATCGGTATGACGTCTTTGTTTAACGAAGAAGGAAAAAACATTCCTTGTACAGTTATTCAAGCAGGTCCGTGCTCGGTTTTACAGGTCAGAACCATAGAAAAGGACGGCTACAAGTCAGTTCAGTTAGGTTTCGATGACAAGAGTGAGAAGAACGTTGGTAAAGCGTTAGCTGGCCATTTTAAAAAGGCTGGTTCAGCTCCTAAAGCTAAGTTGGTAGAATTCTACAGAGAATTCGTAGACGAAGTAAAAGTAGGAGGAGAAGTAAAAGTAGATCTGTTTGCAGAAGGCGAATTCGTTGACGTAACAGGTACTTCTAAAGGTAAAGGCTTCCAGGGTGTTGTTAAAAGACACGGATTTGGAGGTGTAATGCAGGCAACTCATGGTCAGCACAACAGGCTTAGAGCTCCAGGTTCTATCGGTGCTGGTTCAGACCCTTCAAGAGTATTCAAAGGGATGAGAATGGCTGGAAGAATGGGAGGTAAGCAGGTAACTGTTCAGAACCTTCAGGTGTTAAAAGTGGATCAAGAACAAAATCTTTTAGTAGTAAAAGGTGCTGTTCCGGGAGCTAAAAATTCTTATGTAATTATCAGAAAATGGAACTAGTAGTATTAAATACATCAGGAAAAGAGACCGGAAGAAAAGTAACTCTAGACGAAACGGTATTCGGAATTGAGCCAAATCAGCACGCGGTTTACTTAGAAGTTAAACAGTACCTTGCCGCACAGAGACAAGGAACTCATAAATCTAAAGAAAGAAGCGAAATTACAGCTTCTACTAAAAAACTTAAGAAGCAAAAAGGATCCGGTTCTGCAAGATACGGGGATATCAAATCTCCAACTTTCAGAGGTGGGGGTAGAGTATTCGGACCAAAACCGAGAGACTACAGGTTCAAATTGAACAAAGCGCTTAAGAGATTGGCAAAAAAATCTGTTTTATCTCAGAAAATGAGAGACAACAGCATCAGAGTTTTGGAAGATATGAGCTTGAACGCTCCTAAAACTAAAGATTTCATCACCGTATTGAATGCTTTGGCATTGAACGATAAGAAAGCTTTATTTGTACTTCCTGAAGCTAACAAGAATGTGTATTTATCTTCAAGAAACTTACCTAAAACCAAAGTAAAGAACTTCAACGAAATCAGTTCTTACGACTTGGTAAATGCAGGTGAAATCGTGTTCTTTGAAGGTGCAGTTGAAAAATTCCAGGAAAATTTAAAGAAATAAGTCATGTCAGTTATTATTAAACCAGTTATATCAGAAAAGGCTAATTACCTTACAGATTTAAGAGGTTCTTATTCTTTCTTAGTGAATCCTAAGGCGAATAAAATCCAGATTAAAAAAGCTGTAGAAGCGGCTTACGGTGTAAAAGTAGCAGACGTTAACACAATGATTTATGCTCCGAAGGTTTCTTCGAAATACACTAAAAAAGGTCTTCAGGTTGGAAAGACAAACAAATTGAAAAAAGCGATAATTAAACTTGTTGAAGGTGATGTTATCGATATTTTTGCCGTAAATTAATTATTAATTATAAATAATAGTAATGTCTGTTAGAAAATTAAAACCTATCACCCCGGGACAGAGATTCAGAGTTGTTAACAATTTTGAGGAAATTACTACCAACAAGCCAGAGAAGTCTCTAACGGTTGGTATTAGTAAGTCAGGTGGACGTAACCAAACTGGTAAAATGACCATGCGTTACACCGGCGGTGGACACAAAAAGAAATACAGAATTATCGACTTCAAAAGAAACAAAGCAAATGTTGAAGCAACGGTAAAAACTGTAGAATATGATCCAAACAGAACTGCATTTATCGCTTTATTAGAATATGCTGACGGAGAGAAGAGATATATCATCGCTCCGAACGGTATCAAAGTAGATCAGAAAGTAGTTTCAGGAGAAAGCGTAGAGCCTAACGTAGGAAACGCAATGAAATTGAAAAATATTCCATTGGGTACTGTAATTTCTTGTGTTGAAATGAAGCCTGGTCAGGGTGCCATTTTAGCAAGAAGTGCAGGTTCTTCGGCTCAGTTAACTTCAAGAGACGGAAAATATGCGATTATCAAGTTGCCTTCAGGAGAATCCAGAATGATTCTTACAGAATGTATGGCAATGATTGGTTCAGTTTCTAACTCAGACCATCAGTTAACCGTATCAGGTAAGGCTGGTAGAAGCAGATGGTTAGGGAGAAGACCAAGAACAAGACCGGTAGTAATGAACCCTGTGGATCACCCGATGGGTGGTGGTGAAGGACGTTCTTCCGGAGGTCACCCAAGATCTAGAAACGGTATGCCGGCTAAAGGGTACAAAACCAGAAAGAAAAACAAAGCGTCTAACCGTCATATCATATCTAAAAGAAAATAATTATGGCAAGATCACTTAAAAAAGGACCATTCATCGCATATACTTTAGATAAGAAGGTTCAGGCAAACATAGAGTCTGGTAAGAAGACAGTTATCAAAACTTGGTCTAGAGCGTCTATGATCTCTCCGGACTTCGTAGGACAGACTATTGCTGTACACAACGGGAAATCTTTTATCCCGGTTTACGTTACAGAAAACATGGTAGGTCACAAGTTAGGGGAATTTTCTCCAACAAGATCTTTCAGAGGTCATGGTGGTAACAAAAATAAAGGTAGCAGATAATCATGGGATCAAGAAAAAGAGAAAGTGCATTAGCACGTAAATTAACAAATCAGGATGTAGTAAAAGCATTACATAATGATTGCCCGTCTTCTCCAAGAAAGATGAGATTAGTAGCTGATATCATCAGAGGAGTAGAAGTAGACAAAGCTTTATATATTCTAAAATATTCTAAGAAAGACGCATCTAACAAATTAGAGAAAGTCTTACTTTCAGCAATGGCCAACTGGCAGGCAAAAAACGAAGGTGCTGATATCGAAGAGGCAAACCTTATCGTTAAAGAAATTTTTGTAGACAGTGCAAGACAATTGAAGAGACTGAGACCGGCTCCGCAAGGTAGAGGGTACAGAATCAGAAAAAGATCAAACCACATTACGCTAATCTTAGGTACAAAAGAAAATTAATCAAGGTATGGGACAGAAGACAAATCCAATTGGTAATAGATTAGGTATCATCAGAGGATGGGATTCTAACTGGTTTGGTGGAAACGATTATGGAGACAGAATCGCTGAAGACTACAAAATCAGAAGATACCTTGAGGCTAGACTATCTAAAGGTGGAATTTCAAGAATTTATATTGAAAGAACATTAAAATTAGTAACAGTTACAATCACTACTGCTAGACCGGGATTAATCATCGGTAAAGGAGGTCAGGAAGTTGATAAATTGAAAGAAGAATTGAAGAAACTTACAAAAAAGGATATTCAAATCAATATTTTCGAAATCAAAAGACCTGAACTTGATGCAGTATTGGTAGCTGACAGCATCGCTAAGCAGATCGAAAACAGAATCTCTTACAGAAGAGCTGTTAAGATGGCGATTGCAGGTACAATGAGAATGGGGGCAGAAGGTATCAAAGTTCAGATCTCAGGTAGATTGAACGGTGCTGAAATGGCAAGAAGCGAATCTTTCAAAGACGGAAGAATTCCTTTGTCTACTTTCAGAGCTGATATTGATTATCACATTGGTGAGGCATTAACTCAGTACGGAAAACTAGGTGTTAAGGTTTGGATCATGAAAGGTGAAGTTTACGGTAAAAGAGAACTTTCTCCTCTAGTGGGACAACAGAAAAAAGGCGGTCCTTCCGGAGACAGAGACAGAAGAGATAACAGAGGAGGCGGAGACAGAAGGGATAACAGAGGACCTAGAAAAAACAACAATAATAATAACAATAATAATTAAAAATTTTAGATAGAAATTTTGAATTTTAAATTACCGTTACTTTTTTAAAATAAGAAAAATCTAAAATCTAAAATCTAAAATCTAAAATTTAGAAATTATGTTACAACCAAAAAGAACCAAATTCCGTAGAGTTCATAAGATGAAGATGAAGGGGACTGCCCAGAGAGGTAATCAACTTGCTTATGGAACTTTCGGGATCAAGGCGACAGAAGGTGCTTGGATCACTGCGAGACAAATTGAAGCTGCGCGTATTGCTGCAACAAGATATATGAAGAGAGAAGGTCAGTTATGGATCAAAATCTTCCCGGATAAGCCAATTACCAAGAAACCAGCCGAAGTAAGGATGGGTAAAGGTAAAGGTGCCGTGGAATATTGGGTAGCTGTAGTAAAACCAGGTAAAATTATGTTCGAAATCGGAGGTGTACCTTACGAGATCGCAAAAGAAGCCCTTAGGCTTGCTGCACAGAAATTACCGGTAGTTACCAGATTCATAGTTGCTAACGATTTTGTTAAACCCCTTTAATCTTTGTATACAATGAAAAAAGCTGATATTAAAAATTTAAGCGCGGGTGACCTTCAAGCTCAACTTACTGAAGCAAAAGCTCAATATTCAAAACTGAAATTGGCTCATGCAATCAGCCCAGTTGAAAACCCGATCCAAATCAAAGATTTGAGAAGAACAATCGCCAGACTAAATACTGAGTTAACTAACAAACAATAATTTCATTTTACAATGGATAGAAATTTAAGAAAAGAAAGAATCGGAGTGGTTTCCAGCAATAAAATGGAAAAAACTATTGTTGTTAGCGAGACTACCAGAGTAAAGCACCCGATGTACGGTAAATTCGTTTTGAAAACGAAAAAATATACTGCACACGACGAGAACAACGAATGCACAGAGGGCGATACAGTTCTGATCCAGGAAACTAGACCGATGAGCAAGAGCAAGAGATGGAGATTAGTAAGAATCATTGAAAAAGCTAAGTAATAATGTTACAAACAGAATCAAGATTAAAAGTTGCTGATAACACAGGTGCCAAAGAAGTATTGGTTATCAGAGTTCTGGGAGGAACCAGAAGAAGATATGCTTCAGTTGGTGATAAAATCGTTGTTACTATCAAAGATTCCACACCATCAGGAAACGCAAAGAAAGGTCAGGTATCTAAAGCTGTCGTAGTAAGAACTAAAAAAGCGGTAAGAAGAAAAGATGGTTCATACATCAAATTCGAAGACAACGCTTGTGTATTGCTAAACGCAGCAGGAGAAATGAGAGGAACCCGTGTTTTCGGACCGGTTGCCCGTGAGTTGAGAGACAAAGAATATATGAAAATCATTTCATTAGCTCCTGAAGTACTTTAATATTTAAAATTTAAAAAAATGTCAAAGTTAAAAATAAAAAGAGGAGATAACGTAATCATTACCACTGGTAAAAAAGATATCAAAGGTAAGACAGGTGAAGTTATTGAAGTGATCAAAAAAGAAGGAAGAGACCCGAGAGTTATTGTAGCAGGACTTAACATCGTTAAAAAACACGTTAAGCCTTCCGCTTCAAACCCTCAAGGAGGAATTACTGAAAAAGAAGCTTCTATTCATATCTCAAACGTAGCTTTAGTTGGTAAAGACGGAAAAGCAATCAAAGTAGGTTATAAAACCGAAGGAGATAAGAAAGTAAGAATCGATAAAAAAACGGGTGAAACTTTATAATTTTAAATAACACATGGAATATATAGCAAGACCCAAGAAAGCATATAAAGAAACAATTGTTCCTGCAATGATGGAAGAATTTGGGTACAAGTCAGTAATGCAGGTGCCTAAATTGGAAAAGATCATCCTTTCCCAAGGGTTAGGTGATGCCACTGCAGACAAAAAGATCATTGATTATGCTGTAGAAGAGCTTACAAATATCACCGGCCAAAAGGCTGTTGGTACCATCTCTAAGAAAGATGAGGCTGCCTTCAAATTGAGAAAAGGAATGCCGGTAGGAGCTAAAGTTACTTTAAGAGCACATAAAATGTATGAGTTCTTAGACAGATTAACTTCTTCCGCATTGCCGAGAATCAGAGATTTCTCTGGAATCAAGGCTGACGGTTTCGACGGTAGAGGTAACTATAACTTAGGAATTACTGAGCAGATCATTTTCCCTGAGATCGTTATCGACAAAGTGAAAAAAATCCAGGGGATGGACATCACTTTCGTTACAACTGCTAAGACAGATAAAGAAGCGAAAGCATTATTAACTCACTTCGGTTTACCATTCAAAAAGAACTAAGAAATGGCTAAAGAATCAATGAAAGCGCGTGAGCGCAAGAGAGAAGCACTAGTTGCTAAATACGCTGACAAAAGAAAAGCTCTTAAAGAAGCAGGTGATTATGAAGGACTTCAGAAATTACCGAAAAATGCTTCTCCTGTGAGATTGCACAACAGATGTAAACTGACAGGGAGACCAAGAGGGTACATGAGAACGTTCGGAATTTCCAGAGTAACTTTCAGAGAAATGGCAAACAACGGTCTTATCCCGGGAGTTAAAAAAGCCAGTTGGTAATTAATACTCATTAAAAAATCGGGACAATTAAGTTGTCTGGATACTAGAGATACAAAAATATCAGACCGAAGTTTTCTGAAGTCTGATATTTTATTCTTCAAGTCCTTGCAATACTGATTGTTCTTTAACCAATAATTTATAAAAGAAAAATGGTAACAGATCCAATTTCAGATTTCCTAACAAGAGTAAGGAACGCACAAAGCGCAGGCCACAAAGTGGTGGAAATTCCTGCATCGAAAATCAAAAAGGAGATTACTAAGATTTTATTTGATCAGGGGTATATCTTAAACTTTAAGTTTGAGGAAAGCGCTGTTCAGGGTACAATCAAAATCGCTTTAAAGTACGACAAGCAAACCAACAAACCGGCTATCAAGTCTATTCAGAGAGCTTCAAGACCAGGTTTGAGACAGTACAAAGGTTCTACGGAACTTCCAAGAGTACTGAACGGTTTGGGTATTTCTATCATCTCTACTTCTAAAGGAGTAATGACTGACAAGAAAGCTAGAGAAGAGAAAGTAGGCGGTGAAGTAATCTGCTATGTTTATTAATTTTTAATCACAGGAAAATGTCAAGAATTGGTAAAGCAATTATAACAGTTCCAGCAGGAATTACCATTACTGAAAACAACGGTGTGGTAACAGCCAAAGGTCCAAAAGGAGAACTTTCTCAGGAGCTTACAGCAGGAATTACTTTAGAACAGAATGATGGTATACTTACAGTAAACAGACCATCCGAGTCTAAACAACACAAAGCGCTTCACGGTTTATACAGAGCGTTAATTGCCAACATGATCGTTGGTGTAAATGAAGGTTTCGAAAAGAAACTGGAATTAGTAGGGGTAGGATACAGAGCATCACACACAGGACAAAAACTTGAGTTGGCTTTAGGATTCTCTCACGGTATCGTATTGGAGCTTCCGGCGGAAGTGAAAGTAGATACATTGACTGAAAAAGGTAAAAATCCAATTATTACTTTAACGTCTTATGACAAGCAACTTCTTGGGATGGTAGCGGCGAAAATCCGTTCATTCAGAAAGCCTGAGCCGTACAAAGGAAAAGGTGTAAGATTCGTTGGGGAAATTGTTAGACGTAAAGCTGGTAAATCTGCTTAATAAATTATAAGTATTATGGCATTAAGTAAATTAGAAAAAAGAATAAGAATAAAAAGAAGAGTAAGAGGGAAAATCTCCGGATCTTCTGAATTGCCAAGATTATCTGTATATAAAAGTAATAAGGAAATTTACGCTCAGTTAATCGACGATAACAGTGGAAAAACTTTGGCTTCCGCTTCTTCCAGAGAGAAAGGAGTTGACGCTAACGGAACTAAAACTGATATTTCTGCTGCTGTAGGTAAAGCTATTGCTGCCAAAGCTATCGCTGCAGGAATCGAAAATATAGTATTTGATAGAAACGGATTCGTATATCACGGAAGAGTTAAAGCTCTTGCTGACGGTGCGAGAGAAGCCGGACTTAAATTCTAATCATTAAATTTCGGAAAATATGTTAGGACTAGATAATATAGAAAGAGTAAAACCGGGAGGATTAGAACTTAAAGATCGTCTCGTAGCTGTTAACAGAGTAACAAAAGTAACCAAAGGAGGTAGAGCTTTCGGATTTTCTGCAATTGTTGTTGTAGGAGACGAAGCCGGAACCATCGGTTTTGGATTAGGGAAATCTAAGGAAGTTGCTTCTGCTATTGCTAAAGCAGTAGAAGACGCTAAGAAAAACTTAGTGAAAGTTCCTGTAATGAACCATACCATTCCTCACCAGACTTCTGCCAGATATGGTGGTGCAGATATCTTTTTGAGACCTGCTTCTCACGGTACAGGGCTTATCGCAGGTGGTGCGGTAAGAGCGGTACTTGAATCTGCAGGCGTTCATGATATCCTTTCAAAATCCAAAGGATCTTCAAACCCTCACAATGTGGTAAAGGCAACTTTCAAAGCATTGTTAGACATCAGAAGACCGGAAGAAATTGCAAGAATGAGAGGAGTTTCTCTAACTAAAGTGTTTAACGGTTAATAATAAAACAATGGCAACAATTAAAGTAAAGCAAGTAAGAAGCGCTATTGGTAGAACAAAAACCCAAAAGAGAACGCTTGAAGCATTAGGATTAAAGAAACTTCACCAAGTTGTAGAGCACGAAGCTACTCCTTCTATCTTAGGAATGATAGCTGCAGTTAGTCATTTACTTGAAGTTCAAAAATAATTTTAAAACAAAAATTAAAATGAATTTAAACAACATAAAACCTGCTGCAGGTTCTACATTCAATTCAAAAAGAATTGGTAGAGGACAGGGTACTGGAAAAGGAGGTACGTCTACAAAAGGACACAAAGGTCAGAAAGCAAGAGCCGGTTACTCTCAGAAAATCGGTTTTGAAGGAGGTCAGATGCCTTTACAGAGAAGATTACCTAAATTCGGTTTCAAAAACGTAAACAGAAAAGAATACAGAGCGATCAACCTGGATGATATTCAGAACTTAATTGATACTAAATCTTTAACAGGAGATATTACAAAAGAAGTTTTGGTACAGAACGGTCTGGCTACTAAGAACGAAATAGTGAAAATTATGGGTAGAGGAGAATTGAAATCTGCGGTTTCAATTTCGGCTGACAAATTCACTAAATCTGCTGAAGAGCTTATTTCTAAAGCAGGTGGACAAGCAATTACCTTATAATAAAAACTAATGAAAGAATTTATACAAACACTCAAAAATATTTGGAGCCTTAAAGAATTACGGGATAAAATTATCTTCACTTTAGGGATTATTCTTGTGTATAGATTCGCATCTTATATCTCGCTGCCTGCAATTAACCTTGCAGAAGTGGGAGATCTCTTAGAGCATTATAAAAGTCAAGGCGGAAACAAGCAGGGAGCAGGTCTCCTTGGCTTGCTTTCGTCATTTACGGGAGGGGCATTCAGCCATGCTTCCGTGATGGCGTTAGGAATCATGCCTTATATTTCTGCTTCTATTATTGTTCAGTTGATGGGGATGGCTATTCCTTATCTTCAGAAACTTCAGAAAGATGGAGAGTCAGGTAGAAATACATTGAATCAGATTACCAGATGGTTAACTATTGGGGTTTGTCTTGTACAGGCGCCTTCTTATTTAACCTCTATCACTCAATTGTTTTTACCGTATGCTCAGTTCCAGTCTGCATATTATGTAGAGCCAAATTCTATCATGTTTTGGTTGCCAAGTATTGTTATTTTGGTTGCCGGTTCAGTATTCGCAATGTGGTTGGGTGAGAAAATCACCGACAAAGGTATCGGAAACGGTATCTCTATCCTGATTATGGTGGGGATCCTTTCAAGATTACCGGAAGCATTCGTACAGGAAATGGCCGTGCAGAACGGAAAAGGAGGAATGGGATCTATCATGATCCTTATTGAAGTAATTTTCTGGATGCTGGTAGTTCTTCTGGCGGTGGTATTATCCGTTGCCGTAAGAAAAATACCGATTCAGTATGTAAGCAGAGCTCAGGCAAGAGGAGGTGTCAACAGAAATCTTATGCAGGGAGCAAGACAGTGGATTCCATTGAAAGTAAATGCTGCCGGTGTAATGCCGATCATCTTTGCCCAGGCATTGATGTTCGTACCGGGATTATTAACGAAAGTAGATGAGTCAAACACTTTTCTTGCCGGTTTCAAGAATGTTTTTAGCTGGCAGTACAACGTATTGTTTGCGCTGTTAATTATTATCTTCTCGTTTTTCTATACTGCAATTACCATTCCGGTGAACCAAATGGCTGATGATCTGAAGAGAAACGGAGGCCTGGTACCCAAGGTAAGACCGGGAAAAGAAACCGCTGATTATTTAGATGATATTTTATCAAAAATTACCTTGCCAGGTGCAATTTTTTTATCTATCTTTGCAGTCCTTCCGGCAATTGTGCATGGAAGCTTTGTTCAGACAGATGCGTTCGCCCTATTTTTCGGGGGAACATCACTATTGATTATGGTTGGAGTAATTTTAGATACTGTTCAACAGATTAATACTTATCTGCTGAACCATCATTATGATGGCTTAATGCAGTCTAAATTATCAAGAACGACTGGATATTAATTTATGGCAAAACAAAAACATATTGAACAAGACGGCGTTATCACGGAAGCACTTTCGAACGCCCAGTTCCGTGTAGAGCTGGAAAATGGGCATATTCTTATCGCTCATATTTCCGGTAAAATGAGAATGCATTATATTAAACTTTTACCCGGAGACAAGGTAAAATTAGAAATGTCTCCCTATGATTTATCAAAAGGGAGGATTACGTTTAGATATTAAACAAATGCCAAATGGAATGCATGTTCCGTTTGGCTATTGTTAAAAAATAAATACTATTCAAAATGAAAGTAAGAGCATCAATTAAAAAAAGAAGTGCTGATTGCAAGATCGTACGCAGAAAAGGTGTACTGTTCGTGATCAACAAGAAAAACCCAAAATTTAAACAAAGACAAGGCTAACATTAAATTATGGCGAGAATTTCAGGTATTGATTTACCAAAAAACAAAAGAGGTGTTATCGGTTTAACTTACATCTACGGAGTCGGAAGAAGTACATCTTCAGAAATCCTTAAAGCTGCCGGTATCAGCGAAGACAAGAAAGTCAACGAATGGAATGACGATGAATTGGCTGCCATCAGAACTTATATCTCAGAAAACGTAAAAGTAGAAGGAGAATTAAGATCTGAAGTGCAATTGAACATTAAGCGATTAATGGACATAGGATGCCAACGAGGAATACGTCACAGACTAGGACTACCTTTAAGAGGCCAGAGAACGAAAAACAACTCGAGAACCCGTAAAGGAAAGAGAAAAACTGTTGCTAACAAGAAAAAAGCTAGTAAATAATCGTTAGGAATTATGGCAAAACAAAGTAAAGTAGTTAAAAAAAGAAAAGTAAAAGTTGAAGCTATTGGAGAAGCGCATATTCAGGCTTCTTTCAATAACATCATCATTTCTTTAACAAATAAAAGCGGAGAAGTTATCTCTTGGGCTTCTGCCGGTAAAATGGGTTTCAGAGGTTCTAAAAAGAATACTCCATTTGCTGCTCAGATGGCAGCTGAAAATTGCTCTAATGTAGCTCACGAAGCGGGTCTTAGAAGAGTAAAGGTGTTTGTGAAAGGTCCTGGTGCAGGTAGAGAATCTGCCATCAGAACAATCCACAATTCAGGAATTGAAGTTAGCGAAATCATTGATGTGACTCCTATGCCGCATAATGGATGTAGACCACCAAAAAGAAGAAGAGTTTAATTTTTAGAATTTACCCATTATGGCAAGATATATTGGACCTAAAACAAAGATTGCTAGAAAGTTTGGTGCTGCAATCTACGGAGATGACAAGAACTTCGAGAAAAGAAAAAACCAACCGCCAGGACAACATGGTGTTAACAAAAGAAGAGGAGCGAAGAAATCTGAATATGCTGTTCAGTTAATGGAAAAGCAGAAAGCTAAATATACTTACGGTATTTTAGAAAGACAGTTTTCTAACCTGTTCGTTAAAGCACACAGAAGCAAAGGGGTAACTGGTGAAGTATTATTACAGCTTTGCGAGTCCAGATTAGATAACGTAGTATACAGATTAGGGTTTGCTAAAACAAGATCTGCTGCTAGACAATTGGTTTCTCACAGACATATTACTGTAAATGGGGAGCTGGTAAATATTCCGTCTTATTTGCTTAAAGCGGGTGATGTAATCGCCGTAAGAGAAAAGTCTAAGTCTCTTGAAGTGGTTACTGATGCATTGGCTTCTAAAGCAAATTATGAGTGGTTACAATTCAACGATGAGAAGAAAGAAGGTACTTTCGTTTCTGCTCCTGAAAGAATCCAGATCCCGGAGGACATCAAGGAACAGCTTATTGTCGAACTTTACTCTAAATAATTTTTTAATCAAATTTTTGCTCAACCCAATAATATGGCAATTTTACAATTCATAAAACCCGATAAAGTAATTTTACTTAACTCTGATCAATTTAGAGGTCAATTTGAATTCAGACCACTAGAACAAGGTTTCGGGCTTACAATCGGTAATGCTTTGAGAAGAGTGTTGCTTTCTTCTCTGGAAGGTTATGCTATTTCATCTATCAAAATAGAAGGTGTAGAGCACGAATTTTCAACTATTTCAGGAGTAATCGAAGATGTTACCGAAATTATTCTTAACCTTAAGCAGGTAAGATTAAAATCTACGGCAGAAAACCAGACTAGTGAGCAGGTTGTAGCCAAGGTTTCGGGGCAGACGGTTATTACTGCTGGAGATTTAGGGAAGTCTATCAACGGATTCCAGGTGCTGAACCCGGAACTTGTGATCTGCAACCTGAACAGTGATGTAACTTTCGAAATTACTTTCAACATAGAAAAAGGAAGAGGATATGTTCCTTCTGAACAAAATAAGTCAAACAATGCACCGATCGGTACTATTGCCATAGACTCTATTTTTACGCCAATCAAGAAAGTACAATACAGCATTGAAAATTATCGTGTAGAGCAAAAAACAGACTACGAAAAACTTGTATTAGATATAGAAACTGATGGTTCCATCAGTCCTCAGAATGCTTTAACAGAAGCTTCCAAGATATTGATTTATCATTTCATGTTGTTCTCTGATGAGAGAATCACCCTTGAAACGGAAGCGGTAAAAGCATCCATCCAGTACGATGAAGAGACACTTCACACAAGACAACTCCTGAAGTCTAAATTAGCAGATATGGATCTTTCCGTAAGAGCCCTGAACTGTCTGAAGGCGGCTGAAGTGGAAACCCTTGGAGAATTGGTATCTTACAGTAAGTCTGATTTGATGAAATTCAGAAATTTTGGTAAAAAATCTTTGACAGAACTAGAAGAATTAGTGCATTCAAAAGGTCTTAACTTCGGTTTCGACGTTGCAAAATATAAGTTAGACGCTGATAAATAATTAATAATGAGACACGGTAAAAAATTCAATCACTTAGGAAGGACGGCTTCTCACAGAAGTGCGTTACTTTCTAATATGGCTTGTTCTCTAATTGAGCATAAAAGAATCAACACTACTGTTGCTAAAGCAAAAGCTTTAAGAGTATATGTTGAGCCCCTATTAACAAAAGCAAAAGAAGATACTACACACAACAGAAGAATTGTTTTTTCATATCTTCAGAATAAAGAAGCGGTTACTGAACTTTTCAGATCAGTAGCTCCTAAAATTGCTGAAAGAAATGGTGGGTATACAAGAATCATCAAAACAGGTTTCAGACCTGGTGATGCTGCTGATATGGCTCTTATCGAACTGGTAGACTTCAATGAGCTTTACAATCCGAATGCGGAAGAGAAGAAAACAACAAGAAGAAGCAGAAGATCTGCAACAGCTCCTAAAAAAGAAGCTGTAGCTGCTGAAGCTCCTGCAGTAGAAGAAAATGCTGCTGAGCCAACCGCTCAGGCTGCAGACTCTACAGAGGAAAAAACTGAAGAATAATATTCATCAGATATAAATGAAAAACCGTTCAGATTTCTGAACGGTTTTTTTGTACCTTAAAGTGTAATTGATTTGTATCTTTAAAATGCATAAAATTGTTTTACCAAAAGAATTGTAATCATGAAAATCGTAAATCAAAAATTATCAAAAACACTTGCCTCTGAAACAGTCACTTTTACTGCAACGCCGAATAAAGGAGACGAAATGGTTCCGGACAGCATCATCATTCATTTCACGGCCGGCCGGAGTGCAGAAAGTTCTGTGGCCTGGTTCAAAGACCCCGAAGCTAAGGCTTCTGCCCATATCGTTATAGACCGGGAAGGCAAGATTACCCAGATGGTTGAATTCAACCGTAAAGCCTGGCATGCAGGCGTGAGCAGGTGGGCAGACCGGTCCGGATTCAATAATTTTTCAATCGGGATAGAGCTTGACAATCCGGGAAGGCTTACGAAGGTTAATGACCGCTTCTATTCATGGTTCGGAAAAGAGTATCCGAAAGAAGTGGTGGTGGAAGCAAAGCATAAACACGAAAAGAGTATTTCCTTCTGGCATAATTTCACGGAGAAACAGATTGATTCCTGCTTCAGGATATGCAAGCTGTTGATGGAAACCTATTCCATTAAAGACATTCTTGGGCATGACGACATTGCACCGTTTCGGAAAAATGATCCCGGTCCCGCTTTCCCGATGGAAAGTTTCAGGGCAAAGCTGTTCGGAAGGCAGGATGATACGGCAGATATCTATAAAATAACAGAAAACAACACAAACCTGAGAACAGGTGCGGGCACAACATTCGAGAGTATTGCCAAGCTCCCGCTCAATACGGAAGTTGAGTTTGTGAAAAGTAAATCCGGATGGTTCTATGTCTATGTTCTTAAAACACCCGCTGCCAGCGGAGAACCTCTTTATGGCTGGGTCAGCGGATCCCTGCTTAAGAAACTGAAATAATATAGTGTATAAAGCATAAAATAAAGCCTTCAGATTGAATAGTCTGAAGGCTTTTATGTATTTAAATTTTTGTCTTTACCAGTTCAACAATATTATTTCTCTGATCTAAAATTAAACTGTCACCTTTTACTGTGGCTTTCATCTCCATCTTTTCGTAGGTGGTTTCGTTTCCTGTAGATTCTACTTTGTTCAGGATAAATGTTTTGTTGTTGCTCCTTACGCTCATTGTTTTCTCATCATAATTAAAAACTACCTTTACAAGACTTCCGTCAGTGGCTTTATAAACATAATCCGTTTTTATATACTTCTTTCCATTGACATCCGTTTTATACTGAATGGTGGAATCTATTTTACCGTTATCAGCAAGTACGGCTCCTGAACGGTCAGATTTTAATACATCTTTATTCTCCCCTTCATTTTTTTTACAGCTTATGGTTGATAGAATGAGTGCAGAGCTCAACATTATAAGTGCTTTTTTCATAATTTTTATTTTTTTAATACATTGTTTATGCAGTGATACCTTATTTTTTACTAAATTTAGTAAAAACAAAACCCAAAACAATAACCTGAACTCAAAACTTAAAAGATTACACAAAAGGGTAATTGATTCTGCTTTGTTTTTTCCTGACATTTGTCTTAAACAGAACCGAACATGAGCATTTCCATAGCCATCGTAGAAGACGAAAAGAACTACAACAATGCATTGAAAAAAGTCATCAATTACCAGGATGATATGAACGTTGTTGCCCAGTTTTTCGATGGTAAAAATGCAATGTCCCAACTTTCTGATATTTCCCCCGATGTGGTGATGATGGATATCCAGCTGCCGGATATGCACGGAATAGAAATCATAGAAAAGCTGAGGACACACCTGCCGCAAACCCATTTCATTATGTGTACCAGCTTCGAGGATGACGATAAAGTATTTAATTCCCTTAAAGCCGGAGCCATTGGATACCTGGTGAAAGGCGAAAGCATGGATAAGATCCTCTCCTCAATCCGCGATGTCTGCAACGGCGGTGCCCCGATGAGCTTCTCAATTGCCCGGAAAGTTCTCCGTCATTTTGAAAGAAAGCTCCCCCAAATACAAGGCTTCGACGAACTCACCGAACGTGAAAAAGAAATCCTCGGACTTCTGTCCCAAGGCCTCCTTTACAAAGAAATCGCCGACAAGAAATTCATCAGCATCGACACCGTAAAAAAACACGTCGGAAACATCTACAGAAAACTTCACGTAAACAATAAAGTGGAGGCTATTAATAAATTTAACCATTTTAAAAACTAAAAATTATGGGAAACGACAATTACAATCAAGAGGCTATTACCGACACAAAACTGAACAATGGAGATAAGCTAAAAAATTTGGTCTACAGTAAAAATGAGAGATTATTTGATATTGTACATCACGATGTTGGTATTATGTTTATGTATCAAGCGAGTGCGGGAATTCTTGAATTACTTAATACAGATTTGCAACGACACCATTTAGATGGTTACACTATAGATATAAGTACAATTGAAAATTTGTATAATAATTATAGTACAAGAGGAAATGGATTGCAATTTAATTTTATCTTTTTAACAAAGCAAGAATATATGAAATATACAAATGATGATTCTGTATTAGTTATTCCTGATCTGTCAAATGAATTTTTATATGTGGTTGTTACACCATTGGATAATAATAATAATCCATTAAAAGAACACTTTGCTATATTTAATCTTAATTATGTATTTGATGTCAGTAAAACTATTATAAGCGATCTGGATTTTAATACACTTTGTAAAAACTTTTTGGGAAATAATTTATATAGAATTACTTCTACTTATAGTTATCCTAAGGATTCGACAATTCATTTGAGATATACTTGGAATAATATTAAAGAAATTATTGACGAAACGAATTCTGCAGGAGAAAAGTATAGTCGAGTACAATTTGTTTTAGGTGAGGTCACTCGATACAAGATATTATCTGACTTTTTTAGAAGAAACCCTCAATATGGTTTAGATGAAACAAGATATAGAGATGCATATTCTGCTCATGAAAAACAATTAACCATTGTAGGAATGTATCTTCCCGAAGAAATTAACGGCAAAGAAGGCTACTTTGATATGGGATCATTATACCCTTAAAAGATGTTTTTGCAGATAATATATTTAACAATACTCTTTATAGATGTTGTTAAGGCAATAGTTTTGGCTGGAAGAAAAAATCTTTCCAGCCAAGGCTATGTATTGATTTATCTATTAGTTTCTTTTCTGTTGGATCTTTATGGTCATTATAAACTCTATTTGGGTGAGCGTGATTTTGCTTATTTGTTTAATTATTATAGCATTTTTCTTATTGTATTCTTTTTTCTTTACTATTCTAAAATTTTACCAAAGTTTAAGAAAATATATTGGTACAGTTTAGTGATAATGCTAGTTTATATATCCTTTTTCACTAAATTTTATGGACAAGACTATGACAACAGACTAGGAATATTAGTTTGCTTTTATTTTATTACCAATACTTTGGTTTGGTTTTATGAAAGACTTAAAAATTTTGATGATAGGAAAATAACAGATGATCCACACTTCTGGGTGTCTTGTGGTTTAATGCTTTGGAGTATATTTTTTATTTTCAGAGCGATTTTAATGTTTTTTCTTCAGGAAGAAGATCCTGATTTTTTAGAGATTTTAAAGAGTACACAATATGTTGTGAACATCATAATGTATAGTTTGTTTTATATGGCTTTAAGAAAGATTGAAACTAATAAAATACAAATGAAAAGATGAGTAAGTTGCCAGACACAATAAAATTAGCTTATATTATAGGAGTTATTTTACTAATAACATTTATGATTTTTATAGTTTTAATTGTTGTATTATATAATAAAAGGCAGGTTTTTTTTATTCAACAGCAAAAACTTAAAGAAGCCGAGCATCAAAACCAGCTCCTCCAAAAAGAACTTGAAAAACAAAAATCCATAGAAAAAGAACGTGAGCGGATTTCTCATGATATGCATGATGATCTCGGCGCAGGAATTTCAGCATTGAAACTTCAGGCAGAATTTTTAAAACAACGAGCTGAAGGTGATGAGTTAAAAAGTGATATCGATGAGCTTTTGAAAACATCCGAAGAAATGAATATTTCCATGAGAGAAATGCTCTGGAGTCTGAACTCAGGAAATGATACCTTGGGAAGTTTTATAGATTATTCGAAAATGTATGCCCGGAATTTTCTCAAAAAAACAAATATTCAACTGAATATAGAGGATGAAAACATAATTTTTGAAACAATCATCACCACAGAACAGAGACGGAATTTATTTTTATGTTTAAAGGAAGCCCTTAATAATGCTTACAAACACAGTCGGTCAAGTCAACTAAAACTCTCGTTTGTCCAGAAAGATAAAGAATTCATGATGACAGTTTCCGATAATGGAATCGGGATCCGTTATGACCAACCCGAAGGAAACGGACTTCGGAACATGAGAGGAAGAATGAAAGAACAGAACGGCCATTGTGAAGTGACAACCGAAAACGGGACCCATCTTTTTTTCAGGATTGATTTATAATTAGCTTCAACTTAAATACAGCAGCATCATTTCTAATGGTGCTGTTTTTTGTTGCAGAATCACCCGTTTGGGTAATTGACCGGGATTTGTTTTAAGAGCAACTTTGAAGTATTAATTTTAAAACCAATAAACATGGAAACTCCAATTGATAACACATTTGAAGGCTTTAAAGTAGCATTAAAAAATAGTCCTGATTTACAGAAGAAATTTCAGGAAAATCCTGTAAAAGCAGTAGAAACTATTGTGACGAAAAATCCAATAGAAACAGATTCCTGGATTTACAGAATAATTGTCATATCACTGGGATTGGCTATTCTCACCATTGTCGTAACACTTACCATCATGTCAATGAAAGATGGGGATCAAATAAATGCACAGGTAATTACCATTTTCACAGCCATTTCGTCTGGAGCAATAGGCGCTCTTGCCGGACTTCTTGCACCGTCACCAGGTAAAAATTAAATAATAACTATAAAATTTACATTATGAAAAATCTATTATTCTTTGTATTCGTGGCACTTTCATTTTTGGTAAGTGGTCAGAAAACAAAAGTTTTGGTTGTGGATTTAGGAACTCCTCATGATAATTCGATTACTTTTGAAAAATGTAAAGAGTTTGATGGAAAAGAATTTCGGAAATGTTCGGAATCAAAGTGGCTTTCTGTAAAATCCCGTGAATTAATTGCTTTGAGATTAATAAATGGCAATCCGCTTAAGTACAATTATACTATAGGTGGAGCGCCGGTAACTTTTTTTATGAATTTTAATGAATTTAATAATATATTTAAGTTAGGAAAGAAGCAAGATAGTCTTGTATTATTAAAGCATGATTCATATACTTATAAAAACCTTCTCGAAGAAAATAAACAATTAAAGGATAAATTGTATGATTTAGATCTTTTCTTAGATAAGTTTAAGCTGAAAAATATCAATAGAGAAAGCTTGGGTGAAGGCTTCACCAAGACCAGAGATTCCTTGTTTATTGCGTTAAAAACGTTAAATCTTGAAGCGGAACTCAATCATTCTTCTTTTGAAAAGGGAATATACACATTCACATCAGCCCAGAAAAAGGTTATAGAAAATATCATCAAGGAAAACATTGATAAATCACAAGAAATGCTGAAATCTTTTGAGAAAAAATATTTCTTTAAAAATGATTTCTATACGCTTCCTATTGATATTCAGGGAAAAAATGCAGATGCCATTGAATTTACTATTAAAAGATTTGATAAAGAAACTAATCAAGAAGATGAAGCATTTGTCGGAAAATACAAAGTCTGGATTACCGGTGGCTTAAAAATAGACATCAGTGCTGGAATCTTTCTTACCAGTCTTTTTGATAGGCAATACGAAACAAGAGATGTTGCCGCAGGAACTGCACTAAAAGAAGTGTATTTGAAAAATCACGGGCAATATGACTTTGCATTTGGGTCTACCATTAATACCAATTTCAGGTTAAATTCATGGATACAGCCTCAGGTTAACTTTGGAGCAATCTTTACCCAGAACCAAAAGTTTCAAATGATTTTAGGAGCCGGTGCTATCTTGGGCCGGGAAGAAAGATGGATCCTATCCGGCGGACTAAGCATGGGTGTTGTAGATCGTCTGGCAGACGGCTTCCAAAATGGTGGAAGTTATGACCTGGGTACCAGTGGGCAGATTCCTATGGTAAAACAGTTCAAATTCGGACATTTCATCGGGATCACCTACAACCTTTCAAAAGTTAATACCATTTCTATGAAACCACAATAACCATGATCAATATTCACAAAATCAATCTGTAAACGCAAATGATTTGTAACATGATCAGATGCTAGAAAACCTTCAGGGGAAGAAATAGCTATCTGTAAGAGTTGTAGATATTAGGACTTATCAAATTACAGTTTCAGAATTTTGTAACGGTGAAAGGAGGAGAATATTTTTTTGCACCCTCTCTGTATTATTTAAAAAATATTAAAATTAACTAAAATTTAACTCACAATCATACCATAAAATATCCTATAGATAGCACAACATTTTAAAAATTCATTAAATTTGTCTGAACTATAAAAAAAAACAATGAGTTACATTTCTTACATAGAAGCGAGACAGATTTTGGATTCAAGAGGAAATCCTACAGTTGAAGTGGATGTATTCACGGAAAGTGGTGCGATGGGGCGTGCTGCAGTGCCTTCCGGAGCATCTACAGGAGAACATGAAGCCGTAGAACTTCGTGACGGAGGTTCAGAATATATGGGGAAAGGCGTTCTTAAAGCTGTGGAGAATGTAAGAGAAGTAATTGCTCCCGAATTGGTAGGCCTTCCGGTATATGACCAGAACCTTATCGATCAGATTATGATTGATCTTGACGGAACAAGCAACAAAGGAAGCTTAGGAGCTAACGCAATTTTGGGGGTTTCCCTGGCTGCTGCAAAAGCAGCGGCAGCTGAACTGAAAATGCCTTTATACAAATATGTAGGCGGGGTTAATGCCAATACACTTCCGGTTCCGATGATGAACGTTATCAACGGGGGTTCTCACTCAGATGCACCGATTGCGTTCCAGGAATTTATGGTAATGCCGGTAAAAGCAGATTCTTTCTCTCACGCGTTGAGAAAAGGAACTGAGATTTTCCATAACCTGAAAGCAATCCTTCACTCAAGAGGCCTTTCTACTGCAGTAGGTGATGAAGGTGGTTTTGCACCAACATTTTCCGGGACTGAAGATGCGCTGGATACTTTGCTTCAGGCCATTGAAAAAGCAGGATATAAGCCGGGTGACGACGTGATGATTGCATTAGACTGTGCCGCTTCAGAATTCTATAAAGACGGAGTGTACGATTACAGAAAATTCCAGACGCCGGATGCCGCTCAGTTTACAAGCAGTGAGCAGGTTTCTTATCTGGCTGAACTGGCAAATAAATATCCGATTATCTCTATCGAAGACGGTATGCAGGAAAATGACTGGGAAGGATGGAAAATGTTAACCGATAAAATCGGGGACAGAGTGCAGCTGGTTGGAGATGATTTATTCGTAACCAATGTTGAAAGACTGGCCAGAGGAGTGAAAGAAGGTATTGCCAACTCAATCCTTGTGAAAGTAAACCAGATTGGCTCCCTTTCTGAAACCATGGCAGCTGTACAAATGGCTCAGCATAACAAATTTACTTCGGTAATGTCTCACAGATCAGGAGAAACTGAAGATTCTACCATTGCAGATTTAGCCGTAGCCATGAACTGCGGACAGATCAAAACAGGTTCCGCTTCAAGATCAGACAGGATGGCAAAATACAACCAACTGTTAAGAATTGAGGAAGCTTTAGGTGAAACGGCAGTTTTCCCGGGACTGGATGCTTTTAAAATCAAAAGATAATTCATCGAATTTATAAATAACGGCAAGCGAAATTTTTAGTTTGCCGTATTTTGTAATAAGTAGTATATTTAAAAAAAATAAATTAAATAATGTCAGACAACAAAGTAATATTGAATTACGATGGTAATTCATATGAATATCCTATCGTAGACAGTACGATCGGAGACAGAGGAATCGATATTTCAAAATTAAGAGACCAGACAGGTTTAATCACATTAGATTTAGGGTATAAAAATACCGGTGCTACGCTCAGCGAAATCACTTATTTAGATGGTGATAAGGGAGAATTGTTCTACAGAGGCTATCCAATTGAGCAGATTGCAGAGAAATCCAACTTCACAGAAGTAATGTATCTTCTGTTACACGGTGATTTACCAACTTCAGACCAGTTCAATACCTTTGAAGGGAATATCAAAAAATATAACTTCGTAGCAGAGGAGATGAAAAAAATCATCGATGCTTTCCCTCGTTCTGCTCACCCGATGGGCGTTCTGTCTTCTCTGACTTCTGCCTTAACAGCTTTTAACCCAAAAGCGGTTAACGTTAATTCTAAAGAAGAAATGGATCTTGCTGCAGAATTGCTTATTGCCAAATTTGCTCACCTTGCTGCCTGGACGTATAGAAAAACATTAGGTCTGCCATTAAACCACGGAGATAACAACCTTAACTATGTAGAAAACTTCTACAAAATGGCGTTCAGACAACCGAATGCTGATTTCGAAATCAATCCGGTTGTAGTTGGGGCTTTAGATAAATTATTAATCCTTCATGCAGACCATGAGCAAAACTGTTCTACTTCTACCGTAAGAATGGTTGGTTCTGCCCATACAGGTCTTTTTGCTTCAGTTTCTGCAGGTATTTCTGCACTTTGGGGGCCGCTTCACGGTGGTGCAAACCAGGCGGTTATCGAAATGCTTGAACTGATTGAAAAAGACGGTGGAGACGTTAACAAATGGGTTGAAAAAGCGAAAGATAAAAACGACAGCTTCCGTTTGATGGGCTTCGGACACAGAGTATACAAAAACTTCGACCCAAGAGCGAAAATCATTAAAAAAGCTGCTGACGATCTGTTAATTGCATTAGGAATTGAAGACAAGGCACTTGATATTGCAATGCAGTTAGAAAAAGTAGCACTTGAAGATGAGTACTTCATCGAAAGAAAACTATATCCAAACGTAGATTTCTATTCAGGAATTATCTACAGAGCATTAGGAATCCCTACAGAAATGTTTACCGTAATGTTTGCATTGGGAAGACTTCCGGGATGGATTGCCCAATGGAAAGAAATGAGAATGAAAGGAGACCCGATCGGAAGACCGAGACAGGTTTATCAGGGAGCTCAGCAGAGAGACTATATCGATATGGTCAACAGATAAGAAGATAACAGTATTACAATCTATATACATTAAATCCCAAAGCTCGCTTTGGGATTTTTTTTGTAAATATTCTTTAGATTATCCAAATAACCGATGTATAACCTAAGAGATTGTAAATCAGATCTTGATTAATAAAAACTGTTAATTAATGAAGATGATCATTAGCTTTAATTTACGGACATTGGCATCGTTCAAAGATAAAATTGCATCATAATATTTGTGCTATAAATATTACACTTTGGATAAATTATCTGTTAATCAAATATTAAGAGTAATAAAACTTTAATATTTACCGGATACATATCATTAAAGAACTGCAGGATAGGCTATTCTCAGAATACAGGCGAATTACATCCCTAAAAATACCCTAAAAGTTTCCCAGATACAGACCTTTACTTATATTTGCAATATTGCATAACTCTTTATGAAACTAAATATAAAAAACGAAACGGGAAGGCTTAAATCAGTAGTTTTAGGGCAGCCCAATTCGCTGGGAGGAACTCCTGCACTCGAGGAAAGCTACGATGCCAAGTCTTATCATTCCATACAAAATAACATCTATCCCAAAGAATCGGAGATTATTGATGAAATGAACGCTTTCGAGGCCGTTTTAAAAAAATACAATGTAGAAGTACTTCGGCCGAGCATTATTGAGAACTACAACCAGGTATTTGCAAGGGATGTAGCTTTTGTGATTGACGATAAAATGATTATTTCCAATGTTATCTCAGACAGGGCTGATGAGCAGGATGCCTATAAAGGTATTTTTGAAAAAGTAAAATGGAGGGATATTATCAACCTTCCGGATACGGCACACATAGAAGGAGGGGATGTTATTGTCTGGGGTAATTTCCTATTTATCGGGACCTGTTTCAGTGAAGATTACAGAAACTATAAGACAGCGAGGACCAATGAATATGCCATCGAAATTCTTAAAGAATATTTCCCTAAAAAAAGGATCATTGATCTTGAACTGAAGAAAAATGATCAGATTCCCTATGAAGGAATCCTGCATCTGGACTGTACCTTCAATCCGGTAGGAGAGGATAAATGCATCATCTATAAAAACGGGTTTGTGGACGAAAGTGATTATCATCTTATCATTGATATTTTCGGGGAAGAAAACTGCTTCCACGTTACAGATGAGGAAATGTTTGAAATGTTCCCGAATATCTTTTCAATTTCTCCGGAAATTGTAGTTTCAGACAAGACTTTTACAAGAATGAATAACCATCTGAGAAATGAATGGGGAATGACGGTAGAGGAAATCCCGTACCGGGAGATTTCAAAAATGGGAGGATTGTTGAGGTGTTCCACAATGCCTTTGGTAAGAGAGTAATGAAATAAGAAAAATGATAGATTCAAAAGTTTTACCCGGTAATAAATGGGTAGCATTGCTGCTTCTGGCAGTCGCATTTTTATTAATTTATAATCCTTTTACACATTTTCCGTATACATTCTGTGTAATAATTGCAGTGATCCTTTTGTTCACCTACTTACAGGACGGAAATCTAAAGAATCTTAATTTTAAGAAAATAGGGCTGTCGGAAATCATGATCATATTGGGTTGTTACCTTGTTCTGGAACTTTCCATGGATTTTGTTTTTCAGCCTCTGGTCAGTAAAATTTTTAATGAGCCGGCAGATTATTCTTCATTTAAAGTGATTGAAGGAAATCCTCAGAAATATTTCAAATGGCTTTTTAATATGTGGATCAGTGCGGCAGTCGGGGAAGAACTCCTGTTCCGTGCTTTTGCTTTTTCACAGCTTAAAAGATGGTTCGGGAAAAATCAGTTGGTGATTGTTCTGTTAAGTGCCGTAATGTTTTCACTGCCGCATTTGTATCAGGGAATTTCCGGGCTGGTGATGACTTTTTTATTCGGACTGGCTTTCGGGCTTATCTATTTGAAATTTAAAAATATCTGGATCAACATTATTATCCATGGCCTTATTGATACCGTTTTCCTGACGCTGAGCTACTATGGACTGACAGATTTTTATTCAGGATTCAATATTATTTTATAAAAAATTAAACACATGCAAACTACAGATACCGTTTTAATGATAGAGCCGATTGCATTCGGCTTCAATGCCGAAACGGCAAAAAACAATTATTTTCAGATCGAGCAGAAAGGTTTTGATACCCAGTTCAAAGCGCTGACAGAATTTAAGGCTTTTGTGGAGAAACTGAGAAGCAAAGGAATTAATGTGATTACCATTAAAGATACGTTAGACCCGCATACCCCGGATTCTATTTTCCCGAATAACTGGGTAAGCTTCCATAAAGACGGAAAAGTAGTTTTATACCCGATGTTCGCCTCCAACCGAAGAGTGGAAAGACGGGATGATATTATTGAAACCATCAGAGAACAGGGATTTGAAGTGTCAGAAATTGACGACTGGTCTTTTCCTGAAATGCAGGGCCATTTTCTTGAAGGAACAGGGAGCATGATTTTCGACCACGATAATAAACTGGCTTACGGTTCGGTCTCTTTACGGTTGGATGAAAATCTCTTCAGGGAGTTTTGTGAAAAATATGGCTTTACGCCCGTTGTTTTCCATTCCTTCCAGACTGTAGGAGAAGAAAGGCTGCCGATTTACCATACTAATGTCATGATGTGCGTGGCTGATAAGTTTGTGGTAATCTGCCTGGACTGTATTGACAGCGAACTGGAAAGAAGTAAAGTAGCCGAAATCATTAAAAATTCAGGAAAGGAAATTATTGAAATCTCAGAAGAACAGATGCAGCAGTTCGCAGGAAATATGCTGCAGGTTCAGAACAGAGACGGAGAAAAATTCCTGGTCATGAGCGAAACGGCTTACAGGTCTTTACATGAAGATCAGGTTTCTGCAATTGAAAAATACTGCGAAATTATTTATTCAGATTTAAATACCATAGAGGTAAATGGCGGTGGAAGCGCCCGATGCATGCTCGCTGAGGTTTTCCTGCCTAAAAAATAACAGCAGAATAAAAATAAAAATCCGGAATCCAATCAGATTATTCTGATTGGATTCCGGATTTTTTTATGTAATTTTTAAAAAAAGATTAAATCATCCCGTAAGCAGCAAATACCCCGCATTGGAATACTATGTTTTCTGTTCATTGTTAAACATGACAATATTTTCGGACATTACTGAAATAAAATTTGTTACCATGTGGATATAACGATAAAATATTATTCCGGGATTTTAATGATTTCATTCAAATGGTACTGTTTAAAAATTTAGTTATTGAAAAATAAACAGGAAGAACCGGATGATGTATCATATCGTTAATATGCTCAATGCCGGTATATTAAATGATCCTGGATTATTCAGAAAGCAATTGATTTATTTTGAATTTTTATACTAATACAGGACCTGAATGGTCATTTCTCCCGGATTGATATCTGATGCAGCCCCTCCAATGGTCAGGCCCGGTACTGAAGTACCTTCTGCCAACCCTGTTCTTAAATCTATGGTATGAGTGCCGGCAGGAAATTCCTGCATGGTCGTAATTGCCACTGTATGATAGATTCTGACACCGGAGCCTATAATGGAAAACCTGTTGTATCCGCCCTGTGATTTTATCACATTATTAATAAATATGGCCACATCAACATTCACCGTTCCGGTGGCACCAACTGGCAGGCTGGCACCAATGGTTGCCCACATCGTAACCTTTGCGGGCGCTGTAAGGGTTCACATCCAGTGTTTTCGTAGGAAGATCTGTATTGATACCCACCTGAGCAGACAGAAGACTGCCTAAAAAGACGGGAGCAACGGCTCTTCTTAAAGATTTTGAAGTTTTCATTTTTAATTCCGGCTAATATACAAATATTTAATACTTTGATTTACAATTTATTAAAATCTACAGGAAAGAATATGTCTACTATGAGAAATTGGAGTTATTACTAGCAGGCAAAGCTTTTTCATAACAAAAACCGGCAACTTATAAAACCGGATATTGCAGATTTAAAATCTCCGGCCCTGTACATTTTAAAAAAACTTACCTATTTTTGTTCATAAGTTAAAAACATAAAAATGCAGAAGTATCTTTTCTCCCTGATGACTTTTTTGGGAATATTAAGCTTAAATGCACAACAGAAAACATTCTGTAACCCGATTAACATTGACTACGGATATACCCCTTTTGAAGCTTTCTCAAAACAGGGGAAGCACCGGGCCACGGCAGACCCCGTTATTGTTAATTTTAAAAATAAGCTGTTCCTGTTTTCTACCAACCAGGAAGGCTACTGGTACAGCGACGATATGCTCGACTGGAAATTTGTGAAGAGGAATTTTCTACGGGACAATAAATACATCCATGACCTCAACGCTCCGGCAGTCTGGGCGATGAAAGATACGTTATATGTTTTCGGATCCACCTGGGAACAGGATTTCCCGATCTGGAAAAGTACCAATCCAACGAAAGACGACTGGAAGATTGCCGTAGATACCCTGAAAGTAGGCGCCTGGGATCCTGCATTTCATTACGATGAAGACAAAAATAAACTGTATCTGTACTGGGGATCCAGCAACGAATGGCCGCTGTTGGGAACAGAAGTGAAGACAAAGACCCTTCAGTCTGAAGGTTTTGTAAAACCGATTTTAAGATTAAAGCCCGAAGACCATGGCTGGGAAAGATTCGGGGAATACAATGATAATGTTTTTCTTCAGCCTTTTGTGGAAGGTGCCTGGATGACGAAGCATAACGGTAAATATTATATGCAGTATGGCGCACCGGCTACAGAGTTCAGCGGCTATTCAGACGGCGTATATGTCAGTAATAATGCCCTGGAAGGATTCGAATACCAGCAGCACAATCCGTTTTCCTATAAGCCGGGAGGTTTCGCAAGAGGAGCCGGGCACGGAGCTACTTTTGAGGACAATTATAAAAACTGGTGGCATGTTTCAACCATCTTTATCTCCACTAAAAATAACTTTGAAAGAAGGCTGGGGATCTGGCCTGCCGGATTTGATAAAGATGATGTGATGTACTGCAATACTGCGTATGGTGATTATCCTACCTATCTTCCGCAATATGCACAGGGAAAAGATTTTTCCAAAGGCCTTTTTGCAGGCTGGATGCTGCTGAATTACAATAAGCCGGTTCAGGTTTCCTCAACATTGGGCGGGTACCATTCCAATTATGCGGTGGATGAAGATATTAAAACCTACTGGAGTGCGAAAACCGGAAATTCCGGTGAATGGTTCCAGACGGATCTGGGGGAAGTATCTTCCATTAATGCAATTCAGATTAATTATGCGGATCAGGACATTGAGTTTTTAGGCAAGACACTGGGAAAAATGCACCAGTATAAAATTTATGGTTCGGATGACGGAAAAAAATGGAAAGTGATTGTTGATAAAAGCAAAAATACCAGAGACGTCCCTCATGATTATGTTGAGCTGGAAAAACCTGCCAAAGCAAGATTCCTGAAAATGGAGAACCTGAAAATGCCGACCGGGAAATTTGCATTAAGCGGATTCCGGGTGTTCGGGAAAGGAGCCGGAGCTGTTCCTGCAAAAGTTCAGAATTTTGTTCCCTTGAGAGCAGATCCTAAAAAATACGGCGAAAGAAGAAGCATCTGGATGAAATGGCAGCAGAATTCCGAAGCCGACGGGTATGTGATCTATTGGGGGAAATCTCCCGACAAGCTCTACGGAAGCATTATGGTCTATGGTAAAAATGAATATTTCTTTACCGGAGCCGACAGAACTGATGCCTACTATTTCCAGATTGAAGCATTTAATGCCAACGGGGTTTCAGAAAAGACGGAAGTTTTTAAATCAGAATAAATACATGCTCATCCTTATATAGACTAAAACGTTCTGAATTTTCAGGGCGTTTTTGTTTTGGAAATATTCCTCAGAAACAATTCAGTTTTTGTAATCAACAATGAAGCATTGGGTTCATTCTGCCATTCCACATGGTTGCCGTTGAATGTATAGGATTCATGATATATATGGTAGCGCTGCAAAGAAGAATCCAGGATTTTCATTTGTGATACAGGAACAACGGTATCTTCCGTTCCGTAAAAAGAAAGCGTGGGAGAAGAGGTTTGGGTCACCCAATACACCGGGCTTACCGTATTCATCAGTGATTCCCTGTTTCCGTATACTTTCGGGTCTGCCAGGTAATTTTCTAAAAAAGCATAATCGTCATAACTTTTAAATCCGGGATCGCCCAGATCTGCAGGACCGACGATATTCACTACGGCTTTTACTTTTTTCCCACGGTCATACCTGTATGCATACAACATGGAAAGATGGCCGCCGGCGCTGTTGCCGAGAAGGATATAGTTTGGCTTGAACGGTAATGTTTTCTCCAGATAATCAATAACGCGCTGTATATCATCCGTCTGGTTCGGCAGGGCAAAGCGGGAGGTAGAGGCCAGCCTGTAATCCATATTAGCAAAAACATGGCCCGGAAATTTTTCCATTAAACGATGGGTAAAAAGAGTCAGTTGGGATCTTCTTCCCCCGCGCCAGCCGCCGCCGTGGATGATAATGAACACTTCTTTTCTTGTTGTCTTCTGAGGGATGTAAAGATCCATCCGCTGATCAGATTCCGGTCCGTAAGAAACGTCTGTTTTACCCGTAGATAAAGAGCTGTTTGCTGAGTCAGTGCTTTTCTGTCTGCACACTGTAAAACATAACAGCAGCAGAATACCTGAAATCAATATACCGTTTTTCATCTTTAACTTTATTTAAGCCAATAATTAAATAACTGAAACTGCATCTATGAATACAATTATTATGCTTACCGTTAAAATAGGGTATTGTCTGCTGTCTTCAAAAGAGAAAGCCTGCAGATTTCCCTGCAGGCTTTACCATAAAAAAATAATGATATGAAGAAATGATTGATTAGTTGATGATTATCGTGTCCTGTTTTTAATGGCATCAGAGGCCCCTTCAATGTCTCTTACTTTTTTCACCTTGCTGTTTCCGAAATTGTATGTGATGCTTACCGTTAAGTTTCTTTTGTATTGGTCGTTTCTGATATAATTGTAGTTTCCGGAATCCTGCATATCTTCTATTTCTACCACATTTGTTCGTAATACATCATTTACATTCACTGCAAAAGTCCAGTCGTTCCAGTTTTTCTTGATGCTTAGATCTAAACTCATTAAACTTTTCAACATTCCCAATTCGATCTGCTGTTTGTCTACATAGAAATAATTTACACCCAGAAACCATGTTTTCTTTTTGTCTAAACGAATCGTATTGTTGCTGGTAACGATAAAGCTTGTCGATTTTCTGTTGTTAACATACGTGTCAAAAACCTGTCCCGTTGTAGGATCTGTATTCAAGGTTCCGTTGTTGATATTGTGCTGAACGCCCGCATTAAAATTCAACGTTACATATTGTTTGAAGAATGATTTCTGAATTCCCAGCATGGCAGACATTTCCTGTTTATCTCCGAAATTGGTTCTGATGTATGCCAGTTTTACTCTTTCTACATTGTTTTCATCGGTATACTTTCTCTGCAAAGGAACCTGCGTGATCTGATCTTTTTCATAAGAATGGTTTAAAATCACGAAATAGGAATTCTTGTACATATACGTCAGTTCCTGGTTATAGCTTGAAGATGCTTTTACAAAAGGATTGTTTTGAGTATAATTATCCTCAGTAATGATATTTCTTACCGGATTCAGCTCCCAAAAGCTCGGTCTTCTCATTCTGCTTGAAAATGCATAAGAAAGATTATTCTTGTCGTTAATTGCATAATTGAAGCTTAGATAAGGAAGTAAGTTATTATAATTTTGCTCAATTTTTTGGTGTCCTTCTGCATTGTTTTTAAAACTGTCAGCAGTACCTACACTGTTGGTGATTTCATATCTTGCGCCCACTTTTCCTGAGAATTTATCAGAGAATTTTTTCTCAAACGTGATGTAAGCTCCGTAAATGTTTTCATCGTAAATAAAATGGTTGAAATCTGCATCAGGATTCTGCATAATACCATTATCATATAGAAAAGTAAAGTTTTTGGTATCGTTATCTGTTTTTGTTTTGTTAAAATTTCCTCCTGCAGAAAAGGTGAAATCATTTTTGAATTTCTGGATATAATCTACAGTTGCCGAAAAATTGTTCACAATTTGCGGAATATTCTGAGTGATTTTTTTTCCTGGTGTAGGCAGGCTTCCCAAATCTGCAAGGTTCAGCGTATTGTTGTCGGAATACTGAAACCTTTTGTAAATAAGATAAGCCGCATTGGCATTGAATTTACTTCCTAAAGAGTCGAGTTTTATTTCATAATTTAAATTAACCGAATTGTTGTAATTTCTTGCATCTTCCTTATTTTGTGTTCTTGTATATTTTGTTGAGGTTAAAATTCCGTCTTTATCATATTCTGTAATCGTATTCAGTAAATTGATAGTAGAATTATAGCTTTTATTCGCCCACGAATTCCATGAAAGTGCCAGGTTGCTTTTTTCAGTCAGTTGATAATCAATGTTTAAGTAGCCTCCCAAGTTTTTATTTGGATCATCAATGTTTCCTACAGATTCATTTTTTATTCTGTTGGTTCCGTTTTTTAAAATGTAAGCCTGCGGGTTGATGTTTTCTCCGCCGCTTAAATTAGCCGTAACGCCCAGCTTATCTTTTCTGTAATTAACAGAAAAACTGGCCTGGCTTGCGTTATATTTATTCTGAGAGTTAGACATCCTCATGTTTCCGCTGGTTCCGTCGCTCATTTTCTTTTTCAGAATAATATTGATGATTCCGTCTGAAGATTCTACCTGATACTCACTTCC
Source organism: Chryseobacterium sp. Leaf201 (assembly GCF_001421435.1). Classification (GTDB taxonomy): domain Bacteria; phylum Bacteroidota; class Bacteroidia; order Flavobacteriales; family Weeksellaceae; genus Chryseobacterium. The sequence continues at coordinate 39,528 of NZ_LMKA01000058.1, forward strand.
CGGAACCGTAATTACCTCAATTTTCTGAATATTTTCTGCCGGAGTATTTTTTAAGAACTGTGTAAGAGATTCTGCATCCATATTGGTTTTCCTGCCGTTGATGTAGATAAGAGCATTATTTTTTCCTACAATTTTGAAAGCTTTATCATCCGTTGTCGATAAAAGGGGAGTTTGCTTCAAAAGATCGAAAGTTGTATTTCCTTTGGCAACCGGTGAAGCGGCAACGTCATAAACAAAACGGTCGCTCTGTTTCTTAAAAACCTGTTTGGTTAGGGTAACGCCTTCAATGCTTTTTGTTTTTACAGTATCCTGTTTTTTTTCCTGTGCAAAAGCAAATCCGCTGAAGAATAAAGCTGCAATAAGTATAGATGTTTTCATGTTTCCTGTTTTAGAGATTTTAATAGCTTGTATTTATTATTATTTAACATTGCAAAGATATGTAATAAATTTAGTATCATGCAATACAAAGTACTTAAAATATTTTTATATTTTGTTTAATGTATTGATTTACAGATGTAAAATTTTATATTAAAAAATTAAATCGAAATCTGATTCCTATTTAATTAAACAATTCAGGTCACAATTTTGTTACATCTCAATAGCAATTAAGATGAATTTCTCTAAAATACTGCTGATCATTTTGAGTGATATTAAGATTGGTAAGGAGAAAACAAGGGAAGTTCTTATAGAAAAGTGCAGATCAGGGTAAACAAATCGGAATGTATTAATTGAGAATCAAGGAGCAGATAATTTACTTAGAAATTTATTGATTGCTCATTCAGCGAAAATCTTTATCTCAATTTATAATAGTGAGTTAAAGCTGATACGCAGGTCCAGACTGAATGGAACTTACATGCAGGTGCATAAAAAAAGAGCTTAAAAAGCCCTTTAAATTTATGTTATTCCCTGTCGAAGCGGGCCAGTTTTTTGTCTACCCAAATCGTGGCAAAAGGAAAAAATGCCGACATGAGTGAAAAAACAAAATCTTCATCGTCCCATGTGTAGATTTTTCTTATTGCAGGTATAAATATCAGGTAAAGCGTAAAGAAAAGCCCGTGAATACTGCCAATTGTACTGATGTAGACAATCGCAAAAATATCTTCAGGATCCGTACGGATCCAGATCATTGCTGTAAACAGGAAGAACCAGGAAACGGCTTCAGCCAGGCAAATCTGCTTAAACCATCTGATGGTTTTTTCCTGAGGGTATTTTGAAAATAATTTTTCTAAGAAATCCATTGAATGATGAGTTATTGAGGATAATATAATTTTGTCTAACTTCTAACTTCTAACTTCTAACTTCTAACTTCTAACTTCATTTATAAAAACTGCTGCCGTCCAGATAATCAAAAACCTCCGGCGGAAGCATCGGGCGCACATTTTTACCTGCCTTAATCATATTTCGGATTTCCGTAGCGGAAAGTTCAATAACAGGTGCTTTGATCAGAGAAATATTTTCATGCTGAAGATACTGTGAATCTGCCTTCTCAGGATCAAAAACCCTTGGATATACGATAATGTGATGGTTTTTAACTAACGTTTCAGAATTTTTCCATTTAGGCAGACTCGCGAGATTATCTTCACCCATAATTAGGCTGAATGAATAGTCCGGATATTTTTCATGAAGATAGGTCAGTGTATCAATCGTATAGCTGGGCTGCGGAAGAGAAAATTCTACATTCGAAGCCCTCATTTTCGGGTAGTTTTTAACGGCAAGCTGCACCATATCCAGCCGGTTATGGTCTTTTAATAAAGATTTTTTTTCTTTAAAAGGATTCTGGGGGCTTACCACAAACCAGAGTTCATCCATATCTGAATTCTCCAGAATATAATTAGCCAGAATTAAATGTCCAATGTGGATAGGATTAAATGACCCGAAAAATAAACCGATCTTTTTCATACTTTAGGGCTTAGGTGTTAGGGTTTACTTGCAGTTTGGTAATTAACGCATTGAGCATTTTGGAAATTTCTTCTGATTTTTGAATTAAATAATTGAATTCCGTTAATCTTAAATAATCTAAATTTTTTGAGATCATCAATTGGGTTTCTAATTCTGCACAGCTTCCTCTGGCAATTTTTAAAAATTGAATATAATCAATTCGGGATCTTCTGGAATGCCTCTCTGCAATATTAGACGGAATGGAAATTGAAGAACGGCGGATCTGGCTGGTAAGAGAATAGATTTCCTCTTTTGGAAACTGTTTAGTATAGGAATAAATGTCTGTAACAAGATCTACAGATTTCTGCCAAACCATTAACTCTTTGTAATTTCCCATAATAACTAATCCCTAAAAGCTAAACCCTAAAAATTAATCCCTAAATTTCACATCCTTGATATTCAGGTAATGGGTTACATTGCCTTTCCAGTGATTCTCCTCCAAAGTGAATACCAAATCAAAATTTTTATTCCTGAAATCATCGGCAAACTGGCCCAGTTTAAAGCCCACACATTCGATATTACGCCCTGTGGATTCCTGCCTGATATAAAACTTAAGGTGATTGTTATCTTTCCCCATTGTTTTGATATAGCCCGAAAGCTTTTGATTGGTCAGTGCCAGAATAGGTTTCATATTGTGAGGCCCGAAAGGAGCGAGCTTCCGGTGGAAGTTTATAAAATCCCGGTTGATATCATCGATCTTAATCTCAGAATCTATCGTGATGCATGGTTCCTTCTGATGTTCTTTGATTTTTTCAGAAACGATTTTCTCAAATTTTTCCTTGAAAGCACTGAATTTTTCCTTTTCCATTGAAAGTCCGGCCGCTGCATGGTGCCCTCCGAATTTCAGAAAATATTCAGAACACAGGTCCAATGCCTCATGCACGTCAAAATCAGATACGGATCTTGCAGAAGCTACCATTTCGCCGTTGTTTCCGTCTGTGAAAACTAACGTAGGCTTATAGTAGGTCTCAATCAGTCTTGAAGCCACAATCCCGATAACGCCTTTGTTCCATTCCGGATGGTACACGATCGTTGTATATTTTGTTTCCTGCTGGGATTCAATCACCTGGTTAAGGGCAGAAAGGGTAGAATTCATATCCAGTTCACGCCTTTCATCGTTAAGATCTACAATGTCGCCTACAATCTGGTGGGCATGTTTCAGGTTATCGGAAACCATCAGTTCAACGGCTGCTTTTCCGTGGGAAATTCTTCCGGCAGCGTTAATCTTAGGAGCAATTTCAAAAACAATATTGGAAATTTCAAAATGCGAAAGCTTATCATCAGGAATCAGTAACCTCAATCCCAGATTTCTGGTTTTCCTTAAGGTTTTTAATCCCAGTTTCGCCAGAACCCTGTTTTCGCCGGTCATGGATACGATATCTGCAGCAATGGAAATCGCGAGGAGATCCGTCAGTTCAAACAGTTCGGCTTCGGGAAGCTTATAAATGGTATTCAGTCCCTGACACAGTTTAAACCCGACACCGCATCCTGAAAGTTCCTTAAACGGATAACGGCAGTCACGCCTTTTCGGATCCAGTACCGCAATGGCTTTCGGAATTTCTTCACCGGGTAAATGGTGGTCGCAGATAATAAAATCGATGGACTGGCTTTTGGCATAATTGATCATATCCAGGGCTTTGATTCCACAGTCCAAGGCTATGATTAATGAAAATCCGTTTTCTTTGGCGAAATCAATTCCTTCGGTTGAGATACCGTACCCTTCAGAATTTCTGTCGGGGATATAAAAATCCAGGTATTTCTTCTGGACAATTTTGCTGAGGTACAGGTACATCAGGGCAACAGCCGTAGTGCCGTCTACATCATAATCTCCGTAAACGAGTATTTTTTCTCCGTTTTCAATAGCTGTGGCAATCCGCTCTACGGCTTTCTGCATATCGGCCATTAAAAAAGGGTTGTGGATGTCTGTAACGTTCGGTTTAAAAAATTCTCTTGCCTTTTGGTAATTGTCAATCCCCCTCATAACGAGAAGTTTAGATTCAAAGGTTCCAAAACCAAGTGACGAACTTAATCCATCCACAATTTCTTCATCGGGTTCAGGCTTGTAAATCCATTTTTGACTCATTTCACAAAAATAAGGAAAAAAAACAGCATTCTGAAATCCTTATCTTAAGATTTGACTCTAAGATTGATAAAAAAAACAGTTATCTTCACCGTCCAAATTAGAAATAAAAAACTATGAAAAAAATGACTTTATGCCTGATGGTAATCGGGGCGATGCATTTCGCAAATGCACAGAAAATTAATCTCGGAAAAGCGGCAGGCATCGTTTCCAGCGGTGCAAAAGCTTTAACTTTTACCAATCAGGATGCCATCCTGCTGTCTAAAGAATCCGTGGAATATATGGATAAAAATAATCCGGTTGCAAGCGCGAAAGATCCGTATACTGTAAGGCTGAACAAGCTTTTCGGTAAACATAAAACCCAGGACGGACTTAACCTTAATTACAAGGTGTACAAAGTGAAAGATATTAATGCTTTTGCCTGTGCAGACGGCAGTGTACGTGTTTTTTCCTCGTTAATGGATATTATGACAGACAGTGAATTATTAGCTGTAATCGGTCATGAAATCGGCCACGTTAAAAATCAGGATACCAAAGATGCCATGAAAACGGCTTACCTGAAAGCGGCGGCATTGGATGCGGCTTCTTCAGCTTCATCAACGGTTGCCACGCTTAATGACAGCCAGGTAGGAAAAATGGCCAATGCTTTTCTTGACGCTTCTCACAGTAAAAAGCAGGAATCTGAAGCGGATACCTATTCTTACAACTTTATGAGAGCCAACGGCTACAATGTAGTAGGAGCGTATACGGCATTTAAAAAACTGGCATTGCTTTCTGAAGGCGGCTCTGCACAGTCGGGATTTCAGAAGATGTTCAATTCTCACCCGGACAGCAATAAAAGGGCTGAAGCAATTAAAAAACGCGCTGAAAAAGACGGACTGTGGAAAGATCCGGGAACAGTTACTTTACCAACCTCAAAGCTGACAAAATAATTGATCAGTATTCATTCAAATAAAAATCCTCAGGCTAAACTAAGCCTGAGGATTTTTTATGATCAGTAAAATGCAGTCTTAAGAATACATTTTCTCTCTTAATTCCTTTACTTTTTTATCAGCAAGATATTCGTCATAGGACATTTCTCTGTCGATGATTCCCTGTGGAGTCAGTTCGATGATCCTGTTACAGACTGTTGAAAGCATTTCGTGGTCATGAGACGCCAGCAGAAGGTTTCCTTTGAAATTTGACAGTGAGTTGTTCAACGTAGTGATACTCTCAAGGTCTAAGTGGTTGGTAGGTTCATCCAACAGAAGAACATTGGCTTTCTGAAGCATCATTCTGCTGAACATACATCTCATCTTTTCACCTCCTGAAAGCACTTTGCAGGATTTTAACGCTTCATCACCTGAGAAAAGCATTCTTCCCAAAAATCCTCTCATGAATTCTTCGTGACGCTCCTCGTCATTCTTTGTGAACTGTCTCAGCCAGTCTACCAGACTGATGTCTTCCTGGAAGAATTTTGTATTGTCCAAAGGCATGTGAGACTGGTTGGTTGTAACGCCCCATGCAACACTTCCTTTATCTGCTTCAGAGTTTCCGGCTAAAATTTCAAAAAATTCTGTAATCGCCAGTGAGTTTTTGGAAAGTACGGCTACTTTGTCCCCTTTCTTAAGGTTCAAATCAATATTTGAAAATAATAATTCGCCGTCTTTCGTTTTTTCAAGACCTTTTGCATCCAGAATCTGATCTCCGGCTTCTCTTTCCATTTCGAAAATAATAGCAGGATATCTTCTTGAAGAAGGCTTGATGTCATCGATGTTTAATTTATCGATCATTTTCTTTCTTGCTGTAGCCTGTTTCGCTTTTGCTACGTTTGAACTGAACCGCGCAATGAAGTCCTGAAGTTCTTTTTTCTTTTCTTCCGCTTTTTTATTGGCCTGAGCTCTCTGTCTCGTTGCCAGCTGGGAAGCCTGATACCAGAAAGAGTAGTTACCTGTATACAGGTTTAATTTGGCATAATCCAAATCGCCGATGTGCGTACAAACGGTATCCAGGAAGTGACGGTCGTGAGAAACCACAATTACCGTGTTTTCATAATCTGCAAGGAAATTTTCTAACCAGGCAATCGTTTCGATATCCAGGTCATTCGTAGGTTCATCCAGGATCAGTACATCCGGATTTCCGAAAAGCGCCTGAGCCAAAAGAACTTTTACTTTGTCCTGATTTTCAAGCTCGCTCATCATCTGCCAGTGCATACCGTCTTTGATACCTACGTTGGAAAGCATCGTCTGGGCATCAGATTCTGAGTTCCAGCCACCCATTTCGTCATAAAGTACACCCAGCTCACCTGCTTTGATCCCGTCTTCATCAGAGAAATCTTCTTTGGCGTACAAAGCGTCCATCTCTTCTTTTATTTCGAATAATTTTGCATTTCCTCTTAAAACAGTTTCCAGAACAGTATATTGATCATATGCAAAGTGATCCTGCTCCAAAACTGACATTCTTTTCCCTGGTTCTAAAGATATATGGCCTGTTGTCGGATCCTGCTTGCCTGTTAGTATTTTAAGGAATGTAGACTTTCCTGCACCATTTGCCCCGATAATCCCGTAGCAGTTCCCTTTCGTAAACATAATGTTTACTTCGTCAAAAAGAATTCTTTTCCCGAATTGTAAAGATAAGTTAGATACTGTTAACATATAGTTTTGTAAATTTGGCGCAAAAATACGAAAAGAATTTGGGTATTTCGTAATAATGTAATATTCAAGTTTTTAATGTGGGGTATTTTTTATATATTTCATAAAAGAAATTTAAGATGAAGATCGAAAAGACAGTTAATATAGTAAACAGAAGAGCCAGATTTGAGTATGAGATTATGGAAGAGGTGGAAGCGGGGATGGTTTTAACCGGAACTGAAATCAAGTCTTTACGGTCTTCAAAAGCATCTATTGCAGAATCATTCTGTCAGTTTATAGAAGGGGAACTGTATATCATCAATATGATGATTGATGAATATAAATTAGGCACTTTTTATAACCATAAAACAAAAAGGGAACGGAAATTGCTGTTGCACAAAAAAGAATTGCAGAAACTTGAAAAAAAGTTAAAGGATGCCGGAAACACAATTATTCCTCTTAAATTGTATATCAATGACGGAGGCAAAGCAAAGGTTTTAATAGCACTGGCAAGGGGTAAAAAACTCTTTGATAAAAGGGAAAGCATAAAAGATAGAGAAAATAAACGAACCCTCGACAGAATATTAAAGAAAAGTTAAAAATCATCTGAAAAACTTTGTTTATAAAGAAAAATTATATTTATTTTGCATTATCAATTATTTAATCATTTAATTCTATGAAAAATCTAAAATTAGGAATTTCAGCATTGGCACTTACTGTTGCTTCTACTGTGTTCGCTCAGACTACCAACAATCCGTGGTTAATCGGGGTTGGTGCTCACGCGGAAAATCACCTTGCACAGGGAAGTAATTTCAGTAATACGTTCTCTGCTAGAAACTTGACGAAGACTATGTTCAATGTGAACAACTTCTCTATTACACCTCCATTATCTAAACTTACAGTTGCAAGAAACATCGGTAAAGGTTTGGTTATTGACTGGCAGACTACCGTAGGTAATGTTGAAAACAAAAGATTCAACATGGGTAAAGAATTCATGTTAATGACAGGTCTTGGTTTCCAGGCTAAAGCTGCAGGGCTTTTATGGAATGAAGAATCTTGGTTTGACCCATATTTAAGAGTTGGAGCTAACTACCTGAGACATGACTATACTTCTCTTACCTTCCCTAGAATGGATGTTAACGGAGTAATGGTTAATAACGGAGATAACGGTACTGAAAATGGTAAAGCAAACTTCTTTACTGTTGCTGCAGGTGCCGGTGTAAACTTCTGGGTAACTAAAAACTTTGGTTTAGGTGTTCAGGGAGATTACGTTTCCACTCCAGGTGACAAATCTACTGTTGCTAATTTCTGGCAGGCTTCTGCTTCCCTTAACTTCAGATTCGGGAACAGAGACAGAGATAAGGATGGTATCCTAGATAAAGATGATTTATGTCCTGATACTCCAGGTTTACCAGAATTCCAGGGATGTCCTGATACTGACGGTGACGGAGTTCCAGATAAAGATGACCAATGTCCAGATGTTGCTGGTCCGGTTGAAAACAACGGATGTCCTTGGCCGGATACTGACGGTGACGGTGTAATCGATAAAGATGATGCTTGTCCTACTGTTGCAGGTCCTGCTGAAAACAACGGTTGTCCTTGGCCAGATACAGACGGTGACGGTATCTTAGATAAAGATGATGCTTGTCCTACAGTTCCAGGTCTTCCTGAATACAACGGATGTCCTAAGCCTAAGAAGCAAACTGCTATTGAATTAGAGCAAAACTTCGGAAGTGTATTCTTTGATTTCAACAAAGCGACTATCAAAGCTGAATCTACTACAGCATTAGACAGAGCTGCTGACCTGATCAAGAAAGACGGAGGTAACTATCTGTTAGAAGGTAGAACTGATGCTAAAGGAGCTGAAGCTTATAACCTTAAGTTATCTAGACAAAGAGCTGCTGCTGTAGTTGCTGCGTTAGATGCAAGAGGAGTTGATGCAAATGCACTTAAATCTATCGGTGTTGGTGAAGCTAAAGCTACAGTTCCTGAAAAAGCAACTGATGCTGAAAGACAAGTTGACAGAAAAGTAGTGGTAACTGCTATTGAAGATGCGGCTCAGTGGGAAGCTCTTAAGAAAAGAGATTACGAAGATCCGGCTCCAGTAAAAGTTAAAAAAGCTCCAGCTAAGAAAAAAGCTGCCGCTAAAAAAAGAAAATAATTAAATTTTTCTAAATAATAATACCCTCAGTTTTCTGAGGGTATTTTTTTTTCGTTGACTTTTAATTAATTTTGTTGAAAATTAAAAATTTAAAATGGGAAGAGCATTTGAATATAGAAAAGCATCTAAAATGGCCAGATGGGATAAGATGGCCAAAACTTTTTCTAAAATAGGTAAAGATATTGCATTGGCCGTAAAGGCGGGTGGTCCGGATGTAGAGGCAAATCCTGCATTAAGGAGATGTATCCAGAATGCAAAAGGAGCAAATATGCCTAAGGATAATGTGGAACGGGCCATCAAGAAAGCAAGCGGTGCCGATGCAGAAAACTATGAAGAGGTTACTTATGAAGGATACGGGCAGGGAGGAGTTGCATTTTTCATTGAATGCACAACAAACAACACCACAAGAACGGTAGCCAATGTAAGGGCCATTTTCAATAAGTTTGACGGTAACCTGGGGAAAAATGGTGAACTGGCATTTATCTTCGATAGAAAAGGGATTTTTACCATCGATTTAGCCCAGATTAAAATGGATTGGGAAGACTTCGAGATGGAAATGATCGACGGCGGAGCAGAAGACGTGGAAAAAGATGAAGAAGAAGTAATGATTACAACTGCTTTTGAAGATTTCGGTTCTCTTTCCCATAAACTGGATGAACTGGGAATTGAAGCAAAAAGCGCGGAGTTGCAGAGAATCCCGAACAATACAAAAGAGGTGAACGAAGAGCAGTTTAAAGCCAATATGAAAATGCTTGACCGCTTTGAAGAAGATGATGACGTACAGAATGTATACCACAACATGGAAATCAGTGAAGAACTGATGAACGCTTTATAAAAATAATATGGCATTCATATACAGTTAATTTTCAATTAGTTTCTTTGCATAAAACTATGAAAAGAAACGTTGAATTAGTTGTTATCTCGGATGTCCATTTAGGAACTTATGGATGTAAGGCTAAAGAATTACTGCGGTATCTTAATTCTATACAGCCCGAAACGTTGGTTTTGAACGGTGATATTATTGATATCTGGCAATTCAAAAAGTCTTACTTCCCTAAGCCCCATCTGAAAGTAATTAAAAAGATCCTTTCACTGGCTACCAAAAATACAGATGTATACTACATCACCGGAAATCACGACGAGATGTTCCGTAAGTTTACCGATTTCCAATTGGGTAAACTCAAAGTCTGCAATAAAATCTGCCTCAATATAAACGATAAAAAAACATGGATCTTCCATGGAGACGTCTTTGACGCTTCAGTTCAGCATTCCAAATGGATTGCAAAACTGGGCGGTAAAGGATATGATCTCCTGATTGTGATCAACAACATGGTCAATTGGTTTTTGGATAAAATGGGAAAGGAAAAATATTCATTTTCAAAAAAGATCAAAAATAATGTAAAAAAAGCAGTAAAATATATCGGGGATTTCGAACTGACTGCTTCGGAACTGGCCATTGACAATCACTACGATTATGTAGTCTGCGGCCATATCCATCAGCCCCAGATCCGTGAGGTGATCAATAAAAAGGGTTCCTGTACCTATCTGAATTCCGGGGACTGGATTGAAAACCTTTCTGCCCTGGAATATCATGATAAAAAATGGGAAATTTTTTACTACGAAGACCATAAGCATCTGCTGAAAGATGAAGAGGCGGAGGAAATTCAGGACGTAGACAGTATCGAGCTTTTAAAAATGGTAACCAATTTCACAGTATGAAAATCTTATACGCATTTCAGGGAACAGGCAACGGCCATGTAGCCCGCGCACAGGAGATTGTTCCTCTTCTGAAAAAATATGCTTCAGTAGATACACTGATCAGTGGGCATCAGTCTCAGTTAAAAGCAGATTTTGATGTTAATTTCCAGCACAAAGGGGTTTCACTGCTCTATAATAAAACAGGAGGCCTGTCCTACAGAAAAACACTTACAGGCAACCGTTTTCTGGAAGCTGTTAAGATTATCAGGCAGATCAGGCTTTCGGATTATGATTTGATCATCAATGATTATGAACCATTAACGGGTTGGGCGTGTAGACTCAATAAAAACCCGATGATTGAACTGAGCCATCAGGCTTCAATGCTGTTTAAAGAAACCCCGAAACCTGATAAGAAAGATCCCTTCGGTGAATTGATTTTAAAATATTACGTACCCAGTACAAGAAGGATAGGTTTTCATTTTGAAAATTATCACCCACAGATTAAAAAGCCTGTCATCAGAAAGAAAATAAGAGATTTGCAGCCTGAAAAAAAAGGTTTTTATCTTGTGTATTTGCCCAGTTTCTCAGATGAGAACATCATTAAAATTGTAAAACAGATTCCTGTAGAATGGAAAATTTTTTCCAGGTACAGTAAACTTCAGTATAAAGAAAGTAATGTTGAAATCTTCCCCGTTGATGAGGTTCATTACCTGAAATATTTTGAAAGCTGTGAAGGTATTCTGTGCAATGCCGGTTTTGAAACCCCTGCCGAAGCGCTTTTCATGGATAAAAAATTATTTGTTATCCCGATCCACAACCAATATGAACAGGAATGCAATGCCTGCGCACTGGATAAAATGGGAATTCCTAATTCTAAAATTTTGGATAAAAAAGAAATTGAAAACTGGGTAAATTCTGATCTCTATTTTAAGGTAGATTATCCCGATGATATCGAAAACATATTATTGAACGAAGTTTTGAAATTTTAACAAGATCAATATCATTTTATAAATTATTTTTTGGAAGTCATATTATTTAAAAGTAAAAATTATTAT
>NZ_LMKA01000059.1 GCF_001421435.1 Chryseobacterium sp. Leaf201
AAGCTAAAAATTAATACTAATATTAAATATAAAAAATAATAGATAATTATGTCTTATACACCAGTAGCTGCTGACGTAGCAAAATTGAGAAACCAAACGGGTGCAGGTATGATGGACTGCAAGAAAGCTTTAGTTGAAGCAGAAGGAGATTTCGAAAAAGCGGTAGATATCCTTAGAAAAAAAGGACAGAAAGTTGCAGCTAACAGAGCGGACAGAGAAACTACCGAAGGAGTAGTAATCGCGAGAGTAAACGAAGACAATACATTAGGTGTTGTCATCTCCCTGAACTGCGAAACTGATTTTGTGGCTAAAAACGAAGCGTTCATTGAACTGGCTTACGAACTGGCTGAAATCGCAATCACGGCTGCTACCAAAGAAGAACTTTTAGCTACGGATTTCCACGGGATCACTGTTGCAGAGAAATTAGTGGAGCAGACAGGTGTTATCGGTGAAAAAATCGAGATCGGAGCATTTGAAAGACTAGACGGTCCTTTCTTAGGGGCATACATCCACGCCGGAAACAAAATCGCTTCTATCACTGCCCTTTCTGCTAACGTAGAAGGCGCTGCTGAAGCTGCTAAATCCGTTTCTATGCAGGTAGCTGCCATGAACCCGATTGCTCTTGACGAAACTATGGTTTCCCAGGAAATAATCAACAAAGAATTGGAAATTGAAAGAGAACTGTTAACGAAGGAAGGTAAGCCTGAAAACATTATCGAAAACATCCTTAAAGGTAAAATGCAGAGATTCTACAAAGACAATACTTTGGTGCACCAGTCTTTTATTAAAGATGGAAGCATGTCTGTAGCAGACTATGTTAAGTCTGTAAACGGAGACCTTAAAGTAACCGGATTTGTAAGAGTAAGCTTATAATCTTTTCAGATTCAAAATATCAGTCCCGGTGATTTTTTCACCGGGATTTTTTTATTTATATAATTGCGAGATCATTTCCCATATGAACAAATAATTAAATATTCATTAAAATCATGGAATAAGTGTTTATAGTGTTAATTTTATACAAATATTTGATTATTAATATTTACATTTGCAGCCCTTATTGATAAACATGAAAAAATTTTTACTGGTTATTTGTACTTTTTTTTGCTTATTATTTAATGCTCAGCTGGATACGGACCACTGGTTCGCACCTATGGCAGCAAGATCCGGAATGACCAACCTGCAAGGGTACCTGTATCTCTCCACCAATGAAACCACACCTTTTTCCGTGCAGATTTTTAACGGCAATACACTTTACAATACCCTTCAGGTAAGCAAAGGAAACCCGGTACAGGTTAATATTCCTAATTATTTCATGATTGCGGATCAGCAGGGAGATCTTTTTACGCCCAATTCAATGGGGATGTTTGTAAAAGGCCCTAAAAAGTTTTTCGCCAACTACCGGTTTTCGGTTCCCAATCATGCCGAAATCATTACCTCCAAAGGTTTGGCAGGCCTCGGAACAAAATTTTATGCAGGCGTTGCCCCGCTTACAGGCTCAAATTATTATATCAACTCTACCATAGGGATCACCGCAACGGAAGACAATACGTCTGTCGTGGTTTCAGGCTATGACCCGAATGTGATTTTTTCGGACGGGACTTCCACACCTACCAAAACATTTATCTTAAACCGCGGACAGTCTTATATTATTGATGCCGTAAGCAGTGATTCCGGTTCCAATATGGCCGGGCTGGTAGGAGCAAAAATAGAATCTACGAAGCCTGTTTCAGTAACCAACGGAAACTTTAACGGAATCTACAATGTCCTTAATACCACCAACAATGATATCCTGATGGACCAGGCCGTGCCTGTTGACCGTCTGGGAAAAGATTTTGTGCTGGTAAAAGGAAACGGAAACATCGTTTATAAGATGGAAACAGCCCTGATCATTGCCACAGAAGACAATACGCAGGTTGCTTTCAATGGCGGTACTGCGGCAGTTACCCTGAATGCGGGAGAACACTTTATGGTTCCGAGCAACAATTACCTTAACCAGGGAAGCGGAAATTACAATATGGGGATTTCTGCCACCAAGAATATCTATGTGTACCAGCTGCTGGCAGGAATTACCGGAAGTGCTTCCGTAAATGAATATGCTACCGGAGGAATGAACTTTATCCCGCCTTTAAGCTGTTTTATGCCGAATAAAGTGGATGAAATAGGTTTTATCAATAAAATAGGCAGCCAGACGTTCAACACCAGATTAAATATAATCACCCAGACAGGCGCTGCGGTTACGTTAAACGGCAACCCGATTGCAGCCGTCAACGGTCCTTATCCCGTAACGGGAAACCCGAACTGGGTAACCTATTCTGTCCTGAATGTATCCGGAACTATCGCCGTAAGCTCTACAAAATCTGTTACTGCAGGAATTGCAGCGGGCAGCGGTGCCGTAGGCTATGGCGGATATTTTGCAGGCTTCTCGTCCATCCCTGTTATTTCAAAAACCGGAGATTGTTATACAGGCATTTTATTGCAGGTTGACAATACGTATGATGCCTACCAGTGGTTTCTTAACGGAGTGGCCATTCCAGGTGCTACGTCTTATTCCCTTAATCCGGAACTGTACGGAGCCGGGACCTACACCTGCCTGATTACAAAAACAAACTGCGACTCAAAACTTACCACACCTTACACGTATACGGCCTGTCCTCCGATGACTACAACCACCTATACCATCGGGTCCTGCGGCACAAAACTCATTACACCGGCCTTTACAAATTCTACCCAGACCATTATCTCTGCCAATACCAGCATTACGGCGGCACCAACTTCAGCTACCGCAACCGTAAATCCTGCAACAGGGCAGATTACCTATACCCCAAACCCGGGGATTACCGCCAATACAACCGATTCATTTATTTATTATATACAGGGCAACGGAAACCCTTCCGCTTTTGAATATTTTAAAATCAATATCAACATTAATGTCCTGCAGACTGCCAACGGAACTTTAACATCCTGCGCCGACGCCAACGGAAACGGGACTTTTAACCTGACTTCCGTCAATGTTTCGCCGGATCCGGCAACTACCGTCCAGTATTTTACAAATCCTGCGCTCACAGGAACACCTATCGCAGCACCGGCAACATACACCGGACCAGCAGGAACCATTTATGCGAATGTGACGTCTCAATACGGATGTACAAAAGTGGCCCAGATTGTTCTTGCCACTACTCCATCTCCCAACATCAATACAGGAAACTTTAATGCCAACCTTTGTGATGATAATTTTGATGGAACAGTGAATGTTAATTTTTTAAACATTACCCCTGCAATCGTAACAAATCCGGCCAGTTTCAATGTAAGATATTACCTTATCCAGGCAGATGCCAACGCCGGCAATGCAAACAATTTACCTGCGAACTGGACCTATACAGCAAATACAACCGTTTATGTAAGAGTGGATGCGCTTACCGGAACCTGCCCTCCAGCGTTCGGTCAGATTAATTTTAAGATCGGGAACAGAATTACTTTGATTACCAACAACCTGACTAATGAGATCTGCGATAATGACCTTAACAGTTCGGAAAATGTGAATCTTAATGACTATAAAAATTTATTCACGACCAATACAGGCGTTGCCTTATCATTTTATTCCACTTTAGCTGATGCCCAGAACGGCATCAATGCAATTTCCCCGAACCAGTCCATTACGGCAATAAGTACATTTTATATCCGATTTACAAGCGCTTCCGAATGTCCCAATACCGCTGTTTTAAAAATGGCACTGAAATCACCTAAAAAATCAGACCGCCTGAAAGATCAGATGGTATGCAGCAATGACAAAGCCATACTGGACGCCGGCTCCGGGTTTACATCTTATGCATGGAGCACCGGAGCAACCACGCAGACCATTAATGCAGGAACAGGAAACTACTGGGTTGACCTTGGCTTTAACAGCTGTGTTTACCGTCAGTATGTAAATGTTACCACAGCACAGGCACCGACGATTACCAAAATTGAGGTTTCCGGCTACAATGCCACAGTATCGGTTTCAGGAGGGACGCCTCCATATCAATATTCCCTGAATGGAATTGATTATCAAACGCATAATGTTTTCCAGGGACTATCAAGAGGCATGCATATGGTGTATGTGTTAAGTGCAGACGGCTGCTCGCCGGTCACCAAAGAATTCCTGGTACTGAACCTTGTGAATACCATAACCCCTAACGGAGACGGACTGAATGACGTTCTGAATTATTCTGACCTGAGAATCAAGCAGAATGTCTCCATAGAAGTAGTAGACCGGTACGGGGCACCGGTTTATAAATCATCAGGCAAAAACTATATCTGGGACGGAAAGGTAAACGGCAGGCCGCTTTCTACCGGAACTTACTGGTATTTACTGAGATGGACCGAGCCGGATAAAAAATTACCGGTTTCGTATTCAGGATGGTTATTAATTAAGAATCGGGAATAAAATATAAAATTTATTGCCATTTTATTAACGGTATATAGGATATTGTTTTAATTTTGTATTAATCACAACTACCTATATATGAGAAGATTTCTACTAGTTCTGGTATTAATTTTTAGTACCGTTAATACGCTTTCTGCGCAGAGGGATACGGAACATTGGTTTGCACCGATGATGAACAGGACGGGTCTTACCGGAGGCATCAACAGCCAGTCCATATATTTTTCTACGGATTCCACTACGCCGTTTAATGTAGATATTTACAACAATAATGCGGTTATCGGCACGGTGACGATAAGTAAAGGAAGCCCGGTGGTTTATAATGTTCCGGTAGCCAACATTATTACCACATCACAGACTGATTTATTTAAGCCCATCACGAAAGGGTTATATACCAAAGGTACAAAACCGTATTATGCCAATCTCAGGTTCTCGGTTCCCAGTCACGGGGAAGTGCTGACCTCTAAAGGGAAAGCAGGAATCGGTAAAAAGTTTTATACGGCGGCAGCCCCGATTACTGATGTTGGCGGCGGATCCATCTATAATTTTATGGCCGGGATCTTAGCCACTGAAAATAATACGATCGTTACAGTATCAGGGTATTCTCCCGGCGTTACATTTTCTAACGGAACCAACGGAAGTACAACCCCTTCCATGTCTTTCACTTTAAATAAAGGACAGTCTTATATTATTGAAGGGATCGGAAACCAGTCCGGCAATGCGGCAGGCTTTATCGGTGCCAAAATTGAATCTGACAAACCTGTTTCGGTAACCAACGGCAACTTCAACGGCCAGTTTTCCCTTGGATCAGTCGGATTAAGCTCAGATATCATTATGGATCAGTCGGTTCCGGTAGAACGTCTGGGCAATGAATTTGTCCTGGTAAAAGGGAACGGCAATATCGACATCAGGGTAGAGGATGCTCTTGTAATAGCGACTGAAAACAACACAGAAATATATGTTAACGGCAGCACAAATCCCGCAGCAACACTTAACGAAGGGCAGTATTACAGGGTAAACGCAGCCAGCAATACCAATTATATCAATCAGGGAAATAACCATTACAACATGTACATCAGGACCAGTAAAAATGTATATGTGTATCAGCTGCTTGCCGGGCTTGCGATAAGTATTGCCACGCTGGGATACAATTATATTCCGCCATTAAACTGTTTCCTGCCGAGAAAAATTGATGAAATCGCCCTGATTAATGATCTTAACGGAAGTTCTAATGATATTAAACTGAATATTTTAACGGAAGCCGGTGCTGCCATTACCGTGAACGGAACAGCTCCTGTTGCTGCACAGGGTCCTTATCCGGTACAGGGTACAACAGCCTGGGTATCCTACTCTATTCCCGGATTATCAGGAAATGTGACGGTAACCTCTACCAAAGCCGTAACCGCAGGTATTGCAGGGGGAAGCGGAGCGGTGGGTTATGGCGGATATTTTGCCGGGTTTTCCTCTATTCCGGTTATCGCCAAGCAATCCGGCGAATGCGCACCCGGAATTATTCTTGAAGTAGATGACAGCTATGAAACTTACCAGTGGTTCCTGAACGGGGTTGCAATCCCGGGCGCTACACAGTATACCCACGCCCCCGCTGTTGCAGGAGACTATACGGTAAAGGTGACCATGGGAGCATGCCCACCGGTTACAACGCCCATTTACAAAGTATTCTCATGTATCAGAAACACAACGGCTGCATTAAATGCATGCGCCACCAAAGTAATTGCCCCGGCATTCTCATTCACCACAACACAGACGCCGGTTGCCAGCACTGTAACCATCCTTACCTACCCTACCCACGGAACAGCTACATTAAACGCGACAACAGGACAGATTACCTACATTCCGAACGCTGGGTATACCGGGCCGGATACCATTGTCTACCAGTTCTGTGGCAATGCCCCTGAGTTTATCGACTGTGAGCATGTGACCTTAAACCTGAATGTTGTTCCTTTCATCTTATCGGACAAAACCATTAAAGCATGCCAGTACAACGGAAAAGGATTTTTCGATCTTACCACGGCTGCTGTAACGGATTATACTCCGGTCGTAAAGAAATTCTATCTGACCCTGGCGGATCTCAATGCAGCAACCAATGAAATAACCAATCCTACCAATTACCTTTCTTCAGAAGGATCGGTGTATGTAAAAGTAACCACCAGCGAAGGATGCGTGGGCAATGCAAAGATCACCCTGGCCTTCCTGCCTGCCCCGGTAGTCAACGAAGCCACCATGAGTGAGTGTTTCCTTGAAACCGATGAAACAAAAGCTGCATTCAACCTTACAACAGCCCGATTACGAAAAAGTATTACCCTACTTTTACGGATGCCAGCAACAATACCAATGAAATCCTGAATGCCGATACTTATATTTCCGGGAATACAACGGTTTATGTAAGGGTATTCAACAGCAACCAGTGTTACGCCATTGCCAAGCTGAACTTAAAAGTAATCCCTCCGAAAAGATCGACTGTCCTGGCTGACAAAATWATCTGTATTGACGGCAGGACCAATCTTGATGCAGGGCCGGGATATGCTTCTTATGAATGGAATACAGGCGCCACAACCCAGGTACTTGAAGGCGTAACAGTCGGGGAATACTGGGTAATCCTGGAAGATAACGGATGTTTTGTAAAACAAATGGTGAGCGTTAAAAAAGCTCTAGATCCTGTCATCACAGAAATTGAAATTTCCAACAATACGGTAACGGTAAAAGTAACYGGAGGCAAAGCTCCTTACCAGTATGCAGTGGATTCACCGACCAACTGGCAGGATTCAAATGTATTCACCGGACTTACCAGAGGGCAGCATACATTCTATGTAAAAGATGCNCTCCTTACCAGTATGCAGTGGATTCACCGACCAACTGGCAGGATTCAAATGTATTCACCGGACTTACCAGAGGGCAGCATACATTCTATGTAAAAGATGCTTACAACTGTACGCCGGTTTCCGTGGAAGTTACCGTACCGAACCTGATCAATGCCATCACCCCGAACGGAGACAATAAAAATGACTTCATTGATTACAGTGAGCTCGCTTATAAGGACAACCTTTCTTTCGTGATCTATGACCGGTACGGAAACAAGATCTTTACCGGCGAGAAGTTCAACAATTACAAGTGGGACGGTAAGCATTACGACAAGAAACTGGTAACCGGAACCTACTGGTACCACATCAACTGGAATGAACCGAATAAAGACAAGACACCAGTTAAATATACCGGATGGATTATGGTGAAGAATATAAATTAAATTCCTTTTAACAGATTAAAGCCACGATTATTATCGTGGCTTTTTCATATATCCTTTCCTCTATCAATTGAAATAAAGATTCAGAATCTTAAATTCATAGATAAACTACAGATGAACACATTCTGAGCTTAAATTTTATTTTTACTCTTCCAGGAACTTTTCATTCCAATTATTATACTGTACAGATAGCTTCTGCGTATTTTGTCTGTATATATCTTTTATTTACACTAAAAATCAATTATTTAAATGAGATCTATATATAAAATGTTAATAAGATTAATAACCTATTAAAATATTCTATTATTTTTGCAATAATTCTAATTCCATATTTATGACAAGACTTTTATTATCTTTTTTACTGATGCTCTTTGGTACCAGTACACTCTTTGCACAAAGGGATACAGACCATTGGTTTGCCCCATATTTTGACAGTTCAAGTTCCAGCTACAGCCATGCTTTATATTTCTCTACAGATTCTGTAACTCCGTTTCAGGTGAGTATCTATAACAATAATGCGGTTATCGGAACCGTAACCATAAGTAAGGGTACACCACAGACATTCAGCCTGAATACCAACCTCATAAGAACAACAGCTGCGTCCAGCGCTGCAGTTCCGTCTAATCTTGGGGTCTATACAAAAGGTGAAAAACCTTACTTTGTTTCATTAAGGGCTGCCATCAGTTCACACGGCGAAATTATCACCTCTAAAGGCAAAGCCGGTATAGGAACCAAATTTTATGCTGCAGCCACACCAATTACCACAACAGGAACCAGTTACAACTTCACCACCGCGATCATGGCAACAGAGGACAATACCGCTGTTACCATTTCCGGCTATGATCCCAATATACAGTTTATCAATGTAAACACGCCTACTCCGCTTACACTTACGGTAAACCTCAACAAAGGCCAGTCTTATATCCTGACCGGCAACGCCGGCGTCGTGGCTAACCGGGAAGGATTCATCGGGGCAAAAATCGAATCAACCAAACCCGTTTCGGTAACCAATGGAAATTCCAATGGCTTCTATGCGACAGGAAGCAATGACGGATCTGATTTAATCATGGACCAGTCCGTTCCTACAGACCGGCTTGGAAATGAGTTTGCCATGGTAAAAAGTATTTCTACCAGCACCGCAAACATGGAAGGCGGAATTATCATCGCTACGGAAAATGACACTGATATTTTTCTTAATGATGCTACCACACCAATTGCCACTATTGATGAGGGTGAATATTACAGGATTCTGGCCAGCCAGTATAAAGACCAGGGCGGAGGCCACTCCAACCTGTATGTCAGGACTACCAAAAATGTATATCTGTATCAGCTGGTGGGAGCCGGCTCAGCCAATAATACAGGAGGATACAACTATATTCCGCCGCTGAACTGTTTCCTGCCGAGAAAAATTGATGAAATCGGCAATATCAATCTTATGCCCGGAATCACCTCGGCAATTACATTAAAACTTAATATTTTAACAGAAACAGGGGCGGCTGTTACAGTAAACGGAACTGCGCCAACCGCTGCACAGGGGCCTTATCCTTTAACAGGAAACCCGCAGTGGGTAACCTATGCAATTACGGGAATTACAGGGAACATAACGGTAACCTCAACCAAAGCGGTAACTGCCGGCGTCAACGGAGGATACAGCACAGCCGGTTACGGAGGGTATTTCGCAGGATTCTCTTCCATCCCGTTAATTGCCAAGCAGACCGGAGAATGTATTCCGGGTATTGTACTGGAAGTGGATGACAGCTATGATACCTATCAGTGGTTTCTGAACGGAAACCCGATCCCTGGCGCCAACTCCAATACCTTTACACCTGTGGTGGCAGGAAATTATACCGTAAAAATTACGGTAGCTTCCTGTATCCCTGCAATTACGCCGGTGTATAAGGTGTTTACATGCCTTCAGCAGTCTACAAAAGCGCTTACGGTTTGTGAAGGGTATCAGTCGGTTGTACCTGCATTTACCAGCTCGTCACAGACCTACGTTCCGAGTTCAGTAACAATTATTACCCCGCCGGCTAACGGAACGGCAGTAATTGACCCGACCGGAGTAATTGTTTATACCCCCAATTTCGGATTTGCCGGAACGGATACCATTGTGTATAAATTCTGCGGAAATGATCCTGAATTTGTTGACTGTGAGCAGGTAACTTTAACCTTCACCGTTTCTGAAAGCCCTACGGTAAATGAGGCGACCCTGAGATCATGTTTCATCCCGTCCGCACCCGCAACGGCCCTGTTCAATTTAACAACAGCTGCGGTTACAGGACAGACCGGTGTTGTAAAGCAGTATTACCCATCTCCTACCGATGCACAGAACGGGACCAATGAAATTCTGAACCCCGCCACATACATTGCGCCAAACGGTGTGGTATATATCAAAGTGAGCAATGCCAACGGATGCTACAGAATTGCAAAAGTTACACTGGTTGTCCTGCCACCGGTATATTCAAATCTCCTGGAAGATAAGATTATCTGTATGGAAGATACCACCACACTGGATGCCGGCCCCGGATTTACCTCGTACACATGGAGCACCGGAGCAACAAGCCAGTCTATCAGCAATGTAGCGCCCGGAACCTACTGGGTTGACCTGAAGACAGGAGAATGTATTACCAGACAGAACGTAAAAGTATATGCATCTGAACAGCCTGTTATTTCCGGCATTGAAATCTCAAACAATACCGTTACCGTAAATGTTACGGGAGGAGCTGCCCCTTATCAATACTCAACAGACCAGACCAACTGGCAGGATACCAATATATTTACGAATGTTCCGAGAGGCAATACTGTTTTTTATGTAAAGGATGATTATGACTGCAACCCTGTTGATGGGGAAGTTACAGTTCCTAATTTAATTAATATGATTACTCCGAACGGAGACGGCATCAACGATATTCTTGATTATTCAGCATTATCATACAAGCCAAATTTTGTATTTAATATTTTTGACCGGTACGGAAGTAAAATGCATGAAGGAAACAAAGACAACAGCTACAAATGGGATGGAGCCGTAGGCGGTAAAAAAGTATCTACAGGAAATTACTGGTTTGATATCAGCTGGAATGAACCGAATAGCAGACAGACCCCGATCAAATATTCCGGATGGATCCTGGTAAAAAACAGAGAATAACAGTATTTATCATAAATTAGTAAAAACACAGTTTTAAAACTGTGTTTTTTTTATGTTTTTTACAAAATTTAAGAAATAAAACTTTACTTTTGCTAATACTAACTGCCTAACCATGAAAAAACAGTTCTATTTTATTCTTCTATTAACTTTTACGTTTATTAAGCTTACTGCCCAAAGAGATACAGAACATTGGTTTGCTCCTTTCTCAGCATCCAATTTATCTACCACGGCAAAACAGGCATTGTACCTTTCCACAGATTCAGTGACTCCGTTCACGGTTACCATTTACAATAATGGAATCGTTCTCGGAACATCAACCATCAGTAAGGGCAGCCCGCAGGTATATGACATCAATGCTGCGGATATGATCGGCTCTGCGGTAGGTGACCTTTTTACGGTAGGTAACAAAGGGCTTTATCTTAAAGGTACCAAGCCTTTCTTTGCAACCTTCAGGTTTGTGGTTCCTGCCCATGGTGAAATTTTAACATCCAAAGGAAAAGCAGGGATCGGGAAGAAATTCTATGCCGTTGTGGCACCGATTACAAACTCCAGCTCAGGAATGAATTTCACAACCGGAATTCTGGCAACGGAAGACAATACCACCGTTACGGTTTCAGGGTATTCGCCTGCTGTTGTATTCAGCAACGGCATTACCGGTGCAGCTTCTCCTACGCTTACCATAACACTCAACAAAGGAAAATCCTATATTATTGAGGGAAGAGGGAACCAAGCCGGAAACCAGTCCGGTTTCATCGGGGCTAAAATAGTTTCAGACAAGCCGGTCTCCATAACGAACGGAAACTTTCTGGGCGAATACAACATCGGAACCGGATTAACAGGCGGGGATATCATAATGGACCAGTCTGTTCCTACAGACAGGTTAGGGAAAGAATTCGTGATTGTGAAAGGATTCGGTAATATTGCCGCCAAAACAGAAGATGTCCTTTTGGTTGCAACAGAAGACAATACTGAAATATTTGTCAACAATAACCCTATTGCTGTTGCCACCATTAATGAAGGGCAGCATTACCGGGTAAACGAACCGAACAATACCAACTACATAGACCAGGGAAGCGGCCACTATAACATGTATGTAAGAACAACAAAAAACACGTATGTATATCAGCTTCTTGCCGGTACGGCGACTTCCAGCGCAACGGTCGGGTTTAATTACATCCCTCCGTTAAACTGCCTGTTGCCCAGGAAAATTGACGAGATCGGGATGATAGAAATGCTCCCTCAGGCTGCCAATAATATCAAGCTCAACATTTTAACAGAAAAAGGAGCTGCTGTAACGGTTAATGGTGTAACCCCGACTGCCGCACAGGGTCCTTATAATGTAACGGGAACCCTGGACTGGGAGTCTTATTCCCTTACCGGAGTTACCGGAAACGTTACCATTGTTTCAAATAAAGCGGTTACGGCAGGGATTGCCGGCGGAAGCGGTGTTGTAGGATACGGAGGTTATTTTGCAGGGTTTTCTTCTGTTCCGGCAATCAGCAAGACGGGAGAATGTATTCCGGGTGCTGTACTGGAAACGGGAGACAGTTTTGAATCTTACCAATGGTTCCTGGGCAGCAATCCTATTCCCGGCGCCAATACATATACCTACACGCCGATGCAGGCCGGAAACTATACCGTAAAAGTAGGAATGGGAGGATGCTTTGCAACAACGCCCATCTTTTTCGTAGAATCCTGCTATGAGCAGATTACGAAAAGCCTGATTATCTGCGATTCCCAGAAAACAATTATTCCGAAATTTACCAACCATCCCAATATTCCGGTTATTTTAGGTACCGTACAGATTGATACCCCGCCTACAAAAGGAACGGCAACCATAGATCCTGCAACGGGAATTATTACCTATACTGCAAATCCCGGCTTTTCAGGCAATGACCTTATGGTATATCATTTCTGCGCAAATCCCGCTACCGGTGTAGGCTGCGAACAGGTAACTATGACCCTGATCGTAGCTCCGAATCCTATCGTAAAAAATGTATCCATAAGAGCATGCTATATTGAAGGGCGTCCTACGATGGCCATGTTCAATCTTGAAACATCAGGATTCACAACGCAACTGGGACTTACTAAGAAATATTATGCTACCCTTGCAGACCTTTCCAACGGAATCAATGAAATTAGTCCTATCGATTATATTGCTTCAAATACAAAAGTATATGTGAAAGTGATCAACTCAAACGGATGTTTCAGCATTGCAGAAATTACCTTAAATGTGATTCCTCCGGTACAGTCTACCGTCCTGAGTGATAAAATAATCTGTATAGAAAATAAAGCGACTCTGGATGCAGGACCCGGATTTGACGGCTACCAGTGGAGTACCGGAGAAACAAGCCAGACCATCAGTGCGGGAGTGGGAACCTATTGGGTTAACCTTAAAACAGGGGAATGCTTTACCAAACAGAATGTAAAGGTAATCCCTGCGGTACAGCCCGTGATCTCAAATCTTGAGATTAAAAACAACACCATTACCGTAAGCGTAATCGGGGGAACGCCTCCTTACAAATATTCACTGGATGGCATAAAATGGCAGGATTCAAACTTTTTCGATAATCTTCCGAGAGGTGAAAACAGCATCTATGTAAAGGATTTCTATAACTGTGAGCCTATTGATGTAACCGTAACCGTTCCGAACCTGCTTAATGCAATTACGCCGAACGGGGACAATAAAAATGATTATATTGATTATTCTGAACTGGCTTATAAGAAAAACCTCGTGTTCAATATTTATGACAGGTATGGGAATAAGGTACACCAGGCCCATAAATTCAATGCTTATAAATGGGACGGAACCATGTACGGTAAAAAAATCCCGACTGCCACATACTGGTACGAGATTACCTGGACGGAACCTAACAAAGCCCAGACCCAGATAAAATATTCCGGATGGGTCCTTGTAAAAAACATGGAATAATATCTCACAATAATGTACTGAAAACCATGATCTTAAAATCATGGTTTTTTGTTTATTTTTTAAGCAGTTAAAACTTTTTATTATTAAATTTGTAATAAATACGACGTCTTAATGAAGAAAGTTCTATCTTTTTTATTTATATTTTATTTTTTCATTTCTGCATTTGCACAATTGGACAGGGAGCATTGGTTTGCGCCTATGGTAGACCGCACGGGAAACCCGAATCCCAATCAGAAGCTTTATCTTTCCACCAGCCGCACCACTCCATTCCCGGTAAGTATTTATAACAATAACGTTCTGATTGCCACCGCAATAATCAGCAAGGGCAATCCGCAGAAAGTCGATATCCTACGCGATTATATCATCACCACGCAGCAGACTGACCTTTTTACCCCGATCACGAAAGGCCTCTACGTAAAAGCCGAATTCCCTTTTTACGCCAACCTCAGATTTTCTGTTTATAACCACGCGGAAATTATAACTTCAAAAGGAATCCCTTCTACCGGCAAGCTCTTCTATGCCGCCAATGCCCCGATTACGGTAAGCAATTCAATTCTGAACTTTATGACGAGCGTACTGGCTACGGAAGACAATACCACAGTCACGGTATCAGGCTACAAACCTGCGGTACAGTTTTCAAACGGGACCACAGGTACCACTACGCCTACAATGACCTTTACTTTAAACAAAGGGCAGTCTTATATTATTGACGGTAGCGGAAGCAATACCGGAAATTCCGACGGCTTTATCGGAGCCAAAATCGTTTCCAATAAACCTGTAAATGTCACGAACGGAAATTTTAACGGCCAGTATGCCGGAAATTTCCCCAGCAGTTCGGATATTTTAATGGATCAGGCCGTACCCGTAGAAAGATTGGGAAATGAATTCGCCCTGGTAAAAGGAAATGGAAGCATTACTTCAAACATGGAAGGCGCGCTTGTCGTGGCCACTGAAAACAATACGGAAGTGCGGGTGAATGATGAACTTGTTCCTATTGCCACTTTAAATATCGGCCAGTATTTTATGATCCCGGGCAATAAATATCAGCTCCAGGGGAACGGTCATTACAATTTATACATCAGGACCTCCAAAAATGCTTATATTTATCAGGTACTGGCAGGAGATTCCAACGCTACGGGAAATGAAGTGGCTACGGGCGGCTTTAATTTCATCCCTTCGCTGAACTGTTACCTGCCCAAACAAATCAATGAGCTGGGCTTAATCAATGAAAATTTCGTCTACTCCGGGGGAAACCCCGCGGGTATTTTAAATATTCCGACAAAACTTAACCTCATTACAGAGAGAGGAGCGGTAGTTACGGTAAACGGAATTGCACCACCCGCAACCACCGGCCCTTTTAATATGACCGGCACCAATAACTGGGTAACCTACGGAATCCCGAATACCACCGGAACCATTACTGTGGTTTCTTCTAAAGCGATTACCGGAGGAATCACAGCAGGAAGTGACGCCGTGGGCTACGGAGGATTTTTTGCAGGTTTCCCTACCCAGCCCGTGATCCTGAAATCCGGAGGCAACTGTATTCCGGGAATTGTTCTTACTGTGGACCCGATTATTTATGAAACGTATCAGTGGTACATCAACGGAAATATTATTCCGGGAGCGACGGGATCATCCATCACTCCGACCCAGGCGGGATATTATACCTGTTCAGTAACCATGGGCAGCTGCGCACCTTTGGTAACCGAGCAGTTTAAAGTGTTAAACTGCACCAAACTGACAGCAGCAGCGTATGATGTCTGTACCACAAAAACCATTACTCCCGCATTTACAACATCCGCACAGACACCGGTTCCTTCAACAGTAGCCATCCTTACGCCGCCAACCTCAGGAACAGCAACCATAAATGCAGCAACCGGCATTATTAACTATACGGTAACCAGCCCGGGGACAGTAGGAACCGATACCTTCACCTACACCTTCTGTGGAAACAATCCTGATTTCCCCGACTGTGAAACCGTAACGGTAACCATTAACATCCAGACTTTAACCGTTAATAATGCTATACTGAATGCCTGCGATACCGGATCCGGACAGGGAATATTCAATCTGACAACCGCCAACGTCACCGGCAGTTCACCGGTAACCGTTACCTATTATCCTACGTTACTGAATGCCCAGAATGAGACTCCCGGAACATTAATAGCCACGCCGACTGCTTATCCTGCGACTAACGGGACTATAGTTTATGCCATGGTGAAAAACAATATCGGATGTAAAAGCATTGCACAAATAACGCTAAACGTATATCCTTTTGCAAACGTCATCAGCAATTATACGGGATCCTTCTGTGATGATAATTTAGACGGCGTGGTAAATGTAACCCTATCCACCATTACTCCGCTGGTTTTGGGGAATCCAACCTATTTCACGGGCGTAAGGTATTATGCGAATCTAACGGATGCCAATGCCGGAAATGCCAATACCCTTCCGAATAACTGGTCTTATACGGCTACAACAACCATTTATATCCGGGTGGATTCTCCGGACGGATGCCCGCCTGTCATCAAACCCCTTATATTCACCATCGGGACTAAAATCCCATTGATCAAGACCAGCCATGCCGTTAGCTTATGTGACGATGATTTAGACGGAATAAAATCCATAGACTTAAGTTCTTACATCAGTCAATACACGACTGATCCCCTGGTTACCGCAACTTTCCATCCTACCCTGGCGGATGCACAGAACAACACGGCCCAGATATCAAGTCCGGCAAACTTAACGGGAACACAGACTATTTATATCCGGTTTGAAAAACCGGGTGTCTGTCCTAATATCGCTTCCATTACCATTACGGTAACAATACCTAAGCACTCCACTGTTTTAACGGATAAAATTATCTGTCCGAAAACACTGACGACATTGGATGCCGGGCCGGGATTTGACAGTTATCTTTGGAACACGGGAGCAACCACTCCTTCCATTACAAATGTTACGGCAGGGACTTATTGGGTAGATCTTACTTCCGGAGGCTGTACGTACAGGCAGACCGTTACCGTAACTGAATCTGTGCTTCCGGTTATCAGCCTGATTGAAATCATCGGGAATACGGTGACCATCGGAGTCAGCGGAGGAACGCCTCCTTATGAATATTCTTTAGACGGAACCACCTGGCAGGCTTCAAATGTATTTATGAATGTGCCGAGAGGAAATCATATCATTCATGTCCGTGATGCCAACCGGTGTGATGAGGTCACAAGGACTTTTGTTATTATCAACCTGATCAATACCATTACTCCGAATATGGACGGGTACAATGACGCCATAGATTATTCGGCATTGATGGATAACGACCGTATCGAGTTCAGGATCTTCGACAGATATGGCTCGGAAGTGTTCAGAGGCAGCAAGGCAAACCGGTATATCTGGGACGGAAGAATTACCGGAAGGTCCGTAAATACAGCCACCTACTGGTATTTCATCAGCTGGACGGAATTCGGGGGAAGCACAACGGTAAAATATTCAAGCTGGCTTCTGGTAAAGAATTATTAAGTCTATTATGAAAAAACAGTCTGTTTTATTTACATCATTCCTATAACATTCATTAACAGTTTCAAACTAAAGTTTAATATAACTTTAACCACCGGAACTGGCTGCATAAGATATAAATTGATGCAATTGTGCGTAATTTTGCCCTTACTTATATGAAGAAGCTATTTACCCTCTTGCTGTTGGTTTTTCTGGCAAAAATTAACGCCCAGCTCTACTCCGGAGAAGTTTTTCTGAAAGACAACTCCGTTTTATATCTCAATCAGGTATATGTTACCAATCTTACCACGCAGAAAACCGTTCTGAGTGATTACAACGGTGATTTCAACCTTCCCGCCAATGCCGGCGATATTGTGCGTTTTACCTCTATTGTCACAGAGAGAAAAGATATTAAGCTTACCCCTCAGATGGTCAATCAGAAGAATCTGGTCGAGCTGAAAATTGCCTATCACGATATTCAGGAAATCGTGATCAACAGATTTAAGCCCACGGGAAACCTGAGATACGATGTAAATGCCCTGAAAAAAGAAGATAAGGGTCTTGCCATAAAAAAAGTGATCGGTCTGCCTGAACCAAAAGGCGACGGCACGCCTCCGCAGCTTCCGGTAGCCGGGTTAAGGGACGGCGGACTTACCTTCAGCCTGGAAAGTATATACGACATCCTTTCCGGAGAAAGAAAAAAGAAACAGCGTTACATGGCATATGAGCGGATGAACACTTCTGTAGCGCAGATCAGGAATTATCTGGGTAAGGATTATTTCACAAGATTTAAAATTCCGGAGAACCTTATTGATAATTTTCTTCAGTTTGTGTATACTTCAGAAAATATTGATCCGTATGTGGCAGCCGGTAATTTTGAGGCTGTAAAAATCCCGATTGAAAAGTACCTGCCGATTTACCAGAAGCGGTTAAGGAACTCGCATCTTCAGGACGTCCTGAAATAAACTACCGCTTTTATTAAGCCGGAAAATGTATATGGCAAAAATTGCAGTATACATTTTTTGTTTTTATTTAAATTATAGTAATTTTATCGATAAATCTGGGAATGGAGAAAAATCATCCTGCCTTCACAGAATTTATTCATACTGATAACCTGAATTCAACTAGGCTGAGAGGATAATTTTAGTATAAATTAATTTTAGTAAATGAAAAAGTTGCTTCTGTTTTTTAGTGCCCTCCTTTTTATGAATCTTTCAGCCCAGTCAAAAGGAAAAGATTACAGTAATATTTTAAAAAGCAAAAATATTTACGAGATCAATGCTTTCCTGAGGGATGCCCATCCTGATGATCCCCGCAGGTCTGTCCTGAAACCGCGTGTGATGGAGATGATGAAGGAATATATTAAAAACGCCCAGCCCGGAGATACCAAGGTCCGCCAGATGCAGGATTGGCTGGCTATGCTGAAAAGGCGTTCTTCCACAAAAATATCCTTTGATGAGATGAATGCGATCATCAAACAGAAGCAGATTGCAAAATACCAGAAAGAATTACAGGCCGGGCAGGCTGCCGTGGTCTATACCCCGAGTAATCCCCAGAATGTTTATATTGCGCCTGTAGCAGCTGCCAAACCCGCTGCAGCTATTCCGGATACGGAAGCTTCAGAATTCAATATGCTGATGGCCGAAAACCCGGTAGAGCATAAAAACAAAACGGTAAAAATCCTGAATTCCCTTTTTGACAATGATCCCAATGCCAAAGAGTGCATCATTATGATTGAAAATAAATCCGACTGCAATATTATCGTTCGGATCGAAGGCATCGGGACTACAAAATACAGGCTTCCGGTCCCTTCACGCGGCGACAATTCAATTGTGGTACAGAAAGGCGACTACCTGTTCACGAGTATTGTCTGCGGCGCGCAGTATGCTTCACAGAAGACAATCCAGAAACCCCTGATGGTCGCTTTAGGGAGTTCTTCAAAAAAATAAGCCTCAGTTCCCTATTTTTAATGTCAACAATAAGGCATTTGTGTAATTTTCGTTATTTTTGCAGGATTTTAAATTTCTCATGGGTAAAAATAAATTAGTAAGATTCGCAGAAAACAAAGTATTGCCGAACGTGATCCAGCCGTCAAGGGAGGAAGCATTGAACGGCTTTGGCCTTAAGGGAAAATGGAGAACGGACTTCTTTAAAAACGAGAATCCGATTGTTCTGGAATTAGGTTGCGGCAAGGGCGAATATTCTGTAGGGCTTGCCAAGACTTTCACTGAGAAAAATTTTATCGGGATCGATATCAAAGGGGCAAGATTCTGGTTCGGAGCCAAGGAAGCGGTTGAGAACGGCATGAAGAATGTTGCATTTTTAAGAAGCCAGATTGAACTGGTTGACCATTTTTTCGGGGAAAATGAAGTGGATGAAATCTGGATTACCTTTCCGGATCCGCAGATTAAATACAAGCGTACGAAGCACAGGCTGACCCACCCTGATTTTTTAGAGAGGTACAAAAAATTCCTTAAGCCCGGCGGGATCGTTCATTTGAAAACAGATTCTGAATTCCTTCACGGATACACGCTTGGGTTCCTGCAGGGAGCAGGCTATGAAATCATTACGGCGCATCATGATATTTACGGCGCGCTGGAATATGACCCGAATACACCTCATTTAAGGGATATCAGAACCTATTATGAGGAACTGTTCTCTGCAAAAGGAAAGACAATTACGTATATTAAGTTCAGAATCAATTAAAAAAGAATTTAATCAGTCGTTCTGATCAGTTATAAAAAAGGATGTCCATAAAAGAGACATCCTTTTTTATTTATATTTTGATAGATGGCGGAATGTACGACAAATTTTTTTTGATAAACAATTGAAAAAGGCTGCTGAAAAAAGTAAAAATATTACATTTACACCCAGATACTTTGTCAATGAAAATACTACTTTCCTTTTCTTTTATGGCTGCTTTATTTCTGAACAGCTGCGGCAGTACAGCGCCGAAAAAAACAACTTACCCTGTGAGAAAACCAGCTCCAGCCGTTGTTCCTGCGGTCTCCAATACGGGAAGCAGCACAACGCCTGCCGCGCAGGCTGAGAGAGAATATCAGGCTTTGGTTAAGACCTATAAATCTGAAACAGCTGCGGTTTTAACGGATATACTGAACGGTTCTTCGGATCCCGGCAAAACATCGGTTATGGTAGAAAATAAATCCCGCTGTAATATCGTACTGACTGTCAGCGGAAACAATTACTTTAAGAAAATCCCGATCGGGGTGAATAAAAAGGCTGCCGTAATGGTTCCGGTAAATCAGAATTACAACTTTTCCGGGATGATCTGTGATGCGGTGTACCAGAAAACCAAACTGGTAAGCAGTTCTTACAGCATGGTGCTTTCAAACTAAGTTAGCTGATTAAATGAATTGTTAGGATGGATATTAATCCACGGCTCTCAATGTATCAAATAAAAAACCACTGAATCTGAGATCCAGTGGTTTTTTTATGGTAAGGAAAACCTTAATTATTCTCCGTCAAAGTCAGCATCTTTATCAGCAGATACTACTTCTCCTTCTTCTTTAGATTTTTCTTTATCAGCTTTTCTCTGAGACTGACCTTCTTTGATAGAATCTGAAACAATGTTCAAGATCATATCGATAGATTTAGAAGCATCATCGTTTCCTGGGATAACGAAGTCTACTTTTCTAGGGTCAGAGTTGGTATCAACAATACCGAAAACAGGAATTCCTAATTTCTTAGCTTCCGTTACAGCAATGTGTTCTCTCATGATATCTACAACGAAGATTGCAGAAGGAAGACGAACCATGTCAGAGATAGAACCTAAGTTTTTCTCTAAGTTAGCTCTCTGTCTGTCTACCTGTAATCTTTCTTTTTTAGATAAAGTTTCGAACGTACCGTCTTTTTTCATTTTGTCGATAGAGTTCATCTTCTTTACAGCCTTTCTGATCGTAACGAAGTTCGTTAACATACCTCCCGGCCATCTTTCTGTGATATAAGGCATATTAAGTTCAGCAGCATGCTTAGCAACTACTTCTTTCGCCTGCTTTTTAGTCGCTACGAAAAGAACTTTTTTACCTGCAGAAGTTAATTTTTCCAAAGCGCTGCACGCTTCATCCAGTTTAACTGCTGTTTTATGTAAGTCTACAATGTGAATACCGTTTTTCTCCATAAAAATGTATGGAGCCATATTTGGATTCCACTTTCTGGTCATGTGACCGAAGTGTACGCCAGCCTCTAGGAGGTCTTTTACATTTGCTTTTGCCATGTTTTCTGTTTTTGTTAGTTTACTTTCCGTCTCTTAAACAATCAACAACTTCTTTAGATGGGAGAAGCGTTTGGATGCTAAACGTAACGGGCAATTTGCTTTAAGCTTCAGGCACTAAGCTGTAAGCTGTAAGCGAGTTAAAAAGTTTAATAAGTTTTTCAAATAGCTTATTGCATATTGCTCTAAGCCTACCGCAGTTCTTAACGTTTTGAGAACTGGAATCTCTTTCTTGCTTTTTTCTGACCTGGCTTCTTTCTTTCCACCATTCTTGCGTCTCTTGTAAGTAAACCAGCAGGCTTCAAAGCTAATCTGAATTCAGCATTGATTTCACATAAAGCTCTTGAAATACCTAATCTGATAGCCTCTGCCTGACCTGTATTACCACCACCGAAAACATTTACGGTAACGTCATACTGACCAGCAGTTTCAGAAAGGATAAACGGCTGGTTCAATTTGTAAACCATCACGTCTGTAGAGAAATAATCTTTTGCATCTTTTCCGTTTACTGTAATGTTTCCAGAACCTGGCTTTACATAAACTCTAGCTACAGAAGTTTTTCTTCTTCCGATTTTGTGAACTATAGACATAATTAATTATTTAAATTCGTTAACATTAATTGTTTTAGGCTGTTGAGCTTCATGCTTGTGCTCAGTCCCTTCATATAAATAAAGGTTCTTCAACAATGCAGATCCTAATCTGTTTTTCGGAAGCATACCTTTTACGGATTTTTCCAATACTTTTAAAGAATCTTTCTTCTGAAGTTCAGCCGCAGTCATAGACTTCTGCCCTCCAGGATAACCTGTATGCCAGATGTACGTCTTGTCGTCCCACTTATTTCCGGAAAGCGTAACTTTCCCAGCATTCAAAACAATTACGTTATCACCACAATCTACGTGGGGTGTAAAGTTTGTTTTGTGCTTACCTCTCAAAATCTTTGCAACCGTAGAAGCTAGTCTTCCTAACGGCTGTCCTTCAGCGTCTACCACAACCCATTCTTTATTAGCAGTAGCTTTGTTCGCTGAAACAGTTTTGTAACTTAATGTATTCACACGTTTTAGTTAAAGATTAAACATAATTTTCCCCATAAGGGTGTGCAAAGGTACAAATTATTTTCAGAATGCAAAAACATATTTTGTTTTAAATACTTAAATCATTTATTTGCGTTACTGCATTAAGAATGTGGATAATAACAATAAAGGTACAAATGTGATAACAAGAGCTTAAATTTCTAATTATGCTGTAAATAAAAAAGCTCGTTTAAGACTCCCCTATAATTAATAAAAGAAATATTCAGACAAACCTGTTTCTTGTTTTTTTAACAGAATGAAGTTTATCAAACTTCTGATAAAATAATAAATATATATGGTATAGAACTTACTTCCTGAGTGTTTTATTTGCCCGGAAGCTGGCAATCAGGTAATAAGCCACAAAAACCGTTGAAAATTTCAGGATGGAAGGAATGGCAAGTTCAAGGCTGAAAAGCAATGTCCCGACCAGTACAAGAGCTGCCATGGCAGCAAAAGACAGCCCCAGTTTCTGAGACAGTGTGAAATTGGGTGTATCCAGGTAATAAGCAATCCCCCACGCAAAACCGAAAGCCAGTGCGTAATATATATCAAGCCCGATATTTTCTGAACTGTAAAAGAAATAATTGATCAAAAAACTCACAACCGTTCCCAATGCAAAATATAAGAATGCCTTTTTCATACTGAATATATATAATAGGATGCAAAAATAGAGATTTTTAATTTGAGAAGCCGGATATTAATCAATGGTGGAAATGATCATTGTAAATCAGCCTATAGCCTGACTGCGACATCTTTATGTTAAACCTTTGAAATATAAAATACTAAAATCCAATCATTTAAATATAAATCACCGGTTGTTATTTTATTATTATATTTGAAAATTCAGAAAATTTCTAGATTTTTTATGGAAACCCAAAAATATACTCCAATAAATAAAGTAAGAATCGTTACAGCGGCCTCCTTGTTTGACGGCCACGATGCAGCGATTAATATCATGCGCCGCGTGATCCAGGGAACAGGATGCGAAGTCATCCACCTTGGTCATGATAAGTCGGCAGAAGAAGTGGTGAATACAGCCATTCAGGAAGATGCGAATGCCATTGCCCTCACGTCTTACCAGGGCGGCCACAACGAATATTTCAAATACATCTATGATCTTCTAAGAGAAAAAAATTCTCCGCAGATTAAGATTTTCGGTGGTGGCGGCGGCGTTATCCTTCCTGAAGAAATCGAAGACATCATGTCCTACGGAATCGACAGGATTTATTCCCCGGATGACGGCCGTGAGCTTGGTTTACAGGGCATGATCGATGATCTGGTAAAAAGATCAGATTTCGCAACCGGAAAAGAAGTAACGGCTGAAGACCTGGATTCCATCAGCTTTGAGAATTCTACCAGCATTGCCAAGATTATTTCTGCGGTTGAAAACTTCTCGGAAGAAAAACCGGAATTGGTAAAAGCCATTGACGAAAAATCAAAAGACCTCAACATTCCGATTATCGGAATTACAGGTACGGGCGGGGCCGGAAAATCTTCCCTTACTGACGAATTGGTAAGACGTTTCATCCGTTCAAACCCTGATAAAAAAATTGCCATCATCTCTATTGACCCTTCGAAAAAGAAAACCGGAGGTGCGCTTTTGGGTGACCGGATCCGTATGAATGCCATCAATGACCCGCGGGTGTATATGCGTTCCATGGCGACGAGGGAGAACAACGTTTCTGTTTCGCCGTTTATTCATTCAGCTTTAAATGTGTTAAAACTGGCTCATCCGGATGTCATCATCCTGGAAACTTCGGGTATCGGACAGTCCGGTTCTGAAGTATCTGATTTTGCAGACGTTTCCATGTACGTAATGACTCCTGAATACGGAGCTTCCACACAGCTGGAAAAAATCGACATGCTGGATTATGCAGACCTTGTTGCTTTAAATAAATCTGATAAACGTGGTGCTCTGGATGCACTTCAGGCTGTAAGAAAACAGTTCCAGAGAAACCATTTGTTATGGGAAAGTCCGCTGGACGATATGCCGGTGTATGCAACAAAGGCATCTCAGTTCAACGACCACGGAACAACTGAATTATACAACAGGTTAGTTGAAAAAGTAAACGATAAATTTTCAGGGTTAAACCTGCAGGGGTTTGTTGAACAGGAAATTACCGATGAAGTAACCATCATTCCTCCGAAAAGAGTACGTTACCTTTCTGAAATTGTTGAAAACAACAGGCAATATGACGCCAATGTTGAAAAACAGGCAGATTTAGCAAGAAAAATGTATCATATTGAAGGGGTAAAAAAATTCCTTTCTCATGAAACTTTGGATGCTGAATATCAGAAAGCCGAAAAAGATCTTCAACAGGAAAATATAGACTTCCTGAACAACTGGGATGATACGAAACAGGCTTTTAAAGCTGAGTTTTATTCTTATTTTGTCCGTGGAAAAGAAATTAAGGTTGAAACCTCAACAGAATCTTTATCTCATTTAAAAATTCCAAAAATATCATTACCAAAATACACCGATTGGGGTGATCTGATCAAATGGAAAGGCCAGGAAAACCTTCCGGGAGGATTTCCTTATACCGCCGGAATTTATCCTTTCAAAAGAACAGGAGAAGATCCTACGAGAATGTTTGCCGGAGAAGGCGGGCCAGAAAGAACCAACAGAAGGTTCCACTATGTTTCTGCGGAAATGGATGCCAAACGTCTTTCAACTGCTTTTGACTCGGTGACTTTATACGGTCAGGATCCTGCTCTACCACCGGATATTTACGGTAAAATCGGGAATGCGGGTGTTTCTATCGCCACACTGGATGATGCTAAAAAACTATATTCCGGATTTGACCTGGTGAATGCCATGACTTCGGTTTCAATGACGATCAACGGACCGGCTCCGATGCTGCTCGCTTTCTTTATGAATGCTGCCATCGACCAGAATGTTGAAAAATATATTGCTGAAAACGGACTGGAAGCTAAAGTTGAAGAAGTTTTAAAAGCAAAATTCGACGATAAAGGGCTGGAAAGACCAAAATATAATGGCGAATTGCCGCCTTCCAATAACGGTTTAGGCTTAAAATTATTAGGAATCACAGGGGATGAAGTTATTCCTGCCGAAGCTTATGCTGAAATTAAAGCTAAAACAATCGCAACGGTTCGTGGAACCGTTCAGGCTGATATCTTAAAGGAAGACCAGGCCCAGAATACGTGTATTTTCTCTACTGAATTTGCCCTGAGATTAATGGGTGATGTTCAGGAATATTTCATCACGGAAAAAGTAAGGAACTTCTACTCCGTTTCTATTTCCGGATATCACATTGCAGAAGCGGGTGCGAACCCGGTTTCACAGTTAGCCTTTACCTTGGCCAACGGTTTCACGTATGTGGAATACTATCTGTCAAGAGGAATGGACATTAATGATTTTGCCCCGAACTTATCATTCTTCTTCTCCAACGGGATTGACCCTGAATACTCCGTAATCGGACGTGTAGCAAGAAGAATCTGGGCGAAAGCCATGAAACTGAAATACGGCGCTGATGAAAGAAGCCAGATGCTGAAATACCACATTCAGACTTCCGGACGTTCACTTCACGCACAGGAAATTGATTTTAATGATATCAGAACGACGCTTCAGGCGCTTTATGCCATCTATGACAACTGTAATTCATTGCACACCAATGCGTATGACGAAGCCATTACGACTCCGACTGAGCAGTCTGTAAGAAGAGCGATGGCCATTCAGCTGATCATCAATAAAGAACTGGGATTGGCTAAAAACGAAAATCCGCTTCAGGGTTCATTTATTATTGAAGAACTGACAGATTTAGTGGAAGAAGCCGTTTATACGGAATTCGACAGAATTACGGAAAGAGGTGGTGTTTTAGGAGCCATGGAAACGATGTATCAGCGTTCAAAAATCCAGGAAGAATCCATGCATTACGAATGGCTGAAGCATACCGGTGAGTATCCAATTATCGGGGTGAATACTTTCTTAGGAAAAGACGGTTCGCCGACGGTCCGCCCGGGTGAAGTAATCCGTTCGACGGAGGAAGAAAAGCAGGTTCAGATTGAAACGCTTCACAATTTCCAGAAATCGAATGAAGATAAATCCGAAGATGCTTTAAAAACATTGCAGCACGCAGCCATCAACCAGCAGAATTTATTCAATGTCATGATGGATGCCGTGAAATATTGTTCGCTTGGGCAGATTACCAATGCTCTGTTTGAAGTAGGCGGAAAGTACAGAAGAAACATGTAGATCCGTTTCGGGCAGACTGTTTTACTACTGACTGTTTTAAAATATAAATTAAAACCTCAAGGAATTTTCTTTGAGGTTTTGTATTTTTACTCAAAGAAAACATTTTAAATAATGAAATATATTTTATTTCTGCTCGGAATTATTTCCTGTGGATATTTCAATGCACAAGAGGCTGACAACAATCTACAAGGCTATTTCATGACCAACGCTAAAGAAACTTTATACCCGTATTTTGCTTTTGACGGCAATGGGAAAGTAGATATTGCAGGCTATGGGAAAGGGGATTATTTTGTAAAGAATGACTCACTGGTAGTTTTTCCGGATAAAGATATTTTTGTATTTAAAGTGTCTAAAAACCGTTTAACCGGGATTTCCTCATGGGTACAGAATACCAGATGGGACCTGAAAAAAGACAGCTTGGCTGAAAACAACAGGAAAGATAATGCCCTGGCTAAAAAGAATGCACAGCTGCTGTATGAATATTACCGTAAAATCAGAGCAAAATCCAAAGCCAATAATTTTGACAAGCTGTTTGATGAAAGCGCAATGAGCAACTATACCAAAACCATAGATGACCTGTGCACCAGAGGCCTCGCCAAAGCCTGTATGGAAAAATTTGGGTTAATGGTGATGCAGGATGCCGGCGGAATGGAAGCTGTCTTAAAAAATAAGCTTAAAAAGCCCAAGCAGAACCCTGAAATTATAAAACTGGGACAGAAAATCATCAGCATGGGTGAGATTGAAGGGCATACCATTTTAGGAAGTTATTATCACAGCCTGGGAGATAAAAGCAAAGCTGAAAAAGAATGGCAGAGAGCGGTTGATAAAGGCAGTATGAAAGCGGGCATGGTACAGATTGAAGCAGAAATGAGCGGCCTGCAGTAAAAATGCAGAAATCCCAGGTATAA
This sequence comes from Chryseobacterium sp. Leaf201, assembly GCF_001421435.1. Classification (GTDB taxonomy): domain Bacteria; phylum Bacteroidota; class Bacteroidia; order Flavobacteriales; family Weeksellaceae; genus Chryseobacterium. The sequence continues at coordinate 27,671 of NZ_LMKA01000059.1, forward strand.
TGACAGACCTTATCAACACATGAAACCAAAAGCCATCTTCAACTGGAGCAGTGGAAAAGATTCTGCGCTCGCCCTGTATACAATTTTAAAGGAAGATCAATTTGAAGTTTCTTCCCTGCTGACGAGTATCAATAAAGAATTTCAGAGGATTTCCATGCACGGTGTTCATGTTTCACTGCTGGAACAGCAGGCAGAAAGCTTAGGATTGCCTTTGATTAAAATGGAGCTTCCACAGGAACCTTCTATGGAAGAATATCATCAGATCATGACCAGAACCATGAATGAAATACAGTCCCGGGGCATAACACATTCCATTTTCGGGGATATTTTTCTGGAAGACTTACGCAGATACCGTGAAGATCAGCTGCGGGCCATCGGTATGGAAGCCGTTTTCCCGTTATGGAAACAGAACACCACAGACCTCATCCATCAATTTTTAGATTCAGGCTTTAAAACCATCATTACCTGCGTCAATGAAACGTATCTGGACAAAAGTTTTGCAGGCAGAATTATTGATCAGGATTTTATTCAAGATTTACCTGAAAATGTGGATCCCTGCGGAGAGAACGGGGAATTCCACACTTTCACTTTTGACGGACCGATTTTTAAAAATCCGGTTCAGTTTGAAATTGGGGAAACCGTTAAAAAAACATATCCGAAACCTAAATCTGATGAAAATGATGAAGACGGTAAAGGAGAATATGTTTTCTGGTTCTGTGATTTGATTTCAAAATAATTGTCCTGAATTTCCGTTCTGGTGTAAACTAAGCTTATGAAACCATATCTGAGAATTGAAAAGCCCTGCACGGAATCAGCAGATAAGATGGCTGATATTCCGGGAGGAAAATACTGCAGCCTGTGTTCAAAAAAAGTGTACGACCTTACAACACTTACCCATACAGAAATTGCCGACATTATTATACAGAACAATAGTGAAAAGTTCTGTGGTATCCTTATCAACAGGAAGCCGGAAGAACATTTGGAAAACCGGCTGCAATTCAATAAAGATATCCGACCACGCAACATTACCTTTACAAAAATCGCTGCAGGGTTCGCTTTAACAGCCGGCATAATCCAGCATTACCCTGCTCAAACCAGACATATATCGGTAACTGAAGTCAAAACTCCTCAGAAAAAACAGGATAAAGGACAGCAAAAAGATACAAATATCCTTCCTTCTATTTCCGGAAAAATAGTATCAGATGGAACCGGAAAACCTATATCAGCAAACGTCAGCTTAATTACCGTATCACAGGTATATTCAACAAAAACAGATGAAAACGGATTTTTCACATTGGAAATTCCGGAGGAACTGGTTAAAGAGTCAAACTTTTTGCTGGAATTCAATCCGGATCCATTTATCTTTGACCGTAGGTTAAAAGTTTTTTCTAAGGATGAACTTTCACAAAATACTACTATAAAACTTCAGGAAAACGGTATGCTGCAATCATTGGGAGAGATTAGCGTGGGTCCGCCATATGCAGGTGAGCATTCTTTTGTCTTTCTTCACGGGAAACGGTTAGACTATAAACTGTATAATAAAAGCTATTCTCTGTACTCAAAGCACTATGATGTTCATTATATCCCTAAGCCTTTGACAAAATTTTTCACCGAAAGTAATAAGGTAGAAGATATTTATATCGTTTTTGTGAGGAACAGTACATCAGAATAATCATTCTGTCAGAAATTAGATTTCAAGACCAATAATTTTTTTGACTATCAAAAACGCAGCTTATTCTGGAATACTAAGGAAATCCTGCATCTTATACAATGATTTTCTGTGCTCGAAAAAATTAATGAGTACAAAAATAATCATCACCTGTAAAATAAAAGGAACGAGCAGCGCAATCATTAACGGAAGCAACGCTACTGAATCTTCAGTTCTGAAAAAGTTAAAGACGTATCGGTCTTCCCTTAATATAATCTGGAACATGACATTGGCACAGATGATATATAGGCCTAAATTCTGCTGGTATAAGGTATAAAATAGCTTTCCCTGGTATTTGAAATCTCTTCTTACATATTTCCGCATTTCCGGACTGAAAATCCAAAATAAAAACGGGATCAGGACAAACATGGAATTATAAAATCTGAAAAGATCGTTATAAACTTCCTGATTTTCGGATAGATAAATAAGCATAAAATTAATGGCAAATGACAGGATACCAAACCAAAGTGATTTCTTAATGATGCTGCTGTACTTTTCTTTTACTATTTTTTTGATGATTACCGGGATCTGCCCACTGTAAAAAACAGGGTAGGTTGTCATTTTAAACTCATCCGCCCAAAGCTTTTGTGTCTTTAAAAAAGCTTTGTCAAAGTCCAGGTTTTCCTGCATCTGAATATCAGAAACCTGTTCTGTCATATGGTCTTTTACTTCCAGCAGAATATCTACAGGAAGCCTGTGTAAGATTAAATAATCAGTAATCTGATGTTCCTGTTCTTTTGATATCATTTTTAAGATTTAACATGATCAATTCAGACTAAAACATTTATTCTTTTCACTTTAAAATATAAGATCTGCAGCTGTACAAAAGTAGCGTACACAAGGAAGAACCGGTTGATTTCCATATCTGTCAGAGTTGTAATAAAGTCAACAGGAAGAAAACCGATTAAAAAAACCAAGGCCACTGACAGCAGCATATTCCGGATTACCAGCGGATGGAAGCTGATTGCTACGTAATGAGAGAATGCAATTTTTTTAGTTAAAAAACTATAGCCTAACAAGCCTATCCAGCTTCCCATTAATACAACCTGTAAAACCGTAAAAGCTTCTGCACTGATAAAGAAAAATGCGATGAACAGCAGAGACCAGGCAGCAGAAGAAAAGACAATTTTCCTGAATCTTTTTTTCAGGACCTGCTTTTCAATCCTTGCAATCTTCTTAAAGGAGAAAAGATCAGCACGAACCATTTCAAGTTCTTTTCCCCAATCTGATTTTGTTTTTAAAAATGCTTCCTGAAAACCGATGCCCTGATTTGCCATTTCATCAGAAATCTGAGACATAAAATGATCTTTAATTTCCAGATGCAGTTCATGGTAAAGTTTTCTTGAGCGCAGATACGTTTCGATCTGAAGTTCCTGGTCCTGAGTAATCATAGATTAAAAATGGTATTTAGGTTAAATAAATAGTTTTGCATTTCCTGTTCCTGCTCAATCTGCTGTTTTTTCCCTTTATCCGTTAAAAGGTAATATTTGCGGTCTCTCCCGCTGACTTTCCGGATTTCAGAAGTTATCATCCCTTCTGCTTCCAGCTTATGGAGAAGCGGATATAATGCGCCCTCGGTCATTTCAAGCTCGCCTTTTGTAAGTTCTTTAGCACGCTGGGTAATCTGGTACCCGTACATTTTCACTTCTCTGGCAAGCAGCTTCAGGATAATATTCTGGAGCGTCCCTTTATACAGACTGTTTTTTTTCAATACTGTTCTTTTATACCTAGCAAATCTATACATAATTTTCTTATGTATCAAATTATTTTACATTTTATGCCTGAAATTTCCTATCAGGACAATGCAGAAGCCTTATCTTTGCCCTAATGATTGCAGAGAAGATTATTTTAGGGATTGACCCGGGCACTACGATAATGGGGTTTGGACTGATTTCCGTGAAAAAAGGGAATATGGAGATGGTTTCCATCCATGAACTGATCCTTAAAAAGTATCCCAACCACGAAACCAAGCTGAAATATATTTTTGAGAAGACACTGGCGCTGATTGATGAGTATCATCCTGATGAGGTTGCCCTGGAAGCTCCTTTCTACGGCAAGAATGTCCAGAGTATGCTGAAGCTGGGCCGCGCCCAGGGCGTTGCCATGGCAGCAAGCCTGTACCGGAATATCCCGATTACGGAATATTCACCTAAAAAAATAAAGATGGCGATCACCGGAAACGGAAACGCAAGCAAGGAACAGGTGGCAGGCATGCTGCAGAACCTTTTGAAACTGAAAGAATTTCCTACAAAGTATCTTGATGCTTCTGACGGACTGGCGGTTGCCGTCTGCCATCATTTCAATTCCGGAACCATTGCCGATACTAAATCATATACCGGCTGGGACAGCTTTTTAAAGCAGAATCCGGACCGTTTGAAATAAATAATTCAATCAACCAATCCGGATTAACATCTGCTTAAATTTCAGTATTGAAAATTTATAGAAACTTTTAAAGATCATCTATAAGTAGAAGTCTGCGGGAAATTTACTTTTTGAAAAAAATTATTTATTTGCTTTATATTCGGCAGGAATAATGGTAAAATCCATGGTCGGCTTCCCGTTTTTATCGTAATAAAAATAGGTCATAGTAACATCATTATCCCGGAATTCCTTAATCTCCGGAGAGGTTTTTACAACGGCCAGAGCTCCTTCTTTTGCCTGCTTTTTAAAGGCTTCGATTTCTTCAGGGCTTACACTTTCTTTTACGTCTTCCGTTAAAGTATAATTATACTTGAATATTTTTCCGGGCTGTACAGAAACACTGTCAAGGCGGATCCCGTCACTCATCATCTGCGGGCCCAGCTTGTTCATCCCTGCTGCTGCTTCCTTCAGCTCATCATCAATGGTTTTTTCTTTGTTACACGAAACCAGCGTCAACGCCAGACAAACGGCTGAAAGTCTTAGTACATTTTTCATAATAATTTTTTTTGAATGATATTTAAATATAAGATTTTTTTCCAATATAAATTTAATTTATTGATTTTCAATTTAATGACTGTCACAACAAGTATACTGGGTTAAACATAATACTATCTTTTGCATTGGTATGATTTTTAATAGTACATTTGTATAAATTTTCAATAATGAAAAACAATCAACAAACTATAAATCAAGCCAATCATAACATCAATTGGTTTCAGAAGTTTCTGATGGTCTGTTCCGGAGGAAACATTCATATCCTCAGAAAAACACCCAGCGAATGGAATAAGTTTGCAGGGATCGGGGGGATCGTTCTTTTTACGGCGGTTTTTGCCACACTTTCTGCCGGCTATGCAATGTACACGGTTTTTGACGAGATCTGGACAGCAATCGGTTTCGGCCTGCTGTGGGGATTAATGATATTTAACCTTGACCGGTATATTGTATCTTCCATCAAGAAAACAGGAACCTGGTGGAACCAGATCCTGATGGCCATTCCGAGACTGATCCTGGCCACTTTTTTAGGAATTATTATTTCCAAGCCGTTAGAGCTTAAAATTTTTGAAAAGGAAGTTAACAAGCAGCTGAATACCATTATCCAGAGGAATAAAAAACAGCTTCAGGGCGAGATGAACGGAAGGATCCTTCAGCAGAGCGGACCTTTTGAGACAGAGAAAAAACAGATTTCAGACAAGATCGTTCAATACCAGAAATCCTATGATTCCGCAGCGGTAGAGCTTGAAAAAGAAATTCTGGGGAAACAGTCCGGACTGACCAGCGGGAAGGAAGGCTTCGGCCCGAATGCCAAACGTAAGCAGGAACTGAAGGAACAGAGACGGCTGGATCTTGAAAATTACCAGAAACAGGTGACCCCGAGACTGGCTTATCTGGATAAAGAAATTTCAAAAGTGTATACGAACCTGGAAACCGAAAGGAAATCTACGGAAACTTTTGAAGACCGGTTCAACGGTTTTGCGGCAAGGCTGCAGGCACTGGATGAGCTGGGGAAAAACTCGGCCATCATCGGCCTGGCGGCAACATTTATTATGGGGCTTTTCATCTGTCTGGAAATTTCTCCGGTCCTGGTAAAACTGATTTCCCAGGTCGGGCCTTATGATTATCTTCTGGAGAAAACGGAAAATGATTTCAGACTTTATTCCAAAGAGAAAATTGAAAAAGGAAATGCCCTGACGGATTACCGGATTGATGATTTTAAGGACCATCTGCATAAATAATTTCATTTAATCTGACATACAGTATAGCCTTTCATATTACGGCTGTATTTTAAATAAAAAAGACTGCCCAGAATTTGGACAGTCTTTTTTATTTTATAACTAAAATTATTATTACAAAGAATAATTCGGGGCTTCCTGCGTGATGATTACATCGTGAGGATGGGATTCTTTCAATCCGCTTCCTGTAATCATTACCATTTTTGTATCTTCCTGTAATGCCTTGATATCCTTGGCACCGCAATATCCCATTCCAGCTCTTAAGCCTCCGGTCAGCTGGAAAATAACTTCTTCCAATGAGCCTTTGCTTGGTACTCTTCCTTCAATTCCTTCCGGAACGAATTTCTTAGCCTCACTCTGGAAATATCTTTCTTTACCTCCTCTCTTCATTGCAGAAAGGCTTCCCATTCCCTGGTAAGTTTTAAATTTCCTTCCCTGGAATATAATTTCTTCACCCGGTGCTTCATCTGTTCCTGCCAGAAGTGATCCCAGCATCACTGCTCCTGCCCCGCTTGCGATTGCTTTTACAATATCCCCGGAAAGTTTAATCCCTCCGTCGGCAATTACTGCAACATTTTTAGATCGGGCATATTCGTAAACGTTATAGATGGCAGATAACTGGGGAACCCCAACTCCTGCAACTACTCTTGTTGTACAGATAGAACCAGGCCCTACGCCTACTTTAAGAACATTTGCCCCTGCTTTGATCAGGTCTTCAGCTGCTTCAGCCGTTACGATATTCCCTCCGACAATATCCAGATCCGGATAGGCCTTCCTGATTTCAGAAATCTTATCCAGTACGCCTTTTGAATGTCCGTGGGCAGAATCAATCCCGATAATATCAACACCGGCTTTCACCAAAGCTTCAATCCGGTCCAGCGTATCTTCACCGACTCCAACGCCTGCGCCAACAATCAGGCGGCCGTTATCATCTTTATTTGCATTCGGGTATTCCAGTTGGTTATCGATGTCCTTAATCGTAATCAGGCCCACCAATTTATTATTTTTATCAACAATAGGAAGCTTTTCAATCCTGCTCTTCAGAAGGATTTCTTTTGCTTTTTCCAGGTTGGTATCTTTATCCGAAGTGATGAGGTTTTCTTTGGTCATGATCTCCTCCACCTTCATGGTAAGGTTTTCCTGATATTTTACATCCCTGTTGGTAATAATTCCGATTAAAATATTTTCAGCATCCACTACCGGAAGACCGGAGATTTTATATTTCGCCATGGTCTCCTTGGCTTCAGCCAGGGTATGGTCTTTCGAAAGGGTAACAGGATCTGAAATCATTCCGTTTTCCGAACGCTTTACACGGTTAACCTGTGCAGCCTGTTCCTCAATCGTCATATTCTTATGGATAAAGCCCAGACCGCCCACTCTTGCCAGAGCAATTGCCAGCTCAGCTTCTGTAACGGTATCCATTGCAGCAGAAACGATGGGAACATTAAGCGTAATTTTGTCAGTAAGTCTTGATTTCAGTGAAACCTGGTTAGGTAAAACTTCTGAATAAGAAGGGACTAGAAGCACGTCATCGAAAGTGATGGCTGTCTCTACAATTTTGTTATGAATAGACATCTTTACTTTCTTGCAAAATTAAGGTATTTTGCTGAATTACGAAAATCGATTTTAATAGTTTAAATAAAACTTAACAATCAATAACTTAAATCAAAAAAGCCGCTCCAAAATCCGGAAAGGCCTTTATAAAAAAAATACAATTTAATATGTTTTGAATATGAAAGTAACTATTTATCTCTTGCAGAAGCAATCATTTTTGAAATATCATCAGCCGTAAAACTTCCTTTTATATCAACAAAAACCAGTTCTTTACCTGAGTTTACGGTAATCAGCATATTTTTAATGGTTTCGCCTTTCTGCTTTACCCTGATGTTTACATTTTCGCCGTCATGCTTTATGGTTGCCCAGTCTTCATAATTGTTATCATTCAGATAGCTTGCAAAATCTTTCAGCATGGCCCGGTCTCCGTTTTCAACGGTCAGTATCTTGATTTTAGAGACCTTTTTAATCATCCGGATAATCTCTTCATTATCATCCCAATCTTCTCTCAGTGCTTTTCTAATAGCCGGTTTGGCTAAAAACACCGGAATATTGATGCTGGTAAACTTTGCTCCTTTAAAATCGTTTCCGGAATCTGAAAAGTACGCCATATTCGCTTTTTCGGATACAATGCATGACTGCATTAGAAACAGGGTACAAACGGTCAGAAAAATATATTTCAATGTTTTCATGGTAACTGATTTTAATTAATTTGTCTTAAAGATCCTCCTGAAACTTTGCTGATATTGGAATCGATCTCCGGATTTCCCTTATATTTTACCGAAGCGCCTGATGAAGCCTCCACTTTAAGTTTATTTCTTACCTCTAAGCTGATACTTGCGCCTGACGAAGATTCTACATTTGCCGTGTTGATTTTTAAATTTTCCGCCCTGCATACGGCTCCGCTGGTAACCTCAAATATTCCCGTGCCTGCCGTTCCTTCAAGATTCGTATTGGAACCGCTCGTTCCCTTAAAAACAATCTTCCCTGAGGTTACTCCTGCTCTTATATTTGAACCTGAATCTACGGATACATTCATGTTATCAGCCACATCAAACTTTCCGTTTATATTGGACCCTGATGAAGCCTCTATATTTAAGTTATTTTCCTGTATGGTATTTAGTACGATGAAACTTGCCCCGGAAATGGTCTGGATATTTTCCATACGCGGGGAGGAAACACTGACACTTAAGTTCTTAAACTTCAGGTTTTTTACACCTTTGTTATCAATATATACTTTTAAAACACCGTTTTCTACTTTGGTAATAACATATTGAAGCTTATCGGCATCTGCAGTTACCTTCACACTGGTCGGGCTTTCCTGTTTGAAAACTACATTTACCCCTGTGCTTACCTGGATTCCTGTAAAGTCCTTTACATTTCTGGATTCTCCGTTTAAATATGAAGAATTTCCCTGGGAGGTAAGATCATTTCTTGTATTGGTAACGGGATTGGTCTTCGTTTCGTTTGAATTCACAATCTTACTGATATCGTCCATGGACAGCCTTCCGTCCAGCTTCACCAGGATACTTTCTTCGCCACCACTGTCTATACTCAACAGTACATCATCCAGAATACCGTTTTTTTCTTCCGCCGACATAAATTTTATTTTGGCCCCGCCACTGTTCATGGACATGATTTCACTGTAGTTCATACTTTTCAGGTAAGACGAAATATCTTTACCGATCTGCGACAGCTGCCTTGATTTAGCCGATTTTCCATCGGTTGATTTTTCTGCAATCAAAACTTTCAGCCCTGTAATTTTTGACAGCAGGGGCTTGATCTGATCCAGTTCTGCGTCTCCCAGGTCCAGGCTGCTCAGCATCCCGAACATAGGTTTTGCAATCTTAATGGAAGTTACGCCTTCCACATCCTGGTATTTCTCGAACAACAGGTCTAATTTATCCTGCCCGTACACATTAAAGAAATGTGAAAAAGCGAGTGCGAATATGAAGAATATTTTTTTCATGAGTCAATTTTTTATTTTTGATTATGCGTGCCTGATCAGGATATATAATCGGTTAAGGTTAATTAATAATCGTCGTCTACAACTTTAGGTTGTGCTAATTTTTCACTGACGTTATTTGCAAATATCTGAAATGAATACTTAGTTACATTAATGGCTTCTTCTACATTTTCGATTCTTTTTCCGTTTACAATTACGTAAGAATCCTGGTAAGCCGCAGCCTCTGAAGCTTTAGGTTTATTCGGAGAATTGTTTACAAACTTAGGTTTCCTTTCCTTTTTAAGACGGCCTCTTTTAGGCAGGATTTCATCCATGACATCTTTTTCGGCAACGGTTCTTTCCTGTGATACGGAATCTTTCTTAGTTCCGGAAACAGAATCTGACGGCTGATTCAGTACTACCTGCTCCTCGTGGTCTGTATTTTCTTCAATAAAATCACCTTTCTGCTGCTTAATCTGATTTTCAACCAATTGTGCCTGGTCTTCAATCCCGTTTTTCTGATTATCGTTGAATATAAAACCGATGCTCAACAGCACAGCTACACTTGCTGCCATCCAGAACCATTTCGGGAATGAAGGTTTTGCTTTTGTCCCTATCGGGATAATGGGTGTTTCGTTATTCTGGACCTCATCCTCGTTTCCTTCTGCTTTTTTCAGGAAATCTTCGAAATCCCAGTCCATTTTTTCTTCCTTGATATTCTGGAAGACCTCGTTATATTTATCTTGAAATTTGTCTTTGCTCATAGCTCATCAGTTGAGAAATTTGTTCTTTTACTTTCTGTCTTGCCCGCATAAGGTTTACTCTTACTGCGTTTTCTTCCATTTCCAGCATTTCTGCTATTTCCGAAACTTCATATTCTTCTACATCTTTCAAATGGATCACGGTCTTCTGTTTTTCCGGAAGCTGATTGATAAAACCTATGATATGCTCTTTCAGGTTATTGACTTCCATGCTGTACAGTTCTGACCGGTGAAGCTGCATATCTGCAAAACCCAGCTTGACGTCGTGATGCTTCAGCCGGTTCAGGCATTCATTCCTGACGGCTTTCAAAGCATAGGATTTTAAGTTCCCAAACTGTGCCAGCTCTTCTCTTTTCTGCCAGAATTTAATCATCAGGTCCTGCACCACATCTTCTGCCTCGTCACTGCTCATGACAAACCTTTTCGCAAAGCGATACATCTCATTTTTGAGAACGAATACCGAATCCTTAAAGATTTCCTGGGTCATAAGCTTGTTTCTATAAGTAAGACAATCAATTTTTACATTCTATTACATCAAAAAACAAAAAACTTCAATTTTTTTGAAGTTTTTATTTTATTCTCTTAATACGTATCAAAAATATATTTGAAAATCGCTTTGTCCTGCTCTGTTAAAGGCACTTTCCTTCGGGCCATTACTTTCTCGGCGACATCGTAGGCCTTGTCTAATTTGAAACGTTCATCGCCTTTAAATCCGCCCCATGAAAAGTTTTCAATCAGGTTCGGAGGAAAGCCTTCTTTAAAAATATTGGAAGCAACGCCTACAACGGTTCCAGTATTCAACTGGGTATTAATGGCCGTCTTGGAATGGTCGCCCATAATTAATCCGGCAAACTGCAATCCCGTATCTTCAAAAGCTTTGGTTCTGTAGCTCCACAATTTTACGTGTCCGTAATTGTTTTTCAGGTTGGATGAATTGGTATCGGCTCCCAGGTTACACCATTCGCCGATCACGGAATTCCCCACAAAACCGTCATGCCCTTTATTGGAATATCCGAAAATAATAATATTGTTGACTTCTCCTCCTACTTTAGAGTGCGGACCAATGGTTGTCGCGCCGTAAATTTTAGCTCCTAAGTTAAATTTGGACTCCTCACAAAGGGCAATGGGGCCGCGGAGATGGCAGCCTTCCATGACCTCAGCATTTCTGCCGATGTAGATTTTCCCTGTCTTGGTATTCAATGTGGAAAATTCAACCTGGGCCCCTTCTTCGATAAACAGGTCTTTCTTATCTCCCAATAATCCGTTGGTTGATGAAAGTTCCTGAGAAGTCCTTCCGTGGGTCAAAAGCTGAAAATCAAAATCAATGGCTTCTTTATTATAGGTAAAAAGGTCCGACGGCTTTTTAAAGAACACCAGTTCCTCTTTAATATCGGTCATCTTTTCAATCTGGTGCAGCGAAAAACCATCCATATTGATTTTTGCGGCCACCAGCTCATCTTCATACACCAAAGCTTCGCCCTGCTTCAGATCTTTAATCTGCTGAATTATATTTTCGGTCGGTAAAAAATTCGTTACCAGAAAAAGGCTTTCTTTTTTTTCAGGCTCTGTAAATTTATCCTGTAAATAAGTTTCCGTAAAATAAGAAACTTCTGTATTACTTAAAATTTTCTGCCATCTTTCGGAGAAGGTAAGGATGCCGCACCGCATTTCTGCAACAGGGCGGGTAAAAGTAAGCGGAAGGAAATCTTCCCAGTATTGTGCATCTGAAAATACCAATTGCATCGTTCAGTCAGGTTTAAAGTTTAACATTCAGTAGTGACAAAATTACAATAAAAAAAGCCTTCCGAAAATCGAAAGGCTTTTAAATATTTTTAATTGCAAAAAATTACTTAGCGAATTTTTTGTATTTGTTCATGAACTTGTCTACTCTACCTGCAGTATCAACCAATTTGGTTTTTCCTGTGTAGAAAGGGTGAGACGTTGAAGAGATCTCCATTTTGATCAATGGATATTCCTGACCTTCGTATTCGATGGTGTCTTTTGTCTCAGCAGTAGATTTGCTAAGAAATACTTCGTCGTTACTCATATCTTTGAAAACAACAAGTCTATAATTTTCTGGGTGAAGTCCTTTTTTCATAATACAATTTTTAAAAAAAAATTAAAGTTTTTGCTTTCGAAATAGTAATGGTATTTCTCTGCTAATTTTAGGTTGCAAAAATACAATATTTTTTAAAATATACAAATACCTGATCAATAATTTTTTAGAGATATGAAAATTAAAGTATTTTCGTTACATTTGAAATCTATTTAAACTTTAATTTCGATGAAATTCAAATTAGTACTGGCTTTTTCTTTCTGGATGCTTGTCATGGCTGTATCATGTAATAAGGACGACATTAGTTTTGATGCGCCTTCTCAGGAATTAAGCTTTTCAAGGGATACGGTTTTCTGCGATACCGTTTATCACCAGGTCCGTTCTGAAACCTACGCGGTAAAAGTATACAACAATGAAGATAAAGACATCCTGATCCCGAGAATCCATCTTGAAAAAGGAGCGTCCTCTCTATATAAAATCAATGTAGACGGAAAACCGGGGCATGATTTTAAAGATGTTCCGCTGAGAAAGAAAGACAGTTTGTATATTTTCGTGGAAATTGCACCGGAAGCCACGGGCCCGGAGGCTATTGCCGAAGATAAAATATTATTCCAGAGCCCTGCAGGGGAACAGCGTGTGGTTTTGTTTTCTGTGGTTCAAGATGCAGAATTCTTCATCAAAAGCTCAACCAATCCGAATATAATTACTACTGATGCAACATGGACCAACAATAAGGCTAAAATAATTTACGGCGATTTAACAGTCGATCAGAATGTTAACCTGAATATTCAGCCGGGGACTAAAGTATATTTCCATAAAAACAGTGGAATGAAAGTTTTGTCCGGAGCATCTTTAAACATCAACGGAACATTAGCCAATAATGTTATTCTGCGGGGAGACCGGAACGATCCTGCTTATGATACGATTCCTAAAAACTGGAATTCCATTAAAATGGAAGCGGGATCTACCCTTACCATGAATTATGCAAGGCTTTTCGGAGGTGCTACCGGACTGGAATTAAAGCAGGCCAATGCTACGATAAATAATTCTTTCATTCACACTTTTCAGGAGTACGGTATTTATGCTGTTGCCTCTACCGTGAATGCCAGAAACCTGGTGACGAATAACTGCGGCGAATCTGCTGTAGGGATTTTTAAAGGCGGCACCCATAATTATACCCACTCTACCCTTGTTAATTATTCTGATATATTGAGTTCTTACAACAGGAACGGAATTTTTGCCACCAATGAATGGACCAATGCATCAGGACAGACGGAACAGGGTGCGTTAATCCTTAACGTACGGAACAGTATTGTATATTCTGACCGTGATAATGCCGTAAATTTCGAGCAGACGCCGGGGCAGATGTTCAACTTTACTTTTCAGAACTGCCTGCTGAAATATTCCGGTACTTCTGAGGCCGGTTTCCCGTTTGAAAATAATGCAAGTGTCATCCAGTCGGTTAAAAACGTAGATCCTCTGTTTGTCAACTATTTTGTGGCACAGATGAACTTAAGGGTGAAGCAGAATTCTCCGGCTATCGGAAAAGGAAATGCCACTGTTGCAGCAACCGTTCCTACGGATATTGCAGAGGTTTCAAGAACTTCCAATCCTACTTTGGGAGCCTATCAATATTTCTAAATCAATACTACATAAATGGAGATTAATATCTTTAAAATAGCTGTTTTTATCGTACTGGTATTGGTCTACCTTGCTGTAAGAAAATTCTTTAAAAAGGTAGCTGACGTTACAGAAACTATCGGCAAATCAGCTGATCATGAAGATGAGCTGAAAGCGCTGAACACGAAGATAGCCACTTTAGAACAACAGATCAATAATAAAGCATAATGGAAATTACCAATCTGCAGCAGCAAGTTGATGAATGGATTAAAACCATCGGTGTCCGTTATTTCAATGAGCTGACCAATATGGCCATGCTGACGGAAGAAGTGGGCGAAGTGGCAAGGATTATCGCAAGAAGATACGGTGAACAGAGCGAAAAGGAAAGCGATAAAAGCAAAGACCTGGGCGAAGAGCTGGCCGATGTGCTGTTTGTAACCTTATGTTTAGCCAACCAGACCGGCGTGAATCTGCAGGAAGCTTTTGATAAAAAGATGAAAATTAAGACAGATCGGGATAAGGACCGGCATCAGAATAATGAAAAATTAAAATAAGATCCTGAATATTAGATTGCAGAAACCAGAGGGGAAATATCTGAAATCTGATGTCTTGGATCTGAAATCTGAAGAATGAAGAAGCTAGAAAAGTCAAAATTAACCAAAGATAAAACAGTACAGATCAGCGGTTCGAAAAGTATTTCGAATCGTTTGTTGATTTTAGAAAGTCTGTTTAAAGGTATACAGATCGGGAATCTTTCCAACTCTCAGGATACACAGCTGCTTAAAAAAGCCCTGTCTGAAAATACAGAAACGGTGGATATTCACCATGCCGGAACCGCCATGCGCTTTCTTACGTCCTACTATTCGATTATGGAAGGAAAGACCACCATTCTTACCGGTTCCAAAAGAATGAAAGAAAGGCCGATTAAAAATCTTGTTGCCGCTTTACAGCATCTGGGCGTTGAAATTGAATATCTGGAGAATGAAGGTTTTCCCCCGTTGAAAATCAAAGGAAGAAAAATCACTCAAACTAAAGTAGATGTTCCGGCAAATATTTCAAGCCAGTTCATCACTTCCCTCCTATTGATAGCTGGAAAACTGAAAAATGGGTTAGACATTAATCTTGTCGGCGAAGTGACTTCAAGGTCATACATTGAAATGACGCTTGATATTTTATCCAGATTCGGAATTAAAAACAGTTTCATCGGAAACACGATCAAAGTTGAACCATTCATCAATAATCATTCATCAATTATAAATTATGAAGTGGAAAGTGACTGGAGCTCCGCATCATACTTTTATTCTTTTGCAGCCTTAGGAAGAGAAACCATTCATTTAAAAAGCTTTTATAAAACATCCACCCAGGGAGATGCTGCGATTGCAGAAATTTATAATGAATTTTTCGGAATTAAAACCGTTTTTACGGAAAGCGAACATAAAATTTCCCTTCAGCCGGATCCTGATTTCCGGTTTCCGGAAAAGATTGTCCTGGATATGAACAACTGTCCGGATATTGCCCAAACCCTTTGCGTAACGGCAGCAGCACTAAAAATCCCTTTTGAAATCTCAGGATTGGGGACTTTACGGGTAAAAGAAACCGACCGGCTGCTGGCTCTGTATAATGAACTGAAAAAACTGGGTGCTGAAACTGAAATTACAGATTCTGCCATTAAATCAGTCGGCTTCAATGAACCAGAAGAAAATATCTCAATCAAAACCTACCAGGATCACAGGATGGCCATGAGCTTTGCTCCGTTCTGCCTGATCAGCGAACTGAATATTGAAGACGAAAATGTAGTGGAAAAATCATATCCGATGTTTTGGGAAGATTTGTCTCAGATATTTACTGCGTAATGAAAAAAGTAATATTTTTTTCATTCTCCTTAATTTCAATATTAGCTTTATTAGGCTTTGTAGTTCTAAAGAAAGATTATCAAGTTGTTATTGCAAGATTCGAAAAAGATCATTTTAATATTTATCCAAAAGATTGCTTCGTGAGATTTGAAAATAAAAACTATCTAGTAATAAATCGATGGATTTATCAATGGAATATCTTATCTAAAAGAATAACACCTCACAACGAAAGCATTTTTGTGGAAAAGTTTAATTTTTTTGACCATCCTTATTCAAATGAAGAGAAAGAATTTGCTTTTTTACATTTAAAAGAGAAAGATAAATCTATTAAATACAATGGGAAATTATATTTAATAAACCATATAAGCGGAGATTCAATATTTGCAAAATTTAATACTGATGAAATTATTATTTTTATAAACTCAAAAAATTTAGACTAAATGTCAAAAACAATCATCATCACCGGAACTTCATCAGGAATAGGTTTCGTACTAGCAGAATATTTCGGGAAGAAAGGACATAAAGTCTATGGCTTAAGCCGGAAATTCACCGAAAGTCAGTATTTCACATCTATTCCGACCGATATTACAGATAATAATGCCGTACAGAATGCCATTGGAGAAGTTCTGAAAACAGAAACAAGGATTGATGTACTGATCAATAATGCCGGAATGGGAATGGTAGGTGCTGTAGAAGATTCCACCAAAGAAGATATCCTGAAATTGTTTAATCTGAACCTGGTTGGATCTGTTCAGATGATGACTGCCGTAATGCCCAAAATGCGTGAACATCAGTTCGGACAGATCATCAATGTTTCCAGCATCGGAAGCGAAATGGGACTGCCTTTCCGAGGATTTTATTCGGCTTCAAAATCAGCGCTGGATAAAGTGACCGAGGCTATGAGATATGAGGTCTATCCGTGGAATATCCATGTCTGTTCGCTTCATCTGGGAGACATCAAAACCAATATCGCTGAAAACCGTGTAAAGACAAAAGTTTCGGAGCCTTATAAAAATGTATTTGATAAAGTATATGCCTTGATGAATTCTCATGTGGGCGACGGAACGGAACCGCTGGAAGTAGCGGAATATATTGACGGACTTTTAACTAAAAATAAATGGAAAGCTCATTATTATTTCGGTAAATTCGGGCAGAAAATCGGGGTTCCTCTGAAATGGATCTTACCCCAGGGAACTTATGAGAATTTAATGAAGAAATATAATAAACTGGCTTAGTTTCAGTTAAACTTATTAAGCTTTTTATTTTAAGTGTCATCCTTAATCAAAATAAACGGCATTTTGTCATTCCGCAGGAATCTGTGCAAAGCATCTGACTTTTTAAGAAATGACAAACAACGATATTTTTTAAACTTTTGTATTAATTGAAATTATTTTTAAAAATATTCTTTATCCTTTTTTGCGTTGCTGTACAGGCGCAGAAGAAGAGTTATTTTCTTATTGATACCGAAACCAAAGTCAGAAAAAAAGTAAATGACTCTGCTGCTGCCGTGAAATTCCTGGATTCCCTTGCCCAGAACAACTATTTTTTCACACAGCTGAAAGAAGTCAGGAAAAAAGGAGACAGCACGGAAATTATGTATGACAAGGGGAAAAACTTTAATGAAACCTATGTCAGCCTTTCAGATTCTATTGCCTTGCGCACTAAGATCCAGAAGGAGTTTTTCACTAAAAATTTAGATTCCACCAAGAAAAAAATCAGCAAAACCTATATTGATGACGGATTTGCCTTCAGCAGGATCAAGTCCAGATACAAGGGCCAGAAAAACGGGTATCCTGTGGTAGAGCTTGATATCAATAAAAACAATAAAAGAACGATTGACGGGTTTGTGGTAAAAGGTTACACCGGTGTCCCGAAAAGGTTTATTAAAAACCTCGAAAAGGAATTTAAAGGGAAAACCTATGACGATAAAAACCTTATCGCGATTAATAAAAGTTTCCAGAGCCACCAGTTCATTACATTGGAACGTCCTCCGCAGACATTATTTACAAAAGACTCCACGAGTATTTACCTTTTCATGGAGAAGAAAAAAACAAACAGCTTTGACGGGGTGATCGGTTTCGGTAATGATAAAACCGATAAGTTTACCCTAAACGGAACGCTGAACGTTAATTTCAGGAATATCTTCAACGGTTTTGAAACGGTAAATCTGTACTGGCAGAGAAACCCGGACAAAGGCCAGACTTTTGACCTGCAGACGGATATCCCGTATCTTTTCAAATCCAATGTCGGGCTGAATATGAAGGTGAATATCTTCAGGCAGGATTCTACTTTTGCCAATGTAAAAGCACTTCCCGCATTTTATTATCACCTTAATGCAAGGAATAAGCTCGGTCTGAGAGGAACTTTTGAAAGTTCAAGTATCATTGATACCCTGTATGTCCAGGGAAAAGATTACAACAAAAAAGGAATCGGGATCTGGTTTGAAATGGTGGAACCTACAGATATTGATCTGTTCCTGTACAAGACCAGGATTAATGCGGGCTATGACTATCTGATGACAAACTACACCAAAGATAACATCAGGTCTCCGCAGAACCAGTTTTACTTTTTCGGGGAGCATAATTACCATATCAACGGCAACCATTTTCTCAATATGAAAGCGGAAGGAGCCATGATGGACTCTAAAATCGACTTTTCTGCCAATGAGCTCTACCGCTTCGGAGGCTGGAATTCCATGCGGGGCTTTAATGAAAATTCCCTCGCCGCCGACTTTTATTATTACGGAGGTTTAGAGTACCGCTATCTTATCGGGAGCCAGGCTTTCTTTGATGTCTTCGGGCAATACGGCCAGCTCAACAACAAATCGCTGAATGTAAAACCCAAACTCTACAGTGTCGGGCTCGGGTTTAATTTCTTTATCCCGATCGGCCTGATGAGCTTCCAGCTTTCCAACGGTAATGAATTCGGAAACCCTTTTAAATTCAATGATATTAAAATTCACTGGGGAATCCTGAGCAGATTTTAAACGCTGCCATATTTAAAATAACAAGTCTTATCCGTCTGCCGGGTAAGACTTTTTTTTGTAATACTGATTGAAATCATAAACCATTAGTTTAAAAATCAACAAATTGCACGAAAATATATTTCATCATATATTGAATTTTATCATCTTTAAAACAAATCTTAATACCATGAAAAAAGTTACCTTTACTTTAGTGCTGTCTGTATGTGCATTGACAGCTTCTTCAAAATTAAATGCACAGGATACCAATACGGACAACCATACCATTGGCATTACCATCCCTGAAGTTGCACTGGTAGACATAGAACCGGCCGCCAACAAAAACATTACTTTAGGATTTACCGCTCCTACTGAAGCCGGTCTTCCTATTGTAGCAAGCGGGACCAACAATACCCTGTGGCTTAATTATTCTTCAATTAAATCTGTTACTGATGCTACCCGGAATGTTTCCGTAAGACTAAATGCCCTGGTTCCCGGGATTGATATCAGGGTAACAGCAGCTGCGGCAACAGGAGCAGGCGGAGGAACTTTAGGCGTGCCTTCTTCACAATTAACACTGAGTGCAGCTGACCAGACCCTTATTTCCGGGATCGGAAGTGCTTATACGGGTGACGGTGCAAACAACGGTCACAATCTTACCTATGCACTGGCTCCGGGAAGCGGAACCGGCACCGTTGCTGCGTATGCAGATCTGGAGGCAACGACTACAGCTGTAGCTACAGTAACCTACACCATTTCTGATAACTAAGGCCTGAAAAACCTTTGTGTCTTAATCAGGAGAAGCTGTTTACCGGCTTCTTACTATTTACTGTGATTTTTTTAAACTTAAACTTTACATTAAAATGATAAAGCACGCCTCCTTTTTGTTTATCTTTTTGATCCTGTCATGCTTATCAAAGGCTAATATTGTGATCCTTAACGGCCTTACCCATCATTATAAGGTAGAAAACGGACAGGTTTACAAAGGAAAAATTTCAATAGAGAATATAAGCAGCCAGCCTCAGAATGTAAAACTGTTTCTACAGGATTTTACTTATCAGTCTGACGGAACTGCAAATTATACGACTCCGGACAAGGCTAAAAACGAGAAAAGCAATGCAGGATGGATAAGGCTTAATACAAATCTTGTTTCTTTAAAAGGAAAAGAGAAAACAGAAATTTTCTATGAAATAACAATTCCGGAACAGGATCCTGATGAAGGGAGCCATTGGAGCGTGATTATTGTAGAACCTGTGGAAGACATTAAACCTGACAATGACCGGCAGGGTGTCAATATCACATCCATTGTCCGGTATGCCATACAGATTATAACCGATGTAAACTCCGAAAAAGCAAATTCGGATCTGAAATTTGAAGGTGTAAAGATTGAAAAAGAAGATGGCAGGAAATTTCTTAAAGTAGCAATAACCAACACGGGGACGCTTTACTGCAAGCCAACAGTAACTGCGGAAATCTACCATAAAAAGAACGGACAGAAAATCGGTAATTTTTCCAGCCAGGCTATGGGACTATTGCCGAAGACTTCCAAATCTTTCCTTATTGATCTGGATAAAATACCGCCCGCCGGTTATAATGCCGTATTGATTGCCACGGATGAAGACGACAATGCTTTTGCCCTCAATGTCGAATTGGAAGTAAAGAATGATTAGGAAGTATGTATTATATTTTACTTTGCTGTTCCCGGCACTGCTTATTGCCCAAAGAAAAAATCCTGACAGCAATAAAGACAGTCTGCAGCCGGGGACATCCACTTCTGTTTCTTTTATAATAGAAAACGGAACTTCCGGGAGTCCTGTTTATGAAGTCTCTGTGACCACTTCAAATCCATATATTCAACCTATTTTAAAAAGCGGGGAACTAAAAATCAATGCTCATGAAAACAGCATTTATATTGTTCCTATAAAAATTGCTGCAGAAACTCCTCAGGGAAAATACAGCGTCACTCTGCATGGGACAGAAAAAAACACCGGTGAAAAGTGGATTAAGAATTCCGAATTAACGGTTTCGGGAAACCGGAAAATCTCAGTCAGTGTTTTAAATGCTCCGGACTTTGTAAAAGCGGGGGAAACGATTAAAGCTTCTTTCCTGCTGAAAAATAACGGAAATGTATCTGAAAATGTTATTCTGGAAAGTATAAGTGCTGCTGTTATTGAAGGAACATCTTTAATATTATCTGCGGGAGAAGGGAAGATAATTACCGTACATAAAAAAACGAACCCTGATCTGGGTAAGAATGAATATCAGAATATAAGCCTGTCCGCATATTCTGAAGATAATATAAAGGAAAAGCAAATCGCTTATACCGGTGTAAAAATAATTTCTGTACAACCTGAAGAAGATGACATTTTCCACCGGCTTCCTGTAAAAGCTTCTGCTTCTTTCATCGGAATGCGAAACCGCGGCGAATATAATAATGGTTTTCAGGGTGAAGTATATGGCAAAGGAAGCCTTGATAAAAACAATCAGCACCTGCTGGAATTTCGGGCTGTCACCAAAAATCCTGTGGAATTTAATTCTTTTACGCAGTATGAAGAGTATTTTATCAATTACCAACAGGACCATTTTTTTTTTCATTTGGGAGATAAGAATTATTCATCCTCCTTCTTAACGGAGTATGCGAGGTACGGCCGCGGTGCAGAAATCCGTTTTGACATGAAGAATGTAAGCGTGGGCGGATTTTACAATCACCCGAGATTCTTCCGGGATATCAAAGATGAGTTTAATATCTACTCGAAATTCAGGCTCGCCGGAGAATCGGAAATTACAGCCGGATATTTATACAAGGTGCCAAGAAGGGAAAATGTGGGACCTGGGTTCTCAGGTTTCAGACTGGATTCTGATGCGCATCTGCCTTATCTCGCCGGAAAGTTTAAGCTTAACAACCATCTTGAAGTATCCGGGGAAGCTTCTTACAGTAAAACCAATAATACGGACGGAACTGCTTTTATGCTTCAGGCCACTGCTGGTTTTGAAAAGATTAACGGGAATATCATGTATACGAGATCAGGCCCTGAATATGCCGGCTATTTTAACAATACCAGTACGTTCAACGGGAATCTCCAGTACAGGCTTTCAAAAAAAATAAATGTGCTGGCAACTTATGTGCAGGATGCCAGAAATTTCCAGAGGGATACACTGTTTCTTGCTGCTCCCTACCGGAAATTTCTGCAGTATGGCTTACAGTACAGATATCTGAAAAGCGGATCTGTAATGCTGTACAATGGGTTCCAAAGGTATGAAGACCGGCTGATGCCTAAAGAATTTGATTACAAAGAACGTTTTTTCAAAATAAGCATTGATCAGCAGATCGGGATTTTCCAGCTGAATATGGAAGGGCAATTCGGAAAAACAGATAATTATCTGAGTGGATTTTCCGGAAACTCAAGTTTCTATACCGCGAATATAGGATTTGAAAAATTTAAAACTTCATTTAATCTCTATGGGAGTTATGCCAATACATCCCGGTATCAGATGCAGCAGCAGAAACAGTTCTATTACGGGGCGAGAATCTTCAGTCGTTTTTCAGACCGCATGAGCTTCAGCCTTTTTTATCAGAACAATTACATGCCGGAAGATTATTATGCGGACCGGAATCTTCTGGAGATCCTTTTTCACCGCCGGTTATTTCCGGGACATGAAATTGATGTTTCGGGAAGATATACTTTACAACGCGGAGAACTCGACCATAAAGATTTTATTTTTTCATTGCGCTATGCTGTACATCTTAATGTCCCAACGCAAAAAATAGCAGATTACACAACCCTTTCGGGAACCGTTAAGAATCTCGGAGTAAAAAAGATTGAGGGAATCCGCCTGACATTGGGCAATCATCTGTCGGTAACTGATAAAAACGGAAATTATACCTTTAAAAACATTATCCCCGGAAACTATATTCTGGAGATTGACAGGTCAACAACGGACATCAATGATATTCCTGATGTTAATTTTCCAGCTTCATTACTGCTTGCCGGTAAAGAAAACATATTCAATTTCGGATTGCTGTCAGCCGGGCAGATCAAGGGAAACATCCGTTATTCCGAAAGTGAAAGTACACCGGTTTTTACCAGCATTCCACCTAAAAAAGAAAATAAGAAGAAGGAAAAATTAATCCTGGAAGCATCCAACGGTGACCAGACGTACCGAAAAATAGTTGGTATGGGAGAAAAATATGATTTTACTTATCTGCGTCCCGGGATATGGAACATAAAAGTATACAGAAACGGTTTGGACAAAAGATATAAAATTCCCATTGACAGCTTTCAGTTTATATTAAAATCGTCAGAAATAAAAGAACTTATGATCCATGTGATCAAACAGCCATCAGAAATAAAATTTCAAAAGGAAAGTATTAAAGTAACGTATAATGAGAAGTAGAATGAAACATTTCGGAATAAATACGGTGATTTTTCTGATGGTATCCTGTAGAATATCCGCCCAGAGCACAGGAAACAGAACTGTTGCCGTAACCTTACCCGTAGTAACATTGATGGATGTTGAGCCCAGCGGCCCGATTACTTTAAGCTATTCTGCACCTGCAGATGCGGGAAGGCCTGTAGCCCTACCTTCTGTCAATATGACTAAATGGGTTAATTATACTTCAGCGATAGCTTTGGGAGGGATAAGCAGACGAATTACGGCATCCGTTAATCAGGTGATTCCAGGAGTTGATATAAAGATTCAGGCTTCAGGAGCTTCAGGATCCGGAGGCGGAATATTAGGTATACCTTCTGCACAGATAACACTTACGACAGCTGCACAAATCATCATCAGCGGGATCGGAGGTGCCTTCACCGGGAATGGCGCTAACAATGGTCACCAATTGAGCATAAGCTTAACTACAAATACGTATGCTAATTTATCTGCCAGAACAAATACTCCGGTTATCATCACTTATACCATTACTGAATAATTGTAAAAACATGATCTATAATAATAGTTTGTTAAATAAAGTCTTCTTCTATAAAAGTATTATTTCTGTTTTTCTACTTATTTCCTGTTATGTAAAATCACAACGGGTTCTTACTGTTGGGGGAAATAACTGGACTGTAGCTGTTCCATCCATTACAGAAGCAGGCAGCAATTATTCGGGGACTTATGAAAGCGCCAGTAATCAGGTATTGTTAAATGCCAGTGTACCGTTATTATTAGGAAACGGTAAAATAACCGTACGGTATGAACCCAATCCTAATTGGGACAGCAGTTTAATTTTACAGGCAAGACGAACCGGAAACGGGACAACTGCCTGTGTAGCTTGCACGCTAACCGGCGGAACTTCTTATGTAATGATTCCGTTAACCGATGTGGAACTGTTCCGTATTCAGGCTACACTTGCATTGGCTTCTTATACGAATATTCCCGTCCAGCTGCAATTATCCGGTGTTTCAGTTACTATTCCTGCAGCTACGTACAACAGCCGGATTATTTTTACAATAAGTGCTTTATAGGAGTTAATATAAAATGTGTAATAATCGATGGATTGTCTCGGTAACATTATAAGTCAAATAATACCTAAACAACACTATTTGAAATGAAAGTAGAAGCTCTTGATCCTGTTTTATATTGAATATTTATTCAAGATAGAATCATCCGCGTATTATCTGAGCGCTGAAGATATCTATATTTCAGGCTTATTAGAATATTATATGTTGTCCCAGATATCTTCAAATGCATAGATATGCATGTGTAATAGCGAACAAAAATCTTATCTATAAATATATAATTAGATTTAGGTATATAATTATCCTSAGTTGAGAGATGTTTGAAAATTGATTATTGCAGATTCAGCCGGTATGTATTAAACAAAAAAAACTCCTTCATCGGAATGAAGGAGTTTTAAATAAAGACTGGCGGCGACCTACTCTCCCGCTTTCGCAGTACCATCGGCGCTGGTGGGCTTAACTTCTGTGTTCGGAATGGGAACAGGTGAGCCCCACCGCTAAAACCACCCTAAAGGTTGTATATAGTGTAGGAATGTAGGATGTATTTTGTACAATGTATTTTACATTATACTTTTTACCCTCTACATTTTACAAATTTTATCGGTAAATATCATCACAAAGGCAAAACCATTGTTGCACTTATAAGGCTTGTTGGTTGTAACCAATAGGCTATAAATCTACGGGTAATTAGTANTTTTATCGGTAAATATCATCACAAAGGCAAAACCATTGTTGCACTTATAAGGCTTGTTGGTTGTAACCAATAGGCTATAAATCTACGGGTAATTAGTACTACTCGGCTATGCTGTTACCAACTTTACACCTGTAGCCTATCAACGTGGTCATCTCCCACGACCCTTAAAAGATGTCTCATCTTGAGGCGAGTTTCACACTTATATGCTTTCAGTGTTTATCTCTTCCAAACGTAGCTACTCAGCGGTGCACCTGGCGGTACAACTGATACACCAGAGGTTTGTTCAATTCGGTCCTCTCGTACTAGAATCAAGCCCTCTCAAACATCTAACGCCCGCAATAGATAGAGACCGAACTGTCTCACGACGTTCTGAACCCAGCTCGCGTGCCACTTTAATGGGCGAACAGCCCAACCCTTGGGACCTTCTCCAGCCCCAGGATGTGACGAGCCGACATCGAGGTGCCGAACCTCCCCGTCGATGTGAGCTCTTGGGGGAGACTAGCCTGTTATCCCCGGAGTACCTTTTATCCTATGAGCGATGGCCCTTCCATACGGAACCACCGGATCACTATGTCCTGCTTTCGCACCTGATCGACTTGTAGGTCTCACAGTCAAGCACCCTTATGCCATTACACTCTACGCACGGTTACCAAGCGTGCTGAGGGTACCTTTGAAAGCCTCCGTTACTCTTTTGGAGGCGACCACCCCAGTCAAACTACCCACCACGCAATGTCCTTCTAAAAGAAGTTAGGCTCCAAGTAAGTAAAGGGTGGTATTTCAACGTTGGCTCCACAGACACTAGCGTGCCCGCTTCATAGCCTCCCACCTATCCTACACATTACTTACTCAAAGTCAATACGAAGTTATAGTAAAGGTTCACAGGGTCTTTTCGTCCCATTGCGGGTAATCGGCATCTTCACCGATACTACAATTTCACCGAGCTCGTGGCTGAGACAGTGCCCAGATCGTTACACCATTCGTGCAGGTCGGAACTTACCCGACAAGGAATTTCGCTACCTTAGGACCGTTATAGTTACGGCCGCCGTTTACTGGGGCTTCAGTCAAACGCTTCGCATTGCTGCTAACGCCCTTCCTTAACCTTCCAGCACCGGGCAGGTGTCAGACCCTATACAGCATCTTTCGATTTAGCAGAGTCCTGTGTTTTTGATAAACAGTCGCCTGGGCCTCTTCACTGCGGCCAGCATTGCTGCTGGCGTCTCTTCTTCCGAAGTTACGAGACTATTTTGCCTAGTTCCTTAGCCACGACTCACTCGAGCACCTTAGGATTCTCTCCTCGACCACCTGTGTCGGTTTTGGTACGGGTTGCTTCACTTCGGCTTTTCTTGGAAGCACTTTCCCTGCAGCAGCTTCGCCCGAAGGCTAGGCCTTGACTATTCCGTCAGTCTCCAGCAGGTACGGCACTCCGTCCCCTTTTTAGTGTGAGCAAGTATGGGAGTATTAACCCATTGTCCATCCACTACCCCTTTCGGGTTCGCGTTAGGTCCCGACTAACCCTCAGCTGATTAGCATGGCTGAGGAAACCTTAGTCTTTCGGTGAGGGGGTTTCTCGCCCCCTTTATCGTTACTTATGCCTACATTTTCTTTTCTGTACGCTCCACAATACCTCACGATACTGCTTCGGTGCAAACAGAATGCTCTCCTACCAGATATAATAAATTATAAATCCATAGCTTCGGTAATATGCTTATGCCCGATTATTATCCATGCCGGACCGCTCGACTAGTGAGCTGTTACGCACTCTTTAAATGAATGGCTGCTTCCAAGCCAACATCCTAGCTGTCAATGCAGTCCAACCGCGTTGTTTCAACTTAGCATATATTTGGGGACCTTAGCTGTTGGTCTGGGTTCTTTCCCTCTCGGACATGGACCTTAGCACCCATGCCCTCACTGCCGCAGAACATTTATTAGCATTCGGAGTTTGTCAGGAATTGGTAGGCGATGAAACCCCCGCATCCAATCAGTAGCTCTACCTCTAATAAACTTTGTTGCGACGCTGCACCTAAATGCATTTCGGAGAGTACGAGCTATCTCCCAGTTTGATTGGCCTTTCACCCCTACCCACAGGTCATCCGAAGACTTTTCAACGTCAACCGGTTCGGTCCTCCACTCTGTGTTACCAGAGCTTCAACCTGCCCATGGGTAGATCACAAGGTTTCGCGTCTAATCCTACTAACTATGCGCCCTATTCAGACTCGCTTTCGCTCCGGCTCCGGACCTTAAGTCCTTAACCTCGCTAGTAAAATTAACTCGTAGGCTCATTATGCAAAAGGCACGCCGTCACCCAACTTGTGGGCTCCGACCGCTTGTAGGCGTACGGTTTCAGGTTCTATTTCACCCTTCTATTCGAAGTGCTTTTCACCTTTCCTTCACAGTACTTGTTCACTATCGGTCTTTCAGGAGTATTTAGCCTTGGAGGATGGTCCCCCCATATTCAGACAGGATTTCACGTGTCCCGCCCTACTCATTTATCACTTAAATATGCCTTTCATGTACGGGGCTATCACCCTCTACGGCTGTTCTTTCCAGAACATTCTATTAAACATATAAAAGCTTTTGGGCTAATCCGCGTTCGCTCGCCACTACTTACGGAATCTCTTCGATTTCTTTTCCTCCGGGTACTTAGATGTTTCAGTTCTCCGGGTTTGCTTCTCGTCCGAAGACGAGATGACATGTCTTCAACATGCCGGGTTGCCCCATTCGGACATCTGCGGATCAATTCGTGTGTGCCGATCCCCGCAGCTTTTCGCAGCTTACCACGTCCTTCTTCGCCTCTGAAAGCCTAGGCATCCGCCATACGCCCTTAACGATTTCTTTCCTATTTTTAGGTTACTCAAGCACTTATAAGTGCTCGGTTTTCTCTTTGTGATGTCTTTACCGTTAATGTCAATGATCTTTGTTCTTGTACTTAAGCAATCAAGTGAAGCGTATTAATGACGGCTCCGTCATTATGTAGAACATACACTTTCTTTTATTACCCTCATACATTATACTTTATTACTCGCGTAACTAAGTACAATATGTGGAGAATAAGGGAGTCGAACCCTTGACCTCCTGCGTGCAAGGCAGGCGCTCTAGCCAGCTGAGCTAATTCCCCCTCTAGTAGACTTCAGATTTAAGATTCCAGAGCTCAGACTTTAACATCTGATGTCTTTTATCTCATATCTTCCCGTCTTTTGCAATTAGTAGTCTCGGGCAGGCTCGAACTGCCGACCTCTACATTATCAGTGTAGCGCTCTAACCAGCTGAGCTACGAGACTCTTTTACGAGTCATGAGTTATGAGTGATAAGTTATTTTCAAACTGAATCCTTTACATATACTCTATCTCTCTTCCCTGATACTAATTTCTAGTGGGTTTGTATTTTATATAACATAGCAACCAATAAAAAAACTAAAGCTTAAACTTTAAGTAAGTACTTGTATCCGAAGATACTAATTTTGTTTATACTCGTTAAACGAGTCTCTAAAATGAGATGTTCCAGCCGCACCTTCCGGTACGGCTACCTTGTTACGACTTAGCCCTAGTTACCTGTTTTACCCTAGGCAGCTCCTGTTACGGTCACCGACTTCAGGTACCCCAGACTTCCATGGCTTGACGGGCGGTGTGTACAAGGCCCGGGAACGTATTCACCGCGCCATGGCTGATGCGCGATTACTAGCGATTCCAGCTTCATAGAGTCGAGTTGCAGACTCCAATCCGAACTGAGACCGGCTTTCGAGATTCGCATCACATCGCTGTGTAGCTGCCCTCTGTACCGGCCATTGTATTACGTGTGTGGCCCAAGGCGTAAGGGCCGTGATGATTTGACGTCATCCCCACCTTCCTCTCTACTTGCGTAGGCAGTCTTACTAGAGTCCTCAACTTAATGGTAGCAACTAGTAACAGGGGTTGCGCTCGTTGCAGGACTTAACCTAACACCTCACGGCACGAGCTGACGACAACCATGCAGCACCTTGAAAATTGCCCGAAGGAAGGTCTATTTCTAAACCGGTCAATTCCCATTTAAGCCTTGGTAAGGTTCCTCGCGTATCATCGAATTAAACCACATAATCCACCGCTTGTGCGGGCCCCCGTCAATTCCTTTGAGTTTCATTCTTGCGAACGTACTCCCCAGGTGGCTAACTTATCACTTTCGCTTAGTCTCTGAATCCGAAGACCCAAAAACGAGTTAGCATCGTTTACGGCGTGGACTACCAGGGTATCTAATCCTGTTCGCTCCCCACGCTTTCGTCCATCAGCGTCAGTTAAGACATAGTGACCTGCCTTCGCAATTGGTGTTCTAAGTAATATCTATGCATTTCACCGCTACACTACTTATTCCAGCCACTTCTACCTTACTCAAGACCCGCAGTATCAATGGCAGTTTCACAGTTGAGCTGTGAGATTTCACCACTGACTTACGAGTCCGCCTACGGACCCTTTAAACCCAATAAATCCGGATAACGCTTGCACCCTCCGTATTACCGCGGCTGCTGGCACGGAGTTAGCCGGTGCTTATTCGTATAGTACCTTCAGCTTTCCTCACGAGGAAAGGTTTATCCCTATACAAAAGAAGTTTACAACCCATAGGGCCGTCGTCCTTCACGCGGGATGGCTGGATCAGGCGCTAACCCATTGTCCAATATTCCTCACTGCTGCCTCCCGTAGGAGTCTGGTCCGTGTCTCAGTACCAGTGTGGGGGATCACCCTCTCAGGCCCCCTAAAGATCATCGACTTGGTGAGCCGTTACCTCACCAACTATCTAATCTTGCGCGTGCCCATCTCTATCCACCGGAGTTTTCAATATCAAGTGATGCCACTTAATATATTATGGGGTATTAATCTTCCTTTCGAAAGGCTATCCCCCTGATAAAGGCAGGTTGCACACGTGTTCCGCACCCGTACGCCGCTCTCTCTGTCCCGAAAGACAAATACCGCTCGGCTTGCATGTGTTAGGCCTCCCGCTAGCGTTCATCCTGAGCCAGGATCAAACTCTCCATTGTATGTTTGTCTGACTCACTCAAAGTTATTTTACGCTTTAGTTTTTCCTTACTTGGTTGTTATATCTRTTTTTCAATGATCTCTTTTCTTCCGCTTCCCCGGCTACCCTTTTCTGTCGTTGGGCTTTGCCGTATTTGCGTGTGCAAAAGTAAAACTTTATTTCTAATC
>NZ_LMKA01000060.1 GCF_001421435.1 Chryseobacterium sp. Leaf201
AATAATAGCATCTAAAAACATATCATATATTTTAATTTAAGCTCTGTTGTTTATTTCAACTATCTTAAAGTTTTTGAAAAAAATAAAATGAATATGACAAGTTAAAAAAACAAAACCCCTTCTGAATTTATCAAAAGGGGTTATTATTTAGATTTGAAATCAATTACTTTTTCGCAGCCGGCTTCTTCGCAACCGTTTTTTTCGCAGTTGTCGTTGTTTTTTTCGCAGTTGTCGTTGTCTTTTTAGCAGCAGGTTTCTTAGCGGCAGGTTTTTTCTTCTCTGCAAAAGCTTTCGGATCCTGGTCGGTGATCCATTTTTTAACCTCATCGAGAGAAATTTCTTTCAGTTCTTCGCCTTCATATTTGGTATCATCCGATTTTTTCGGGATTTTAAACATGGCCTTCCCGAATTTGATGAAAGGGCCCCATCTTCCGTTTTCAATGGAGATTTTTTCTTTTTCCCACTGCTGGATATACCGGTTGGCTTCTTTTTCAAGCTTGGCATCAATCAGTTCATTGATGTCGCTTTGAGAAAGATTTTCAAAATCATATTTCTTAGGAACATTCACGAAAATACTTTTGTATTTGATGAAAGGCCCGAATCTTCCCGTTCCTTTAGTTACCGGCTCACCTTTATAGCTGGCAATCGGTGCATCAGCTATTTTCTTTTCATTGATGATTTCCTCCGCACGTTTCTGGTCTACAGACAGCGGATCTTCACCTTTCGGAATACTGATGTAGGTTTCGCCCCATTTCACATAAGGACCGAATCTTCCGACTCCGACTGAAACCGGCTGCCCGTCCACTTCACTCAGGTCAAAAGGCAGCTTAAACAACTCAAGAGCCTCTTCAAACGTAATGGTGGCAATATTCTGTCCGGTCATCAGAGAAGCGAAAACCGGCTTTTCCTCATCATCCGTTTCCCCGATCTGGATCATGGCCCCGAACCTTCCGATTCTGGCATGAACATTTTTACCGGTTTTAGGATCTGTACCCAAAAGCCTTTCGCCGGTGGCGCGGTCTGCATTTTCTTCAACATCTTCAATCCGCGGATGGAATTTCGAGTAGAAATCATTCATCATCTGCTTCCATTTCTGGTCGCCGCTTGCAATTTCGTCAAAACTTTCCTCTACCCTTGCCGTAAAGCCGTAGTCCAGGATTTCTTTGAAATGGTCGGTAAGGAAATCATTCACCACTTCACCGATATCGGTAGGAATGAATTTATTTTTGTCGCCCCCGAACTTTTCTTCAAGGACTTCTTTTTTGATGTTATTTTTTGTCAGGGAAATCTTTACCACCTCTCTGGTCTGAGGTTCAATTTCCCTCTTATCAACATATTCACGGTTCTGGATTGTCTGAATGGTCGGCGCATACGTTGACGGACGCCCGATTCCCAGTTCTTCCAGCTTTCTTACCAGACCGGCTTCCGTATAGCGGGCACTCGGTCTTGTGAACTTTTCTGTTGCGGTGATTCTTTTATAGTCTAAAACTTCCCCTACTTTTACTTTCGGAAGCAGCTTTTCATTGTTTTCTTCATCATCGTCTTCCGCTTTTACGATGCCGTATGCTTTAAGGAACCCGTCAAAGATAATCACTTCACCCTGGGCCTCGAAGTTCTGAGGCAATTTGGCATTCCCGATTTCAATAACGGTTTTTTCAATTTTTGCATTGGCCATCTGGGACGCCAGTGTCCTTCTGTAAATCAACTGGTACAGTTTATTCAGCTGAACATCACCCACACTTTTTACGCTGAAATCCGTAGGGCGGATGGCTTCGTGGGCTTCCTGCGCAGATGAAGATTTTGTAGTATAGTTTCTTGGTGCGGAATATTCTGCCCCGTATTCTGAAGTAATCTGTTTTTTTGCGCCTTCAATGGCTTCCTGGGAAAGGTTTACCGAGTCTGTCCTCATATAGGTAATATACCCTTCTTCGTATAGCCGCTGTGCAATACGCATGGTGTTGGTCACATTATATCCAAGCCTGGATGATGCTTCCTGCTGTAAGGTTGAGGTGGTAAAGGGAGCAGACGCAGAACGTGTTCCCGGTTTTGTCTCAACATTGAGTACTTTGAACTCCGTAGCTTTCGCCAGTTCCAGGAATTTTTCAGCTTCCTCTTCTTTGTTAAAGTCTTTCTTAAGTTTTGCAGAGATTTCCTGCTGGGCCTGGTTCAGAAAGATGCCGTCCAGCTTGAAGCTTGCCTTAGGAACAAATTCACGGATTTCTTTTTCTCTTTCAACGATTAACCTTACGGCAACGGACTGTACCCTTCCTGCTGACAATCCGGGTTTTATTTTTTTCCAGAGCACCGGTGACATTTCAAAACCTACAATCCTGTCCAGTACCCTTCTTGCCTGCTGGGCGTTTACAAGGTTCTGGTCTATATCTCTCGGGTTGTCAATGGCTTTCAGAATGGCATTTTTGGTAATCTCGTGGAAAACAATTCTTTTGCGGTTTTCCGGCTTCAGCTTTAACTCATCTGACAGATGCCAGGCAATAGCCTCCCCTTCACGGTCTTCATCGGAAGCCAGCCATACCATTTCGGCTTTCTTCACGGCGGCTTTCAGTTCCGTTACCAATTTCTTTTTGTCTGCAGAAACCTCGTAATCCGGGCTGAATGTAGCCAGGTCTATTCCCATTCCTTTTTTAGGCAGATCCCTGATATGTCCGAAACTGGATTTTACATCAAAATCTTTCCCTAAATACTTCTGAATAGTTTTTGCCTTGGCCGGTGATTCTACGATTACTAAATTTTTCGACATCCTAAAATTTTTGCAAAAGTAAAGTTTTTTTATCAGATAGATTTTTTTATTACATTTTATTTAGTAATTCAAGGGGTGCAATACATACCCTGTACAAAATCCCCTGGAAGGTAAACCCTTTCCCGGACATCTCTACCCTGTAGATTAAAGAGAAAATAATAATAGCCAGCGTGATATAGAATTTCTTATTAATGACAATCCGCTCAAATCCATACGCAGACCTGCTTTCTTTCAATAATAAAGCAAAAAGCACAATCATCATCATCATATGGATATACATCCATCTTCCCCAATCAATGGCCAGGTAAAACAACGGAAGCGAAAACAGAAAAGCACCAATTAATAAAATAGACAGCACCTTTCGGTTATTTAGAAATTTTAAATAATAGCCCAAATGAAAAATACTGAAAAGTAAACTTATCAGATAAAGTACATATTCGCTCTTATGTTCAATAATATAATCCCTTTCATTGATATTCCAGTAAAAGATCCCGTATACCGGATGAACTCCCCGGTTGGCAAGAATCTGCAGGGACATTCCTTCATTTACATTTTTCCCCAACAATAAAATGAGTAGTGTCGGGATTCCGACGGAAAGAAAATACTTCAGGTATCTTTTATATTCAAATTTTCCTGTTTTCAAATACAGGGCAATGGCAAAGTACGGAACATAAAAAAGCACGACTTCATGCAGTAATGTAGTAACGAAAAGCGCTGCGCAGAAAATGTATTCCCGGTACCTTGTAAGTTTGCCTTTATCCAGGAGATAAGTAAACCAGGTAAACAACAGAAAAACGATAAATTCTTTTTTCCCGACATAGGTTACCGTGTTCAAAAGCCCTACAAAACCAATTGAAGAAAGCAAAAGCGACAGGTACAGCAGATCTGTCATTTTGTAACGGATCAGCTTTGCATACAGCCAGAAAAACCCTGAAATGATGATAAACTGAAAGAAGTAAACAATATAATTAAGACTTAGACCCGTGAGATCCTGTACTAAGAAAAAGAAGCTTCCGGACAAACCCCTTCTTTTGAAACCGCCGTCCTGATAATTGATCAGCCAGTCTGCAAGAATATATCCGTCATCCTTAAAATTATAATAACAGGTAAAAACAAGGGTATAGAGGGCAGTAACCGCAATAAGAAAATAGATAAAAACTTTGATATTAACGTACTTAACAAACTGGGCTGGCCTCATAATGTGTTTTAAGATTGGAACATAAAAAAAGAAATAAAGCAGGTTCAGCTTATTTTCATCATTTTTTGCAAGTTTCAAAAATAATGAATTTCAGCGTAAGTCTGCTTTATTTCCTTTAGCTATTTATTAATACTCAGATTACTCTTTGATAATCTTTACAATCTCTTTTGAATCGTTAATCCTTAATAAATAAGCGCCTGAAATCAGTGAAGAAAGATCGGTTTTCCCGTTTTCAAATTTCCCTGATTTTACCAATTGGCCGGACATGTTGTAAACCTGGTAGTAATATCCGTCATTGCGATCCGGTGTCTTGATATAAAGCTCACTTCTCACCGGATTCGGGAAGAACGAAATTTTTTCCTTAACCGTTTCCTGAATTACTTTCTCACTGAGGACTGCTGAAGGTCTTGCAGTAGGCAAAGCGGTAACCTGCAGCCTTGGAATCACACCTTCTTCATTTCCGAAAGCATCGTATTTAATTTTAACACAACGGCAACTCATTCCGAAATAAGGATCATTGTTATCATGGAAAGCAATCATCCGGTTGGCATTGGATGCGGTATCAAACAATACATTGATAGGCCTTCCGATATAATTACCGTTCAATGCAGCCGTCCAGACTCCCGGATACTGGAAATTAATGGTATTAAAAGTTCCTGCAGCAGGCTGGTTGGCCGTTACGCTTCTGAATCCACGCGATCCGGAATTAGGGTAATTGCCCACTCTGTAGGAAGGATCATTAAAGGTATAGCCGATTGTATAGCTGAACGTAGAACTTCTTCTTACCCTCTGCCCTGCATAATCACTAAGCACGCTGTACGCCGTAGCAACATTCTTATCTTTTTTATACCATGGCGTAAATCCGAAATCCTGTCCGGAAGCAATGGCCACCCCGGTAAGATCAGGAATCCTCCAGCCTTCAGGACACGGATCGAAAGGTGATTTTTCACCTCCTCTTCCCCATCGGTCCGGAGCCAGATTCGGTTCGTTGGCCAGCCAGTCGGTGCCGTTTGTATAAAGCGGTGCCGAACCGTTGTAAGGTGCAAAACTGCTTGGAACCATGTATACCAAAGGATTTCTTACAGAGTAAGAGATTACTTTTGCAATCTTGTCTGATGTTTTATCCGTTGCCAGAACATTAGACGCATTTGCATAGGTATTGTAAGGCACGATATAGCTTCCTCCAAGATCATTATAGGATGCAAAAGAAAGCGTACTGTAAGTGGTGGTTCCGCTTGCCGTTACATTCCCCAGGTACACCGGATAAGAAGCACGGTCATCCGCATACTGGAAAACCGGAATCGGGTCTTTTCTTCCCCACTGGTAATGCATCCCTGTAGATGCTTTGATCTTTGCCAGTTCTGCTGCAGAAGGAGCCAGTGGATTGGCTACTACCGGAAAAGCATCTATAGCACCCAGATTCCGGTCCATAAATTCTGTCTGGAAAATATTATCGGACTTTGGGGTATAATTAACATAATTGGTCACTGAAGAAACCGGCAGCTCTGTGGTATAATTATACGAGCCTACCGCAGTATCCGTTACCCAGATATGCCAGGACCAGTACACCGGATTGGTCACGCTTCCGTTATGCAGCGTTACCACGGCATTCCCGCTTTGATTGGGATTTACGGTAACCGTAATTTTGGAAGAGGCAATAGCACCTAACGAACTTGGAGAAGGGTTTACCACGGTTACGTTATTAATCAGGTTTGTATTGGTAGTCCAGAGAACTTTGGTTTTAAGATTGTTAAAATTAGCCGCATTTAAAATGTCTTTATTATTCAACAGCTGGCTTTGTACAGAAAATGCCTTACTCACCGGAATATCAACGTTAAAAGCCGAAGTATTTTTTACCACCTGGTAAGTATTCGGGTTATCAAGCCCTTCACGGTATTCTGTTTGCGGAAGAAGGTATTCTGTAGGGAAATTATAAGCATTCACTACATATAACGGATCTTTAATGCATCTGCAGCCCGCAGCATCCGTTGTAGGGTTCCCTCCCAAAGGAAAATACCAGTATCTCCCCTGAACGCCCGGATAGTTGGGATCTGCAATATCAGGCTGTCTTTTATCGGGAATCAGAAACAAAGTCCTTGCACTGACTGCCGGAGTCGTATCAAAGTTTCTGGTCATGGTTGCTGTCCAAAGGGTGGTCTGATGCTGATCTGTAAACTGCCCTTGGTGAGCATTGTAAAAAATAGCTCCGGTTCCGGGAAACATTCCCATATTCTGGCCTCCTGCATTGGACAGGTCAAACCCAAAATTAGGATAAAGCTTAAAATTGGTCATAAAGCTTGGCACACCGGAATCTGTAGGTTTTATTTTATGATAGCCGTTGGCTTCAAAAACATTTTTCCCCATATTGGTCCTTACGCCGAATGGTGAGAAATCTACCCTGACATCATCCACATACGATGATGAAGATAAATTGGCGACCAGAACCGAAGGCATTCTCCAGCCGTTCGGGCACGGATCATAGGCAGATTTATCCCGGTAAGGCTGGGCAGCGGCATCAGTATTATAATTGAGGTCTACTTTGCCACGGGAATTGTCTGACCAAAGGTTCAGCTCAGGCAGCTGGCTGTCATTAAGGCCCGGCATCCTCCCGAACCAGTTGACCATAAGGTTTGTATTGTTGTTATAATAGGCAATTCCGGAATTATCATTTTTATTTACATAAATAAGGCTGAGCGGATTTTTTACTGAAAAACGGATATTGTTTGCAATGGTGGCATTAGAAAGTGTAATAAACCTCCTCAGATTATCAAAATTGGTAGCCCCGGTAAAATTTCTTGCCCCCCTGTGACGTACCCGTCCAATGGACCCTGAAACTTCATAAAAGTCATTTCCACGCTGTACCAATGGCGGGATAGGGTCTTTTCTTCCCCACTGGTAAAGCAGTCCGCCATTCCTGTTCCATTCATTTGCAGTAAGTGAACCGCTTACGGCACCGAGGTTCCTGTCCATCCATCCCCATTCTGAATCAGGGATCGTTTCAATGGCGCCGTCTGCTCTTTCCCTTTTTACATTAGGATAACTCTTGTATTTTGAGCCGTTAGAAGGATCATCCGTTACCCAGATGTGCCAGGACCAGTAAATTTCACCGTTTACCCTGAACACAACTACGGCATTTCCTTTTTTAGCTTTGTTGACAGGCACCTTGATTTTTGCATTTTCACCGGCATCCACCACTTCCAGTGCATATCCTGATCCGGATTTTATCAGCCCGTGAACATCTTCCCATAAAACATCTGCGGTAACTTTCCCTGCAGGGATGGCTGCTCCGCCGATATAGCGGTCCTGTGCCCACATGGCATAGGCTTTTCGTACAGGAATATAAAGGCCGTCACCGTTCTGGCTGGGATCAAATATATAACTGTTAGGTGCTTTGGTCCAGTCCGGACCAACAATTTTAGATGTATTTTTTACAACATCAGATGAATCACTGAAACCAATAGAGCTTATACTTTCACTAATAATTTGTTTTTTATCTGCAAATGCAGATGATTTGATTAAAGAATCCGGATTTTTGAAATATGCTTTTTCATGCATCTCAAAATTCCCACTTGTTTTCACTTCCATGCCTTTGGCATAGACCCCTTGCGTAACCCAAAAACAGGATACTGCCGCTAAACTTATGACTGACTTCTTCATGTTTTAAATTTTGTGTATTATAAAAATACAACATTTACACCTTTATCAAAGAAAATCAATTTATTTTATAAATAATTAATGAATAAAATAATTCACACAATAATAAGATAACATAAACAGGATATCATCCCATAAATCTTATTTGACCTTATCATTTTTTTATGAAAACAAAGGGTTTATTAAAAAGTTTACAAAAAATAATAATCAAGATTAACAATTCTTAACATTGGGAAATATTATAGACTGTATAAATAACACAACAGATGAGGGCAGTGTTTGATAAACACTGCCCTCATTATTCTTTAATCTGTTACCGTTTAATTAAGGCAAAACATGATTTTTGTAAAGTTCCCAGGTAAACCTTCCGGCGGTAATATTTCTGAAGCTTGAGAATACGACAAAGTTGAAAATGGTAAGCGCAATAATGAATGAATAAATTGCTTTTTTAGTCCCTTCAGAAGTTACATACATGGCATTCGGGATGATAATATAGGCAAAACCGATAAACGATCCGGCAAGCCTGGAAGAGAAAATAGGGTTACTCCTGAAAATAAAATAAAAGCAAACCCCAATCACTACGTAAGCCCGGTGATATTCATAATAGGGAAACTTTTCTTTCATCTTTTCATCAAAAGTAAAGAGGAAGAACGTAAGGATGGCCATCATTACTTCCGGAATCCCAATGGCTCCGTTCAGCCTTTCGGCAGACTCATCCATATACCCGTTGAAACCTACGGCGAAGGTACTGTCTGATGCAATGCTGTTCATGATGCTTCCGAAGGAACGGTACACTTCAAACGGCGACAGGAATACGGAAATAATGATCATTCCCAGCATCACAAACCTGTTCAAAGGAATCTTCACCAGCCAGTACATAGGCAAGAACACATAACACACAGTATGGATGCCCGCGGCGAGGTAAATACATAAAAGATAGGCGATAAGCTTCCGCTCTTTAATATACCTTATCCCGAAATAGGCTATGAAAGACCCCAGGTTCTGCCTGATCTGCCCGCTTTCCCCGATAAAGAATCCGGGAATAAACAGAAACAGCATGAAGGTAAAAGGGTAAAAAGTATTCTCTTCCGTATACTCCACCTTAAAATAGATAGCCAGGATGGCAATAACAAAAGTGAGTATATAGAAAGGCGCGTTAAAAATATTCAGTAAAAACTTATTGATAAGAACATACAGCCACTCCACTTCCACAGGCTGAGGCCCCTCCAATCCTATCGCTTTCAGGAACAGGGAAATATAAAACTTGGTATCGGAATACACATAAATCCCGCGGTAACTTCCGTAATCCGGACCGACATTATCCCGGAGCCCGGCAATCACCATCAGATACAGACCTAAAAACCAAAGCCATTTTTTATCCACTCTGCCATTGAACACTTCCTGATAGCTGAAAATCATCATATAGATGATCGCAATGATATAATAAGGATGTAATAAATGCATGGTTAGATATAATGTTTTTTAAACTGATAAGAAGCCATTACCATCCCTGTAAGAATGAGCGGCATAAACAACCTTGTTTCCCAGAAAATCCCCACCAAAGCAATCATGATAAGATAAGGAATGGAGAAAAGTAAATATTTCCTGATCATTGTTTTTCCGGTATCATCACAAAATGTATAGCTGAAATAAATCCCCAGTACACCGAACAGCAGCCCTATCAGATTGTATGGGCTCGTTATATTTTTAATCAGATAAATCCCTTCAAAAAATGAAGCATGCTGAGGAATGAGGATCCTCAAAGCCACATACGGAACGATAAAAGCAATGATCAGAAGCACAACCTCTTTAAGAAAGGCAAAGTTTTTATTTTTTATATTTTGAAAGCTGATAAAAACCGCTGCGAAAAATGCAATATTAAGACAGGCCGTTTCTCTGACCAGTGTTGAAATAAAAACAATAATCCCCAAACCGATTAAATCTGCCTTTGCCCTGCGCTCTGCATATTTCAGAGTGAAAAACATTCCCCAGACATAAAAAAAGATGGCAATTAAGTCACAGTTGGTAGGAACATACTGCATGATCACAATGAAAAATACCGCGATCAGATGAACCATTCTCCTTACATTTTCATTGACAAGAAGCGCAACAGGCTTCAGCTTCAAAATAAGATGAAAGACTAATGAGGTAAGAAGAAAAAAGAAAACATTGATGAGAAAAGTGCTGTGATAAAACAGAGAGCCCTGCTTGAGGAGAAAACTTTTTGCAAAAGGCAGGTAATGATTTACTGTAAAAGTTACCGCATCTGTTACATGTATACTCAGGTAATTCGGGATTACCCGGTATGCGTATACGGAAGAGAACATAAAATCCGGTGCTTTTTCCCAGGATTTGATACCGACCACATAGGAAGTTTCAAACCCGTAATAGGAGATAAAGAACAGTAAAAAGGGAAAAATTATTATAAATAAAAATCCGTTTATTTTTTCATCAAAGATTTTAAACATACCAAATCTGAGCTTGTTGGCTCAGTGATTTTTGTTTCATAAAGTATTTCATCAGCCGGGAAGTTTTGCAAAAGTAGATTTTTTTTTCATTTCGCCTAAATATTTTGTTGATTTTCAGTTAAAACTTATCGAACTCTTCACGAAAAAATTAAATTTGCAGCTTGATTTGACATGCGATGCATCGTTTTTTTATTTATTTATATTACCTCATCTCCGGAAACAGACTCCTTTCTGCATTTATTGCAGCAGGGATAGCCGTTTTGTGTTTATTTTTTGCTTCAAAAATCAATTTTGAAGAAGACATTAACCAGATTATTCCCAAAAGCGAAAAGTCTGACCTTACGGCAAAAGTCCTGAAACAGCTTAACTTTTCAGATAAGATTATTGTTATCATCGAAAACAAATCGGCAGAAAACAGTTTCCAGCTCTCAGAAACGGCAGATGCCTTTTTAAATAAGGTTGCACCGCTGCAGAAATACATAGGCTCGGTTCAGGGGAAAGTAAACGATAATGAAATTTCAGAAACCTTTGATTTTGTCAACCAAAACCTCCCGTTATTTTTAAATGAAGAAGATTATCAGGAAATTGAAAGAAAACTTCAGAAAGACAGCATTGCCCGTCAGGTAGAAAACAATTATATCTCTCTGTCTTCACCCACGAGCCTCGTGACCAAAGAATTTATCAGGAAAGACCCTCTGGGAATTACGTTTTTGGGCATTAAGAAACTCAATGCTTTAAACATCAGCAAAGATTTTAAACTTGAAGACAGCTATATCGTTACAAAAGACGGGAAAAACCTCCTGCTTTTCATTGATCCGAAAAATAAAAGCAATGATACCAAAAACAATGAGGTTTTCATCAATCAGTTAAACGAAATAAAAAACGGACTTAACCGTCAGTTTAAAGGCAAAACAGAAATCAGTTACTTCGGTTCTCCGGTAATTGCCGTGGCGAACGCCCAGCAGATTAAAAAAGACATCCAGAATACAGTCATTATTTCCATGACGGTCCTCCTGATTCTCCTGATCTACTATTTCAGGAATATTTTCACTCCGTTTATTGTTTTCCTTCCGACGGTTTTCGCGGTTTTACTTGCTTTGCTGATCTTATATTTCATTAAAGATAAAATCTCGGCGATTTCACTCAGCGTCGGAGCCATCCTTATCGGCATTACCATTGATTATGCCCTGCATATCCTTACGCACTATAAACACAACAACAATATCGAAGGGCTTTATAAGGAGATCACACAGCCTATTATATTAAGCAGTGCTACAACGGCCGTTTCTTTCCTGTGCCTTGTTTTTGTACGTTCCGAAGCATTGAAAGACCTGGGTCTTTTTGCCGCCATCACCGTAATCCTGTCAGCTGTCAGTGCCCTAATTATCGTTCCTCAGCTTTACAAACCGAAAACGCAGGAAAAGAAAGTCAGCACCAATTTCATTGATAAAATAGGATCTTACCCTTACGAAAAAAACAAGCCTTTAATTATCGGATGTTCCGTTATTATCATCGCCTGTCTTTTCGGGTTCAGGCATGTAGGCTTTAATGAAGATATCGGTGACCTGAATTACATCCCAAAAGATTTAAAAATAAGCGAGGCAAAGCTTCAGAAGCTGTCGGACATCACTTCAAAATCCATCTATACTATTTCTTACGGAAATTCTGAAGATGAAGCTTTAACAAGAAACTCCCGGCTGAGCGGGTTCTTGGAAAAAGAAAAAAGAGAAGGCAAAATATTAAGCTACAGTTCTCTGGGGAATGTTGTTCTATCTGAGAAAGACCAGCAAAGAAAAATTGAGCTCTGGCAGAAGTTCTGGGATCCGGGTAAAAAAAGCCGGACCATTTCCGAACTGACCGGTAACGGCAATAAATTCGGGTTCAACAGTTCGGCCTTTGACCGGTTTACTGAAAATTTAAATAAGCCGTACACTACTTTAAGCCTGAAAGACTATGAAAAAGTGAAGGCTTTGCAGATTTCAGAATTTCTAAGCCAGGAAAATGGGTTTTATACCGTTTCAAACGTGGTAAAGGTAGATGAAACAAAAAGAGACGCCTTTATCCGGGATGTTGAAAAAAACCATGATGCGCTGGCCATTGACCGGCAGCAGATGAATGAGAACTTTTTAGGCCTGTTAAAAAGGGATTTTAATACCCTGATCAATTATTCCCTGCTGGCCATTGTTTTAACCATCGTTGTTTTCTTCAGGAATTTTGAACTGACAATCCTCACCATGTTTCCTATTGTTTTAACAGGCGTTGTAACGGCAGGAATCCTCTATTTCTTAGGTTTGGAACTGAATATTTTCAGTACCGTGGTCTGCACACTCGTTTTCGGAGTCGGAGACGATTTCAGCATCTTCCTGACCCAGGCCATGCAGAAGGAACATACCACCGGGAAAAATGAGCTCCCAACCTACAGGACCTCCATTATCCTGGCTGTTTTCACCACCATCTTATCCATCGGATCACTGATTTTTGCGAAGCATCCAGCTCTGCATTCATTAGCTTTGGTTGCTTTAATCGGAATGTTTTCCGTCATCATTATTACCTCTACCTTATACCCGTTCTGGTTCAGGCTGGTGATTACCAACCGGGCAAAGAAAGGGCTTTCCCCTATTACATTCAGGCTATTTATATATTCTGTATTTTCCTTTTTATATTATGGACTGGGAGGCCTGTTCTTTTCTGTCTTTTTAAGTTATTTCACAAAGAATTCCAGAGGGAGAACCCTGAACCTGATCAAATTAATTTTAGCCCGTTTTTTAACTTCCGTGCTGTTTACGAATCTATGGGTAAGGAAAAAGGTCATTAAAAATACAAAAGAGGATTTCAGCAGGCCCGCGGTAATTATTGCAAACCATACTTCTTTTCTGGATACACTGGCCATTTCTATGGCTACCCACAAAGTTGTCTACCTGGTTAATGACTGGGTATACCAGTCGCCGGTTTTCGGAAGAATGGTAAGGGCATTGGGATGCTACCCTGTTTCCCAGGGCATTGAAAACGGAATGAAGCAGTTAAAGGAAAAAGTGGATCAGGGATACTCTCTGGTTGTTTTTCCGGAAGCGGAACGGTCTTACACCAATGAGGTTAAGCGGTTCCATAAAGGGGCATTTTATCTGGCAGAAGAATTCGGTATGGATATCCTGCCGCTTTACATCCACGGAAATGCTGAAGTACTGCCCAAAGGGGATTTTATTATTTATGACGGGGCTATTACGGTAAAAGTCGGCGACCGGATTATGAAAGAAGATGCAGGCTTCGGCAGCAGCTATTCTGAAAGAGCCAAGAAAATCAATGCTTACTACAGGGATGAGTTTGCCAGGCTGAGAGCAGCACTTGAAGACGAAAATTATTTCAGGAAAAAATTATTTTTAAGCTTCCTGTATAAAGATGCAGAAGTGGTAAAAGAAGTAAAAAAGGATTTTAACCTGCACAAATCTGTTTATTTTGAATTGAATAAGCATATTCCGAAGAATGCAAATATTCTGCATGTTGCAGATGATTTCGGGCAGAAGGATGTCCTGCTCACCCTTCAGCAGCCGGGGAGAACGGTGTTCAGTTTTATAAAAGACCTTGAAAAACGGCAGATTGCCAAACAGAACTATCTGGTAAAAAGAAGGAAGATCAGTTATATAAATGATACCGGCGAAATTAAAAAGCAGATTGATGTCTTATTGGTTTCTGATGATCATTTCAGGATTAATGAAATGGCCGGACTTCCTCCAACCGTCATCTTTATCCATACAGATGAAAATGGATTGAACCCTGATGTTTACAGGCTGAAATGGGGTTCCGGATCTTTAAAAATATTTAGTTCTGAATAATAAATATGAAAATCATATTTTTGTACCCGGATAAAAAGAATTAATGAAAAAGAATATACTTGTGCTCTATTATACTCAGACCGGCCAGCTGGAAGATATTGTAAAAAATATTGCCCGGCCGTTTGAGAATAAAAACGAGGAATATGAAGTCACTTATTATAATATCAGGCTGAAAGAGGATTTTCCTTTTCCATGGCCCAGCGACGTGTTTTTTAATACGTTCCCGGAATCCTATCTTCAGATCCCGAGCGAGATTCTTCCGCCTCCGGCTGAGGTGCTGAACAAGAAATTTGATCTGATTTTATTCGGGTACCAGGTCTGGTATTTAACCCCTTCCATCCCTACTATTTCATTCCTGAAAAGCAAGTATGCCGCAGACATCCTTAAAGACACTCCCGTTGTTACCATTTCCGGAACCCGGAATATGTGGATGCTCTCCCAGGAAAAATTAAAAGTATATTTAAAAGATCTGAAAACACAGCTGGTGGGAAACATTGCACTGGTAGACCGCCATGATAATTATACCAGCGTACTGACGATCCTCCGTTGGATGACTACCGGTAAAAAAGAGAAATCAGGAATGCTGCCGGCCGCCGGCGTATCAGAAGAAGAAATTGCAGGCTCCGGAAAATACGGGGAAATCATAGAAAAACATTTTTCACAGGATAATTTTACGGGTCTTCAGCCCGAACTGGTAAAAAAC
The DNA here is from genome assembly GCF_001421435.1 of Chryseobacterium sp. Leaf201. GTDB lineage: Bacteria > Bacteroidota > Bacteroidia > Flavobacteriales > Weeksellaceae > Chryseobacterium. Next base: position 14,612 of record NZ_LMKA01000060.1, read on the forward strand.
GGAGCCGTGGAAATCAGGCCCTTTCTGGTAAGAGTGGAAAAAGTAGGCAACAAAATCTTCACGGTATGGTCTAACCTTATCATCAGGAAAAAAGAAAAGCGCCCATTGCTCATCAAATTCTTTAAGGTATATTTGATGGCTGCGATCTGGATTATTTCACCCATCGTGTTGGTTCCGCACCTGCTGACCACCCCCCTGTTCTGGTTTAAAAGAAAGAAACAAAGAGAATATTTACAAGGAATTAATTTAAAATAGAATGTACGACGTATTTATAACAAAAGCATCAACATACTTACCCAATGAGCCGGTTTCAAATGACGAAATGGAAACGTATCTTGGTTATATAAACGACACTCCATCTAAAGCAAAGTCTTTGATTTTAAGAAATAATAAAATCACAACGAGGTACTACGCATTGGATAAAAACGGGAAACCCACACATACCAATGCCCAGATCACGGCTAAAGCAGTTGAAATGCTCTTTGATGAAGACTTTTCAAAAGAAAAAATGGAGCTGCTGTCCTGCGGAACCACATCTGCAGACCAGATCCAGCCTTCACACGCCTCTATGGTACACGGAGAGCTGGACTTAGGCAGGTCTATCGAAATCAATACCTCTACCGGGCTTTGTAATTCAGGAATGAATGCTTTCAATTACGGTTTCCTATCTGTAAAAGCAGGCGTAAAACAAAACGCAGTCTGTGTAGGTTCAGAAAGGTTTTCTTCCTGGATGACCGCAGATAAATTCAATCACGAAGCGGAAAACCTAAAACTGCTGGAAGAGAGGCCGATTATTGCCTTCAAAAGGGAATTCCTCAGATGGATGCTTTCTGACGGTGCAGGTGCGCTTCTGTTGGAAAACCAACCGAGAGAAAACAGCACTTCGCTTAAGGTAGAATTCATTGATTTCTATTCCTATGCCCATGAAATTGAAGCATGTATGTATTCGGGCTGTGAAAAGCAGGAAGACGGAAGCCTAAAATCCTGGGCAGATTATCCTTCAGACGAATGGCTGAAAGAATCTATCTTTGCCTTGAAACAGGATACGAAAATCCTGGATCAGTATATTTTGGTAAAGGGGGCTGAAAGCTTAAGGTCTTCTTTTGACAAGCACAACCTGGATCCTGAAAAAATAGACCATGTACTGGCACACATTTCATCAGGGTATTTTAAAGAAGGGCTGAAAGACGAATTTGCTAAAAAAGGAATGGATTTCCCATGGGAAAAATGGTTTTACAACCTTTCCGAAGTAGGAAATATCGGTGCAGGATCCATTTTCATCGCCTTGGAAGAGCTGATGAATTCCGGAAAGCTGAAAAAAGGGGAAAAAGTATTGCTTTGTGTACCTGAAAGCGGAAGGTTCGCTTATTCATGCGCATTATTAACCGTTTGCTAATGGAACGCACACTGCCTGTAAGCGACCGGGATTTTGTGGAAAGCCTGATTCCCCAGCGGACCCCGTTTGTGATGGTCAGCAGCATAGACCATTATACCGAAGACCGGCTGATCTCAGGGTTTCAGATTCAGGAGGAAAATATTTTTGTTCACGACGGGATTTTTCAGGCGTCGGGGCTAATTGAGCATCAGGCGCAAAGCGTTGCTTTACACACCGGTTATAAATTTTATCTGCTGGGAAAAGAAGCCCCGACAGGTTACATTGGTGCCATCAAGTCTTTTGAGGCTTATGCACTGCCGAAAGCCGGGGATATTTTAAAGACAGAAGTTAAAATCCTGAATGAAATCATGGGCGTAACACTGGTAGATGCCGTTACGACACTTAATGATGCAGTGATTGCAAGTTCCCAGATGAAAACAGTGGTAAAATAAATCTTAATTATTTTTGAATTAAATTAAAATCAGTTCAGAAAAACATTGAGATTTAGGATTAAAAAATAAAAATGGAAATCAAAGACGAAAACATCATCAACATCCATAATTTTCTTCCGCACCGGGAACCGATGCTGATGACGGATTATATCCTGGAGTTAACCCAGGAAAAGGTGGTGACTTCTTTTGAAATCTTGGAAGACAATATTTTTGTCCATAATAATCAGTTCGTTGAAGCGGGCCTGATTGAAAATTTAGCCCAGACCTGTTCTTCAATCCTGGGCCAGAGCTTCTTTGAAAACCCTGAAGCAGATACAAAAGTGATCGGTTTTATTACCAATATCAAAAAAATTGAAGTTTTCGCGCTGCCGGAAGTAGGTGACAAGATTATCTCAAAAGCATCCCTGATTTCCCAGTTTGAAAACATCTGCCATATTTTCTGTGAGACCTTTAATCATAACGAATTACTGATCCGGGCTGATATTAACCTGTTCATTCAAGAAATAAAGCACTGATAATAATGAAAAAACAAGATCTCCCCCAGGATGAAAGCAATATGAAATCAGCCAACATGACGGAAGTCCTGTATGTAACTGATGAAAATGATAACTATACCACGGCCAACAGCATTGGATGGGACGCTAAAAAAGCAGCACTGGATGAATCTATGGAGCTGATCCATGAAAGGATTGAAGAAGCAAAACAGAATGTTGCCGACAATAAGGTAAGTCCGGTTATCTATTTTATGGAACTCAATAAAATGGACCTGCAGGTTTTGGCAGCTTATGTCGGGATGTGGCAGTGGCGTGTTAAAAGGCACACAAAACCTAAGGTATTTAAGACACTAAGCGAATCTGTACTGAAAAAATATGCCGATACATTCGGGATTTCAGTAGATGAATTAAAAAACTTCAGCGGAAAATAAATAAAAGATGCTTCAAAGCCATTCTTATTGCCGTTTGTTCTGGCGAGAAGAATCCATGAGGCAGTTTTTAACATGATTAACCGCCAGGAAGACAGAGCTGTGAATGAATAAATGAATTCATTTGGCTTATAAAAAAAACCAAGAGTTACGAATGAAAATTAATTTTGAACACCACCAGACTGCGCATTGCGAGAACGGTGTCGCCTCTAATTTACTGCTTAACAAAGGCCTGAAACTCAGTGAACCTATGATTTTCGGAATCGGTTCTGGACTGTTCTTTGTATACCTCCCTTTTTTAAAAGTAAACTTCGCTCCCGGGTTCAGCTACCGCCCTATGCCGGGTGCTATTTTCAGCAAAGCGGCAAAGCGTCTGGGGATTAAAATAAAAAGAGTAAAATTTTCCGATCCTCAGGAAGCTCAGAAAGCCCTGGAAAAAAATCTTGAAAACAATATCCCGACAGGGCTGCAGGTAGGGGTTTTCAATCTCACCTACTTTCCTGAAGAATATAAATTTCATTTCAATGCCCACAATCTGGTCGTGTACGGAAAAGAAGACGGTAAGTTTTTAATCAGTGATCCTGTAATGGATTATGTGACTTCCCTCTCCGAAGCGGAACTGGAAAAAGTAAGGTATGCCAAAGGTGCACTTCCCCCGAAAGGCCATATGTACTACCCAATCTATATTCCGGAAAACGTAAATCTGGAGGAAGCTATTAAAAAAGGGATTAAAGATACCTGTAAAAATATGCTTGCCCCGGTACCGATTATCGGAGTAAAAGCGATACGCTGGGTCGCCAAAAACATCCCGAAATGGGCTGAAAAGAAAGGGACAAAAACCACCAACCACTATCTGGGACAGCTGATCAGGATGCAGGAGGAAATCGGGACCGGCGGCGGAGGCTTCAGGTTTATCTATGGTGCATTTTTACAGGAAGCGGCCGTAATCCTCAAAAACGACCAATTGAAAGAACTTTCCAAAGAAATTACCGCAATCGGCGACCTTTGGAGGGATTTTGCCGTAGATATTGCAAGGGTATACAAAAACAGGAACTCGAAAAGCGATATTTATAACAACCTTTCAAAATCAATGCTTCATATTGCAGATCTGGAAGAAGCTTTTTATAAAAAACTGAGAAAAGCAATCTGATCATGGCAGAACACAGCATTGAGATTAAAAATTTATATAAAAAATATAAAAACGCAGAAGATTTTTCCGTCAATGACATCTCCCTGAACATTGGAAAAAATGAAATCTACGGAATCCTCGGACCGAACGGAGCCGGGAAAACAACTTTGATTTCCATGCTTTCGGGACTGATAAAACCCACTTCAGGAAGTTTTACAATCAACGGCTTATCATTACATAAGGACGGGTTTAAACTGAAACAGATCATCGGTATTGTTCCGCAGGAATATGCACTCTATCCTACCCTGACCGCTAAAGAAAACCTGATGTATTTCGGGAGCCTCTACGGATTAAGCCATAAACAATTAAAAAGCAAAATTGATGAATCCCTGGAAATCATGGGCCTTTCTAAATTTGCTGACAAAAAATTAGAACAGTTCTCAGGAGGAATGAAGCGCCGGTGCAATTTAATTGCAGCTACCCTACACACCCCGCAGGTCCTGTTTCTGGACGAACCTACGGTAGGTGTGGACGTCCAGTCTAAAAAAGTAATCATCAGTTACCTCCAGAATCTGAATAAAAAGGGGACGTGCATTATTTATACTTCGCACCACCTTTCGGAGGCAGAGGAATTCTGTACCCAGATTGCCATTATCGATCATGGAAAAATTCACGCTACCGGAACACCGGAAGAACTGGTGACCCGGATTTCCCATGCTGAAAACCTGGAAGACGTTTTCATTTCATTAACCGGAAAAGAATTAAGAGATGTTGTTGTATAAACTGTGGAGAAGCTTCATTAAGGAAATCCTTTTGCTGAAAAGGGATATCGGAGGGATTGTCATTATTTTCGTGATGCCTTTGCTGCTCATTGTAACCATTACCCTGATTCAGGATTCTACCTTTAAAAATCTGGAGGGCACAAAAATCCCGGTTATTTTTATTGATAATGACAAATCTGAAATTTCAAAAAGCATTAAGCAGGAACTTGAGAACAGTAAAGTTTTCGAGCTGATAAGCAGGAATAATGAAAAATCTGCCCGGGATGCCGTTTTTTCAGGAGATTACCAGATGGCGATTGTCATCCCGGAAAATTTAACGAAAGATTTAAACTTAAATATCGATTCTAAAGTACAGGCCATTGTAAGCTCATTCGGATTAGAGCCTGATTCTGCCTCTGCAAAGAAAAAAATTATTATAAAAGCCAAAGACATCCATTTGTACTTTGATCCCGCAACCAATATCGGCTTTAAAAACAATGTGATGAACTCGATCAATAAAATGATTTTTGAAATCGAGAACAAAAAAATTTACAAAGCATTCCAGGACCAGCTGGGAACAACAGAAAATCTTGAGGAAAGCAAAAATTTAATCGGGTTTAAAGAGATTACTCCTAAAAAAGATAAAATGGACCTGATGCCGAATTCCGTTCAGCACAACGTTCCGGCGTGGGCCCTGTTCGCCATCTTTTTTATTGTTGTGCCTTTGTCTATTAATTTAGTTAAAGAAAAAAGCCAGGGAACAAGTGTAAGGGCAAGAATCAGCCCGACTCCTTATTTCGTGCATATTTTAGGGAAAACATTTACCTATCTGATTATCTGTGTCATCCAGTTCTTGCTGATGGTGGCCGTAGGGATTTATCTCTTCCCGTATATGGATCTGCCGCAGTTTGATGTCACCGGAAAGATGTTTCCTTTGATTGTGGTTACCATTTTTGCAGGATTGGCAGCCATCGGTTTCGGTGTTTTATTAGGTACCATTGCGAACACACAGGAACAGTCGGCTCCGTTTGGGGCGACTTCAGTGGTTGTTTTGGCCGCTATCGGAGGAATCTGGGTACCTGTATTCTTAATGCCTGAGTTCATGCAGAATGTTGCAAAGCTTTCCCCGATGAACTGGGGGCTGAATGCATATTACGACATTATTTTAAGGAACAGCGGAATCGGCGGTATTGCCACCGAGCTTATTTCCTTATTTTTATTTTATATAGCCATGGTTGCTGTTTCATTACTTTATGAAAGAAAACAAAATGCAGTCTGAAGAAAAAAAGTTAAGCTGTACGGAAGAAGTACGGGTAAGGTTCAACGAGACAGATCCGCTGGGAATTGTCTGGCACGGGCATTATATTGTTTATTTTGAAGACGGCAGGGAAGCCTTCGGGAGGCAGCACGGCCTTACCTATCTTGATATTCAAAAAGCCGGATATGTTACACCGATTGTAAAAAGTACCTGTGAACATTTTCTTCCGTTAAAATACGGGGAAACATTCCGTGTGGTTACTACTTTTGTAAATTCAAACGCCGCAAAACTGATGTACAGATACGAGCTTTTCAATAATGATAATACGCTGGTATGCCGCGGGGAAACCATTCAGGTCTTCCTGGATGCTGATAATAATCTATGCCTGTACAATCCTGAATTTTTTCAGGCCTGGAAAGATAAAATGGGGCTGTCATGATGAAGGATATTTATATTACAGACTATAACTGTGTCACGCCTTTGGGCTTTGATGTCCAATCCAACTGGCACGCCCTGCTGGAAGGGAAATCGGGTGTAGCTTTACATAAAATCATAGAAAACCATGATGCGTTTTATGCTTCTATGGTTGATACTCAAAGTCTGGAAAAAGAATTTAACAGCGTCTTCAACGGGTTTCACCATGACAGCTCAGATTTCACGAGACTGGAAAAAATGTTCCTGCTGAGCCTGAAACCGCTGACTGAAAGACATAACATCACAGAGGAAACGGCATTTATTTTATCAACAACCAAAGGCAACATCAGCCTGTTAAAAAATCAGAATACTTTACCCGAAGGTGTTTACCTTTCCGATCTTGCCAAGAAAATTGCTGATTTTTTCGGATTTAAAACAAAACCGATTGTAATTTCCAATGCCTGTGTTTCAGGTGTAATGGCCATTGCCGTTGCTAAAAATATGATCCTGGCCGGAAGATACAACGATGCTTTTATTGTTGCCGGAGACGAGATTTCAGAATTTGTGATTTCGGGGTTCAATTCTTTTCAGGCAATCGGAACAGATCCCTGCAAACCTTATGATAAAGACCGCAACGGAATCAATCTCGGTGAAGCTACCGCTGCAGTATACATCACTTCCGGATTATACCAGAATGAAAAATTCAGGTTTAAAGTTTCCGGAGATTCTGCCATCAATGATGCCAACCATATTTCCGGGCCATCAAGAACCGGTGACGGATTGTTCGCAAGCATTAGAAATGCGATGACCGAAGCCAAAGTTTCAGCAGAAGAGATTGATTTTATTTCTGCCCACGGAACGGCCACTTTATATAATGATGAAATGGAATCCATTGCCTTTAACAGAATGGGATTACAGCATATTCCTTTAAACAGCATGAAAGGCTATTACGGGCACTGTTTAGGGGCTTCCGGACTTTTGGAAAGTATTATTTCTATGGAAAGTTCAATTCACGGGACGTTAATTCCATCGAAAAATTTTAAAGAAGTAGGAATTTCCCAGCCGTTGAATATTATTACCGAAAACCGGCCTGCAGAAATCAGATATATCCTGAAAACAGCTTCAGGTTTTGGCGGCTGTAATGCGGCGGTTGTTTTGGAGAAAACATAAAATAATTTTGTAATTTTGATAGAATTAAAGTTTTAGGAAATGCAGTCTACTTCAGAAATAAGGAAGAAAATCCACGAATATAGAGAGGACGCCGATGAACGTATTCTTCGTATTTTCAATGTGATAATTGATGCGGAAGAGAAAAATCCCGATTTAGCATCTTCAGATTACCCTCAGGTTCCGGATTATGTTTATGACAAAATAAAGGAAGAACGCGGAAAATATCTGAACGGAGAATTAAAAACATCGTCCTGGGAAGAAATAAAGGAAAGACTGATGAAAAAATTATGATTTATCATCTATCTCTATCTGCAAATGCTGAAACTGATTTAATTGAATCTGCTTTATGGTATAGAAGCCATAAGAGTGGACTTGGTAAAAAATTCATACAGCAGGCTGAGTTATATTTTTTAAGAATTCAAAATAATCCATTCCATTTTCCTGCTAAAAAAAGAAATTTTAGCGAAGCCTTTATACGAAAATTCTCCTACGTGATCATTCATGAAATTATAGAAAGTGAAAATGTCGTTTTCTCTGTTTTCAACACCTCTCAAAATCCTCAGTGAAAACCTTAGTACGACCTCAAAACCCATCAATGAAGAAAACAGATACCTGCACCATAGAAAATTCAGAAATAACTGTCAACGGACAAACTGTTTTTGAAAGCCCGTCCGGAAATTTTTCAGATTTTGCCAAAGAAGCTTACAAAAATCTGCAATTGAATTATCCGAAGTTTCACAAAATGGATAACCTGAGCAAGCTGGCCTTTCTTGCTTCTGAAATGATTTTAAAAGATGAAGACCACACCGGGACAGCTTTGGTTTTCGGCAACCGGTCCTCCAGTTTGGATACGGATTTCAAATATCAGGAAAGCATCAATGTCCGGGAAAACTATTTCCCGAGCCCTGCCGTTTTTGTGTATACTTTACCGAATATCTGTGTAGGCGAGATCAGTATCAGGCATAAAATGCAGACGGAAAATGCCTTTTTTGTACTGGATGAATATGATGAAGGATTCTTAACGGACTATGCAGCACAGATCCTGCATTCCGGGAAGGCTGAAAAGGTATTATGCGGCTGGGTAGAATTGTATCAGGAAAGTTATAAAGCTTTTGTATATTTGCTGACTACGTAATTTAACAATATAAAAAATTATCGGGTTACCGATTTTAATAATACTGACAACTATTGTCATATTGCTAAACAGGTACATTGATACGTTATAAATGAAATTTATTTTATGGAAAATTTAAGAGAAGAATTAAAGCACAAAATTATTGAAGTCCTTAACCTTGAAGACGTTGCAGTAGAAGAAATCAAAGATACGGATCCGTTGTTCGGAGGAGGTCTCGGCCTTGATTCTATCGACGCTCTTGAATTAATTGTTCTTCTTGACAAAGAATATGGAATTAAACTGGCCGATCCTAAAAAAGGAAAAGAAATCTTCACTTCGATAGACACCATGGCGAAGTTTATTGAAGACAACCGAACGAAATAATTATTCAATTGAGCAATATACCAATTTGACAGGTTCCAATATTGATACATCGTTAAATTGATACATTGTTATACTATAAATAGAATGAGTCACAAAATTGCCATTACCGGGATGGGTATCATTTCTTCCATCGGAAACAATGTGGAGGAAAACCTGAACTCGTTAATAACCGGGAAACACGGGATTTCAGACATTGAACTGTTTGAGACCCGCCATGCAGGGCACATTAAGACAGGCGAGATAAAACGTTCTAATAAAGAGCTGATGCAGGAACTTCAGTTAGACGGAAGCAGCAATGCCACGAGAACCGCTTTATTAGGAATGACTGCCGCCAGGGAAGCAGTAGAAAGTGCCGGGATTTCAGATATCAACGAATTCAGAACCGGCTTGATTTCCTCTACCAGTGTAGGCGGAATGGACATCACTGAAAAATATTTCTACCGATACGAGGATTTCCCTGAACAGCAGAAATATATCGACGCCCATGACGCCGGAAACTCCTCACTGATGATTGCCAGTTACCTGGAATTAAAAGGTATGGTTTCCACCATCAGTACGGCCTGCTCTTCAGCTGCCAATGCCATTATGATGGGGGCAAAACTCATTAAAAACGGTATTCTGGACCGTGTGATTGTCGGTGGAACCGATGCCCTTTCAAAATTTACACTGAACGGTTTCAATACCCTGATGATCCTTACAGATTCTTACAATACCCCTTTTGACAATGACCGGAAGGGCCTGAATCTCGGTGAAGCAGCAGCTTATATCGTCCTGGAATCTGATGAACTTGTACAGAAACAGAATAAAAAAGTCTTAGGTTATCTTTCCGGCTATGGAAATGCAAACGATGCACACCACCAGACCGCTTCTTCGGAAGACGGACAGGGTGCATTCCTGGCAATGGAAAAAGCCCTGAAAGTCTCAGGCCTGGAAAAAGAACAAATTGATTATATCAACGTTCACGGAACGGCAACCCCGAATAATGATTTATCGGAAGGGATTGCGATGATCAGGATCTTCGGCGAGAACCGGGTTCCGGAATTCAGCTCTACAAAAGCATTTACCGGCCACACGCTGGCTGCGGCGGCTGGAATTGAAGCCGTATACTCATTACTTGCCATTCAAAACAATGTCATTTTCCCAAATTTGAATTTTAAGACAAAAATGCAGGAATTCGACCTGACTCCTGTTACTGAATTGAAAAAGAAGAGTATCAGCCATGTGCTTTCCAACTCATTCGGTTTTGGAGGAAACTGTTCAACTTTAATTTTTTCAGAATCATGAGCGGAGTTTACATCAACAGTGCTGCCTGTATCTCAGCCCAGGACACTTTAAATCCTGATTTTTTCCGGAATTTAACGCCGGAGAATTCAGTTCAGGTTTTAAAGGCGGTGGAACCCAATTATAAGGAATTCATTCCGCCGGCCGCGATCAGGAGAATGTCCAGAACGGTAAAAATGAGTTCTGTAGCCTCTCACTACGCTTTGAAAGAAGCAGGAATTGACAATCCCGATGCAATTATTGTGGGAACAGGAATCGGCTGTGCACAGGATTCTGAAAGATTCCTGAAAAACGTCCTGAATAACAATGAAGAGTTTCTTACCCCTACGTTCTTTATTCAGTCTACCCATAATACGGTGGCCGGGCAGATTGCGTTAGGCCTGAAATGCCATGCTTACAATTTTACGTATGTAAATCCTTCTTCGTCACTGGAATTTTCATTTCTGGATGCAAAGCTGCAGATCAATGACGGCGAGGCCTCAACGGTTCTGGCAGGTTCTACGGATGAACAGACCGACAGGGTTATGGAACTGTACAAATTAAAGAACATTATTAAGCAAGAAGAAAACCTTCCGGTTGATTACTTAAATTCCACAACCCATGGAGTCATTTGGGGCGAGGGAGCAAGCTTTTTTGTTTTAGGGAAAGATAAAACAGAAACATCTTACGCTGAATTAAAAGATATCGGGATCATCAATACACTGGATGCAGAAGGCACTCAAAAATTTATTAAAGATTTTTTAACGAAAAACAATGTAGTCCCTGATGAGGTTGATGCTGTTGTTTTAGGTTTCAGCGGGGATGCGAAAACTGATCTTTATTATACCAAAGCAGCGGAATTATTTGAAAACTCGGCATTGCTGTATTACAAGCACCTGAGTGGCGAATTCAATACTGCAAGCGGTTTTTCAACGTTTATGGCCTGCCATATTCTAAAAAACCAGGAAATTCCGGAAGTCATGACGATCAATGCGGTAAAAAAAGACGGAATTAAAAATATCATGTTGTATAATCATTTAAACGGAAATGATCACAGCCTGGTTTTATTGGAAAGGGTTTAGATCCAACTCAATAGGCAATTGAAACTTCTTCATAAATTTCGGACTGGTTAATATTTCACATCCATACAGAAAGTTTAAAATTCAATTCATAAAAAATACAAAATGAAGCATTACCCGTTTATTTTATTTTATCTTTTCTGCAATGCTTTTATTTACGCATTTCAGGCAAGCCTGTGGGTCTATGTATTCTGCTTTCTGATGTTTTGTTTTGTGATCGTCTGGGGTTCTTTTGATATTCAACTGGGATATTTTGTTAACAGCATTACGCATAAAAGAACAAAGCTCAGGGAAGTGGCCTTAACTTTTGATGATGGCCCGACTGCATTGACCCCAAGATTTTTAGACCTTTTAAAAGAGCATGATGTAAAAGCTACCTTCTTCTGCATCGGGAAACAGATTCAACAATATCCTGAGACCTTCCGGAGAATTATTGATGAAGGCCACAGCATCGGGAACCATACCCTCTCCCATGCCCGCAATACCGGGTTTTTATCTGCACCGGAAATGGTAAAAGAAATTGAAGCGTGTGACGAAATAATATCCAAAACCGGAAACATCAAAACCGGTTTATACCGGCCTCCGTTTGGGGTAACCAACCCGAATATTGCCAAAGCCATAAAAAAAACAGGTAAGATAAGCATCGGTTGGAATGTGCGCTCTCTGGACACGGTAACGGAAGATGAGAAAAAAATCTACCGGAAAGTTACAAAAGGCTTAAAAAAAGGAAGCATCATTCTGCTTCACGACACTTCGGAAAAAACGTACAATGTCTTAGTGGATTTATTGCTATTTTTGAAGGATCAAAAGTATTCAGCCTTTACCGTGGATTCAATAATTAAATCTAAAAATAATGATTAAGCATATTGCATTCGGAGCATTTTTATTAATATCAGGCTTATTTTTTGCCCAGAACACGGCGATGTCAGCAGCTGAAGCAAAAGCATTTGTTTCCCGGATTTCATCTGAAACCAAAGGAATAAAAACCCTGCAGAGCGATTTTACCCAGACCAAGAAAATGGATTTCCTGGATAAAAGCATTGTCACGTACGGAAAAATGACGCTAAAAACACCGAATATGCTGAGCTGGAAATACACAAAGCCTTACCAGTACAGCATTGTTTTCAGGGACAATAAAATTTTCATCAATGACCAAGGTAAAAAGTCTTCTGTGGATGCAAAAAGCAAAACATTTGAAAAGATCAATAAACTGATTGTAGGAAGTTCAAACGGACAGATGTTCAATGACCCGGAGTTTTCCGTAGCCTATTTTAAGAACGGGACTTCCAACCTGGCAAGATTCACCCCGAAATCTTCACAGCTGCTGAAATACATTAAGCAGATCGAACTTCATTTCCCTAAAAACCAGTCGGCCGTTTCGCAGGTGAATATGACGGAGGCTTCAGGAGATACAACCAATATCATGTTCAAAAATACCAAAATCAATGCGCCGGTTTCTGCTTCAGATTTCAGTTTATAGCCTGATCCTTTTGTTTTGTTTTTCCTGTACAACCTACCGGATAAACAATGTGAATACAATTCCCAATACTGAAAAAACCGTTGAAAACCTGTACTTTTCTTCTCGGGAAGACTATGTCTATAAATGCCGGATGGATATTTATAAAAACCACGTAAGCGGCATCCTGATAATTAAGAAGCTTACTGAACAGACGCACCGCGTGGTGTTAACTTCAGATTTCGGAAATAAATTAATTGATTTTGAAATTTCAGGAGACAACTTTAAACTTAATTACGTTCTTCCGGATCTTGATAAAAAAATCGTTATCAACTTCCTGAAAAATGACTTTCAGGAACTTTTAAGAAGACAATATCCCGTAACCGAAACTTTTGAAAACGAAAATTCTAAAATTTACCTTTCAAAGACTGATAGAAAAGCCTATTACCTTTTCTTCAGCAAAGAAAACGGCTTACTGCAACAAATGGTTTACACAAAAAACAACAGGGAAAAAATCGATTTTACTTTTGATGCAAAAAAACATATCTTCGCGGACAGCTTACATCTTCAGCATAAAGATTTTAAAATCACGATCAAACTAAACCAGATCACCGAAACAGAATAACAGCATGAAAAAAATCTCCTTTTTACTCATCCTCTTCCTATCAGCCCTGTCTTTCGGGCAGGTCACTTTTAGTCCCGGAATCCGTGGAGGGGTAAACTTTGCGAAATTCACGGAGACAGACGGCGGATTTTATAACTGGTTTGAGAATGACGAAAAGTGGGAAGATCAGGAGCGAATCACAACAAGCTATATTACAGATTTTTATATGGGTATTTACGGCAACATAAGGATATCAAAAGTATACGCTTTGCAGCCGGAAATCAATTATTCCCGACAGGGCTCGATCATGAAAACAAGTGACCGTGAAATTAAATCCAAACTTTCTTTTATTTCGCTGCAGGCTGTCAATAAATTCCATCTCCGGAAATTCAACCTTCAGGCGGGTATGAGCATCGATTTCCTTATTGACGACCGAAACTTTTATCCGTATAATAAAAACAAAACAGATCTCGGGTTTATTGTGGGCGCAGGATATGACGTCACAAACCGTTTCGGGATTGAAGCCCGGTTCAAAAAAGGGCTTGTCTCCCAGATAAAAACCACGAGCGAAGATCATACAAACGTGCTTTTCCAGGCAGGCGTTTATTATACATTTAACATGAAAAAATAATTATGCAGACCATTCTTACAGACTTTTACCATTTAAACTCATCCGAAAAAACAGAGAACGGAAGCTTCATTGCCCATATTTCGCTGAACAAAGATCATGATATCTTTAAAGGGCATTTTCCGGGCAATCCTGTAACACCGGGCGTTTGTATGATGCAGATTGTAAAAGAACTGACGGAAGAATGTACCGGTAAAAGATTATTTCTGAAATCGGCCTCCAACGTAAAATTCATGGCGATTATCAATCCTTACGAAACCCCTGAGCTGAAACTTCAACTGGACATTAACGAAGATGAAGATCATGTTAAGGTAAAGAATACCACGTCTTTTGGCGGGACTATTGCATTAAAAATGTCAGTTAACTATCAAAAATTGTCATCATGAAGCTTATTTTCTCGTTACTTACCGCTTTGTTTCTTTTCTTCCAGTCGGGTCTTGAACCTTTGAGAAACGGCTATGCCAAAGCAAACTCATCGAATGCAAGTACAGAAGCTTTCATCGCCCTGGCTGAAAAGACATCCGGCTCTGATCCTGTGATACAGGGCTATAAAGCGGCTGCACAGATTATGAAAGCGAAAGTGGCCAAAACCAACAGGAAAGCAATTGTAAAATCCGGAGCCACAAGCCTGGAAAGCGTTATCAAAGCTCATCCTTCTGATATTGAGCTGAGGGTAATCCGGTTAAGCATCCAGGAAAACATCCCGAAAATTGTAGGATACAGGGGAAGCCTGAAGGAAGATAAAACCTATATTCTTAACAATTACGGAAAACAAAGCGCTGCGCTGAAAAATTATATCAAAAGATTTGCGGCACAGTCCAAGACGATTACGCCTCAGGAGCGGGCAGCATTAAAATAAAATAATGATCCGGACCCGTGCTGAAGTACAACAGGCGATTTCTGAAAAGAAAATCTGTGTTTTAATTCCGACCTACAATAACGCAAAAACCCTGAACCGGGTTATTAATGGTGTATTGGAATACACTGATGCCATCATTGTGATAAATGACGGATCCACCGATGACACACCTCAGCTTTTAAACAGTTACTCTCAGATTACAACAGTTAGCCTACCCGAAAACAAAGGGAAAGGAAATGCTCTTAAAACAGGTTTCAGGAAAGCTGAAGAATCCGGTTATGATTATGCCATAACCATTGATTCGGATGGCCAGCATTATCCTGACGACATCCCGGTTTTTATAGAGGCACTGCTGAATGAGCAGGAGGATGTTCTGCTTATCGGGAACAGGAATATGTCTCAGGACGGCATTCCGAAAAAAAGCAGCTTTGGCAACCGGTTCTCCAATTTCTGGTTCTGGTTTGAAACAGGAATCAGGCTTGAAGATACACAATCCGGCTACCGGCTCTACCCTCTGCACAGAATCCCTAAGAAATATTTTACGCCGAAATTTGAATTTGAGATTGAAATTATTGTAAGGACAGCATGGAGGCACGTTCCGGTAAAAAATGTTCCGGTGAAGGTATTATATGATCCTGCGGAGAGGGTCTCGCATTTCCGGCCGTTCAAAGATTTTACAAGGATCAGCATTCTCAATACCATCCTGGTCGCTATCACTTTGGTTTACATTATCCCGAGGAATTTTATACATAATTTTAAAAAGAAAAGCTTTAAGAGATTTATTAAGGAAGATGTACTGCAGAGCGACGGAAGCAACCGTACAAAGGCATTTTCCATTGCACTGGGTGTATTTATCGGGTTTTCGCCTTTCTGGGGATTCCATACGCTTCTGGTGATCTCACTTTCCATATTGTTCAAGCTGAATAAAGTTCTGGCTTTTGTATCTTCCAATGTGAGCTTACCGCCGTTTATCCCTTTTATCATTGCTGCTTCACTGTTTTTAGGTTCGCCTTTTGTAGAAGGGAACAGCAACATCCTGAGCCAGAACCTGAATTTTGAACTGATAAAAAACAACCTCGTGCAGTATATCATCGGAAGCATGATTTTAGCAACGGTCATGTCTGCTGTTTCATGGATTGCCGTTTTTATTTTCCTGAACAAGGTGAATCCTGAAAATAACCAAACGTTAAAGTAAGTTTTTTATATTCATCGTATCTGGTGGAAATCTATTTAGAATTAAGCCTGAGCAGGCATAAAGAACGATCCTTACCTCAGCTTTTTTAATGTTTTCCTTACATATTCTTCAACATTTTCCTTATCCGGGACTGTGGTAATTTCCTTAGCTAACGCTTTTTCAAATTCGGCTTTTGCTTTGGAGTATTCTTTTTGATTAAAATAGTACTTTCCGGCCTGATAATAAACCAGCCAGAAATCAGAATTTAATGACTGATAATGTGCAATAACTTCTTCAGAAAGTCTTTTTCCTTTATCATCAGCAGCATCTTCAATCCGGGAACTCAGCTTTCTGTATTCTTCATAATTTTTAAATTCCTGAGAATCTGCAAAAGGATCTTTCGCAATAGTTAAATCTGACCTGGAAAACGTACCGTTCTTTAATCTTTTATCAGAAAAAATTTCATTGAGGTCATAACACACAAATTCACCGAGCTGATAAGGATCCGATGAAACCCACGCCAGCTTTTTCTGAGGTGAAAAAATTACGGCATGATGTGCCAGGAGCTGGTTAATCGCTTTCTCATTGCCGTAGCCGATCTTCTCACCTTTCAGCCCGAATTTATCCCTCAGGACCGAAGCCATTTTCTCAGGATTCAGTTTTCTGTTTTTCTGTAAAAGCTCCTGAAGCTTTTCATAACGGTATTCCGAGTGGCTTTCTATTTTATGTTTCCGGTTCCTTTTATCATTTTCATATGCCTCAGACTGAAAATGATTGGTACAGAACACCTTACCTGAATTCTGAACCCTGTAGACCCCGAAATGATCCGGAGAAACTTCAATTACCACGGCATTTTTATCATTTGCGCTTCCAACCATGATGGATTCGGATACAAAAACTTTCCTTTTTTTCGCAATGGCTATTGCTTCATCAATGGTTGCTGCATATTGCAGAATCTCTCTGGTGACCAGAGAAATCGGTGTCTTGGCGGCTAACGGGATTTTTGATTTTCCGGCATTAATCGTTACCGTTATCCCCTCTTTATTCATCCCTGAAACCACGCCGATCATTCCCGGCCAGCTTACCGACATATAAGGGATTCCGTTTTCCGGTTCCACAAATTCGATTACTTTATTTTTAGCAAAGTCATCCCCTGCGTAAAAATCGAAATTACGCCCGATCAGCAAATCACCGTCTTCGGTATTTTCATTCCAGACCGCCAGCGAAGTGCAGCCTACCATCATCAGGTCCTGCATGGCATGGCCGATATCATGGGCACCGTGAAGATACAGAGTACGAAGGTATTGGGGAGCGATAAAATTGTACCGGTCTGATGAATACCGGGATAATCCGTATAACTCCGCCTGAAAATCTCCGCGGACATTCAGATACATTTTCCGGTTATACCATTTCAGGAAATCCCGCAATAAGTTTTGTTTAAACTTTGACGGTACCAGACTTTCCACTTTTGAAAAAAAAATTTCTTCCTGCTTCTGCATTAAGCCCTGAGTCAGTGCACCATTGTTATAACCCAGCTGCAAAGGATTCCCTCTGATGTACAGTTCCCAGAGCTGCTGCTTATTTTTGGTCAGGTAGTTCTGCTTAAAGCTGAATGTGGAATCATTAATTTTATCAACCTTAGGAATTTCCAGAGCATACGGTTGTACATCAGGAATATGCCGTATGGATTTCTTTATCCCGCATGATGTAAGATGAATGATAATCAGTGCGTAAAATAATGCTTTTATCGTATGCTTTAGGCTAAAGTGCCGGTTGGTGTTATTCACTTTTATTTTTATTAAGCATTTGTGTTAACCGATCATCCATCACTTCCTTGCCCAGAATTTCAGCGCAGGTATTGAAAGCACCGATGGTACAGCCTAAAATCCCGTGCATATTTACGGACTGTCCTGTAAGAAAAAGGTTATCAATCTTGGTCCGCGGAGAAACCATTGTTTTTAAAGGGTTTTCCGAGCTTTTGATGTAACCGTACATATTGCCTTCAAAGCTTCCGATGTAATCCCGGTAAGACAAGGGTGAAGAAGTGTACATCCGCTTTACGGACTTTCTTAAATCCGGAATTTTTTTCTCTAACGCACTCAGCATTTTTTCTGCTTTTTCTGCCTTAAACCTGTCGTATAATATTCCCCTTTCCTGATCTTCCGTTACGGTATTAACGGTTTTTTCCCATTCTTTCACCTCATCGAAATCCATGTAGGAAATAGCGGTCAGACTCTCTGCAAACCCGGGATGGTGCCCGGATGGCGTGCAGGAAAGCATATACGTTTCCGGCCAGGAGTTTTTATCGTAGTGATATGCATTCCAGACCTGTTCCTGTGATGAAAAATGATAGATATTGTAATTGAAATTAGAAATGGTCTGAGGCTTTAACACAAAGTAAACGCTGAAACATGAGGAAACGGGCTCCCAGCTTAAAACCCTGTTCAGAAACGATTTTTTCAGGTGTTCCTCGCCAATCAGCCGGATCATTGAACGGATTTCAATATTGGAAATAAACTGTTTCGCCGAATATGCTTTTCCTGCTTTTGTTTCAACCCCTGTTATGCGATGATGATGATCAAAAATTAATCGGGAAACTTCAGCATGTTTATGGACTTCAGCACCGTGCTGCCGCAGCTTCCTGATCAGCAGTTTTGAAATCCGGCTTCCTCCGTTTATGCATTTATAAGCACTCTGGATATAAGAATTTACCGTTAAGGCATGGACGTAAAACGGGACATTTTCAGAATTGCCCGCGTATAAAAAATTGGATCCCAGCAATACCGCCTGCAGTTTTCTGTCTGAAATAAGCGACTCAATGAACCTTTTGGTATTTAAGTGGAGGATTTCTTCATTATACCGGTCTTTGCCCACTACATTATACCTCGGGAACTGGTTACAGACCCGCTGGATCTCTTCACAGTAATTTTCAAGATTATCCCTTTCTTCAGGAAAATAGGCTGACAGCTGCTCAACAAAGTTTTTATAGCCCTGGGCGTGAGGATATTGAGTTTCATCGTCCCCGAAAGTAATTTTATCATAGCCGTCTTCATCCATTTTCTGAAGCTCCAGATCATCCATGATTTCCAGATAGGAAAAAAAACGTTGGAGATTCTGCCCTTCGGAAAGTCCGCCGAGATAATGCACGCCGGTATCGAAAATCAGCTTGTCCCGGGAAAAGGTCTGCAGATTCCCGCCATACTGGTTGTTTTTTTCCAGCACACAGACTTTCAGGCCTTCCCTGGCCAGAATAAGAGCCGAAACGAGCCCGCCCAATCCGCTGCCGATTACCAGTATGTCAAATTCTTTTTTCAAGGAATGTGTTTTCTTTTATAGTTGAGAAATCAATCGGGAATTAAATTATACAGTCCTTTATACTGCTTAAAGCATCCGGCTTACCGCATATCTCTTTTAAATAACAAAAACGATTTGGATACCAATAGGTTACCAATGAAAAATTATGGGCTGATTATAATTCTGTTCCTGATTTTCTGAGTTTTACATATTAGTTTTTCAGGAAGTAAAAGTAGGAAATTTAATCAATATCATCCCAAAAATCAAAGTAATTGAACCATTGAAGGGGATATTTCCTGATCATGGATTCAAGATTTTGGGTATACGAGTGTAAAAGGCCCTGCGCATCGCGCTTTTTAACATCCTGTGCAACTCTTGCATACAAGTGGTAATGAAGATTTTTTTCTTTCATCACATACACGTACACTACCGGAGCACCCAACCTCGAAGCAATCAGAAAAGGGCCGGCAGGAAACTTTGCACTTTTGCCGAGCAGGTCTCCTTCCAGATATTTTGAGCCTTCGAAATAGCGGTCGCCGGTAAAACAGATCAGTTCATTTTTAGATAATGCCTCATGGATATCGAAAATATGGGACATATCTTCTTTTACATAGATGAATTTGATGTTGCTTTTCTTAACGGAAACGCGTTCAAGGTATTCTTTGATAACCGTTACTTCCTGGTCTGTTGTTACCAGGTTAATCTGGCAGTCAAAATCGATATCTGCAAAAAAGTGTTCCGCTATTTCAAAATTCCCGATATGTGCACTGATCAGGACGCCGCCTTTTTTTTCTGCCAGAAGGTTTCTGAGGTTTTCAATACCGTCAAATTCATAGGTGTATTTATCTCTTAACCCGGCAGAGATTGCGGTTTTGTCAATCAGGACCTTGCCGAAAGTAAAGTAACTCCTGAATACTGAAATTCTTGTTTTGCGGGAACTGTAATTGAGGCGGTTTCTAAAGTAATGTGAAATATACCGGTTGCTCTTTTTCTCGAACAGGAAATAATAGGCAGCCACAAAGTAAAGTACGGCATATGAACTCTTTACCCCGATATTTCTAATGCACCACACGAATATCTTGTATCCTAAAATAGTCCCTTTAGATTTACCTTTCCACTTGTTCATAGTATCAATTCAGCAATGTATCAGTTGACTTAAAATAAGAGCATCAGACCGTTAATCAGTCTATTGGATGTTTAATTCAGAGTAAATTTTTATCGATAGTTATGCGTTTTTTTCAGTGATTTTATTTTCAATGGTTGAATAGAAATCTTCAAAAGTAATGATCTGCTTAAAATCAGCCTCGCCCAGCTTCACTCCGAAATTAGATTCGATGACCACTACCAGATCAATATAATCCAGGCTGTCTAAGCCCAGCGTTTTTTTAAAATTAGCCTCATTGCTGATTTCATCGCCGTCAACTTCAAATTCATTAACCAAAAAGTCGTTGGCCAGCGCAACAATTTTTTCCCTTTCCATGTTTTATTTAAATTTTTTAACGATTAATGCAGAGTTGGTTCCCCCAAATCCAAAAGAATTGGACAAAAATACATCAATTTTTTGACTTTTTGTTTCAGCAACCAGATTTATCTTTTTAGCCTCATCGTCAGGGTTTTCCAGATTGATATTCGGTGCGATGAAATCATTCTGCATCATCAGGATTGAATAGATCACTTCGCTTGCCCCTGCCATCCAGCATTCGTGGCCGGTCATGGATTTTGTAGAGCTTACCGGAACCCCGCCACCAAAAATTTCATAAATCGCCCTGGCCTCATTGGCATCACCGAGCGGCGTGGAGGTTGCATGGGCATTAATGTAATCAATGTCTTCCGCTGTTAATCCGGACTGCTTTAAAGCCCGTTCCATGGCTAATGCAGGACCGTCCACATTAGGAGTGGAAATATGGCCTCCGTTTGAGGAGAACCCGTACCCTACAATTTCGGCAATAATATGTGCACCTCTTTTCTGAGCAGACTCCAGGCTTTCAACAATCAGGGATGCGGCCCCGCCGCTTGGGATCAGTCCGTCCCTTCCGGAATCGAAAGGCCTTGAGGCTTTTGCAGGCTCATCTTCCCGAACCGAAAAAACGCCCAGCCCGTCAAAGCTGGCCATGGAATATTTATTGGTTTCCTGTGCCCCGCCGCAAATAATCATCTCCTGAAAGCCGTTCTTTATCATCATGTAAGCCAGGCCTAATGAGTGGGAACCGCTTGCGCAGGCTGCACTGATGGTGAGATTAATCCCCGTCAGTTTAAAAATGGTGGAAAGGTTCATGGTCACCGTAGAGTTCATGGATTTAAAAATCGCTCCCGAACCTATTAAAGTGGTATCTTTTTTTTCTCTTGCAATGTCAATGGATTCTACCACGGCCTGCGAAACACTGTCGTTTCCGTATAAAATCCCGACTTCATTATGATCCAGGAAATCCTGGTCTATATCTGCCTGCTGTAATGCATCCAGCGTGGCGACATACGCATACTCGCTTTCTTCGCCCATGCTTACGCGCTGCCTTCTGTTCAGAAGGTTTTTCAGGTCCGGTTTCGGAACTACGCCGGTAAGCCCTGACCTGAAGCCGAATTCTTTTCTTTCATCCACCAGAACAATCCCGGACTTCCCCTGATAAAGAGATTCTTTTACCTCTTCCAAAGAAGTCCCGATGCAGGAATAAATTCCCATTCCGGTAATTACAACCCTGTTTTCCATGTCATTAAATTTAACAATGTATCAGTATAACAATGTAACAATAATTTTAATCGGTACACTTGTAAATTGTTATATTGCTACATTATTTCACTATTACGAATAAATTCCTCCGTTAATATTAATTACTTCCCCTGTAATATAAGATGATTTTTTAGAAGCCAGGAACGCTACGAGATCTGCTACTTCTTCAGCTTCCCCGAACCGGTTAACAGGGATCATTGCTTTTAATTCATCTTCATTAAATTCCTGGGTCATATCCGTCCTGATAAAACCAGGTGCTACAGCGTTTACTGTGATGTTTCTTTTCGCCACTTCCTGTGCCAGAGCTTTTGTAGCGCCTACCAAAGCCCCTTTCGCTGCAGAATAGTTGGTCTGGCCTGCCGTTCCTTTCACTCCGGATACGGAAACCATGTTGATGATCCTGCCGTATTTGTTACGTAGCAGTTTTTGGATAAAGAAATTGGTTACATTAAAGAATCCGTTCAGGCTGGTGTTGATTACTGCATTCCAGTCTTCACTCGGCATCCACATAAATAAACCGTCCCTGGTAATCCCTGCATTATTTACGATCACCTCCACCACATCATCAGGATGGGCCTCCTGCCATTGTGTTAAAACCTTTTGGGTCTCCTCTGCATTTCCTACATCGAACTTAAGAATTTCCCCGGTAGAACCCAATTCTTCAACTTTAGCCAGTGTTTCTCTTGCCGCCGCTTCATTTGAAGTATAGTTGATCAGGATATGATATTTTTTATCTTCCGCGAGTTTTATACAGATGGCACTTCCGATTCCTCTTGAGCCGCCTGTTATGATTGCACATTTCATGTGTTCTGTTTGTTTTTAGTTTTTGCGTTTTTTCCCAGTCTTAAATTACTCAGTTAAGACCATTCATCAGAGGAAAAGTTACAGCGATTTTAAATAATTCTTCACTTCTTCCAGATAAGGATACATCACCATATCATCTGAAAAAGCCGGAATAATTTTCCTTACTTCGTCATACAGCTCTTTGGTCGCAGACGAGATCTTATCCTGATACCCAAGATACTCAATAGCCTGGACAATGGTAATTGCCTCAATAGTCAATACTTCAAAGGCGTTATCAATCACTTTTCTGCAGATTACGGCTGCATTGGTTCCCATGCTTACAATATCCTGATTGTCATTATTGTTAGGAATGCTGTGAACATACATCGGGTTAGACAGCATCTGGTTTTCAGCCGTTGTAGAGGTCGCCGTGAACTGTACACCCTGCATCCCGAAATTAAATCCCAGCTTGCCTAAATTGACAAAAGGAGGAAAAATTTCATTGATCTTGGCATTTAAAAGGTAGTTCAGCTGCCTTTCTGCCAGCATGGTCAATTTTGTTACCACGATTTTCAGCTTGTCCATTTCCAGAGAAATATAATCTCCGTGGAAATTACCGCCATGATAAACGTGCTGGTCTTCAACATTGATAATCGGGTTGTCATTTGCTGAATTAATCTCATTCTCAAGCACTTTCTCCGTATATTCCAGTGTATCCAAGACAGGTCCTAAGATCTGCGGGACACACCTCAGGGAATAATATTCCTGAACTTTTTCTTTGAATACTTTTTCCTGCTCTTCAAAACGGGTGTATAAATGATCTGCTCTTTTTCTGATCAGCTGGCTGTCTGCTAAATGTTCGCGCATTTTTGCGGCAATTTTCCGCTGCCCTTCATGAAGCTTTGTCCCGTTCAGTACTTCAGAAAAGTGATCATCGTACGCCTGAACAATTTCATTGATGGCACAGGACAGTTTAACGGAAATATCCGTCAGCTGATTCGCTTTATGGGCATTGACCATACCGATTCCTGACATTACGGAAGTCCCGTTCATTAAGGCAAGTCCTTCACGGATCTCCACCTGGATCGGCTGCAGGTTCTCGGTCTCAAAAACCGTTTTGGTTAATTTCCTTTCTCCTTTATAAAAAACTTCTCCTTCACCAATTAAAACCAAAGCAAGGTGGGCAAGCTGAACCAGGTCTCCGCTGGCTCCCACGCCTCCATGCTCAAAAATCAACGGTGTAATATCCCTGTTTATTAATTCTTTAAGCAAAATAACTACGGAAGGATGAACGCCTGAATTCCCAAGAGACAAAGTGTTCAGCCTTGCCAGCATAGAAGCCTTGACTTCTGCTGCAGGAAGAGGGTTTCCCATTCCGGAAGAATGACTCCTTATTAGATTATACTGAAGCTGGTGCGTATCTTCATCACTGATTTTGAACTGAGCCATTGGCCCGAAACCTGTGTTCACACCATATATTACTTTATTTTTTGAAAATTCCTTCAAAAACTGAAAACTTTTATCCACTCTTTCCAGAAGGGTTTCATCCAGTTCTATTTTCTCATTTTCAATGATGACCTTTTTGAAGTCGCTCAGTTCTAAAAAGTTATTTATTCTCATTAATTAAAGTAATAGTAAGATAATTTTGTAATTATTAATTAATTGTCATTAATTTTGCGGCAAAGATAGAAGTTATTATTAAAATAAAAAACCAAAGATGAGCAAAGAATTTGTTGATGTTCTCGTAATCGGGGCAGGGCCTTCCGGATGCGTATCTTCTTCATATTTAAAGAAGAACAATATCAACGTAAAAGTGGTCGAAAAAACAAAATTCCCGAGACTTGTGGTAGGCGAAAGCTTAATTCCTAGGGTGATGGACCATTTTGAAGAAGCCGGACTTTTGCCTGCTCTGGATAAAATGGGTTTTGAAAAAAAGCTGGGCGCTCGTTTTTTACGCGGCAATGAGGTCTGCATTTTTGATTTCAGCAACAAATTCGGTGAAGGCTGGAACTGGACCTGGCAGGTACCGAGAGCTGATTTTGACAATACCCTGGCTCAGGAAGTCATTAAAAAAGGCATTGACCTTGAATTTGAAACTGAAGTTACCGCGATCCGGTTCAACGGAACGGATTCTATCACCACCGTAAAAAATAAAGACGGTGAAACAAAGGAGATCCATGCAAAGTTCGTCATCGATTCCAGCGGATACGGACGGGTTCTGCCGCGTCTTTTAGATTTAGAAAAACCTTCAAAATTATCGCCCCATTCTGCAATTTTCGCCCATGTAGAAGACATCAACAGAGAGGAAGGGACGGAAGGCACTTTGATTTCTTTTGATATTATTGAAACGGAAGTCTGGCTTTGGGTAATCCCCTTCTCCAACGGAAATACCAGCGTAGGAATTGTTGGCCCTACAGAATATATTGATCAACTATCTGAAAACGGAGATACTGCGGAAGCACTGAAAAAAGCCATTTCCCTTTCCGATTATTATGTACAGCGTTTCGGGGATGTGGATTTTCTTTTTGAACCGAAGCACCTGAAAGATTATTCCTGTTCGGTGAAAAGCTTATTCGGGGACGGGTTTGCCCTTACTGGAAATGCGTCTGAATTCCTTGACCCGGTTTTCTCTTCGGGAATGGCTTTTGCCACGGAATCCGGGATGCTGGCCGCCAAACTGGCTCTCCGGCAGCTGAACGGTGAGAAAATAAACTGGCAGACGGAATATTCCGATTATATTTTGTACGGAGTGGATGTATTTACTACTTATGTAAAGGAATGGTACACCGGTAATTTACAGGAATTATTTTTCCACCAGCCGGAAAATCCTGATGTCAAAAGAAAAATATGCGCCGTTTTGGCAGGCTATGTCTGGGATAAAAAGAATACGTTTGTACGGATACATGATACCGCGATAAAAAATCTTGCGGAATTTATTAAAACCGAGAAACTGCACTCATAAAAAAAACGGCCTGAGATTTTCAGGCCGTTTCCTGTTATTTCACAGCTTCTTTAATTTCTCTTCCGAGGTATTTTCCAATAGATTCATACGCACCGGCAACTCTGCCGTATTCCATAACAAATTCTTTGTTGTTAACATATTTATCAAATTTATTAAGCTCAACCTCAGCTAAAACAACGGATGGATTATTGGTTTCTATCAATTTTATCTTACCGCTTATCTCTGCCGTCATAACAACCATTCCGCCGTGCCAGCCCGGAAATACCCAGTCTGTTTCCAGTAACAGGGTATATTTTGCATGACTTTCTTTTTTAAAGGTTATGTTTTTATACGATCTATTTAAGCCTTTTACAAAATAATTGATGTATTCCTCATTTTTAAATCTCTGCCACTCTCCGTTCCACTTCTGCCATCCCGCTTCTCCCCTTTTGGGATTGGCTAAAAGATCCCTCTTCCTGTTTTTAAGATACTGAGCTTCTGTAAAATTTTCTTTCATCATTAAGACATTATCAAATTTCAATTCCACATTTACTTCAGTCTGATCTTTTAAAGTCTTAAAATCTCCTGAAATGACTGTCATCTTCTGAGCATTAATAGCCGCAGCAATAATCAAAAAAAACATCAGAAATAATTTTTTCATAATTTAAATTTAAGTCTGCTAATATATTACAAAAAAGCAGCTCAAAAGAACTGCTGACATTACGTTTTATATAAATCTTATCTTAAATCTACAAAGTTAATTGGTTTTCTGCTGTTCGGGTTAAACACAGTTTTAGACAGCATATCAAAATCCACGATTTCAATTTTCGGGCTTACCCTTAATTTTGCCCGGAAGTGATCCCGCACTTCATTAACAAAATTCTCAGAATCGCTGTTTGTGCTTATTTTAATGATAATTTCATCCAGTCCGATTTCATTTGACTGAATAACCATCTGATAACACAGGATATTATTAAAATCATTAAGAATGTCATTCATCGCAGGCGGATACAGTGTTGTTCCTTTATATTTGATCATCTGCTGCTTTCGCCCGATAACAGGGCCTAGCCTCATTGTATTTCTTCCGCATAAACAGGGCTCATAATGGGCCTGCACAATATCCCCGGTTTTGAATCTTAATAAAGGAAGGGCTTCTACACCTAAGGTTGTGATCGTCAGTTCGCCGCTTTCTCCTTGCTGAACGGGATTTCCATGGTCATCAAGAATTTCCGTAATAATAAGTTCAGGATGCTGATGTCCTCCAACCTGATGTTCACATTCTGTAAAAGCGGTGCTCATTTCCGTGGATGCGTAGGTGGAGAATAATTTAATATTCCATTTTTCCTTGATCTTTTGCGAAAGAATATTATCCGTAAAATCCTGGTTTTTGATACTTTCCCCGATACAGACTGCCCCGTATACACTGGAATTCTGATAATCCAGCCCATGTTTTTCAGCGTAATCAATCATTTTTAACAGGAACGACGGAACCGTGATCAGGTATTTGGGCTTGTATCTGAAAATAGAATCCCACTGCAGTTCCGGAATCCCGGGCCCCATCCTGACAACACTTGCCCCCATTTTTCTTAATCCTAAAAAATAAGCCAGACCGGCCATGAACCGCTTGTCAATGGTAGTGATCATCTGCACCACATCCCCTTTTTGAATTCCGGCACAGGCAAAAGAAACCGCTTCGTTGTAAGCCAGCCTTTCAAGATCGTTATCTGACAGCCCGAATGTTACCGGATCGCCCAGGGTTCCTGAAGTAGTACTGTAATCCACAATTTTGTCTGACGTAACACAGAAAAAATCATCATTGTTCTGCTGGATGTCATTTTTTGTAGTGGTCGGAATTTTCTGTAGGTCTTCCAGCGTCAGAATATCAGCAACCGTAATTTTGTTTTCTTCAAATAATTTCCGGTAAAACGGTGAATGGGTTTCAAGATACACCAGAAGTTCCCGGAGTTTTTGCTCCTGAAACTTTTTTATTTCGTGAATATCTGATTGTTCGATAGACGGATAGAATTCCAATGGTTTTATTTTAAAGGGCAAATTTATTTAATTAAAATTAAAAGATCAGGTTTCGTGTATGATTTGTTTAGAAGAGAATTTCCTGCAAATTTTCACAGATGATTATGCTTTAAAGTAAGTTGTTATCTGGAAAGAGGTTTTAAAAAATCAGTTGTCCATCATCAGAAATTCACAAATATTGCATTTCAAAATCTCCATTCCTCGACCAAATTTTTCATCCCAACCGTCAAAATAAAACATATCTTATAAACCGGTAAATTTTAGTAAATTTGCCAACTTAATGAATCAACGATATTGATATAGTACCATGAGCCAATTTAAAGAATACAAAAGCCTCAACCTTATTGACGTAGCCGAGAATGTAGCCGAATTCTGGAAACAGAATAAAACGTTTAATAAAAGTGTTGAGATTCGTGATGGGCAGCCAGAGTTTGTTTTTTATGAAGGTCCGCCTTCCGCAAACGGTATGCCCGGAATTCACCACGTTATGGCCAGAGCATTAAAGGATATTTTCTGTCGTTACCAGACCCAGAACGGGAAGCAGGTTTTCCGTAAAGCAGGCTGGGATACCCACGGACTTCCTGTAGAGCTTGGTGTGGAAAAAGAATTAGGAATTACGAAAGAAGATATTGGCAAAAAAATTTCTATTGAAGATTATAACAAAGCCTGCCGTGAAGCGGTCATGCGATATACCGATGTCTGGAACAACCTGACCGAGAAAATCGGGTATTGGGTTGACCTTGAAGATCCGTATATCACATACAAATCAAAATACATGGAGACGGTATGGTGGCTGCTGAAGCAGTTGTATGACAAAGGGTTACTGTACAAGGGCTATACCATCCAGCCGTATTCCCCGAAAGCGGGAACCGGACTTTCTTCACACGAAGTTAACCAGCCCGGAGCCTACCGTGATGTTTCTGACACAACCATTGTTGCGCAGTTCAAAACATTGCCGGAAACACTGCCTTCATTTTTACAGGGGTTTGGAGATGTCCATTTCTTAGCGTGGACGACTACTCCGTGGACGTTGCCATCCAACACAGCTTTAACCGTAGGCCCTAAAATCGATTATGTTTTAGTAAAAACCTTCAATCAGTATACTTTTGAGCCTATTAATGTAGTTTTAGCAAAAAATTTAGTTGAAAAACAATTCCGAAAACCATATGTAAATATTTCATCTGATTTTCATTTAAATCAATATTTAAATGAAAGTAATAGTTTAGAAGGATATCGTGACAGAATTGAAAATGAAATCATAGATTTAGAAAAGTCTTCGATAACTAATTTTGACATTAATTCCATAGCAAAAGATAGATTAAAATTCTTAGCTAATGAAATTAAAACCATTCCTTATCAAATCTTAGCAGAATTCAAAGGTGCTGATTTGGTTGGAATTAAATATGAGCAGTTACTGCCGTATGCTTTACCTTACCAAAACCCGGAACATGCATTCAGAGTCATTTCAGGGGATTTTGTGACGACAGAAGACGGAACAGGAATCGTTCACACGGCACCGACTTTTGGAGCTGATGACGCGAAAGTGGCTAAAGAAGCAACGCCGGAAGTTCCGCCCATGCTGGTCTTAAACGAAAACGGAAACCCGGTTCCACTGGTAGATTTACAGGGAAAATTCACTACTCACATGGGAGATTTTGCCGGTAAATATGTGAAAAACGAATATTATGAGGCAGGCACAGCACCCGAAAAGTCTGTGGATGTTGAAATCGCCATCCGTTTAAAAGAAGAAAACAAAGCGTTCAAAGTAGAGAAATACGTTCACAGTTACCCGCACAGCTGGAGAACTGATGAGCCGTTATTATATTATCCGCTGGATTCATGGTTTGTGAAAATGACTGCCGTGAAAGACAGACTGGTTAATTTAAACAAGGAAATTAACTGGAAACCGAAAGCTACGGGAGAAGGCCGTTTCGCCAACTGGCTTGAAAATGTAAACGACTGGAACCTTTCCCGTTCAAGATACTGGGGAATCCCGTTGCCGATCTGGAGGACTGAAGATCTGAAAGAAGAAAAAATCATCGGTTCCGTAGAAGAACTGTACAACGAAATTGAAAAATCTGTTGAAGCAGGACTGATGAAAGAAAATCCGTTTAAGGATTTCATCATCGGAGATATGTCTGAGCAGAATTATGCTTTGGTAGACCTGCACAAAAATATAGTCGACAAAGTGATCCTGGTTTCGGATTCAGGAAGGGAAATGAAGCGTGAGAGCGATCTGATTGATGTTTGGTTTGATTCAGGTTCAATGCCATATGCCCAGCTGCATTATCCTTTTGAGAATAAAGAATTAATTGATAACCATAAGGCTTTCCCTGCAGATTTCATTGCAGAAGGTGTTGACCAGACCCGTGGATGGTTCTATACACTCCACGCAATCGGAACGGCAGTTTTTGATTCGGTGGCTTATAAAAATGTAATGAGCAACGGACTTGTTTTGGATAAAAACGGGGTGAAAATGTCAAAATCCAAAGGTAATGGGATTGATCCGTTTGAAACATTAGCCGTGTACGGACCGGATGCCACACGCTGGTACATGGTTTCAAATGCCAACCCGTGGGAAAACCTGAAATTCGATATCGAAGGAATTGATGAAACCAGAAGAAAATTCTTCGGAACGCTTTACAATACCTATTCATTCTTTGCTTTGTATGCCAATGTTGACGGATTCAATTATTCTGAAAAAGATGTTGAAAACAGGCCTGAAATCGATAGATGGATTCTTTCTGAACTGAACCTCTTGATCAAGGAAGTAAAAGCATTCTACGAAGATTACGAGCCGACAAGAGTGGCAAGAGCCATCAATACGTTTGTAAACGACAATTTAAGCAACTGGTATGTAAGATTATGCAGAAGACGTTTCTGGAAAGGAGATTATTCTGAAGACAAAATCTCGGCTTACCAGACTTTATATACCTGCCTGGAAACGGTGGCCAAATTATCGGCACCTATTGCTCCGTTCTTTATGGATCAGCTGTACCAGGATTTAAATAAAGTCAGCGGAAAAGAGACCCATGAATCCATCCACTTAACGGATTTCCCGGTTGCTGATGAAAGCCTGATCGATCAGGACCTGGTTGAAAAAACACATCTGGCGCAGAACATCACGAGTATGGTTTTCTCCCTGAGAAAGAAAGAAAATGTAAAAGTACGCCAGCCGTTGCAGAAAGTACTGATCCCGGTTTTAGATGCTAAAACGCAGGAACAGATTTTAGCGGTTTCAGAATTAATTAAACAAGAAGTTAACGTTAAGGAACTGCAGCTGATCAATGCTGAAGAAGCATCCCATCTGATTGTTAAACAGATAAAACCTAACTTCAAAACTTTAGGTTCGAGGCTTGGAAAAGATATGAAAACGGTTGGCAGTGAAATCACTAACCTTTCTGCAGAGCAGATTTCATCTTTGGAAAAAGAAGGCAGCGTTGTGATTCAGGGATATGAAATTACGGTTAACGATGTGGAAATCTCAACTAAAGACATCCCGGGATGGACAGTAACGTCCGACGGGAAAACAACTGTGGCATTAGATTTGACGCTGACAGATGAGTTAAAATCTGAAGGAGTTGCAAGGGAATTCATCAACAGGATCCAGAATCTCAGAAAAGAAAAAGATTTTGATTTGACGGACCGCATTACCATTTCTGTGGAAGAAAATTCTCCGTTCTTAAATGACATTAAGAAAAATGAAGAATATATTTCATCAGAGGTCTTGTCAAATAAAATAGAAATTGTATCTTCACTTTTAAATTTTAACGAAATCGAGATTGATGAGGTTAATTTTAAGATAAATGTTGAAAAAATTAACATATAGTTGGTATTTTTAACACCCCCATTTCATAATTTTATTAAAAAAGAGAAACGAATATGTCAGACGAAAGAGTAAGATATAGCGATACTGATTTACAGGAATTTAAGGCTATCATTAAGGAAAAAATAGAAAAAGCGGAAAATGATCTGAAACTGATCAGAGAAAGCTTTATCAACGACCAGAATAACGGAACTGATGATACTTCCCCTACTTTTAAAGCGTTTGAGGAAGGAGCGGAAACATTGAGCAAAGAGCAGAATTCTATTTTAGCAGGAAGACAGGAGAAGTTTTTACGTGACCTGAAAAATGCTCTGATAAGAATTGAAAACAAAACCTACGGTGTGTGCAGGGTAACCGGTAAGCTGATCCCTAAAGAAAGACTGCTGGCTGTACCTCATGCTACACTGAGTATTGAAGCGAAGAATATGCAGAAATAACCATCAGGTTAATTACAATACATTGGGTTTATAACGTATTTATTTTATGAAATACTTTATAAACCTGATTTTTTAATATATACCCATGAGCGAATTTTTGGTCTTAGCGGTTATCATTATAGTGGTATTGGTATTTTTTAACAGGGAACAGCTGAAAAACAGGTTCTTCCCGGATAAAAAGAAAAACTATACCCTGGATGACCGGTTTAATGAAGATAAACGGGAACGGGAAAAAGAAATTGACAGGCTTCTCAGCAAGATGGGCAAAAACGGGATAAACGATTTGTCTTCCAAAGACCGGAAACGGCTTGATGAACTGTCTAAAAAATAAATAATTTAAAGCAAATACAATGGAATCTATAATAGTCCACACAAAAAATGCAATGGAACTTAATGCTTTGAAAAGTGTTTTGAAAGATATGAATATTGAGTTCGAGAAATTCCATACCAAAATGCATCATAACAATAAGACGATTAAGAAAGTAATCGATAAGAAAAACGAAAAAATAGGAAAACCTTTTAAACCGAAAGGACTGTAATAAAGTCGCACGGCGATTTTATATGACTGTTAAATAATCCAATTCTTCCTATGAAAAAGATATTACTTGTAACCTTTCTTATTTTATTGATTGATCAGGCTTCAAAGATTTACATAAAAACACATTTCGGACTGGGAGACAGCGTTTCTGTTGTGCCTGGCTTTAAGCTTACCTTTGTAGAAAACCCGGGGATGGCTTACGGGCTTCATTTCGGCGGGGTGATTGGAAAATATTTCCTGGTAATCGTCAGGATTTTCCTGATCGGAGGAATGGTGTATCTTTTTAAGAAATGGCTGGAAAGAGGCGAATCCAATTACCTGCTGATTCCTATGGCCATGATTTTTGCGGGGGCCATCGGTAATTTAATAGACGGAATGTTTTACGGGATGATCTTTGACAGCGGAACCGTTTATGATGCCAGCATCGACCGTTGGATTGACTATGACGGAATTTCAAAATTAACTTCTTTCGGCCATGGTTATTCCACTTTTATGAGGGGATGCGTGGTTGACATGTTCCATTTCCCGTTGGTAGACTGGAACGTGCCTGAAAGCTGGCCTTTGATAGGCGGAAAACACATAGAATTTTTTAAATATATTTTTAATGTAGCAGATTCTGCCATTACCGTAGGCGCAGTACTGTTGCTGGCCTTCAGAAAAAAAGCCTTTCCGAACGGACTGGAATTTTAAATATACACACAAGATGAAAAAATTTCTTAAAAACATTTTTACCTTTTTCCTGCTTCTTTTTGTAGCAGGAATTATTTTTATCCTCTGGGCGAATTACAGCATGAAGGCAGACACGGAAGACTTGATGTCTTACCAGACTGCTGAGGCCCCTGAAACCAAAACGGGTTTGCTGCTTGGAACAAGCAGGACGCTGGATAACGGCCAGCCTAATGCTTATTTTGACAATCGGATCGAGGCAGCATGGGAACTCTACAAAAGCGGCAAAATACAGTATATTATTGCCAGCGGCGACAACAGCAGGAAAGATTACAACGAACCCGAAGACATGCAGCAGGCCCTGATCAGTAAAGGCATTCCTGAAGATCATATCTTCATGGATTTTGCCGGATTCAGGACGCTGGATTCCGTGGTAAGGGCCAAAGAGATTTTCGGACAGCAGAAGATCATTATTATTTCGCAGAAGTTCCACAATGAAAGAGCTGTATTCCTGGCCCGTCAGAATGACATTGATGCGTTCGGGTTCAATGCAGCGGATGTAAATAAATATGCAGGCTTTAAGACCAATGTCCGGGAATACCTGGCCAAATCAAAAGCATATCTTGATCTTCTTCTGGGTGTAGAGCCGAAATTCGGAGGTAAAAAGATTTTAATTCCTTGATTTGATTAACCCGGATTTCTTAACGCAGAGTTTATTTAATCATAAACAGCTTAAGTGAGCCAGGAAGAATCAACAAGTTGATTTGATGAAGCAATATCTCAAGTTTCGGGCAGCATTTATTTGCCTTTGCCTTCTAAAAATAAAGCAGCTTTATTATAAATCTGTATGTTTAAAAATACCTGCGTAAATCAGCCCCGGAACTTTATGATACTTTAAACCTATTCCCGTAAATTTGAAGTTCATTAATTTTTTAAAATAAATTTAAAACAAATGTCAAGAATTCTTACCGGCATTCAAGCCACCGGAACACCACACCTCGGAAACCTGTTGGGTGCAATTATTCCTGCGATCGAATTATCGAAACAGGAAGGAAATGAATCATTTTTATTTATCGCAAACCTTCATTCCTTAACCCAGATTAAAGACGCGAAAGAACTGAAACAGAATACCTATGAAATTGCTGCGGCTTGGCTTGCCTGCGGCCTGGATACTGAAAAAACTTTTTTTTACAGACAGAGTGACATCCCTGAAACCTGTGAACTTTCTTGGCATTTATCCTGTTTTTTTCCGTATCAGCGACTTACCTTAGCCCATTCCTTCAAAGATAAGGCAGACCGGCTTCAGGATGTGAATGCAGGCCTGTTTACCTACCCGATCCTGATGGCTGCGGATATCCTGCTGTACGACGCGGAAATTGTCCCTGTGGGCAAAGACCAGCTGCAACACCTGGAAATTGCGCGTGATGTGGCTTCCAGATTCAATAACCAGATGGGTGAAGTATTTGTACTGCCACAGTCTGAGCTTCAGGAAGACACCAAATATGTCCCGGGAATTGACGGTCATAAAATGTCCAAATCCAGAGGCAATATCATCAATATTTTCCTGCCAGAGAAAGAGCTGAAAAAACAGGTGATGAGTATTGAAACGGATTCCAAGTCCCTGGAAGAACCTAAAGACCCGGAAACCGATAAGACCTTTGCAATTTATCAGCTGGTTGCAACACCTGAACAGTCTGAAACGCTTCGGGAAAAATATTTAGCCGGAAACTTCGGGTACGGCCATGCGAAAAAAGAGCTTCTGGACCTGATCCTGGTAAGGTTTGAGAAAGAAAGAGAACTGTTCACCTATTACATGAATAACCTGGAAGAACTGGAAGCAAAACTTCAGGAAGGCGCCGTGAAAACAAGAGCAATTGCTACGGAAACCATGAAAAGAGTAAGGGAAAGCCTGGGGATTTAATCCTTATCAAACTTGCCTTTTCTAATATAGAGTTTCGGCGGCCTCGTTTTTAACGAGGCC
>NZ_LMKA01000061.1 GCF_001421435.1 Chryseobacterium sp. Leaf201
ATTCATTTATTCGTGTATTATATGCGGGTTAAAAGCGTATCTTTAAACAGTAAAAAAATAAATAAATTTTTATGAAAAAATTATTAATGCTACCAGCTTTATTAATGTTAGTAGTTTCTTGTTCAAACAATGATGATTTAGTAGAAAATCAGCAGAACATTACAAAAGGAGTATCAAATTCTAATCTGCATTCAAAAGATGCACCCCCATCTCCTTATGTTGCTTATAATGGTGATTTTGCTAAAGTAAATGATCAAGGTAACATACTGTATTATGTGAAATTTATGGGAAAATGGAGACATATTGATAATCAGGCAACTTGGGATGGTTTATTCATTGACAAAAGTTTCAGATATGAATTTGGGTCAATAATCTCATTATCTGGAAGTACTCAAACGGAAATTGGTTCTCCGATTTATATTGACAATGGTTTGCTTCAAAATCCAAATAACGGGAGAATATATTTTAGAGAAGGAAATACGTTAAGATGGATACCGTCTATGGCTATTTTTAATCAATATCATTTTAATCCTAATGCTGTAATTCAGTCAACAGCAACAGAAACTTCGCAATATCAGCAATTGCCAGATATGTCAAACACTCTATACTAATATAAGTCTCCTTAATTGGAGACTTTTTTATTTTAATAAATTACAAAAGTTTGCCCGTTAAGAAAAGTCCTGCTACGGAAAAATAGATAATTAGGCCGGTAACATCTACCAGAGTTGCTACAAACGGTGCCGAAGAAGTGGCCGGGTCAAGCTTAAGCTTTTTAAGAATAAACGGAACCATGGAACCTGAAAGCGTTCCCCAGAGTACGATCATCACCAAAGAGACACCAACACTTAAGCCAACATACGCCCAGTGCATGCCGTAATCGAAAAAGCCGGCTTTGTGCCAGACCATAATTCTCAAAAAGCCGATGATTCCTAAGATTCCGCCAAGGAAAAGCCCGGTAAAAATTTCTTTTTTCATGACATACCACCAGTCTTTCAGTCCGATTTCCTGAAGCGCCATCGCCCGGATGATCAGCGTAGCAGCCTGTGAACCTGAGTTCCCGCCGCTGGAAATAATCAAAGGGACAAATAAAGCAAGGACCACCGCTTTCTGGATTTCATCTTCAAAATATCCCATTGCGGAAGCGGTAAGCATTTCAGAGAAGAAAAGGATAATCAGCCACATCCCTCTTTTTTTCACCATTTCCATCAGTGAAGTCTGCGTATACGGATCATCCAGTGCTTCCAGACCTCCGAATTTCTGGATGTCCTCGGTATTCTGGTGCTCAATCTGGTCAAGGATATCATCAATCGTTACAATACCCACCAGTACGCCTGCCTCGGTTATAATCGGAAGGGCTGCCCTGTCGTATTTTTCAAAATACTGGACTGCATCTTCTTTTGAGACCGTAGTTTCAATCGCCACAAACTGGTTATCGGTGATTTCCGAAACCAGGGTGTCTTCTTCCGCCAGCAATAAGCTTCCGAGCGCAATATCATCGATCAGGCGGTTTCTTTCATCCACCACATAAAGGTAATTCATGGTTTCCACCCGGCTCCCGACTTTCTTAATCTGCTGAAGGCATCTTTTTATCGTCCATTCTTTACGGATCTGGATATAATAAGGCGTCATCAGGCGGGCAATGGAATTGGAATCGTAACCCAGCAGTTTCAGGGCAATCCTTCTTTCCTGAGGATTCAGGTGGTTGATGGAGTATTTGATAAGCTCATCCGGAAAGTCCTCGAATAGGGCTGTCCGGTCATCCGGGGTCATCGCGTTCAGGATTTCAGAAACTTCGTCGCTGCCGATGCTTCGGATGGTTTCTTCCTGGAAATCAGGATTTAAGTGTGAAAAAACATCAGCTTTGTATTCCTTCGGAACTTTCAGGAATGCCAGAAGCCTTTCGTCAGCGTGTAATTCACTGAGGGTTTCGGCAATATCGGCAGGATTGAAGATCAGTTCGTCATTAGGATTCAAAACGTAATTTTTTAGCTATGCAAAAATAATTCAAATTTTTAAGATTGACCAGCGAACGGTAAAATTTAAGGATTTATTAAATTTCGCGTGTTAATAGATAAAGGCACCCGCAATTGCAGATGCCTGAAGAAATTTCTACTGAGATAGTTTGAATGAATTGTTTGTTCAACTAAATTAAGAAAAGAATTTATATTATTCACTATATAATGAAATTTATATCAATGAATTTCAATGGAGTGCATAAGATTTATGATGTAATGCCCTGAGAAAGGCTGATGATGATCCCAATGATGAGTTAAGAACTGTTAAGCAGAACAAGATTTAAATATTTGACGTAAGCTAAACATTAACCGCATTAAAATCCTGTTTCAGAAGGCTTTACTTTACGCAGTTGTTTTAAAATCCCTTTAATGGCTCCGTGTGTCCCGATCTTAACCGAGTTGGTGGTAGAGCCTAGAAGCCGCATATTCTTTTTATACGTATCGTAATCGCTTTCCGTGAGCAGGTTCCCGCCGGCATCAAATAGTTTCATGCTGACAATAACCTGGTTGGAGAAAACATATTTCCCGATTCCCACTTTAAAGTATTTTACTTTCGGGACAACGGCAAAGTCTGCATCATTGTTAATACAGTAATCTGAAATCGTCTGTTTGTCAATACTGTCAAAAGAAACCTGGATTTCAGTTTTAAGCATCCTGTTTTTCCGTTCGCTTAAATTATCAGAAACGGCACTGAAGAAGGCTGTATTGGTCGGTTCCTTGATTTCTTCGATGTCAGGATCCACTTCAGGGTTGAAATACAGAACTTTCCGGGTTTTGTTGTCTGCATTTTTCTGCGCTTTCATAGAAGAAGCACAGACAAAAAGGAGGGTGGTAAAGGCAGTAAGGAATATAAATTTTCTCATCATTAATTTCTATGCAAAATTACTGCCTTTTAATGGGATACCTTCATTTTTTTAAGAAATATTTAACATTTTTTATCTATTGAATTTGATAAATGAATCTGATAATGTTTGCCGGATTAAAAATAAGTCGTATTTTTGCAGCCGTTACATAATAATCATTAAACAATATTGGAATGTACTTAACAACAGAAAAAAAAGCAGAAATCTTCGCAAAACACGGAAAATCTGCACAGGACACAGGGACAGCTGAAGGACAGGTAGCCCTATTTACTTTCAGAATCAACCATTTATCTCAGCATTTGAAAGCTAACCGTCATGATTTCAACACGGAAAGATCCTTGGTAAAACTGGTAGGTAAAAGAAAAAGCTTATTAGATTATCTTAAGAAAAAAGATATCACAAGATACAGAGCAATTATTGCTGAACTTGGATTAAGAAAATAATCTGTAAAGATTAAAAGATAAAAGCAATCTCGCAAGAGGTTGCTTTTTTTATGGCCGGCCATTTCGGACTTTATGAACACTTACAGACATCCAGACCTGTATTCCCATACGATCCGGAATATACATTTAACAGCCGATAGCCGGTTAGGTGTAATGAAAATGCAGGCAATACAGCCTCTTCCTGTGGATTTTGACCATCGCAGAGGCTTTAATCCAAATAATTACATTAAATTTGCAAACGATAATTCAGACGAAATATAAATATTAAAGCACTCAATACGGAGTGCAACACAAAACAATTTATGAGTATACCTCAAGCAATTACAGAGCTGATTACTCTTGCAGACGGCAGAGAGATCACAATTGAAACAGGGAAATTAGCCAAGCAGGCTGACGGATCTGTTGTCGTTAAAATGGGCGGAACCATGCTTTTAGCAACCGTGGTAGCCAATAAAGATGCCAGTCCTGGTGTAGATTTCTTACCGTTAACGGTAGATTACAGAGAAAAATTCTATGCAGGCGGTAAAATCCCCGGAAACTTTTTCAGGAGAGAAGCCAGACCTTCAGATCAGGAGATCCTGACCATGCGTTTGGTAGACCGTGTATTAAGACCCTTATTCCCGGATGATTTCCATGCCGAAGTTCAGGTGATGATTTCATTGATTTCTTATGACGGACAGTCGATTCCTGATGATCTGGCAGGTCTTGCCGCATCTGCAGCCATTGCCATCACGGATATCCCTTTCAACGGACCGATGTCTGAAGTAAGGGTAGTAAGAATGAACGGTGAGCTTTCCGTCAACCCTAATTATGCCGATCTTAAGAATTCTGACCTTGATATCATGGTTGGAGCCACTAAAGATTCTATCGTAATGGTGGAAGGGGAAATGAAAGAAATCACGGAGGCAGAAATGCTGGAAGCGATTCAGTTTGCCCACACCGAGATTAAAAAGCAGGTGGAAGCACAGGAAAGACTTGCTGAAAAAGTAGGTAAATCTTTCCCGAAAAGAGAATACAGCCACGAAAACCACGATGAAGCCATCCGTGAGAAAGTGTGGAAAGAAACATACGATAAAGTATATGAAGTAGCGAAAACGCCTTCAGGTAAAGAAGAAAGAGGTGAGAAATTCAAAGCCGTACTGGCTGAATTTTTAGCACAATATGTAGAGGATGCTGAAGAACTGGAAAGAGTAACGCCTTTCGCAAAAGTATATTACCATGACGTAGAGAAAGAAGCGATGCGTCAGATGATCCTTAACGATAAGATCCGTCTTGACGGCCGTGATCCTGAAACGATCCGCCCGATCTGGAGCGAAATCGATTATTTACCGGGAGCCCATGGTTCTGCCATCTTTACAAGAGGGGAGACCCAGTCTTTAACGGCTGTAACTTTAGGTTCGGTAAAAGATGCAAACATGGTGGACAGCGTAATGGTAAACTATGACGAAAGATTCTTCCTTCATTATAACTTCCCGCCGTTCTCTACAGGTGAAGCAAGACCTTTGAGGGGAACTTCAAGAAGAGAAGTAGGACACGGAAACTTAGCGCAGAGAGCTTTGGCGAACATGATTCCTGAAGAAAACCCGTACACGATCCGTATCGTTTCCGATATCCTGGAATCCAATGGTTCTTCTTCCATGGCAACAGTTTGTGCAGGTACGCTGGCGCTGATGGATGCAGGGGTTCAGATTTCAAAACCTGTTTCCGGTATCGCAATGGGACTGGTAACTGACGTAAAGACCGGTAAATTTACCGTGCTTTCCGATATCTTAGGAGACGAAGACCATTTAGGGGATATGGACTTTAAGGTAACCGGAACAGCAGACGGAATTACAGCATGCCAGATGGATATCAAAATCCAGGGACTTTCTATGGATATTATGGAGAAAGCGCTTTTACAGGCTAAAGACGGAAGACTCCATATTTTAGATAAACTGACGGAAACCATTGCCCAGCCTAGAGAAGATGTGAAGCCTCACGCTCCTAAAATGGTGATGATGGAAATTCCTAAAGAATTTATCGGTGCCGTAATCGGGCCTGGAGGAAAAATCATCCAGCAGATGCAGAAAGATACCGATACGGTTATTGCCATTGAAGAGATCGGCGAGATCGGAAGAATTGAAATTTCCGGTGTCAGCAGAGATAAAATCAATGAGGCGATTGCCAAGATCAACGAAATTACTTTTGTACCGGTAGTAGGTGAAATCTACAACGGGAAAGTAGTGAAGGTAATGGATTTCGGTGCTTTCGTAGCAATTGCGAAAGGAACGGAAGGCCTTCTTCATATTTCTGAAATCGAATGGTCACGTTTGGATAAAGTTCCTTACAATGAAGGCGATGAAGTGGAAGTGAAGTTCATGGGTTATGATGACCGTAAGAAAATGAAGCTTTCAAGAAAAGTTCTTTTACCGAGACCTCCGAGACCGGAAGGAAAACCGAGAACAGAAGGACAGGACAGACCTCAGGGTGATAGAAGACCAGACAGGCCGGCAAGACCGGAAGGAAGATCTGACAGACCGCAGGGGCAAAGAAGACCGGAAGGCGACAGGCCGGCCGGAGATCAGGACCAGAATCAAAACCAGAATCAGGATCAGGATCCTTCATCAGAAGCTTAAGAATCATCTTATACAGATAAATATAAACCACCGGACATTCCGGTGGTTTTTTTATGTTTGGATTTTTGATCTGTATTTTTTCTATCTTTATCAAAAACAATATGAAAAAAATTGCAGTAAGCTGCGGCATTTTAATAATTCTGTCATGTCAGCAGAATACCAGGGAGGTTACACAACAGAAAAAAGAGGAACCGGCCCAAGTTACAGCCTCAAAAACAGCGGTAACGGATGATTTTGGTAAACAGGTTAAGGGACATTACAGTGAAGAGGATGATTCCTGGATCAGTGAAGACCCTTTCTATGAATCCGCAAATTTTGGCGGCAGCGATTATGCCAGCATTTACCGGCTGACAGACAATGAAGATGAGCCGCATCTGGGTTTGGTTGACAAAAAGGGAAGAATTGCAGTGTCTACAAAATATTCAGGACTGTCAATCGGTTTTAACGATGGTTTATGTGAAGTAACCCTGGAAAAAAAGGGTATGGTGAACGATAAAGGACAGGAGATTCTGCCACCTGTATACGACTGGATAGATCTTGCGAAGGATAATTTATTAATCATTAATAAAGACGGGAAAAGCGGTTTTGCCGATAGGACCGGAAAAGTGCTGATACAGCCGAAATATCAGGGAGCTTCTTATGCAGGGGACGGTTTGTTTTTTTATATGAAAGAGCCGCAGAGATGGGGTCTGAGAAATTTAAAAGACGAAATCATTGTTGAACCTGAATTTACATCCACATCAGCATTTATAAACGGAAAAACAGTTCTTCAAAAGGATGGGGGAGACGAATACATTATTTACAGCAGCGGCAAAGTAGTTAAGAAATAATTTGTTTTCCATTTCATTAAAAACCAGTCATCAATCAAAGTAATTTTATGAGAAAAATCCTGATCACCGCAGTTCTGTCGGGTTTAATAAGCTGTCATTCTTCCGAAAAAACGTCAGTCCCGGCTACAGTGCCCAATGAAACACTGATCGTTTCGGGCAAAGGGAAATTATTTAATTTCAATCTCGAGACCAGAAAGCTTACCTGGCAATATATATCCAAAGAAGATACCCTGGTCAACCGCAACCGTTTTACGTATGATTCGGAAAACATCTATATGCCGTTCGAAAGCGGAAGGCTGATCGGAGCCAATATCAATTCAGGAAAAGTGGTCTGGGACCATAATTTCATAAATCCTTCCTATCTGGCTGCGGATAATGCGGATAATATGGATGCAGCTGAAGATCATTCCGATAAAAATCTCGGACCCATTTTTATGTCAAAACCCCTGGTCTCCGGCAATATGCTCTACATTGCATCGGCGGGCAGGCCGGAGACGTTCAAATCTGATTTTTTTGTGATCGATGCGAAAAACGGGAACGTAATACGGACCAACCAGAATTCCACCAATTACAATTATTTCCAGCCCGTAGAAAACAAAGGGAATATTTACGTTAATTCTGCCGTGTTTTTAGATTTGCATTACCAGTCGGGATCAGACCGGAACGGCATTAATGAGAACGCAGCATTTGAGCATCCGCTTTATACCCAGATGCAGACTTCCGGAAGCCGCCTGCTGTTCGGCGATGACTATGGTAAGTTTTATGCCTGTGACATCAATGAAGACGGATTTGTCAATGCCGGAAGCAATGCCACTCCGGTTAGCAATTACGCCAGGAGCGAGCATTTTTTTAAATGGACATACCAGTCGGACAAATATCCCGGCCCGGTAGATGACCAGACCGCTTTACTGAATAATCTTCTGATCGTCTGCAAGGAATCCGAAGACGAAAGAAAGATGGCGCTTATTGCCATTGACTCCAGATCCGGAAAAGAAAAATGGATCTTCCAGCCGGAAGACATCATCAAAAACTGGCAGGTTGTGAATGAGAAAGCAATTACAGCCTATACCATAAATAAAATATTAGTACTGGATTCAGAAGGCAAAGTTAATTTTGAAGCGCCGATTGATCCTTCCCTGTATCCGGTTTCCAATATCGAAATCAATTCGAAAAATGAACTTTTATATATTTCAGGAAAAGGTATTGTCATGCTTAACAGAAAAACGAAACGGGCAGCCCTACTGATTGCCCATACCTTTTATCCCAGTTCCATTCCATTAAATCAAATTAAATATTTTGAAAAATAAAATCCTTATTCTTATCGGTACCGTAGTGATGGCCCATTCGGCTTTTGCCCAGACGGTGAATGATGTTCCGCTAAAAGAGATCGATGTGGATTATATCCAGATCATCGGGACAGGACGTACGCTTAGTACAAAAGTGAACGTTGAAATTGATTTCGGACAGGAAACGAAATCTGTTTCCTTTAAAAACGGGACCAACATCAAAGATGAAAAAGGCAGAAACATGAAATTCAATTCCATGATGGATGCGCTTAACTTTATGTCTGCCAACGGTTTTTCCTTTCAGTTTGCCTATACCATGAATGATGAAAAAGATAAAGCGGTTTATTATATACTGAAGAAGAATAAATAA
Organism: Chryseobacterium sp. Leaf201; assembly: GCF_001421435.1. GTDB lineage: Bacteria > Bacteroidota > Bacteroidia > Flavobacteriales > Weeksellaceae > Chryseobacterium. The sequence goes on from NZ_LMKA01000061.1 coordinate 8,423, forward strand.
CCGGGAAAGCAGCAGGAAGACTGCTGTTTTTTTAGCATGTTTCAATGTATTAAAAAATAATTTCTTGCGGGGTTACAGTAATTCTGCAGGATTTTATGCATATTTACTTTCGTCAGGTCGAAAAAAACAGGTTTTTAAAAAGTTTTAAAGCTATGGTTTAATCTTAAAATACGTATTGATTAGGCTATGTCAATTGATAAAATAAATTGAATTTCAACCGTTTGAAAGCAATACCATTTGCGTGTGAATTTATTTTTTCGTACATTTGTTTACTTATTAAAAGAAATCTCTGTCTTTACTTCTGTGATCGTTTAGCGATTTTATTTATTCCGGGTTAATTTTTAGTTGCCTTATATATCTTTATCCCAAGGCATTCACATTAATAGAAGCACTCAGAAAACCTTTAATAACATACAATTTCATGAATCTTTATGATACCGCGCTGTAAGGCAATTATCTGAGTTTACCATGATCTGTAGAACAACATAAACAGCAATTAATAATAAAAATATATGGCGGATTCTTTCTCTAAAAAAGAAAATTTCAAGAAAAAAGTTCAAAAAGCAAAAGAGAAAGCTCAGAAGCGTGAAGAACGTAAGACGAGCAACAACAAAGGAAAAGGTCTTGATGACATGTTAATGTACGTAGATGCAAACGGTCAGCTTACCTCAACACCTCCTGATCACGTAGATAAGATTGAAATAGATCTTGATAACATCCAGTTGGGAGCTGCTCCTATTGAAGCAGAAGAAATCAGAAAAACCGGGATTGTTACCTTCTTCAGTGAAAAAGGATATGGTTTCATTACCGAAGACAAATCAAAGGAAAATGTTTTCTTCCACAGCAACAACTGTACGGAGCTGGTGAAGAAAGGCAACAAGGTATCATTTGAAAAAGAAAGATCACCTAAAGGATTTTCTGCGGTTGACATTAAACTGGTTAAATAATTTTTACCATCTTAACAAACATATACATAAAGCTCCCAACCCGGAGCTTTATTTGTTTTTATAGATACAGTTCTTCCCTTATTTCGATTAAGTATTGTGCAGTCTTCCCAAGATCCGGCATTTCCGGCAGCGTAGAAACCGAATGGTAATGTTCAATCGACTGTATCAGGCCTTCAGCCTTTTTCATCACCTGCTCATACGGCCAGTTTCCGGCTTTGATGTCAAGTAACTCATCCCGGTTTTCCACACGGATATTCAGTGCGTTTGTTTTAAAAATCTGCTCGCATGACTGCAGCAGACGGATGGTATGCATCATGTTTTTGCTGTCATAATTCTGCCCGTGCCCGCTGTTGACGTTGTACCGGTCTTCATTGCGCTCAGCCACCCATTTCCAGTAGTCTTTATAATCTTTGCAGTAGGTAGAGTAGGCATCCAGGTTGCAGAACAGGTAAGCCACCGGTTTTTCTTCTTTCGGGACTGATGAAACGGAAACCTGATTGGCTTCTTCATGCTGCATGATCCCTTTATAATGAAGATCTCCGGAATGATCATAGAAAAGCGCGTACATTCCTTTGGTATGATCGATGCCCACCAGTCCGCACTGTTCCTGTGAAAGTCCATTCTTAGTTTCGGAGGAACGGAATTCGCGTAGCCACTGCTTTAACGGGACGGAGCCTTGGCCTTCCAAAACATAACAGAAATCCAGAACGGATTTCCTTTCTTTCTCCACCGGGTTCAGGATCTTTTTATTGAGTCCTTTTGCTTTTTTAATCTGCGAAATGGCATACCCGGCAAACGTATCCTTGCAGAGCTTCGACAGAAAGTCTTCCGGTTTCAGCAGATCCATCAGCGGATGTTTATGCTGAATACAGTCTTCCGGACTGGCCAGGACTTCCAGGATATTCGGATTGTTTTTCTGCAGCAATTCTACAAACCTCCCGATCTCATAATAGGTAATGTCATTCGTTTCATTGGAAACCTGCGGAACATAATTCAGCCCGAAGAAATCTTCTTTCGGCAAATAGTACACGCCCCGGATATCCGTATCTGAGTTTTCCGTAGCCAGCCCGAAAGCACGGCTGCCGGAGATAGCTTCGAAGAGGATGAGTTTTTTATTTTTAAGATTTTGGATGGTTATTTTAGAATCCATATTTTTCTTCACGCTTTTTGAATGCTTCTTTTCCTCCTTCGACAATTTCAGCAATATGTTCTCTAATACCCATTGATTTTAATAAGTTTGTTTCACTTTTATTTATTGGAAATGTATTTTCCATAGCACCATTTATATAGTCAAATTTATATATACTTGTTGATTCCATATTATTTTGTCCTTTTTGATTTGCAACAATAATATTTTCGGCATCTGAATTGACAACAATATTTGCATTATGTGTTACCACAATTATTTGTCTTTCTAATTTTTTATTTTTTAAATAATACACTAAATCTTTTGTAATTGATCTATTATCTAAATTGTCTTCAGGCTGATCTATTAATATAGGAGATTTTGATTTGCTTAAACCGATTATTAACATCAAAATAACAAAACTTGCTTTGCCTGTTGACATTTCTCCAAGTTTATCATCCTTATATGTTATTTTCCAGTAATCAAAAAAATAATCATCTAATAAAACTTCAATTGCATGTTTTTTATTTATTCTTTGTAATAAAGAGTAATTATCATTTATTATATCATCAAAAATTGTCTTAATTTGAGATTTGATTTCTTCAAATTTAGTTTCATCAGTAGCCTTTTTATATTCATCAATTAAATCAGGATAATTTCTATAAGATGCTTTTCTACCATCACTAATTTCATAAAGATTCTTATATAATTTAGGGAAATTATATTGTGCAATGCCATCAATTTTTAGCCTGTCTTTTTCTAATTCTATAGTTCTATCTTTTAATTCTTCTATAATATTTTCATATTCATTATATGTTTTTTCGTATAATTCAAAAATACTATTATAACAGTTAGTAATTAAAGTGCTATTATCAATAAGTTTTTTACTTAATATGTCAATTTCGTTTAATAGTTTTTTATCGTCAGTAATAGACTTATTTAATAATGATATTTGTTTTTGAATCTCATTGTTTTTTTGAAACGGTTGAATTTCTTTTTCTAAGATTTTCTTTTCTCTTTTAAGTTCATCTAATTTGTGCTTAAAAGGATTCTCCAAAGAAAAGTATTTTTTATCACCATCAGTCTTAATATTTAATTCTTCACTAAGTTCCGAAAGTCTATTTTTTAATAAATCAATTACATTTAGTTTATCAGTATAATATTCTTTGATAGACAAAAGCTTTAAATTTTCTAATGTATTGTTCCTAGTCTCAATTAAGCTATCTGTAAAATGATTTAATTGCGATAACAAGTTCTGAGTATTTTCATAATCTGTTTTCCAATCCGCTGTAACTTGTTGTAGTAATATTTTTTTGTCTTGTATATGCTTATATTTTTCTAACTGCTCCTTATCTAAACCTTCTGCTTTATTTAGTTCTTCAACTTTCTTTGAATTAGAAGCTATATTAGTTTCTAAAACAGTTTTATTAGATTTAGTTCTCAAGTCATTTTCAATATTTTTTCTATTATCTATTAATTCAAAATAAGTATCTATTAATGTCTGCCTGTCTTTATCATCTTGCTTGACATTTTTAATAAAATATTCATATTTGATTTTATATTCATCATCTTCTTTTATTAAATCACGAATAAGTTTATTTAATGGTCTACCTTTTTTATTCAATTCAGGTTCTGCCAGTTTAACTAAATAGCTTTGTGGTATGTACTTAAGGTCAGGAATTATTGAATTTTCCTCTATATCCCTATCCATTTTTTGAGAAATTCCTGCCTTAGTAGTAATTTCAAAATTAAAATTAGGATCAATAGATTTTAAATTATATTTTTCTTCATTGTTATCATTCTTTAAAATTGAAGGTTCAGGTAACAATGTTTTTGCTATAGAATATAATAAAATTGACTTTCCAGAAGATTTTCCTCCAATAATAACATTTAGATTTGGATGTAGATATATATCATCTCTATAGAATATATTATTTGGAGAATGGAATTTTACTTTATCAATAATAACTTTATCTTCTTTAAAATCTGGTTTTTCATTCTGTATTTTCACTCTTTGCTCAGGTTCAAAACAAATTTGACGTAAGCCTTCAAAGTTTAATTCGGATTTGATCCAAGTAAATCTATTGAAAAGTGTAGACTCTGTATGAGAATCACATCCTACAACACAGGGTTTTAATGAGCCAGTATGACTTATAACTTCACCTACTGATGTTTTATCGCCCAAAAAATATTGTTTGTCGGAATCTGTGTTAGAAAATATGATGTGTGATTTTTTATAAATTGATTTTATTGTCCCTAATAAAGCTCCACTTTCTGTTTCAAACTCTTCATAATAATCCTTTAAACCAGATACACCATCATTTGATTTACTACTAATTGCTATTAGAGAATTATCCCTTAAAAATTTATTACTTTCTACTAGATTTTTAATTTTTCCAAATTCCAAATTGTAATTATCAATTCCATATTTATAAAATTGTTCTTCTTGCAATGATGGATTTAAGAATTTACCATAGTCGCAAATGGATTTGTAATTCATTAAGTAGCCATCTATATTTGATAGTTTATTAAAAAATTCATTTTCTAACAAGTCGATTTTATCAGGATTAAAAAGAAAATGGAGATTTATAAATTTACCTTTCTTTGTCGTAGGGCTAATTCTTAACTCTACATTCGGGAAAATGTAAATATTCTTAATGTAATCTACCTCAGAATCATCAAAGAGTTTTTCTTGGTTTATGGGATTTAATTTTTCATCAATTTCAGAAACATATTTTATTGTGTCTAAATATCGATCAATTGAAAAATAATCTGTAATACCAATTGCACTGATATTATTTTGATACGCGGATTTAAAGAATGTGTGGAAAAATTCATCCATAGTAGAAGATGAAAATTGATCATTTTTATTAGTCCCTTTTGTGTGTACATGGAAATTCCATTTTTTCCATTCTGAACCTCTATTAATTGTCATAGTTTTAGTTTCTTTCTAAAGATATTAATATTTTAGTATAGTTTTCCAGTCAATAAAAATATCTCCTATTTACGAGAAAAAATTACGGCTTCCCGTAATTGCTGTTATTTTTCAAAAATCCCCTTCAAAAACATTCTATAATCTTCCCTTATCATCAGTTCCTTTTCCACAAACAATTCATTTCTCAAACAGTCAACTTTCTCTTGGGTCACCGGATTAAAGCCTGCTTTGCTCACTTCTGTATTATAAATGCCGATGCCGCGCTTCTGCCAGGATGGGAGCGTGTTGTAATTAATTCCGTACTGAAAAAGCAGTTCGTTCTTATCAGCTTGTGACAGCTTTCCAATCTTTTCCGTCGCTTGTGCTGCATTAAACCCGTTATTCCTTAACGTCCAGTAACAGTACGTGGAAAGGGAATTGCGGTGGGCGTCTTCCTGGCGCCAGCAGAAATAATCCAGCAGCATTTCCTGATTTGGGAAAGCAAGGGTGCGGCAGTCGAAAACGCAGACTTCCTGAAACTGCAGGCTGAAAAAAGCACTGGCTTCCCCCGCCAGAACCGAATTGAATTTTCTCACTTTTCTGCCGAAGGTATCGTCGTCTTTATGAATCAGCAGAGAAATTTCATCACTTTGGGTATACCCGTACAGAACTTTAAACCCGATGTTAAAAAGATGTTTTGTTGTAGCAGTCATCACCTCGCTGAATTTTTCGTCGAAGGGTTTTTCCAGTGAAAGTTTTTCCTTGGTCAGTTTCGTAAAACCTTTTCCGTCCAGTCTTACGATGATATAATTTTCCGGAAGGATGTACTGTTCTGCAAGGCTTTCGTTTTTCCGCATTAAGGCTTGAATGTGTTCAAATTTCATAACTGCTGATTTCAAATGTATTATTTACGGTTTTCACACTGAATATTTTATCAAAACCTTCTGTGAATAAAGGCTTTTCCAATGCTTTATATTTTGCTTTGATCCCGATTTCATTGATGGGCTCTTTTCTGTTTTTATTCCTTTCGAGACAGTCCAGAACATTGCTTTCAAAATAATAACCGATGATTTGATATCGGTTTCGCTGACCGGGATGAATATATTTCCTTCTGCTTTCTGCCGTTACGTTGGTATTGTCGATCACCATTTTAGATTGGGTTTCAAAACAGTACTGCAGCAGCTTTCCTTCTTTATTCCGGGTATTCAGCAGATCCATGCTGATCCTGATGTGCGAGTTGAAAAAAAGCTCCTTGTAAAAGGAACTTTTTCCGCAGGCGGGAATCCCGATGAAGATGATCATTTCCATACATCTAATTTTTAATACAGCTTTTTACAATTACTTCCAGCGCTTTTTCCGCATCGCAGGCATATAGACCCGAACACCACGCAGGATTCGCTTCAATCAAAGCCCAGCCTTTTCCTTTAATGATCCCGAAATCCAGGACAATGGCAGCCGGCAACGTTCCGGCATACCGCTTAATAAAATCATTAAAAAACACATACATTCCTCTTTGTTCGGTTCCGGAGAGCGGAGCGGTATCAAACGTGTTGTTCCGCCAATAGGAAGAATGCGTTTTAATTCCGTTATGTAAAACAAAACAGCGTACTTCAAGTTCCCATTCCACCACCTCGGAAGTAAAAACCATAATTTCCGGGTCCAGGGAATCAAAACCTCTGATGTTCTTCACCTGGTCAAAAACCCCGGCTTTAAAGCTTTTAAAATCAGAACACTTAATGAAAATATTTTCTTCATGCACAAAATCCTTTAGCGGGCCGTAAGAAATTTTACGTTTTGTATATGTTTTAGAAATCCCTGAAAGCCAGTTGTCATCAGGTTTGGTTAATGTAAGACGGCACTGTTCCGCCACAATCTCCGCGTAAATATCTTCACCATACACTGCAATCACATCATCACGGAACGCTTCCGGAACATTCCATTTACCATTGAAGCGGTTCAGTTGGTAAGGTGAATTAAGCGATGCTTTTTTTAGGTTGTTGCTGTCATCGGTGTAGATCGGAGACAGGGCAATGAGATTTTTCATAACGTCGGTTTTTAATGTGTTTTTTATTCTGTCACTTTTCTGTCATTTCTTTTATTTTAGCTAAAGTATCTCCCGCTTTCCCCTTTAGAAGCATGTATTTTTTGGTTCTGGAAAATCGTTCGAAGAAATAGCTGTCTTCTTCAGTATTTATTTCTACCAGATAACCGCCGTACTGCAGGACGGTTTCCGCAATTATCTGCGGTAAATTTGTTGCTCCCGAAGTGCCGATGATAAAAAGAATTCCCGTGTTTTTTGCTGCTTTTAATGCAGAATCCAGGAAGTACATTTTTTCATTGTACGATTCGTCAAACCATAGCGTATTCGGACGCAGCCAGTCTCCGCAGTCCGGACAGTGAAGCAGTTCAATATCCTTTGCTGTGAGGTCTTCCGTAAGCTCTTTGGACTGTAATCCCGAAGGCATAGGCATAGTGCCGCAGCATTCCGAAGCACACCGTACCGTCTGCTTGTTTCCGTGGATCTCAAATATATTTCTGCTTCCTGCTTTTGTGTGAAGGCCGTCTACATTCTGGGTGATCAGTTGAAATTTGTCTTTCAGTGATTTTTCTATTTCGGCAAGGGCAAAATGTCCCTGTCCCGGATGTGCTGCATCAATCAGTTTTTTCCAGAATAGATTGTACTGCCAGACTTCTTCCTGGTTCCGGCTGAAATAGGCGTAGGTTCCGAATTCTTCCGGCTTATGGTATTTTGTTCCTTTTATCCAGATCCCGTCGCTTCCGCGATAAGTGGGCAATCCGCTTTCTGACGAAATCCCGGCACCGGTGAGGAAAGTAAAAAGATTTCTTTTTTCCTTTTTGAAATTTTCCTGTATAAGTATCTCTAAAGCTGTTTCCATTGATTATAAATTTACGATTTCCCTAAAAACTCTTTCCATCTCGTTTTTATCCACGTTTCCTCCTTTCAGGCTTTTTGCCCGTTCTTCGTTCTCCTTTATCATTTCCTCCAGGAATCCGAAAAGTTCCCAGTCGTTCGGGTGGAAATACGATTCTCCTTTAGTGGCTTTTAAAGCGGTAAGATGTTCTATTCTGGACCTTGTGAAGTCATCCGTCAATACCAGAAGCTCACTGAACAGAACCGGTGGAACTGTTCCTTTTTCAAGGATCCATCTTCCGGTCAGTGCCGTGCGGAGGCAATAAAAATAACTTTTTAATTTCACTTCATCATGCCTGCATACTTCCAGGTATTTCCTGCTCATGCTCAAATAATGGTAGGAAACCGCTATCGGGGAAAAGCATGCATCGGCCAGAGGTTTGAACAGTTCGTAAAACGTTTCGTTTTTCACATAGACTATAGGCGAATAGAACCAGCTCAACAGGGCAGCATTCGATTTCAGCAAAAGATGAAAAGTCTTCCGCAGGTCCCATCCGGAACCGTCAAGGTCATCTTCCGTCATAAATTCTATGGTTTCGTCTTTGTCCCACGGCGAAAGGTACCAGTCTTTTTCATGTCGGTAGATAAAGCGGATGTCATAATCGCTGTCAGGCGATGCAAAGCCCCAGGCCCGGCTTCCTGATTCTACGGCCAGCAGTATTTCTATATCTCGTTTTTCTTCAACTTCTTTTAGTTTTTCCAGTATTTTTGGTGTCATTGTTTTTAATTTTATGGTACAAAATAACACCGGGTTTGCGCAATGTTTCTGCGCAGGCATTTTTATTTGAAAATAATTTTGAGTATATGAAAATAAAAACTGCCGTTCTGAATATATTTCTCAGAACGGCAGTTTAAAAAAGAATAGGTTTATGATTTGAAAATCCTGGTAAAGCTGTCTTTTTCCAGGGTTTCCAGAGAAAAATCAAAATCGGCTTCCGCACGGTCTGAAGTGATGGCTGCACCCAATTCTTTAATCAGATGATTAAAGGAAAGAGGCTCGTACCATTGCTGATACAGGGCATTGGTTGCCATCACGGAAACTTCGGAATTTCCTGAAACATGCGAATGTCCCGCGCCGAAATTCAGCAATACGAAACATTGTTTTCCGTCTTTCGGCATTAACATTCCTAAAATTGTCTGCTTCTGAACCGAGTTGCATTTAGCTTCTGCAAACAGGCTGTTTGGGTTCATCATATAATCGTAAGAAACAGCATTGCCTTTTCCGATAATGATTTTATACCCGCAGTCGTTGCTTCCGCTGAACACATTGTTCATCACCAGGGTAGGAGCGGCCAAACCGCTGTTGGCATAAAGGTATTCTACTGCACCTTTGGGCGCAGAAGTGATGTCCCCGGAATACATCAATTGTCCTTCCTGCTGGTTATAGGCAGCATTCCAGCCGATTTTTCCGGCAATATTCAGTCCGGAAAGATCCAGGTCATGCGCTCCCCACGCATCTTCCCAATAAATACCAACAGCCAGCCTATCCCCGTAAAATCTCGTTCCGGTAGGGATATTTCCGACAAACATTTTTTCGGAAGCCGGCAGTCCGAACTCTACATCTTCAGGGAAATACATTTTCTTTCCCGAAAGATTATATTTTGATTTCATGTAATCCATGATAAAACTGTAATTGGCTTGATTGACAGAAGATGCTGTTGATTTCCCGGTCCATGATTTACCATTCCTGATCCTGTACACAAAAGTATCCTGTCCGTACATCCTGGAATAGCAGGCAGACAATGCTCTGAACAGGGCAAACGGAGTTGCATTCTCCAGCCAGTGCAGGTCGCTTTTTTCCAGCAGTATACTCGTTGCATGATTTAGCGGGTTTGAAACCAAAGGCTGATGATAAACTTTTGATAATTTTGAAATTTTATTAATCGTTTTCGGTGTTTTGCTTTTATAGGCTAAAAACAGAGGTTTAAACCGGTTAAAAATTTCAGCCAGTTTTTCCAATCTGAATTTTTCAAACAGATAAGTCGGATTAAATTTACTCTGCCTGATATCCTCTATTAAATCATCACTTTTGATCAGAAGTGTTGTTCCGGTTGTTTTATAAATCACGTAACGGAAAAATTCAACCGGGTTTTCAGGATACATTTTATACCGGTCCGCAATTTTTATCACCGCTTCCTTATTCCTGATATTTTCTTTTCCTGTAAAATCATATTCTAATTCGTTATGCAAAATATGCAGCAGGTCATCAACGGTTTCTTCTTTCAGGGCAATCCCGGACTTGAGAAGGGAAAGGCATTTTTCCTGCATTTCTTCCTTTGTGTAGGCTTTGATCACTTTAAAAGTTAATTTCAGATCAGGAACATTCAGAATCTCATCCGGAATATATATATCGTTCTGAAAATTACTTCCGTACGTGGAAACATAATGGCTGATCTGCTCAGCCAGCAATTGGAATCTTGTGCTGTCCTTGATTTTCTTCCAGGATTTATGAAAGGTTTTGTTTAAATCATTCCCGTTCAGATTTTCTTTCGCATAGTAAGAAATAATTTCTTTCTTCGCCCAAATGGCATCGGGTTCAATCACAAAACCGTCTTCCGAAATAAAGGCTTTTGCATCAGACTCTTTTGCCAGTACGGCATTGAATAATTTTAGTGTTTTCATTGTTTTACTGTTAAAAAAATAAGTGAGGAGTAGTTCTTTTAATGAAATGTATAGGAACTCCTTTTACCTACAGTTTTATAAAAAGCGGGGAGTAATTGCCAAATTTAGAGGAACTCCCGTTGCCTTAAGTTTTTTTAAAAAGGCGGAAAGTAAATGTGGGAAATCAAATAGGAACTTTCTTTGCCTTAAATTTTTTGACGAATGGAATCATTAATGATTAACCATTTAGGATAAACATTTCGTCATTTGAGGAGCAGGCAGGGCTCGAACCTGCGACACACAAACTTAATTCATAGGAACTTTTTGTGCCGGTAGCGAAAAGTATTTTTGTTGCTCTAACCAACTGAGCTACTGCTCCTGCCTTATGTTAAAAGCTTTCATAAATCCTGCAGGCTTTCACCCCTGCAAGGTTTGGCTATTAGTTTAGTTTGAAAAATTATGCTTTCCTGAACTTTTTCTTTTTCTTCCACGGTGCATTCTTCTGGACATCACCCGCCATGATACATCCGTAAGGCATCACCTCATCCAATACTTCACACAATCCGTATTCCTCAATCTGTGCCCGTACGTTTTTCGCGCTTTTATAAGCGGTCGGAAGCTCGGAAATATCGATTTCATTCGAGAAGAAACGGATATCCAGCCCCTGGGTTTCCTCGGCGAAGACTTCCTCGATGGTTTTATGGGCCAGTGACCTTTTATGCTGGCTTCTGCTGAAATTCCTTCCTGCTCCGTGCGGTGCAAACCCGAGATTTCTCCCGTTGGTGGTCCCCTGGACGATCAGCACCGGTTCAGCCATATTCAAAGGAATCAGTCTCGGTCCGGTAATATCCGGTAAAAACTTATCATCCAGCGGTGTTGCCCCTTTCGCATGGTAGAACAGATCGCCGTCTTTAAAGACGAAATTATGTTCGTTCCAGTACCGGTCTTGCTTTTCCGTTTTCATTTTATTTAGGACCGCATCATGAATCGAAGTATGGTTTTCCTTAGTCCATGTTCTGATCAGCTGCAGCGCTTCCCAATACGACTTTCCTTCTTCCGTATCGTAGGGGATCCAGGCATTTTCCTTCAGTGTTTCCGGTGACATTTTCATCCTGAAACGGTTGGCCACCTTCATTCCTTTATCATACAGGGCAGCGCCCGGAGCTCTTGATCCGTGATGGGTTACCAGCATCGTGTTTCCGGTATTTTTTGAAATCCCCACGAACAGGAAATGGTTTCCGTCCCCCTGGGTACCCATATGCGAACGGGCAATGCTGATCAGCTTTTCATCATTCAGGAAATCATTTTCCCTGAAGGCATCCATCAGTTCCTGAGACATCTCCATCTGTTCCCCTCTCGGCCTTCCTCCGTATCCGAAATGTGTCACCGAATGAGCGGCATCCAGAACTTCTTTAGGATCAGTTTTACCCATATCGGTCAGCATCACCGAACAGCAGATATCCGCGCTATGGAATCCCGGGTGGATCGCATTTTTTGCCACCACGACACCTCCCACGGGAATATGGCCTGCCGGGCCTGTGGGACATGCATCCGGCATAATGGCACCTTCTGTCAGGGTAGGCGTTTTCATCAGGATATTCATGGTTGAGATTACTTTTTCCACATTATCCTGCTCGCTTTCATGCTCAGCCCTGATGTTGATGACAAAATCTTTCGCCTTTTCATGAAGCGGTACCAGTTCCGGCTGCCTGAACTGTTCCAGGTATTCCCGGATCTGGTTTTCATCCAGTTTATTTTCGTTGATATGCTCAATGGCTTCCTTAAACCATTTCGCTGATCTATATCCTAATTCAAGTAAGTGATTTCCGTTAAATTCCATGTTTTCTTTCATTTTATAATGCAAAGTAACGGTGCAAGTGTGCAATGTTTTTGCGCAGATCAGATTAATTTGATTATTTTTGACAAAACTTTTAAAAATGCTATCGGAACAGATAAAAAATTCTCCTGAAACCATCCAGTTTAAAGAGGTCATCGATTATATTGATGAACATTATGATTTTACACCGACCCGGTTTACCAATGGAAAAACCGTCAATGAAGCGGATCAGAACAACGGCTCCTGTAAAGTATTCAGCTTCGGAAAATTGAATAACCTGACTGAAGATGAGGTGTTAAGCCTTTTCGGTGACTTTTACCGGGAAGATGTCCTGAAAAACCCTGAAGGAACGGACCACCAGAATATCAGGAACTTTATGGAGTCCGGCTGGGCCGGGATTTCTTTTGATGGGGAAGCTTTACGTAAGAAATAGTTTTTACGTATCTGAACAGTCCTGTTACAATGATTTCAAAACCGATCTGAATAATAATATATTTATAAAGTGAGTTCTTCCCTGGTAAGGAAGTGGTCTGATAAGATCGAAAAATATTTAATTATTACCTTCATTTGCGTGAGGGATGCGTAAGGTCCGACTGAAAGGAGGAGTTCCGGCGCGGCGCGGCGCGCCGGAACCGGAACAAAGTGAAGCCTGAAGCAGCCCGGCCCGGCGTTGCAGAGATACAGCCCGGAAACAAAGGGACACGCCCCAATAAAAAAAATTAAAACCATGTCATCCAATAAAAATGCCCTTATCCGCTATAAAACGCTGGACAAATGCCTGAAAAACAAATACCGGAAATACACGCTGGAAGATCTGATTGATGAATGTTCCGAAGCCTTATTTGAATTTGAAGGAAAAGAATCTTTTGTGAGCAGACGGACCATACAGCTCGACCTGCAGAATATGCGCAGCGAAAAGTTCGGCTACGAAGCCCCGATTGAAGTGTATGAAAAAAGGTATTACCGCTACAGCGATCCTGAGTACAGCATCCATAATATTTCCGTTAATGAAAGCGACCTGAAAGCGATGAATAATGCGGTGCAGATTTTAAAGCAGTTCAAGGATTTTTCAATGTTCAAGGAAATGAACGGGGTGATTCAGAAACTGGAAGATTCCATTCATGCCCGAAGCCCGAAATCAATTATTCATCTCGATAAAAACGAAAAGCTGAAAGGGCTGGAGCATATTGATATCCTGTATGAAGCCATCCTGAATAAAAGGGTACTGAATATTGTCTATAAAAGCTTCAAGGCAAAAGAATCCGACTGTTATATCGTCCATCCGCAGCTGCTGAAAGAATACAACAACCGCTGGTTCCTGATCTGCTGGTGCAAAAATAAAATGTATACACTGGCACTCGACCGGATAGAAACCATTTCCGTTGAAGAAAAAATGGCCTACATTGATAAGGATTTTGATTCTGACCGGTATTTCGGGGAAGTGATCGGCGTTACGGTTTCAGAGACCCAGCGTCCGCAAAATGTTGTTTTTAAGATCAATGCCAAGCATGCCCCGTACGTAAAGACCAAGCCGTTTCACCATTCTCAGGAAATCATGGCAGATGATGAAAGCGGGACCACATTCAAGATCTGCGTGCAGCTGAATTTCGAACTGGAACGGATGATCCTGGGGCTCGGGGAATTCATCACGGTGCTCAAACCGGAGAAGCTCAGGAACCGGATTGAGAAAAGCCTGAAAGAAGCCTGCGGGAACTATCATCAGGAAGAACCTAAAAAGCAGGATGATACAATGGCTCAGAAATTGTAGTAACGGAACTATAAATATAAAATTATGAAATCAAGAATACTGAAAGCGGTAATTGCCGTAGTAGCGCCGTTGGTGATCGAATTTATTATTAAAAAAATTGCTGAGAAGTTCGATGAAAAGCCGGCAGCAGATAAAAAACAGATTCCGGTACATAACTGGGAGTAGTTCAATTTAAAATTATAAAAAGAGGCTGTTGTTTTCAACGGTCTCTTTTTATTTTTTGTAATTTATTGGATAGTTAAACAGCTCTAAATAAAATCATAAATTCCGTTTTTCCATCCCAGCACTTTAGAAGCATCCGCTTTCAGCCAGTTTTTAAGAATGGTGGCATATACTTTCCGGAAGTCTTCGGAATACATCAGGTCGCCTTCATTTAAATCAGCCAGGTCAGGGAGTGGGTTTAACAGTCCTTTTTTCTTTAAGCCGCCGCTGATGAAAAACATCTGGTTGGCCGTTCCGTGGTCGGTGCCATTGCTGGCATTCTGGGCGACCCGTCTCCCGAATTCCGAGAAAGTCATCAGAAGGATATCCTCAAAGAGCCCGTTGCTTTTCATGTCGGTCACAAATGACTGTACCGCTTCATTGATATCGCCGAAAAGTTTCTGCTGCCTCTCATTCTGGTTCACGTGCGTATCAAAGCTTCCTACGGAAATGTAATATACCCGGGTATTGATATCCGATTTTATCAGGGAAGCCACGGTTTTAAAATCCTTGCCTAACTGGGAATTGGGATAAGCCTGTTCCGTTTTCCTGGCTTTGCTTTTTTCAAAAATATAACCGGCATTGTTGATGGTAGATCCTAATGTCTGGTATAAATAAGAAACCGTGTCGTCCTCATGGTGATGGTCATACAGAGATTTGAAATATTTTTCCTGACTGGTCTGGTACAGCCTTTTCGGGTCTTTGAAAGCAAATGCTTTGTTCTGTCCGCCTTTTAAGGCCAGGCTCAGCATGTCATCTACTTCCAGTGCCTGGGTCGGATGCTCGCAGCGGTAACATTCTTCGTCCAGAAACCTTCCGAGCCAGCCCGTTTCCAGGTATTCGTCGCTTTTACTGGCAGAATGCCAGATGTCCATGCTGCGGAAATGGGATTTGTCAGGATCCGGGTAACCTACATTGTTCATCACCGAAAGCTCACCGTTGTCATGCAGTTCTTTAAAGTAGGAAAGGGCAGGGTTAATCCCCGTCTCATCATTCAGTGACAGGGAATTTTTAATGGCAATGCTGTTTCTTTCTTTAAAATAAATATCATTGCGCACCGGGATGATTGTATTCAGTCCGTCATTTCCGCCGGTAAACTGGAGTACAATCAGTATTTTCTGGTTCGGTTCCAGGGCTTCATCAACTGTCAGGGCTTTCAGGAAATTCGGCATCAGTAAAGAAGCCGTGGCCAGTGAACTTATTTTAAGGAATTCTCTTCTTTTGATTAACATAAAGGTTAGGTTTTAGGTTAAAGATATCAGGTTGCCGTCTGCCAGTTCAAATCACATTAACTGATATTCCGGGGTTGACATGATATTAATGACGTTCATTTTTACACTGTTGTCCGAGAAATTCTTCACCGAACCCATATCCAGGGATTTTAAATTCTGGATCAGGTATTCTTCAGCCCGTTTGCCTTCAAAAACTTTTTCTACCCGGGCCCAGTCAATGGTAATATTCGGGTTTTTGAATGTCTTGTTTAAGGCTGTTTCACGGGATTTCAACCCCATGTCAATATCATCGTCCGGCCTCGGGGAATATTCCAACGGCCGTAAGCCTGACCAGATCTGGGGAATCTGAAGCCTGAGCATCAGTGTAGAGCTGTCGATCCACGATTTTCCGCTGGGCCATCCGGCAACATTCGGCGGATACAGAAGCATCTGTCCCAATAATTTCTGGTAAACGATCAGGTTTTCAGGATTCCGGATGTCCATCGGAAGCGTCCTCATCATCCCGGCCATCAGTTCGATCGGGGATTTTATCCGGTTGCCGATATTTTTCTTGTCATAAAACCAGGAGCTGGAAAAAATCTCAGTCATCAGCTTCCTGATATCGTATCCGGACTGATAGAAGTTTTCACTCAGCTTTTTAATAATGCTTTCATCAGGTATCTCATTGACGAAAAAACGGTAGATCTTTGCCGTGACAAACCGTGCAGCTGCTTTCTGTTCAAGAATGATATTCAGCGCATCGGTACCCGTAAAGCTGCCGGTTTTTCCCAGAAATGTTTTTATGCCTTCGTCATGAAGCTTCTTCCTTTCTGTAAAGTTCCCTTCCTTGTCATAGCCCCATCCGGTAAAAGCCCTTGCCCCTTCCCGGATGTCTTTTTCGGTATAATTTCCGCGCCCCAAGGTAAAAAGTTCCATAACTTCACGGGCAAAATTTTCATTGGGATGGTCTTTTTTGTTTTGCTGGTTGTTCAGGAAATTAAGCATTGCGGGAGCCTGGCTTACTTCAAAAAGCAGGTCTCTGAAATTTCCCAGCGCATGCTTCCGGATGATGTTTAAAATGTGCCTGTTGAATTTTGGGTTCTGTACCCTTGACGCAAAGTGCCCGTGCCAGAAAAATGCCATTTTTTCCCTCATCTGTTCCCTGCTGTTGACCATTTTGTCGAGAAAATTAAGGTTCAGTTCCTCGTTTTGCCGGCGGTTGATCTTCTGCATCTGTTTTTTCTTCTCA
This sequence comes from Chryseobacterium sp. Leaf201, assembly GCF_001421435.1. Taxonomy (GTDB): domain Bacteria; phylum Bacteroidota; class Bacteroidia; order Flavobacteriales; family Weeksellaceae; genus Chryseobacterium. The sequence continues at coordinate 25,209 of NZ_LMKA01000061.1, forward strand.
GCCGGAGACGGGTCTGTCATATAATCAGCAGTCTCCGTATCAGGCGTTTCATAGGTAATCTCTGTAAATGCTTCTTCCTTCATCAAATCATTCAGCAGGGTTTCCGTATCTTTAGAAGCGAGGTCTTCAAACTGGCTGATGCCTGCTCCGAAACCTGCCCGCCAGAGAAGATGCTTATTATTGATGAATAATGGTGATGGTTTCATACGGATGATTTATGTTTTGATCTTTTCGCCGGTCGAAGGTTAAAATTAATAACGGTTAACAAGCGTTAATCGTATGGATTCTGTCCTGTTTTAATCTTAATAAATCACAACATCAGAAAGCTCTCCAATTACTGAAAATTATTAAACGGGCATTTAAATTTTAATGATTTGATTATCATGATTTTATAGGTTTAATCGCTGTTAAAGTTGATAAAAAGGGTTTCGTTGGCACGATTTTTACATCTGTCAGCTTAGTAAATTTTAAAAATCAGAAGTATGAAAATGTTTAAACAGGCAATCGTAGCAGCCGGACTTTTAACAGCTGGTGTAGTTAGCGCTCAGAGTGCACAGATGAACAATATGATCAAAGTGGGAGCTAATGTTGGTTTAGCGGTTCCTTCAGATAATCTTTCTGCTGCAGTAGGAGTGGATGTAGCTTATCAGAACCTTATTACACCGGGCTTCGGGCTGGGTATTGCCACAGGATATAGTCATTATTTCGGGAAAGAAAATAACGGATATGATAACAATGATGTAGGGGTAGTTCCTGTAGCAGCTCTAATCAGAATTTACCCTAAACAGATGGGATTCTATTTCGGGACAGACTTAGGATACGGATTCCTTGTAGGGGATGATAAGGTAGCTTCCAATTCTGCCATGAACAGACCGAACGGAGGTTTCTACATCAAGCCGGAAATCGGATATCACAACAGAGACTGGAACTTCTTTTTACAGTATCAGAAAGTATTTGTAGGAGACAACGGTGATATGCCTAACCAAGACTACAATGTTGGTAACATCGGAGTAGGGTTTTCTTACAATATTCCATTAGGAAAATAGTTAGATTTTATATAAGTAATTATTAGCCAAGCCTTTTCGATTTTTTGAAAAGGTTTTTTACTTACAGCGGGCATTTAAAAAAGTATTATTATATTTGATAAAATTTGAGGTTATGATTTTGAATCCAAAATTTCCACTTTATTTACCGGGAGTAAAGAACGGTAGCAATGATAATGTTTCTATCATTAGCGCAAACCTTCGTGAAGACGTTACAACTTTAGGCTATTTTGTGTCCGGTAACGGAGGTCTTGAGATTAAAATCCAACAGAATTATCCTACCAAAGAATATGCTGCTTTTTCAGATATTTTAAAGAAGTTTATTGAGGATAACCAGCTGGAAAATGTAAAAAGACTCGGTATGGCAGTTCCGGGACCCGTACTTAACGGGAAAAGCCGTCCGGAAAGACTGGGCTGGAACCTTGATATGGAAGAGTATTCCAGGGATTTCGGATTTGAAAAGGTAGATATGCTGAACGACCAGGAAGCTTCGGCTTACGGTATGGCACTTCTTGAAGACAATGACCTTGACCCGATTTATACCAGCGGGCACCTGGAAAAAGGAAACGTGGCCATCCTGGCGCCGGGTAACGGGTTGGGGGAAGCCGGATATTTCTTTGACGGGAAATACCTGAGGCCTTTTGCCTCTGAAGGAGGTCACTCGGAATTTTCTCCGAGAACCACCGTTGAGGTAGAATTTTACCAGTTCCTGAATAATCTTTACGGGATTGTAAGCTGGGAAAATGTATTGTCTAAATCCGGATTATTTAATATCTACAGATTCTTGAGAGATGTAAAGAGACATCCGGAACCGGAATGGCTGGCAGAAAAGATCAGCAACGGGGATTTCGTGAAGGAAATTTACAAGGCAGCCGTGGAAGACGATGTGCTGATCTGTAAAATAGCGCTCGATACTTTCCTTGAATTCCTGGCAAGAGAGGCCAATAACCTTACCTTAAAGCTTAAAGCAACAGGTGGACTGTTGATTTCAGGGGATATTCCTCAGGAGATCAGGGCTTACATCAATAAAGATAAGTTCTACGAAAAATATAAGATCAGTGATAAGATGGAAGAGATGCTTAAAAACATCCCGATCTATCTGATCAGGCAGGATCAGACCGCACTCAATGGCGCAGCACTGTATACTGCTTATTATCAGGATTAAATATATCAGGCTCCGGTTCATCCGGAGTTTTTTTATGGCATTTATTCAGGGCAGTGATATCATTTATGAAAATAATTGTATTTATTGATGTACATCAAGGCCGCCTTTCAAAACAGTTGATTACATTTGCAGCAGTTAAACAATAAATACATAACTTTTATTTCAAATGAAAAAAATATTCTTATTAGCGGTATTGGCCGGCGGACTGGCTTTCGGACAGGTGAAAAAAGTAGCAGGTTCAGATGTTCAGTGGTGGGGGTATAAGATTGCAAAATCTGAAGCCAGTTCTCACAACGGGACAGTGAAAGTGAAATCCGGAGAAATGGTTATGAAAGGAAACCAGTTGGTTGGAGGTACTTTCGTACTGGACATGACTTCCATTAACGCTACCGACCTTACCGGTGAATATCAGCAGAAGCTGAACGGGCACCTTAAAAACGGCGATTTCTTCGAAGTTGAAAAGTTCCCTACAGCAACCTTCAAAATTACGGGAGTAAAGAAAAACAACGATAAAGTATACAATTCTTTGGTATCCGGTAACCTGACGGTTAAAGGAAAAACCAATGCGGTTTCTTTCCCTGCCAAAATTACGTATGCCAACGGAACCGTAACCCTGGCTTCAAAGAAATTTACCATTGACAGACAGAAATTTGATGTTACCTACAAATCTGCCATGCAGGATGTTCTTGTGAAAGATGACATCGATATGATGGTAAAAGTAACAGCGAAATAATTTAATCAAAAAAAGATTATTAAAAGTGCAGAAGTTCTGCACTTTTTTTTATTTTTGTTGAATTGTAAATAAAAAAGAATGAAAAGATTACTATTGTTTGCTATGATGTGCATCAGCATATCATTTGTTTTCGCGCAGAAGAAAGGAGATAAGGTGGTAAAAGTAACGTCATCGGAAATCAGATGGTGGGGATATAAAGTGGTAAAAACGGTTCCTACATCACATTCAGGAACGGTAAAACTGAAAAGCGGAAAATTTACTTTTGATAAAACGGTTCTGGTAGACGGTGAATTTGTTATTGATATGAAATCAATCATGGCAGGAGATGTTTCAGATGAAGATCAGGTGAAACTGACGAATGACCTTAAAAGCACCAACTTTTTCGAGGTTAAGAAATTCCCTCTTGCGAAATTCCACCTGACGAAAATTATTCCTCTGGCAAACAGCGAATACAACTCTACAGTATACGGTGATATTACGATCAAAGGAGTAAGAAAAACCATCACGTTCCCGGCTAATGTTTATATCACGCAGTTTACGGTGGTAATTGAATCTGCGAAGTTCTCATTAAACAGAAGAGACTTCAAAGTATTTTACCAGTCTTCACTGAAGGATTATTTTATCAAAAACGAAATGGATATCCAGTTCAAGCTTTCAACCGAAAAGCTGGATAACGAAAACAGGGCTCCGAAAAAGAAAGGATAAATATCGGATCTTTAAAATATAACGAGCGGTTCTTTTGGGAACCGCTCGTTTTTTTGTTTGATTTTTTTTAAATTAGTAAGATGAAAATTTATGTCATAAGCGGTCTTGGCGCAGATTTTACCGTGCTGGAAAAGATTCAGTTTCCGCAACATCATGAAGTGGTTTTTATTGACTGGCTGATTCCTCTTCAGAATGAGGGATTTATAGATTATGTAAAAAGAATGGCCGAAAAGATTGATGATTCAGAGCCGTTTTATCTGTTAGGATATTCCTTCGGCGGAATTATCGTGCAGGAAATTCATAAAATAAAGCCTGCCCGGAAAGTAGTTATTCTCGGAAGCATAAAATCCGACAAAGAGAAATCCCGGCTTATACGGACCGGGCAGATCACCAGAATTCCGAAAATACTGCCGTTAGGCCTGTTCAATGATAAGGCGGCCAATATGTATGGTGTGGTCAGAAAACTTTTTGATCCTAAAAATCCTAAGCTGATGCAGTATTTTAAAGTGCGGGATCCCTATTACCTTAAATGGTCCGTTGAAAAAATATCAGACTGGAAATGTGAGGAAAATCCGGATGTCATCCAGATACTTGGCGACCGGGATATTGTTTTTCCTATCAAAAACTCCAGACCCAATTATATCATCAAAGGGGGTACCCATCTTTTTCCGGCGACAAAATGTAAAGAAGTATCTGAAATCTTGGGGGAAGTGTTTAAATAAATATTAAAAGCTATAGATTTATTGTTAATTTATAGGGGTATTTTAAATAAATATATGTTTTTATAAAAATTATGTTTACTTTTGAAGGGGTAAATTTAATTTTTTATGAAAGTAGGATTAAAATGGATCGTTTCATTCTCAATGATAACACTGGTAGCCATCGGTGGTTTATTCTGGAGTCCTATTGTCGATTTTCCTAATACTGGAGAATTTCTGTCAGAAGATAAGATTGTAGGTGCAGATGTCGCATGGATTCTGGCAGCGGCAGGCCTCGTTTTGTTAATGACTCCCGGCCTGTCATTTTTTTACGGAGGAATGGTGGGAAAGAAAAATGTAATTTCTACCATGCTTCAGAGCTTTATTGCACTGGGCGTAATTTCCATTCTATGGGTAGTCATCGGTTTTTCGCTTTCCTTTGGCGATTCAATCGTCTTTACGGTGGATGGTGAACATTACGGAATTATCGGGAATCCTTTAAGTTACCCGTTTTTCAGCAGAGTAGGGGTATTGCCTCACAAGGACATGGCTTCAACCATCCCGTTTGTCCTTTTTGCGCTGTTCCAGATGAAATTTGCGGTGATTACGCCGGCTTTGATTACAGGATCTTTTGCCGAAAGGGTCCGTTTTGTTTCTTACCTTTTATTCATGGTGCTTTTCAGCATTTTTATCTATACACCGCTTTGCCACATGGTCTGGCATCCGGACGGGCTGTTAAACAAATATTTCGGGGTTAAAGATTTTGCAGGCGGAACCGTGGTTCACATGAGCGCCGGTTTTGCCGCACTGGCGGGCGCTTTGGTAGTAGGAAACAGAAAAAAGCCGCACCATGAGCCGTCAAATATTTCTTATGTCCTACTGGGAACGGGAATGCTCTGGTTCGGCTGGTTCGGGTTCAATGCAGGCTCTGCCCTAAGTGCCAATGCAACGGCGGCAATGGCTTTCGGGACCACTACCATTGCTTCAGGTTCGGCAATGATGACCTGGATCTTTTTTGACCGGATCAACGGGAGGAAAATATCAGCCTTGGGAGCCTGTATCGGGGCTGTTGTCGGTCTGGTAGCTATTACACCCGGCTGCGGGTTCGTATCAATTCCGGAAAGTATTTTCATCGGTTTCATCGCTGCCATTGTCTCAAACCTGATGGTAAACTGGGAAAAGCTTAAAAGAATTGATGATACCCTAGATGTTTTTGCCTGTCATGGGGTCGGCGGAATTATGGGAATGATCTTGACTGCCATTTTTGCGCACGGTGAAAATGCAAGCCTTCTTCACGGCGGTATTGATGTTTTTGCACACCACATGATGGCTTTGTTCCTGGTATCGTTATTTGCTTTTTTCGGGTCATTGGTTTTATATAAAATTACCGATAACATCATCACGCTGAGGGTTTCTGAAGAATCTGAAGACCTCGGCCTGGACATTTCCCAGCATGAAGAACGGCTCTCTTAAAACCAAATTTCAATGTTAAATTTTACTTTACAGCTGATTTAAAACCCAGAAGTAACCTTGACATAAAACAGTTTATCTACAGTGTTCATATAGTTTAATTGGAGCCGGGGGTGATTTTTCATCTCCGGCTTTTGCATTTCGATTTATCGTGTATCTTTGCGGTTAGGAAAAATGTAGGATTTTCTTTATGGAATCAATATCTGTTTTTGAAATTATTAAGGTTGGGATCGGTCCGTCAAGTTCACACACCATGGGCCCCTGGAATGCAGCGTCAGCCTTCATCAGAATTATAAAAAGGGAAAGGTCGGTAGCCGAGGTAAAAGAAGTTTTCCTTGAGTTTTTCGGTTCTCTGGCGAAAACCGGAATCGGGCACGGAACAGACATTGCCGGTATGCTGGGATTGAACGGTGAAGATTTTAAGACCATCAATACCTCAAAAATTGATGAGAAAGTAGCACAGATAAAAAGTACCCAAATCCTGAATCTGGGAGGCGAGAAAGAAATCCCTTTTATTTACGGGCACCACCTGGTTTTAAATATGCAGAAATCGCTTGATTTCCATCCGAACGGAATGATTTTCAAAGCTGTTTTTGAAGACGGTATCGAACTTGTGCAGGACTTCTATTCCGTGGGCGGAGGTTTTATTGCAAGCCAGGAAAAAAATTCTATAGAAAAGCACTGTGTGCGTACGCTGTATCCGTGCCACCGATCTTCGGATATTGTCAAGTACTGCCAGAAGCTTGGATTCGATAAGATTTCAGACCTGATTTTCATCAATGAAGAAAGCTGGAGGACGAATGCGGAAACCAGGCAGGAGGCACTTTATATCTGGCAGCAGATCAAAGAATGTATTTACAAAGGGGTGAATAAAGAAGGAATCCTTCCCGGAGGCCTGAATGTGACCAGAAGGGCTGCCGGAATCAACAGGAAGCTGCTGGGTGAGAAGATTTATAAAAATAAAGACGAATGGTTTCAGCAGGTGGTTGACGCGGAAGAAAATTTCACCAATATCAATAAATGGATTTCATGTTTTGCTCTGGCAGTGAATGAAGAAAACGCAAGCTTCGGGAGAATCATTACGGCTCCTACCAACGGTGCCAGCGGGGTAATCCCTGCAGTGCTGATGTATGCCCAGGCCTTTACCGAAGCTACCAGTGAAGATGACATTGTAAGGTTTCTGCTGGTAGCAGGTGAAATCGGGACCCTGTTCAAGAAAAATGCGACCATTTCCGCAGCAATGGGCGGCTGTCAGGCAGAAGTCGGGGTATCTTCGGCAATGGCTGCAGCAGGCCTTACCGAAATTCTGGGCGGGAGTGTCGGGCAGGTACTGATGGCAGCGGAAATTGCAATGGAGCATCATCTGGGATTAACCTGTGACCCGATCAGAGGCCTGGTGCAGATCCCGTGTATTGAACGGAATACCATGGGTGCGATCAAAGCCATTACGGCTGCCAATATCGCGCTGGAAAGTGATCCTGCAAAAGCAAAAGTAACGCTGGATGAGGTAATCCAGACGATGTGGGAAACCGCACTTGCGATGAATGACCGTTTTAAGGAAACTTCCGAAGGCGGCCTGGCTATTGCGGTGAATGTTCCGGAATGTTAGTATAATAAGTTAATTCAGAAATAGAAAACCTTAGAATTGTATGTTCTAAGGTTTTTGTCTTTTAGATCATTTCAAGCTTATTATTTATTTATTTATTTATTTATTTATTTATCAAGGATGCCTCTTATCTTGTTGGCATGGGAAATCAGTTCCCCTAAATAGTCAAAGTTTTCTTTTTCTAAAGCCGATTTGAACTTCCTTAACTGGGAAATATGTTCATTGAGGACATCAAGGACGTTTTCTTTGTTCTGCTTAAAAATCGGAACCCACATTTCAGGATGGGATTTTGCAAGGCGCACGGTGCTTGAAAACCCGGAACTCGCCAGCTGGAAAATCGTTTCCTCTTCACGTTCTTTTTCCAGGACGGTATTCGCCAGGGCGTAAGAGGTAATGTGGGAAATATGCGAAATGTAAGCGGTGTGAACATCATGGGCTTCCGCATTCATGTAGATTAAATGCATGTCCAGGTTTTCAACAATTTTTTCAACGGTTTTTAAAGCATCGTCTGCAGATTCTTCTTTATTGCAGATCACACCGGCTTTCCCGGAAAAACTCTCTGCAACTGCCGATGCAGGCCCGCTGTTCTCCGTTCCCCACATCGGGTGGAATGCGACAAATCTCGACCGTTTCGGGTGGTTCTGAACGGCATTTACAATTCCTGCTTTTGTGGATCCGGCATCCATAACGGTCTGACGGTCTGAAATTAGATCCAGTACCTCCGGCAACAGTTTCCTGGCGGCATCTACCGGAATGGCAAGAATAACCAGGTCTGAGTTTTTAATCCCGTATTCAAGATCGGCTCCGGCATCGATAATTTTTAAATCCAGTGCTTTATCCAGGTGTTCACGGTTGTTATCGATCCCGTAAATAAATTCTGCAATTCCTTTCTGTTTTAATTTCAGGGCCATGGAGCCGCCGATGAGCCCTGTTCCTATAATACTTATTTTCATCTTTACTGAGCGTTTTAAAATCAAAAAACCCCGTCCGCGGACGAGGTTATATAATGTGTACATCAGAAATCCTTATCCCGGGTGAGAGGTAAAAATTCCGTAATAATATGTTTCCTTGCTGATCATCATCAAACGAAGGTATGAAATTTTTTTTAAACTGAATTTAATATAAATGGCGGCCGCTGTACAGACGGCTTTAAAATGGTTCATTCATCTTCCGTTTGTACAGCGCTGTCCGCCATTCGTTACTGAGGGTTGCTGATAATCAGGGTCGACGGAATATCCGACAGCCACAGGCTTTTTGTGTCGATCAGGCTCTTCCAGCTTTTGCTGCTGATCAGCATCAGGTCCTGCGCATTCAGGAATTCTTTTTCGATCCTTTTTTCATTATATAAAGTGATGTGGTTCGGGGCAACCTGCTCAATACTTCTGATGAGTTCCTTTACTTCGATATTGCTTCGGATCTGTCCGGCAACATCCAGAATAATAATCTGGGAATTGTTATTGTTAATCAGTCTTTTTGCATATTCAAGCAGATAAAAATCGCTCAGGTTAAAGATCGGGACAAAAACCCTGTCTGCAGATTTAAATTCTTTCTCTACCAGAACACCTACCGGGATATTGGTCTTGTCCAGGATCTGCAGCGTAAAATCGTCAAAAGGCGAGTTGTTGAAAATATTTCCTCTTCCCTTAACGGTATTCAGGAGCTTTTCGGGATTGATGATCTTTGTGGTAAAGCCTAACAGCCTTCCCAAAAGGCTTCCTTCATACATGGATTTCCCGAGCATGATAAGGAGAAGATCGTAATTTCCTTTATTGGTAATATTCGTCAGGTCGCTTTCAACATCCGTGGACGCTTTGAACAGTGTGGTAATTTCAAGCTGGAGCTCGTTTGATGTTTCAACAACATTTTTAAACTGTTCTTTTTCAAAATCGTCGATCTCAAAGGCGTGAAGCTCATCAACAGGGGCAATATTCATGACGGTCACACTCTTGTTCCCATTCATTTTTCGGGTAAAATTATCTGCAAGCTTAAGAAGCGTGCTGCCGGATTTGGCAGTTTCAAAAGATAAAAGCACCCTGTATTTGGCATCGTCATCTTCCTGCTCATCCTCTTCCGTCATTGACGTCTTTCCTTTAAAAAGATAATTGATAAGATCAAGGCACGGACCTGTCATGAAAGTAGTGAACAAAGCCATAATCACCAACATGGCAAATAATTCCGGTCCTAGAACCCCCAAATCATATCCGATGTTCAGAACGATAAGCTCAGTAAGGCCCCTTGTGTTCATCAATGCACCTATCGTAAGGCTGTCTTTCCAGCTGATCTTGAGGAATTTTGCAGTCAGGGCACTTCCGACAAATTTACCCGTAACAGCTGTCAGTATAATAAATCCTCCGATTTTCCAGAGATGAGGATCATTCAGCAGTCCGATCTGCGTCCTTAACCCGGTAAAAACAAAGAAAAGGGGCAGCAACAGGACCAGGGCCACATCTTCCACTTTTTCTATGAACAGATTCCTGAACTTTACATTTTCCGGCATCACCGCACCTGCCATAAATGCTCCGAAAAGCGCATGGATCCCGATTACTTCCGTTGCATAGGAAGAAATAATCAGAATAAGAAAAAATACGGCAACCAGTGCTTTGCTGATAAAGCCTTTTCCTTTCTGGGATTCAGCAATCCTGTGGAGGAATGGTCGTACTGCTTTAATCATAATGAATACGTACAACACAGCCATTAAAATGACAAATATAGACCCTGAAAAAGATCCTGCCTTTACAATAGCAATAACAGCAGCAAGAATACACCATGCGGTAATATCGTCGGCAGCCGCGCAGGTAATGACAACGGTTCCTATTTTTGTTTTATGCAGGTTCCGTTCCTGAACAATCCGTGCCAGGACGGGAAAAGCCGTAATGCTCATCGCAATAGCAATAAACAGGGCAAACGAGCTGAACTGGATTCCCTCCGGAGCAAATTCTTTGTAAATAAAATAAGAAAGCCCGACGCCTAATGCAAACGGAAAGATGATACTGGCGTGGCTGATGACCACCGCATCGTGCGCTCTTTTCCTGAGAACGCTTAAATCCAGCTCCATACCAACGATGTACATGAACAGGATCAGCCCGATCTGGCTTAAAAACTGTAAATTCGGCAGTGATTCCTTAGGGAAAATAAAGGCTGAAAGCTCCGGGAAATAAAGTCCGAAAAGAGAAGGCCCGAGCACGATACCCGCAATCATCTCCCCGATTACCGAAGGCTGTTTCAGCTTCACGCAGATCCAACCGAAAAGCTTGGCAACCAGAATAATGGTAACGATCTGAGCCAAAAGCAGGGCCAGTGGATGATGGAGGTTCACCAGGAAAGAATCGGTAAAGTTTTCCCACATTGTGGAACCTGTGGTTTTGGGTACGGCAATGTTTTCCCCGATTTCAAGCGTTTTCCCTTCAATAAAAAACCAATACATCAGACATGAAAAAAATGTGATGGTGCTGATGTAAAAAATAATGTTTTTATATTTTCCCAGACTCATAATTCCGTTATGTTAAAGTGCAAATTTCCTAAGAATTTGTGGATGATGCCAACCCGATTTCTTAAAATGTAACCAAGGTGAGAAATAATGTAATGAAACCTGCCGGAAAGAATATTCGGGAGCCATTCCTGTTTTCCAGGCTCTGTTTTGAGTTGGATTTTTAGCATTGAATAAAGAGGAAGCTGTGATGGAGCCTATTTCCCAAACCGTTCCATCAATGAACTTTTATAGGTCTCACCGATCTGCAGTTTTAAAAAAGCATCATGGTCAGAAGGGATTTTGGTAATAATTTCGTTGGTTGAAAATATTTTAATGGAAGACAAAGCAATAATTTCTTTTTTATTGACCTGTGCAAAATCTTTTGCGGGAAGCATTTCCAGCAGGTTCTTGAAATTCAGGTTTTTTAAAACGATTTTTGTTCCGTCGCTGAGGATGATGTCCTTATCGCGACTGTCGATTTCAGAGGTTTTGATGTACACAATCTGATTCGTAAAGATGACTGTTTTACCGATATTGGTGTTCCACTCGATAAAGTCTTTTTTCGCCAGCTGCTGAACCAGGTTCCGGACTTTTTCAAAGGCCTGCGACAGTCTTTCTATTTTAATGGGTTTTCTCACATAATCCACTACGTTCAGGTCAAAAGCTTCGGCGGCATATTCTTTATAGGCAGTTGTAAAAATAATTTTTTTTGAACCTGAAATACGTTCTGCAACCTGTAGACCGTTAATTCCGGGCATTTCAATATCCAGAATACAGACCTCACAGTCAATCTGGTCAATTTCGTTCAGAAAAGCTTTAGGATCATTGAATGCCTTTACCACTTCCACCTGATCAATCTGTTCGCATAACAGCTTTAGATAGCTGATGGCCAGTAATTCATCATCAAGAATAACGCATTTTATCATAGAATTCTCTCAAATTAATTGTTAATTCTGCTGTGAAGATACCGTTTTTTGAATTTTTCTGAAGGGAATAGCTGCTGTTATAGATCATTTTCAGCCTTTGGTCCAGAGACTGGCTTCCGAAACCGCTTTTCTCTTTTTCCAGCATGTTTTTCAGGGAAGCTTTGTTGCTGACTTTCATGATGAAGATACCGTCTTCAAGTTCCAGCTGAATGGATATAAAGGAATCCTGAGCCAGGAAATCCGTGTGTTTAAAGGCATTCTCAATTAAATCCACCGAGAGCAGGGGCGCGAAAACTTTTTCTTCATAAATCTCATCAGACTTGTCGATTTTAGATTTAATCCTGAAATCAAACAAAGGATTCACCTTGATTTTGTTAATCTCAATAAGGCTTAAAGCGAAATTCAGTTCCTCTTTCGGGCTTACGAATTTGTTGTTGCTTTCATAAAGAATATAATCCAGGACATTGGCCAGCTTATCCAGTGACATGTAGGTGTGGTAGGCATGTGACTGAACCGAGTTCAGGATATTTTTGAACAGATGGGGGTTCAGCTTGGTCCCGATGTGCTCCAGCTGTACTTCATTCAGCCGCTGCTCAATAAGTTTATTGGCTGTGGAAAGTTTTGCGTTTTTTAGCTTGATGGACTGGTTCTGGCTGAATAAGAAAACAGCTGCTGCTAAAAAAAGGAAAATGGCAAATACCGCAGTAAATATCAGGTAATCATGGATCATGTAATAATTGCCTTCCATAGAATATTTAGATTAAGTTACAAAAAAAGTGAAAGAGCTGTTTCTCTACGAATTCTGAAATTCAACAGCAAACTGTCTTTTTTTATTTCGCTTTTTAGTGGAAATACTTTTATGACATCACCTTTTTGAACAAGTATTTTATAATCCGGACATTTGAAAATACATCCAAACCAAATCGTTCTCGTCTTAAAGTACCCATTTTTGTCTGTATATAAAGCAATAGGCTCAGACATTTGCCGGTGTATATTAAAAGTAAGATGGTCTTTTATTCCTTTTTTTCGCAATTCTTTTCGTTGTTCTACAGATATCGTATCCAAAACTTCACCCATTTTTTGAACCGTATCTATTCTTCCAATAATCAAAGAGATTTTAGCATCCTGTACAGGTTCGTTCTGAAGATTATAAACATTTCCACTATAATGTAGGAGTGATTCACAAGAACTTAAAGCAAATGCTAACAGCAATAAATAAAAAGTCTTTTTTAATTCTATTTTTCTATTCACGTTAAAACTTCAAAAAAAGCTACATTACTTCAATTTCTTCAGGGTATTTAAATTCAGGGTTTCCTCGCATTTTTCAAAGGTGATTTCATATACAGGATTTTCTTCAGGGTAGGTTAAAAGATAATCCGGGCATGGCTTTTTCTGTGCATGGCTTCTGTCAAAATCAATCTTTCCTTCGGTCAGGATGCTGTCTTTCAGGAATTTTTCACTGATCTTCAATGTGGCCATTTCTGCTTTTGCCCCATCGGTATATTTAAAATCTTTGGATAAAGATTCTGCAATAACGCGGCTGTTGGGAAGATAACCGGTGCAGCTTGCGCCTTTTTTGTTTAAGATAAAGAATACGAGAACGAGCCCGGGAATAAGACCAATTAAGTAGAATTTCAGCTTTTTCATTAGAAGATTAAAAGGTTGATATCATGATAGGTAAGCCCGAAACGGTCGCAGATGCTTTTCTTGGTATGCCTGCCTTTGTACATGTAAAGGCTCTGTTTCATTTCATTTTTGCGGACCAGCATGTTCTCAAAACCGCCTTCTTCATCATAATTCAGAATATAAGACAGAAAGAAGTTAGAGATGGCTTTTGTGGTGGTTCTCGGCATTCTTGAGGTAAGGTTCGGAAGCCCGCAATGGATCACGCCGTGCTTAATGATATACGGATCTTCCATGGTGGTGAGTTCTGAAGTCTCGATCACTTTTCCGTTGTCAATGGTAATGTCAATAATTACGCTGCCTTTTTTCATGGTCATAACCATATCTTCGGTTACAATCGGCGTCATGTTCAGCCGTGGAAGCGCCCCGATGACCACATCGGCTCTCCGCAAAGCTTTTTTCAGTTCTTTGGGATCAATAATGGAAGTGGGAACCCTGCTGTCTACCAGCGTATGAAGCCTCCTCAGTTTTGAAAGGGAGTTATCAAAAACCCTGACATTGGCACCCAGCCCGATGGCGGCTTTGGTTGCAAATTCACCAACAATTCCGGCTCCTAAAATCACGACTTCCGCAGGACGTACCCCGGTAATTCCACCCAGCATCAGGCCGTTGGACAACGCCAGCAATTCGGAAGCATAGAGAATGGAAACCGTTCCTGCAATTTCGCCGATCAGCCTTACCAGCGCCAGCTGCTTATATTCGTCAACAATAAATTCAAAAGCAATGGCATTGACTTTTTTCTCCGCCAGCTTTAAGAAATATCCTTTATCCCGCAGGTTGATCTGAAGCGCAGAAACCAGATAGGTATTCGGGCGCATATAATCGATCTCCTCTTCTGTAGGCGGATTGATTTTTAAAATTAAATCCTGCGCGAAAGCCTCCTTAGGATCATTGGTAATCCTGGCTCCCGATTCGGAATATTGTAAATCTGTAAAAAACGAGCATTCTCCGGCCCCGGCTTCTATGATGATTTCATGGCCGCTTTCTACCAGAACCTGTACCGCATCCGGGGTGATACACGTTCTTCTTTCGTTCAGGGAGGTCTCTTTCGGGATCCCGATACTGAACTGTTTTCCTTTCTTAATAACCTCCAGTTTTTCTTCCTGCGGCATCAGTTCCTCTTCGGTAAAAGGAGTAAAAATGTTTGTAGTACTCATCCTTATTAATTAATTAAGTTCTTACAGATCGTTATTTTACATTCAATTTCAACGGCAAAGATACATAATATTTACGCGAATAAAACCTCTCTGCTTTCTCCGGTATTGATGATGCTCATCTCGTGATACTTAAGCCCGTACAATTCATCTTCATACACTTCCGGCCACTCGATAATGCATAGAAAAGCGTTGTCCAGATACTCTTCAATGCCGGTATCATAGACTTCTTCGATGCTTTTCAGGCGGTACAGGTCAAAATGAAAAATCTTTCCTTTCGGCGTGTCATATTCGTTGACAATGGAGTAGGTAGGAGAGTTCACTTCATCCCGGCTTCCCAGATTTTTAAGCAGAAACTGGGTGAACGTGGTTTTCCCTGCGCCCAGGTTGCCTTTTAATAAAAGGATAGGATGCTCTAATGCTGAAATGACGGTCTCTGCGATATGCTGCCAGTCGTTGATGCTTTTTATATTAAATTGCATGAAAGTTCTTTGATGCAAAATTAGCCATAAACTGTTATATTTGTACAGAATTTTCTACTTCCCACATTACTTTTTGCATTATGATTTCTAAGCTGACTATTGACAAGATCTTTTCAACAATTCGTGTAGAGGAAATTGTTGGGGAGTATGTGCAGCTGAAGAGGGCCGGGTCCAATTTTAAAGGATTAAGCCCGTTCCATGACGAAAAGTCACCCAGTTTCGTTGTTTCGCCAAGCAAGCAGATCTGGAAAGATTTCTCTACGGGAAAAGGCGGAACGGCCATTTCTTTCCTGATGGAGATTGAAAATTTCACCTATCCTGAAGCACTCCGCCACGCTGCTAAAAAATACGGCATCGAGATTGAAGAAGATCAGAAAGTTTTTTCCGAGGAAGCCAGGCAGGCCAATACTGAACGGGACATCCTTTATAAAATTCATGAAATCGCCAATGATTACTTTCAGGAGCTTTTGTGGAATTCCCAGGAAGGAAAATCAATCGGTCTGTCCTATTTCAAAGAGCGTGAACTGAAAGATGACATCATCAAAAAATTCCAGTTGGGATATTCCCCGGAAAAGAAAGATGCTTTTACGGCGTACGCCCTTGAAAAAGGCTACAATAAGGAAATCCTGGAAAAATCAGGGTTGTCTATATTCCCGGAGAATACACCGTCGGGGGTTGACCGGTTCCGGGAAAGGGTGATGTTCCCGATTCACAGTTTCTCGGGAAGGGTACTGGGTTTCGGGGCGCGAATCCTTAAAAATAATGTAAAGACTGCAAAATACCTCAACTCGCCGGAGACGGAGATCTACCATAAATCCAATGTCCTTTACGGATTAAACCAGAGCAAGCAGGCGATTTCCAGGAAAAATGTCTGTCTTCTGGTAGAAGGATATATGGATGTGATTTCACTCCACATGTCCGGGATTGAGAATGTGGTGGCGAGCTCCGGGACTTCCTTGACCACGGAGCAGATTAAGCTGATCAAAAGGCTTACGGAAAACGTAACGATTCTTTTTGACGGGGACAATGCAGGGATAAAAGCCAGTTTCCGGAGCATTGATATGCTGCTGACGGAAGGCATGAACATCCGTGTCCTCCTGTTTCCGGATGGTGACGACCCGGATTCCTTTGCAAGAAAGCATCCGCAGGAATATGTTGAAAAGTTCATTGAGGAAAAAGCAATGGATTTTATCGATTTTAAAGCTGAAATCCTTCTGAAGGAAGTCGGGGATGACCCGATTAAGAAAGCAGAGGCCATCCGCGATATCGTAAAATCAGTTTCGTTTGTCCAGAATGCCCTGAAAAGAGAGGTGTACCTGAAACAGGTGTCCAATAAATTCGGGCTGTCTGAGCAGAGTCTGTTCAATGAGCTTGATGTTCAGCAGCAGATTACCCAGAATCAGAACCAGCATCAGCACGTTCAGCAGCAAAGGCAGAACAGCGCCCCTCCGAAAATGGAAATTGTTCCTCCGGAAGAAGACCGGGGAGACCGTTTTTTATATGATGTGCTGTTCATGGAAAATAAGCTGGTAAACCATATGCTGATGTTCGGCGACATTGTTTTAAAAAGAAGCAATGATAAGGATGAAGAATACCAGATTACCGTAATTGAAGAGATCCTGCATCATTTTGAAGAAGAAAATTACAGTTTTTTAGCCAAGCCCAATGAACTGATCATTCACCATGTAAAAGAAGGGATTCAGAAAGATGAGCTGAGAAGCGGAAGTTTTTTTATCAATTTTATGGATGAAGGAATTACCCAGAAAGTGGTGGATGCCTTACTGACTCCCGACGACCTTGAAAACTGGGCTTCCCGGAATATTTTCCCACCCAATTACGGTGATAAAATTGCCGAACAGGTAAGAGGGGATGTTTTGCTGCACAAATACCGGTACATAGATTACCTTATAAAAGAAACCGCAAAACAGCTTGAGGAATGCCGGACGGCCGATGAAAACAGGTATTATGAAATCATCAAACAGATTACCATGCTGAAACAGGCTTCCATCCGGCTGAGTGACATGATAGAATATTCTCCGATTAAAGGTATTTATGCCAGCAGGAAATAACAATGTAAGACATCCTGCAGATGAAGGCTGTACTTTCTGTGACAAAAAGTCCTGTAAAATTTTAGGAATAAAAGTTGTAATTTAACTCTCGTAAATTTTAATATACACAACAGAAATATGGACATTAAAAAAGAATTCAGAGATTTCTCTACAAAACATTTAGGAAACAGCGGTCTGGCTACCGATCAATATATGGGAATGTACGGCCCTACGAATCTTACACCGTATATCATGGAAGAAAGAAGGTTGAACGTTGCGCAGATGGACGTTTTTTCCCGTCTGATGATGGACCGGATTATTTTCCTGGGTACGGGAATTGATGACCAGGTAGCGAACATCGTAACAGCACAGCTTTTATTCCTGGAAAGTGCAGATCCTTCAAAAGACATCCAGATTTACATCAACTCTCCGGGAGGAAGTGTTTACGCAGGATTGGGAATTTATGATACAATGCAGATCATTAAGCCTGATGTAGCCACCATCTGTACAGGGATTGCCGCTTCAATGGGCGCTGTATTGCTGGTTGCGGGAGAAAAAGGCAAGCGTTCGGCGCTTAAACATTCAAGAGTGATGATTCACCAGCCTTCAGGAGGTGCACAAGGGGTAGCTTCTGATATGGAAATCAACCTGAGAGAGATGCTGAAGCTTAAGAAAGAATTGTATGACATCATCTCGGAACACTCCGGACAGACGTATGAGTGGGTAGAAAAAGCATCCGACAGAGATTACTGGATGACTTCTACCGAAGCAAAAGATTTCGGAATGGTAGACGAAGTTTTACAGAGATCCAAAGAGAAAAAATAATTTTCTTAAATAAGAAACAGAAAGCGCATCAATTGATTTTGATGCGCTTTTTTTATACGATTCAATTGAATTCAATTCAAAATTTTAACTGAAAAGAAGTAGCATATTTCGACAGTATGATAATAAGGAATAAAAATTTTCAGAAATTAAAAATTAAACATTTATCCCTTAAAATTTTAACAAACTTTTATCAATGAAGAAGTTGAGAACGGCACTATTTTTCCAATAGGAAGGGCATAACACTTAAATCATAAAAATTATGTCAAAGAAAATTGCAATTTTAGCAACCCACGGATTTGAAGAAAGCGAACTGAAATCACCGAAAGAACATTTGGAGCAGCAGGGCTGGACGGCTCATATCATCAGTCCGGAATCAGGGACGATCAAAGCATGGGCAGAAAAAGACTGGGGACAGGAATACAATGTGGATAAAACATTAGGCGAAGCACATGCTTCAGATTATGATGCTTTGGTTCTGCCGGGCGGCGTGATCAATCCGGATCAGTTAAGAACCAATGAGACAGCTTTATCATTTGTCAGAGATTTCTTCCAGCAGCAGAAACCGGTGGCAGCAATCTGTCACGGACCGCAGATTTTAATTAATGCTGAAGTAGTAAAAGGAAGAAATATGACTTCTGTAGACTCCATCAGCAAAGACCTGAAGAATGCAGGTGCAGAATGGGAAGACAGTGAAGTAGTGGTAGATAATGGTCTGGTAACCAGCCGTACCCCAAAAGATCTTCCGGCATTCAATGCTAAAATGGTAGAAGAAATCATGGAAGGCAAACATGAAGATCAGACAGTATAATCTGATTTCGTGAAGAAAAATATAAAAGACCCGGATTTTTAATTCGGGTCTTTTTTTAGAATTTATTTTGAATAAGACGGCATCATCGGATTGCTGATGACCGAACATTTTCTCACTTCTACCACGGTCGAAGCCGTGTTGTTGGTAAGATCTGTATCCGTAATCTGGCCGCTTGAAATGTTAGAAACCATTTTAAAGCTGTGGTTGGTACCGATTCCCTTTTTGTAATACTGGCCGGTTACGGTAATGATCCCGGAGGACTTGGCATTCAATCCGACCACGCCGTTAATTTCATTCGATGTAAAATTAGAGCTTTGAAGATTGGAATTGGTAAAACTGCTGTTATAGGAAACTCCGGTAATCTTAAATTTGGAGAAATCCACTAAATTATTATTCTGGTCCAGAATTTTCCCGTTGAAGTTGATGCTGTTTAGGGCAGCATTCGTGTCGTTGCTTACTTCTACCTTAAAGGTAACGGGACGGCTGTTTTCGTTGCAGGTAAAATAGCTGTCTGAACGGCTGTCGACCCTGAGATTGCCGGGTGTAGTCAGGATAATATTCCGGATTTCCTGAAAATTGAATCCTCCTCCAGTAGAAGCTGAAAAGCCCAGTTTCAGGTTGGCGGGAATCGGATAGACGGCAGAGCTTAATGTATAGGTAAATACCTGGGTGAAGTCACTTTGGTTTTCCTTTCTCCACTTAACGGTAACTACATAATCTGTTCCCGGTTTTGTAATCATCACCTGTACCCTTCTGTAAAAAATGTTATCTGCAGGCCTTGTTGCCGTTACCGTGTTATAATCAATTTCGTTTCTCGTGCGGATATCGTTTACCGTACCGGTCCGGTCACCCAGTGCTGCGCTGGTAAGATAAATGTTGGAACTGGTATATGTGCTGCTGGTAGGGCCTCTCAGTACAAAAGCATTGGGAAGCATTCCTGAAGTAAGCATTCCTGCCGGAGCAGATCCGTGCCTGTTTTCTCCGTTGTTCGCATAGTTTCCGTACGCATCCAGGCCTATGCCCAGGTATCCTCCGGAGAGCCCGGTTGTGCCTGCAGGATTACTGTAGGTAGCATATCCTAATGAGCCTCCGTAACCACCGAGCTTGAAATTGGCATCTGATACTGAAGCATCAAACAGGTATACGCAGAAGCCGTCGGCCCCGTTATAGCTGTCGGCAACATTCCGCCAGTCCTTATACTCGAAATCAGCAATGACGCCCAGGGTAGTCGGGAATCCCTGCAAAACATACATGTAGCCTTTCTGATTGGCTTTGGCTTCTGTAAGCCTGAGCCATCCTGCTCCGTTGGGGTCTGCGCCTGTAGCAGCGGTAAGGGAAGCGTTATCCCCGATCTTTATTCCGGTAAAATCCTTTGTGGTAAGCGGATTGGTTATCGTAAACTGTGCTGAAGCCGAAATAAATGCCAGTGAAGCACATACAGGAATAATGAATTTTGAGCAATAGTGTTGGAATTTCATATGACCGTGCTCTTATTTTACAACAAATACAATGTTCATAAAGCTGGCTTCCGTAGCGTTGTTGCTTATGGTATAGTTTAATATACCGTTGGCATCAATGGTTACATTGGTAAATACACTGCTGTCATAATACGTAATGTAATACTCAAGATCGTTTTTACCCAAGACCGGAATTTTTCCCGAAGCTCCGGTACTGGATACCTGAGGAGCCGTAAACTGATCATAGTACAGCTGATAAAGATCTTTGGTTTTGGCCCCTAATGTGGTGGTGTCAAATAAAATAGACGGCATGTAGAAAAATTTAGGCATAGACAGGCCTATCCATTTTGATATTGAATTATTATAGTAATAAAAACCGGGAGCCGTAACATTAACGGTTTTGGGTGTTGACATGCCGGGTGCTGTAGTTACGTATACAACAGCAGAATTCTGGTCAGCTCCGTAAAGGTTGTCCCTGGAAACCAGTTCGTTTCCGGATAAACGTACAGTAAGAAAGCCTTCGGCAGACGTTGCTGCAGATTTATGAAGGTCAAGTGTTGATTTTGGGGCAGCGGTATTAATGCCTACCTGGCTGTAGAATGAAGATGCCGCTGATAGACACAGCAGCGAGATAATTTTTTTCAATTTGCAATTTTTTTCAAAATTAACCAATATTAATAATTGATATGATATTTTTAAAGTGTATTTTTTATGAATTTAATCATACATCGTGATATTGTCTTTTATTGCTGTCTGTTTTTAGCTAAAAAATTATTATATGTGTAAATATAAAGATTTATGTATTCTGGTTTTATAAGGTTATGGTTCTCCCGTAAAGGATACTGTAAATTTAAATGTATGGATTCATTATGATGCTCCATTCTTTCGGATTGTTCTGAACCGAAATGTAACTTTAATAATTTATAAGCACTGTCATTCAGATCATTGGTAATGAAGGCGCATAGTACAGGATTTAAGAAATATTTAATGTAACCGATGCGTATTTAAAGTATACATAGTATTCCATTGATGATCAGTTCACACAACAACGCTACTTTCGCGTCATAATAAACGATATGAAAAAAATACTGCTATCTGTAGTGATGCTGGCCGCTGTTACAGCCTGCAAAGATGATGAAACCATCAATAATCAGGATCTTAACTACTCCAAACTTCCTCAGGAATTCCCTTTTTCTACGATGTCAACCCTTAATGGCGTCGGGATCATCAACGGAGGTTTCGGTTCGGGAGCTGCGGCGCACCCTTCCAGAAAAGGAGAGTTTTATGTTATTACAGACCGCGGCCCGAATACTGATTATCTGAGCGGCAAAAAGTTTCTTACGCCTTCTTTTACGCCTACCATCATGCATTTTAAAATTAATGCGGACGGGAATATTGAAGTAATTAAATATATCAAGCTTAAAAATCCTTCCGGACAGCCGATTACAGGGCTCCCGAACCCTGCAGGAATGGGAAGTACCGGAGAAGTGGCCTATGATGCCAACGGAAATATACTGGGCACCGATAATTACGGGCTCGACAGTGAAAGTATTGTGGCTGCTGCAGACGGGACGTTCTGGGTCTCTGACGAATACGGACCCCACATCGTACATTACAGTGCAGAAGGCGTTGAACTGGAAAGGATCAGCCCGATCGGAGTGAATACCGGGACAAGGAAATTACCGGCTGTTTTAGCTAAGAGAAGGGCCAACAGGGGAATGGAAGGCCTCTGCATTACACCTGACGGAAAAACCCTGGTAGGAACCATCCAGTCCATGATGTATGTGCCGAATAAAAATGCAGCGACCAATAAAACCTTAACCAGAATCGTAACTTTTGATCTTGCCACAGGCCAGACCAAGCAGTTCCTGTATCAGCAGGACGGAGGCGCTTCGGATTCCGTATGCGATATTACCGCCATCAGCAATACGGAATTTTTAGTGATTGAAAGAGATGGTAATTTCGGTTCTCAGGGAGGGATTAAGAAAGTGTATAAAATAAACATGGCCGGAGCTTCTGATGTCAATGGGAGTGACCTTGCCGCTGTTGACGGGATGAAAATTAATGGAAAAGCCCTGGAACAGTGTACCTGGAGTGAAATTTCAGCAGCGGGAATCCAGTCTGTTTCCAAAACACTGGCTGTTGACCTTGTGGCTAAAACAGGGTATGAGCATGATAAATTTGAAGGACTGATTTATTTGGGAAATAACAAAATTGCAGTTTTCAATGATGATGATTTCGGAATTGTAGATGACGGAAACGGCAATCCCAAAGCAAAGATCCTGCCTAAAACCGGGAAAGTAGATAAAGGAACAATGTACGTAATCGATATTCAGTAATTAGATTTTAAAACAATCGGCCGCATCTTCGATGCGGCCAGATCGGAAGNACCATTACAAAAATTGCTTTGGAATACAATGCAAACGATAAAGGAACAGCGATGCGGCCGATTGTTTATATACTTTTATCAGGATTTTCTTTTTAAAGAAAACTGTATAAATCAGAAATGTCTGTATGATCACGTTTCCAAAATAAATCAATACTGCCTGGTAACCGGAATCGGTGCATAAAAAGGTAAATTTTCATCTGCAAATACCGCAGGTGCACTTACCAGGAAATGTATTAAAATAAAAGGATATTTAAGGAATTCAGGCTCAATACTGCCTGAAAACTGGTCATACAGGAAGCCGTAGGCGGTATCAAAAATAAAAATGCCTGAGAATAGAAAATACATTTTTTCATATCAGCCGTACGGACATTTTATCTGATTAATTAAACCCTTCAATAATCCTGGAGAAATCTTCCAGTTTCAATGCGGCTCCGCCGATCAGTCCGCCGTCAATATCAGGCTGGGAGAAAATTTCTTTTGCATTGTCCGGCTTTACAGAACCTCCGTACAGGATGGAAATCTCGTCCGCTACTTCCTGCCCGTATTTTGCAGCAATCGTACTTCTGATGTGCGCGTGGATTTCCTGCGCCTGTTCCGGCGTTGCTGTTTCACCGGTTCCGATGGCCCAGACCGGTTCGTAAGCAATGACTACTTTTTTAATTTCTTCTGCTGAAAGCGTGAAAAGAGCCACTTCGGTCTGGTTTTTTACCACCTCAAAATGCTGTCCGGCCTTTCTCTGCTCCAGCGTTTCACCGTTACAGTATACCGGGATTAAGCCCTTATCCAAAGCCAGCTTCACTTTTCTGTTGCAGTGGGAATCTGTTTCCCCGTGGTACTGCCTTCTTTCGGAATGTCCGATCAGTGTACCGGAAGCATCAATGGATTCCAGCATGTCTGCGGAAATTTCACCGGTGTAGGCACCGCTTTCATGCTCACTCATATCCTGGGAAAACACACCGATTTCATCCTTTTCAAAGATGTCTTTCGCCATCATTAGATACAGGGCGGGCGGGGCAATCCAGACTTCGCAGTTGGCGGTGTTGTTGTTTTTATAGCTTAGTAACTGAACCATCAACTGTTGGGCATCAATTACATTCTTATTCATTTTCCAGTTTCCTGCTACTATTTTTCTTCTCATAGATTTATTTATTTTAGAAGTTAGAGGTCAGAAATCAAAAGTTAGAATTACGGTAATTTTTTAAACTGATAGCTAACTTCTGATATCTAATTTCTTAATTGATTTTCCAAAGGTTTTTCAAAAGCGTATAAAAAGTATGTTCCTCATCGGTAACCACATTGTCCGCTTTGATCAGGGTTTTTGCAAATTGCACGAAATTTTTGCGCTCTTCCTCGGTAGAATCGTCATAGAAACAACGGGCATGGAATTCAAAATGGTCTTTCCATTCTTCCGGCTGCAGGGTAGCAATGGCATCAAGTTCATTGTCAAGATTGATTTTGAAAGGAAATTCGTCGGCTAAATACTGCTGAACAATCATTCCTTCTTCCGGAGCAAATTCCCCGTCTACAGAGGAAAGAATCATCAATAAATGGTAACCGGCAATCGGTTTATTTGATTTTTGCATTATTAAATATATAGTTTAGCGTTTAAAATTAATCTTATATTTTGTCAGTTTAAGCAGGCCATCCACTATTTCACATAGTCTTTAGCAGGCTGTTTGTCGGTAATTTTACCGTTCTGTAGAACCAGCACGAACGGATTGCTTCTCGCAATGGTTTTAATAGCGGTGCCGTCCATCATCATGTTTTTGATGGTTTTAAAGGTGTTCGGATCTGTGGAAACACCATACACTACATTGGCTCCCTGGCTTTTAGCCTTAGCTTCAACCTGCTTTAAAAGCTCAGGTGAAACTTCTTTGGGATGATAAGAGAACACAAGAATAGCTTTCGGGGCATTGATTACCTCTTCCGTAAATTCCATTCCTGTAGGATCTTCTATCTTGAACTTAACGATCTCAGATTTATAACCTTCCTTCACGAGGACAGATTCATTCTTTCCTTCCTCAATTTTCCAGGGCGAACCTTCTGCCCAGTATTTGGTTTCTTTGATATAATCGTCCTGGTTTACTTTTAAAACTTCGCCTGTTTTCTCATTTTTAAGCGTGTAAAAAGTCTTATATTCAGAAGGGTTTTTATTGATTTTTTCCTTTTCAGATTTTAAGTCGGTCCCGATTTTATAATCGCGGAAATCAATAACCGGTTCTTTTATAATTCCATACGCACCAATCCCGATCATTACTAAAGAAAACACAGCTAAGAGAATATATTTAAACCGGTCTGCAGGTTTTTCCTGAGCATCAGCGCTGTAAGCATCTTTCTTTTTAAACTCCTTTCTGTACAGGATCAAGACCACAATAAGCCCGATTAAAAGTACAATATCTTTAATAAAACTCTGCCATGGTGTAAACTTAATGGCGTCCCCGAAACATCCGCAGTCCGTTACCACATTAAAATAAGCGGAATAAAATGTAAGGAACCCAAAGAAAATACAAAGCGCAATCAATGCCGAAAGCGTGAATTTAAGCCTGAGTTTCAGCAAAAGCATAAACCCGAGAAAAAGTTCCAGAACCACTACAGTCACCGAAAACAGCAGCGCAAACTTTTCCAGAAACGGCATGTTGAAGACAGAAGGCGAGAAGTATTCTTCCATTTTAAAGGAAAAACCGACCAGGTCCACCGCCTTTACAAAACCTGAAAGGATGAAAATAACGGCAATAACGAAACGTAATAAACTTTTGATCATATTATGTAGTTTTAGGCTCAGCCCTGCTTTCTGCTTCAGAGAATTTAATCAGGCAGAAAACGGCGTAATTCAGCATATCAAAATAATTGGCGTCTAAACCTTCGGAAGCAATGGTAACGCCCTGGTTGTCTTCAATCTGTTTTGTCCTCAGTACTTTCTGATAGATCAGATCAGTTATGGATGAAATCCTCATGTCCCTCCAGGCTTCACCGTAATCATGGTTTTTCCTTTCCATTAAGTGTTGAGCGTCCGTGGCATATTTGTCGTAAAGGGCTAAAATTTCTTCCCTGTTTTCATTGAAATCGTTGGAAAAGCCTTTTTCAAGCTGGATCAGGGCAATGATGGAGTAGTTGACCACCGCTACAAATTCGCCCTCTTCGCTTTCGTCCACCATTTTTTTTCCGGTCATCTGTATCGTACGGATCCTGTTGACTTTAATATAAATCTGATCCGTAATTGAACTCGGCCTTAAGACCCTCCATGCTGCCCCGTAATCCTGTAATTTCTTGCTGAAAAGTTCACGGCATCCGGCAATGATTTTCCCGAACTGTACTGATGTTTCTGACATAAATTCTCTTAATCTTTCAAATATACGAATTAGGTTTCAGGTAGCAGAAATTAGCATTCAGTTTTTTGGAGGCCAGAAGCCGGAAGTTCGTATTTTTGCAGTACGCAAATCTTTATCATGATCCATCATTATCCACTGAACTGTAACGGAAAGCTTGTCGGTTTATCTTCCCCTAAAATCATGGGAATCCTGAACCTTACCCCGGATTCTTTTTCCGATGGCGGACGGTTCAACAATGAAAAATCGGCACTGGAGCATGCTGAAAAGCTGCTGAAGGATGGTGCGGAAATTATCGATATCGGCCCGCAGTCCACACGCCCGAAGGCAGAATTTTTAAAGGCTGAAGAAGAGATAAGAAGAATCGGGAATGTTATTTCTTCGATCAAAAAAGAGTTTCCGGAAGCCCTGGTTTCTCTTGATACCTTTTATGCAGAAACGGTGGCATTCGGTTATAACGAAGGCATTGACCTGGTTAATGATATTTCCGGAGGCCAATATGACGGCAGCATGTTTGAGGCGGTGGCCAAAACAAAGCTTCCCTATATTTTAATGCATGTCAACCCTTCCTATGAAACCATGCATGACAAAATAAAGTTTGATGATATTACAGTTTCCGTTAACCGGTATTTTTTTGAAAAAACAGCGGAGCTCCTGGAAATGGGAATCACTGATATTATCCTTGACCCCGGTTTCGGATTCGGGAAAACGGTGGGAGACCAGATGAAAATGATTGATGAGGTACAGTATTTCGGTTTCGGGAAATTTCCTTTGTTAATCGGGATTTCCAGGAAATCTTTTATCTATAAGCCGTTGGGGAAATCTGCTCTGGACATCAATGAAGAAACCCAGAAGCTGCACATGAACGTTTTACAGCAGGGCGCAAAAATACTCAGGGTACATGATGTTGCCGAAGCAAAAAAAACAGTTGACGAATTTAACAGTTATGAGTTATAAGTGATGAGTAAACTTCATAATTCAAAACTTATAACTCATCACTCATAACTATAATCGGTTCGCCATTTTATCTGCAAATTCCCTGGAAAATTCTTTCCGGTCCTGTTCCAGCTTCTCCTGGTCTGCCGGTAAACGGTAGCTGAACAGGATTTTATCTTCATTGTCCAGGAAAATAATTTCTTTTTCATTTCCGTCAATCATCTGGGCAAAAATTTCCCACATGGAAGTGTCTTTTAATTTTAACAGTTCGAAGAATCCTTCCGCTTTTATTTCTATACTCTGCATGATATTATAATTATATGTATTACTGATTGATGATGTGTGCTAAAATTCCAAAAGTTTTAATTTAAACTGAAGGGCAAAATTCTGCATAAAATTCGGGGTTGTATAATACCCGACCCTGTAAAACAATCCTAAATTAAAATAAGAAGAAAGGAAATTGCTCCATTCCAACCCGACTTCCTGATACAGATGATCCAGCGGGCGGAATTTAAACTGGTGGTATTCCGGATGTTCCATATTCCCGATGGTTCCCCTCAGCACGAAATCAAAGCTTGAAACATTCTGTCCGAAACTTTTGAAATACAAAGGAAGTTTGTGCGTGAAATAATAGGCAATAAACCGGTCATTGTAATATTTACCGCCTTCCAGCGTGGCAAAACCCAGGAATGAAGTCAGGTTAAAGTTGAAATCCCTTTGCGGCGAGGCCAGTCCGTTCATCGTAAAATTTTTCCAGATCGGGGCATCCCCAAGAACCATTCCGCCATACAGACGGAAACCGGTAGTTCCCAATCTGGTTTTGAAATTGTGAACAAAAAGCGCGTCAAAACGGGTGTAGTTAAAATCTCCACCCAGGATTTTATAGCTCTGCTCATAATTAAAATACAGTTCCGGATATTTCTGGTCGATCAGGGATTTCCCCTGCGGCGTCATGATATTGGTAGAGTTCGGGGAGAATTTCAGGGTAAATAAGGTGTTGAAATTATCAAAACCCGGCCCTCTGTTTCTGAATGAGTAATTAAAAAGAGCTTCCTCATAATTCCTGCGCGCCGCGAAAACAAGGGTCAGGCCGTTGGAAACATCATTCAGGTAAGAAAAAGAAGCACTCCGGAAACGGTAATAATTGTCATTCTGGATGTTGTTCCCGTAGTTGGCCATCTTCATCTTAAAATTCCAGAGCCTCCTGTAAAATTCTCCGGAAGCGGTTACGTCATCCGTATAATCCACCCTGAAAAAAGAATTTTTATCCAGCGTGGTTCTGATATCCAGTCCGATTCCGTATTTCCAGCGGTCGTCTTTAAAACCGTAGGCAAAATAATAGTCGGGTGAAAAATAAGGGTTGAAGGTTTCATTAAGCTTGGCCTTTAAACCTACCCTGAACCCTTCATATAAGTTGTAATTTACGATTTCATCCACCGCAAAATCCAGTGCGCCCATTCGGATCTGCCCGTTCAGCAATCCGGTGAGCACCCTTGCCTTGGTATCGATATTGTAGATTTTTCCGAGGCTGTCTATGGTAGTGTAGGTGTTTTTCTCCCTTGCCGTCAGCGGATCGGTACGGTAACGGTCCAGGGTTGTCCCGCTGATATTTTTTACCGAGAAGGTATAGCCTTTAAAATCGTTTCTGTCATTTTCAATGGGAGCGCGGTAATCAAAATACCTCGAACTCAGGAAAGCGTAGGTTCCGAAGCTTTTCCGGTCTTTCTTTTCATGCTTTTCCCCGGATTGTTCCTTACCGTCTTTTTCCATCGCCATATTGCTCATTTTGAGCTTTACCGTTTCATGGGCGAGGAACCATTTGTTGTTAAAGTAAATCCAGGTGCTGGTGATAATTCCGTCGTTTTTATTTTTACTGAAATTTTCTATTTTCTTGATGCCGTAAGTTTCCGTGTCAATATAAACCGCACCGTTGTATTTTCTCTTTTTATCCGGCTTTTTATAGTTGACCTCGCGGAAGCGGATCACAAAATTTTTCCTGCCGTCCATTTCCAGTGTATCCGTTAAAAAGAAACGGTACAGGCCTCTGTTTTCCTGTTTCAGCTGTGCGGGGATTTTGTCCCGGTTGCTCTGCTGGAGGGCAATCATTTCATAGACAGGCTGCTTAAGCCCGGAAATCCTGTTGTCCAGGATGTTGATTTTTTCACCGTATGTTTTTGAATACAGGAACTCCTGTGCCCTTTCCCAGAGGAAGAGTTTGCTTTTGGAAAAGATGTTTCTTGCAGAAATGTTGTTTAAGGAGTCTTTTTCCCTTTTTTTCTTGACAAAACTGCTGTTCTGAAAGAATTCATTGAACTGGGTGATGCTGTCTTCATCAATATCCATGGAAATTTTCTCGTACGATTTATAGGAATAGGATTCCAGGCTTTTCGGTGAATTTTCCCTGAACATCCGTTCCACTTTTTTCAGGATTTCCAGCGCGCGCGGATCACTTTTGTCTTCAATGATTACGGTTTCAATGGATGTTTCTTTTGATTGCGAATAACCAAAAATATACATCCAGAAACATAAAAACAGTAACACCCTTTTCATAAAGACCTGTCAAAATTAATGATATTTATTCTTACGGAAAAGTTTTTGGCCTACAGATAAATCAGTCTCTTACAATAAATCCCGGAAGTTCCGAGATCAGGTTAGCGGTCATTCAGGGCAGAAAGGAAATCAATAATTTCAGAAATTTCCTGTCCGGTAAGGTTAAGAGGAGTATCGGAAAGTGTCTGGTTATCCACCTTCAGTCCCAGTCCGTTTCCGCCGCCTTTGTTATAAAAGTCCATAACTTCCTGCAGGGTCCGGTAACCTCCGTTGTGCATATACGGGGCAGTCTTGCTGACATTGCGCAGTGTCGGTGTTTTAAAGGAATGCTGAAGGAACGCTACTGTCTCATGAAACTTTCCTCGGCCCGGATCCCGGTCCAGCTTTCTGTTGGATGCATTTTCGGCCACGCCCAGTACTTCCTGTTCAGTTTTGCTATAATCAGGAGGAACCGTACCGTTGAAAAGCGGCAGGAAATGGCAGATAGCGCACTGGGCTTTGCCCATGAAAAGATTGAAGCCTTTTTTCTGGCTGTCGGTCATGGCCTGTTGGTTTCCTCTCATATAGCTGTCAAAATCTGAACTGAAAGTAGCCAGTGAACGGATATAACTTGCCAGAACATTCTGCAGCTGCCATATTTCCGCCCGTTTCCCCTTGTAAATGGTTCTGAACGCCTGATTGTATTCCGGATTTTTGTTGATTTTCCCGATAATCAGGTTCAGGTCGCCGTGCATTTCTTCCTTATTGGTAATTACTTCAGAACTCTGTCCTTCCAGGTCATCTTTCCTCATGTCCCAGAACTGTCCGTGCTGGAATGCGGCATACATTAGGGACGGTGTATTCCTTTTCAGTGCCGAATTTTCCAGGGACATAGATTTCTCCAGTCCGTCGGTAAAGGCTTTATCAGCCACATGGCAGGCAGCGCAGCTTCTCGTGTTGTTATTGGACAGGATATTGTCATTAAAAAGCTGTTTTCCCAGGATTACTTTCTCTTCCGTCATTTCAAATGCCTTGCCGGGCACAAAAGCATCCGGGTCAAAAGCATTTTTAGAGTAGAAGGTGGGGGCGTTTTTATGAAGTGCGGTCGTAATTTCCACGGCGGGAATGCCTTCCTGTTTCTGATATTCCAGCAGCAGTGAAGAAATCCTGTTCAGATGTTCAGGAATGAAAACAACATAATCGAAAGTATTTTTGTCTGTGTTTTTTTTCAGGTAATCTACAGAATGCTTAATCTCATTTGTAATCTGGCGCAATGCGTCTTTTGATTTTTGGGTAGCCATCTGTTGCAGGGTGAGCTGCAGAGAATTTAAGGAATAAGGCATCTCCATCAGGAAAGTCCCGGAAAGAGGCGTGTCGAAACCGGCGATCCCCAGACTGGAAATCCTGAACGTTTCCTGACGCAGCGCATCAAAAATCTGGTCTCTGGAAATACTGATAGCCTGGAAGTTGGCTCTGATGGTATTGCTTTTATTGATCAGGTTTTTCAGCAACCTGATGACTTCTGCTTTGTTTGCAGGATCGTAGGGATACAGGTATTCCTCCACAACCTGCAGGCCTTCGGGCTCTAATTCGGTGTGTTCCTGCATTTCGATTTCCGGCAGGGCAGGGCCATTGATGAACCGGGCGGTGTGAGGCAGGAAATATTCCACAGCCCATTCCATTTTTTTATAGCTGTTTCTCAGGTTCCGGAACTGCTGCTGTAAAGTTTTTTCGTCTGCACCATCAGATACCTGTGAGATCAGCTGTTGGGTATCCTGCAGAAATTCTGCGTTGTTTTTAAAGATTTCTTTCTTTACAGGTGCCAGCCCGTTATCTATCGGAGGCTGTGCTTTGTTGTTTTCGCATTGGATAAAGAAGCAGAAAGCAAATACAAAACTGAGAAAGATAACCAGAGGATATTTTAAAATCGTTTTCATTCTTTACAAAAAAGCACCAGCAGAACAGTCTGCTGATACTTTAATTTTATACTTATGATACT
Source organism: Chryseobacterium sp. Leaf201 (assembly GCF_001421435.1). Taxonomy (GTDB): domain Bacteria; phylum Bacteroidota; class Bacteroidia; order Flavobacteriales; family Weeksellaceae; genus Chryseobacterium. The sequence goes on from NZ_LMKA01000061.1 coordinate 56,660, forward strand.
TATTTCTGAACGTTTCTGATGATCACAATCTGTCCGCCTTCCTCATTGGTATTTACTCCCGCACCGTCAGCATTGGCGAAACCGCTTTTCTGCCACGTATGAGAATGGATGTTTACGGCAAAGGTATCAGGCAGCCCGATAATATTAGAGATGTCTACCATCGCGCCGTATTCCCACGATCCGAATTTTGCAAGCTGTCCAGACTGGTTGTAAGCCGTCTGCCATGCAGCATTGTTTCTGTTGTGTTTCATATTCAGCCATGGCTTGTACTGCTTGCTGCTGATGTTCAGCTGCCAGATGTATGAATCATGCTGCGCTGCAGGATAATAAGAATCTCCGTCTTCCTGGATATATACGTAGTTTTCCGTAACACAAAGGTTGTCAGGATTAATCAGGTTATTCCCCGGGCTGGAGTCTCCTTCAGCCACCAGTTCCAGTTTTCCGGCGAGCATATTATTCTGGTCCAGCACCAGTTTATAAACTCTTCCCCACATGGTAAGGCCTGCTTTCGGGTTTATTCCGTCTGAAGACTCGCCGGTTGCCGTAAAATAAATTTCTCTTCCTTTTCCGGCTCCTTTTCTGTAATCCACATCTTCCACTCGGGAGAAACGGATCGCATTGTTGTCCATATTTTTCTGGTTGATCTGGGCTCCGGTAAGGTTTTTGGCATTCGGGATCTCCACAAACTGCACGTCGTACTGGGAACCTTTTGTCATATCGGTTTCCGTGGTGTTATTGTTGGTTCTTTTCAGCGCATACAGCTTACCGTTATCCAGGTCACCCTGTGCATCGGATACATACATGATCAGCTGGCCGGCAGACTGATGAGAGGTGGAATAGGACTGGTCTTCCCCGATCAGGATATAGGTTTTCCCGTTGGAAACATCTTTAGGAAGCGGAACTGCATTTTCCATAGATGCTTTTCCCAGGGCCGGTTTTATTCTGGTCTGGTCTGAAGCCTGTGCAGCAGAAGCCAGCGGGTTTAATGCGTGTACCATACTTTCCTGTCCGGATTCTCCTGCCGTAAGGAAGGCTGAAAAACCGTGTTCGGCAGTAGTGGCCAAAGTGGCAGAGCATAATCTTGTCATTCCTCCGATTCCATTGAGGATGTATTCTCCTTTTACCGGCTTGAAGGTCTTGTCCAGATATACCCTTGAAACGGATTTCGTGATCTCGTGGTTGGTAATCATCAGGTAGCCCTCAGAGTTCGGGTCTTTCATGATTCCCATTCCGTCCGGCTGGCCGGCAAATACGAAGTTCGGGCTTCCGGCAAGGATATCGGAACTTGAAATTAAAGTATTGATGTTCAGATTCTCAAATCCTGGCATTCCAAAAACGAAAGCCGGTTCTTTAGAGAAGTTTTCTATTTTAATATTTGGGTTTACCGGGTTTTCTTCCGGATCAGCTGTTTCATCGTTACAGTTCTGGAAAATAGTAGCTGCCAGAAACAAAGCACCAATAGTCTTGTAAATTTTCATAATTACTTTTTCTAATGGTGCAAAACTACAGGTCTATTATTAATTGAACTTTAAAAGCATGGGTGTGCAAATTAACTTTTCCTTATTAAACGGGTGGCAGTGTTACGGGAAGCTCAATAATTAGAACGGATCAAAATAACCTGTGTCATATCTGCTGTATTGCTCAATCAAAAGCCGAAGGCCGATGAATTAAATAATAAAAATCTGGATCTAAATCCTGTATTTTAAACATTCTATACCGGAATTCTCTATCTTTCTATACCTATTAACAGCTTATATAAGCCACTTTAAGCAAAAATCAAAGATTTTCAAAATGTAAGTGTACTTTAAATGAGAGAGTAATACATCTTAAATTATTTAAATTCTTCAAATAATTAAATAAGCTCAGAATACACAAAAATATTTATCTCATTAGGTTTAATTTTATCCTGATTCCCACATTGTCCTTAAATTGGGAAGTCTGGTAATATCCGAGCCTGTAGGAGAACCCGACTCCGAAATTGCTGCCGAGAAACCTGTTCCAGATCAATCCGGCTTCCTGATAGTAATGGTCCAGCACCCTGAATTCAAACTGGTGGTCAGTCCTGTTTTTCATATTCCCGATGGCTCCCTGGTATTCCAGTTCGATACTTGAATATCTGCTTCCGAATGTCTTAAACCTGAACGGCAGGTACTGGGAAACCTTAAAAGCAGTGAATCTGTCTGCAAAGAAAGTTCCTGCCGGCATCGTGGCAAACCCGAGATTGGACGGCGTGCTGATATTGGAATACCAGTGATCCGTATTTCTGTCGGCCTGGCCTGCGATCTCAAAGTTTTTCCATATCGGGGCAGTACCGGAAGACAGGCCTCCGAAAAGCTTGATATTGGTAGATCCTATTTTAGTTCTGAATTGGTGGATGATTAATGCATCCAGGCGGTGGTAATTCAGGTCGCCGCCCAGAATTTCCGCACCTTTTTCAAAATTCATAAAAACCTGAGGATAGCCTTTTTCATAGGTGTATTTTCCGCTGGGCGTCATGATGTTCTTATCATTCGGGGCAAATTTCAGGGATAGTGTAGCACTGGCGTTATCAAAGGCATTGCCCAGATTGCGGTACCGGTAATCAAAAAGGGCCTGCTGTTTCTCTTTGTTGACGGTAACTTTCATGCTCAGCGAATTTGAAAGATCATACAGGTAGGAAGCGCCCCATTTCCGGTTCCTGTAAAACGCACCGTTGTGGATGTCCAGTCCGATATCCGAAACTTTCATCAGCAGGTCCCACATCATATTGCTGAACCTTCCGGCCGCAAAGACATCATCCACATAATCAATCCGGAAAACAGATGTTCTCCTGTCAGACAGTCTTATGTCCAGGCCTAAGCCGTATTTCCAGCGGCTGTCTTTAAACCCGTAGCCGAAATAGCCGTCCGGAGAAAAAGTTTTGCTGAACTTTTCATTGAGTTTTATTCCCGCTCCCAAACGGATTCCCTGGTACTGGTCATAGCTTAAGAATTTGGTGAGATCGAAATCAATCATCTTATAGCGCAGGTTTCCTCTGAGCAGCTGGGTTAAAAAGTTCAGCTTTTTTTCAAAATCATGCTTCACCACAAAGCTGTCAATTTTCGTATAGGTAGCACTTTCCCTTTCCGTAAGGCTGTCTGTCCTGTACTGCTGAAGCAGGCTTCCGTCCGAGCTTTTCACTTCCAGCGAATAGCCTTTGAAATCTGATGCTTTCTGGTCTTCGTTCAGCTTAAAATCGAAAAAACGGTTTTTTACATAGAGGTAATTTCCGAATTCCTTTTTGTTGTATTTTGCTTTTTCCCCTTCTTTCAGGCTGTCTTTTTTGGAAGTATTAAAAGTCTGCTCGCCCATTTTTACTTTGATATCTTCATAATCCAGAAACCATTTTTTATCAATCGGTTTCCATACGGAAACAATATTCCCTTCATTCTGTTTTTTACTGGTGCTCTCAAATTTTTTCAGGGCAAAGCTTTCGGCATCCACATAGATTTTCCCGTTGAATTTTCTCGGGTTCTGCTTTTTCTTGTCGGTAATTTCCTTGAATTTGATGACATACGTTTTCCTGCCTTCAACCTGAAGCGTATCCGACATATAAAAATTATACAGTTTCCTGTTTTCCGGTCTTAACTGCCTTGGTGCCCTGTCCAGGTTGGAAATATTAATTGCCATGGCTTCGTAGATGGGATTTTTGAATCCGGACATCCTGTTGTCTATGATATTGGTTTTTTCACCGAATTTTTTGGAATATTTGTATTCCGTGGCTTTCTCCCAAAGGAACATCTGGCTCTCGGCAGATGCACTGGTAAAATCTTCGCTGAGCAGGGAGTCCTTCTTTTCGCTTTCTTTCTGTTTGAATGTTCTTTTTTCATCTTTGGAAAGCGAATCTTTCCGGGAAGCTATAAAATCTTTGAAGATACCGACCGAATCTTTATCCACATCAATGGAAAATTTGCTGTACGATTTAAAGTTGTAGGTGTCTAATGATTTCGGTGAATTTTCCCTGGCTCTTTTATCCAGTTCATCCAGGATCCTTAAAGCACGGGGATCACTTTTATCCGTAATGACAATCCTTTCTATATTATCCCTTTTTTCAGACAAAGGCAGTAAAGATACTTCTACGGTTTTCTTCACGTCTGCCGTGGCATCTTCAAAATTGCTTGCTAAAATTTCAATCTTTTTGCATTTTGTCTTGAATGACAGTCGGCCTTCCTGATCGGTTTTCCCTAACAAATTATCATCGCAGTAAACGGCTGCATTGTAAACCGGCTGCCTGCTGGTTCTGTTGAGAACCTTCAACTGGGTCTGACTGTAAATTACGATGCCGATGAATAAAAATAACGGAGATAAAAATTTTGTCATTAGTTTATTTATAGATAAGACAAAACTATTGATAAGAAAGTTACAAACCCAGACGCGGAAATATAATCTTTTGTTAAAAATGAATTCAGCTGGATTTATATTTTCAATTCCTATAAATGAGAGAGGGATTTTAATTAAGAGTTTTAAGGCTTTCTGAAAAGTAATAATATTTCTACTGTTTAACTTCGTCAGTTTGATTTCTATGACATATGCAACTTATTTTCATAGACAGAATTATCATTTTTCAATCTTACGGAACTCAAAGCAAATTTAAAGAAGTGTTTTTAGAATCGAAGCGCAGAAAAATGTATCGACAGTTGATGAACACGGACGTCACGTGAATCATAAACTTCTTGATACGGTTTTTCAAACCGACTCTAAATGATGGGGGGAAAATTAATGCTATCAAATACAAACAATCCCTTTCAAAAGCTGAAAGGGATTGTTGTTTAACGTAAATAGGATAATAAAATCCTTATAGAAACCGCAAACGGTAATATGTATTAGAAATTAACTAAATATTCAATGCTTTCTGATAGGCATTTTCCAGTCCGCTGAGGTTTTTTCCTCCTGCTGTGGCAAAGCCCGGGTTTCCTCCGCCGCCGCCCTGGATTTCTTTAGCTAAATCTTTAATCAATGCTCCGGCCTGGTAAATTCCTGCCAGATCATCGGAAACACCGACGGTAATCATCGGTTTTCCATCTGCATCAGACAGGATCACCGTTATAGAAGTCGGAATTTCTTTCTTTAATTGGAAAACGATGTCTTTTATCGACCCTGCATCTAAAGAAGTTCTTTTTACTAAAAGTAATTTATTGCCTTTTTGCTCGTAAGCTCCTTTCCAGTCGCTGATTTCCCCTTTTGCCTTTTCCTTTTTCAAAGATTCAACTTCGGATTTCAGTGATGTATTTTCTTCCATTAATTTCTCAATAGACCTTACGATATCTTTGGATTTCAAGAGCTGGGAAAGTTCAGCCACCTGTTTTTCCAGGTTTTTGAAATACTCTTCGGATTTGTCGCCGGAGATCGCTTCAATCCTTCTGATTCCTGCAGCTGCAGAGCTTTCGGAAACAATTTTAAAGTGTCCGATTTCAATGGTGTTTTTTACATGGGTTCCCCCGCAGAGTTCTTTTGAGCTTCCGAACTGGATCATTCTTACGCTGTTCCCGTATTTTTCACCGAATAACGCCATCGCGCCTTTATCCATCGCTTCCTGAATCGGAATATTCCTGAATTCCTGCAGGGCAATGCTTTCTTTGATCTTATGGTTCACTTTTTCTTCTACCAGAGCCAGTTCTTCTTCTGACATCTTGCTGAAATGAGAGAAGTCAAAACGAAGGTAATCCGGGCCCACAAATGAACCTTTCTGCTCAACATGCGTTCCTAAGACATCTCTTAAAGCTTCATGCAGTAAATGCGTCACCGAGTGGTTAGCCTGGGAATTTTTCCTGTCATCGGCATTCACTTTCGCATAGAAAAGTGCTCCGGCATCTTTCGGAAGACCGCTGATGAGAGAAACGATCAGTCCGTTTTCTTTTTTTGTTTCCAGCACTTCAAAAGTTTCGGAAGCGTTTTCAAGAGTGCCTTTATCACCAACCTGTCCGCCGCCTTCCGGGTAGAACGGGGATTCGCTTAAAACCACCTGATAAAATTCGCCGTCCTTGTTTTCTACTTTCCGGTATCTTGTAATATAGGCTTCAGACTCCGTTTTGTCATAGCCTACAAAGTTCTCTTCTCTTTCTTCAAGCGTTACCCAGTCATATACTTTCTGGGCAGAATCTTCTTTGGAACGAAGCCTCTGCTTTTCTTTTTCTGCTTTAAAACCATCTTCATCAATGGTAAGTCCTTTTTCTTCAGCAATAATCCTTGTCAAATCATCCGGGAATCCATAAGTATCGTATAATTCAAATACTTCAAGGGTAGGAAGTGTTTTTTGTCCGTCCGCAATGGTCTGCTGGATCAGTTTTTCCACCCTGATCAATCCGGTTTCAATGGTTTTAAGGAATGATTCCTCTTCACTTTTAATCACTTCGGTAACAAGGGTTCCCTGTTTTTCCAGTTCCGGAAAGAAAGGTCCCATCTGTTCCTGAAGTACGGCAACCAGCTGGTAAAGGAAAGGTTCTTTCATATCCAGGAAACGGTAAGCATAAGAAATGCCCCTTCTTAAAATCCTTCTGATCACATAACCGGCACCTCCGCTTGCAGGGAGCTGTCCGTCTGCAATGGCAAAAGCAACTGCGCGGATATGGTCTACCACCACACGGATGGCAATATCTTTTTCGTCTTCAAGGATCCCTGTGTATTTTTTTCCGGAAAGTTCTTCCACCTTCGCAATCAGCGGCGTGAAAACATCCGTGTCATAGTTTGAAGATTTTCCCTGGAGTGCCATGCATAAACGCTCGAAGCCCATTCCCGTATCCACATGCTGAGCAGGAAGCTTTTCCAGCGTTCTGTCTGCTTTCCTGTTGAATTCCATAAATACCAGGTTCCAGACTTCTACCACCTGAGGATGGTCATTGTTAACCAGTTCCAGTCCTGAAACTCTGGCTTTTTCTTCCGGCGTTCTCAAATCTACGTGAATTTCAGAGCACGGCCCGCACGGCCCGCTTTCCCCCATTTCCCAGAAATTGTCTTTTTTGTTTCCGTTGATAATGCGGTCTTCGGAAATGTGTGATTTCCAGAAATCATAAGCGTCCTGGTCTCTTTCCAGATTCTCGGAAGCGTCACCTTCAAAGACGGTCACGTACAGGTTTTCTTTCGGAATTCCGTAGACTTCCGTTAATAATTCCCAGGCAAAAGCAATAGCATTTTTTTTAAAATAATCACCGAAAGACCAGTTTCCCAACATTTCAAACATGGTGTGGTGATAGGTATCCCTGCCCACATCATCCAGGTCATTGTGCTTTCCCGAAACCCTTAAACACTTCTGTGTATCGGCAATCCTCGGGGCAGTAGGCGTTTTATAGCCTAAGAAAAAATCTTTGAACTGCGTCATCCCGGAATTGGAAAACATAAGCGTAGGGTCGTCTTTCAGCACGATGGGTGCAGAGGGGACGATCAGGTGGTCTTTACTTTTAAAATAATCTAAAAATTTCTGACGGATCTCTTGTGATGTCATAAGTATAGTATTGCTTTGCTTTTAATCAATTTGATAAGATGCAAATTTAAGATTTTTAGCCGATTTAATATCAAATATTTGATACTTTGGGTTCATACGGTTTCAAAATATTGAGGTTTCGGTAAAAAGATAGAATGTTTATTATAATTTTTATACATTTGGAAAAACGATTACCCATGAACAAATTTTTTTTAGGAGCCCTGCTGGCTCTTTCATTATCATCCTGTAATGATGATTCTAAAAACAAAAAACTCGAATTAGAAAAGAAAGAACTTGAATTAAGAGACAAAGAACTTGATATTGAAATTTCAAAGCTCAGAAAGACAGATTCACTCTCCGGTTCCGAGATCAAAAGAATAAAACAGGAAGCTATGGTTGCTGAACAGGAACAATCTAAAAAAGTAACAGATCCGGCCTTATCTGACATCAATAACCTTTTAGGCTATTGGGTAGATGCTGAAAATGACCATATTTACATGTATTTTAAGAGAGACGGGACTTTTCAATTTCAGGATCTTAACAGTTCTACCGAACAATTTGAAATGCTTTCCGGAACATATAGGCTGAATGAAGGCAGGCTTACTTTGTTATATGACGACAGGAAACAGCAGGCATTCAGATTTGGGAAAGAAATTTCCAGAATACCGACTTACTACATTCAGAAAGACCGTTATCTAATGGTTAAGGCAATGTTGAAAGAGGAATAAAAGACGTGTTTATTCAGTATTAAAACTTTAAACTTATTAAGGCCCCGTTTTGTTAAAGAAACGGGACTTTTTCTTTGATGGTTTGCTTTTTGATCCCTGATGAGTATTATTTTATCCAACAAAAATAAAATCAGATATAATGAAAGTATTCATCAATAAAAGAATTCCTGAAACGGGAATCAAAATGCTGGAGGAAGCAGGCCTGGAAGTCTTTATCCCGGAACATGAAAACCTGTCTCACGAAGAATGGCTGGGCTACTGCAAAAGCCACGATATGATTTTAAGTGTCGGGACCGATTTTAAATATGATAAGGATTTTTTCACTGAATGCCCCAATATAAAAGCAATTGCCCTGTATTCTGTCGGTTTTGACCATGTGGATATCAAAGAAACAGTTCAGAAAAATATTCCGGTAGGCAATACGCCTGATGTTTTAAGCAAGGCAACTTCGGATGTGGCATTTCTGCTGATGCAGTCAGTAGCACGGCGGGCGAGCTATAATTTTGAAAAGGTGAAAGCCGGAAACTGGGGAGATTTTGATCCGCTGCATGCACTGGGACAGGAACTGTACGGTAAAACACTGGGGATTTTCGGACTGGGAAGAATCGGGATTGAAATGGCGAAAAAGTCGAAGGCTGCTTTTGAAATGGATATCATTTACCATAACCGCCACCGTAACGAAGAGGCAGAAAAAGAACTAGATGCCCGGTATGTCTCTTTTGAAGAATTGGTTGCAGAATCTGATGTACTGAGCATTCATGCGAATTTCAAACAGGAGCAGACCGAGCTTTTCAACCGTTCCGTTTTTGAAAAAATGAAGGAGAATGCTATTTTTATCAATACGGCCAGAGGCGGCTTCCATCATCAGAAAGATCTGTATGACGTACTTACGGAAAAGAAAATCTGGGGTGCCGGACTGGATGTTACCAATCCTGAACCGATCTTCAAGGATGATCCGATCCTCGGACTTTCAAATGTCTGTGTCCTTCCGCACGTAGGTTCGGCCACGATGGAAGCCAGGAACGGAATGGCAAAAGTGGCTGCCGGAAACCTGATAGCGGTTTCCAGAGGTGAAAAAATGCCGGCATGTGCCAACCCTGAAATATATTCTTAGAATCAGCAGTAATTGGAATTGTTTTTGTTTGAATCAAGCCAACACCAAAATATAATTATTATGCCCGAAAATAGCGAACAAGAACAGGAAAGAAGATTAGAGCAAAGAGATTATCAGCCTAATGAAGATATTTTCAACCAGGAGGAACATATTCCGGTTGACGGAGACGGCAGACCGGTTTTCAATGAAGAGAGCCTTATTGAGGATGACGATGCATTAGACAAAGGTCTGGATATCCCCGGCGTAGACCGCGATGCAGGTACCATTGATATCGGTGAAGATGAGGAAAACAGTTACTGGGGCCTGAGTGACAATGATGACAATCATGAGGAACAGAACGATGACCTGATCCGGTAATTAATAAATAACATATACATTGACTAACCTTACTTTTATAGTAAGGTTTTTTTAGTTTTTAAATTTAAATGGGACGGTATAACAGCATAGTATGAATTCTACTGATTTGAAATTCAAAATATCTTTTCTGAGAATTACATAGTTCAGAGGGGATGAAAAAACAGCAACTTACTTCAGCGGTAATTAAAATGACTGCGAAGAGCGAAATGATGCCCTGGTGCGTTAATTCAGCTTAACAGCGTCAAAACCGAAAATAATACAGTCAACTGCAACCAAATGTCTGGGATAGTTTCCGTAGTCTTTTACCA
>NZ_LMKA01000062.1 GCF_001421435.1 Chryseobacterium sp. Leaf201
ATTCTTATTAGTAATAATATGTAATAATTAGTTTCCAATAAAACATTCATATAGAATCTATTATCTAAAAACTTTTGTAATTTTAGGCAACCTCTAAAATATAGTTATGAAAGTTGTTTCCCTGGTTCCCTCTATTACCGAGGCGTTATTTGATTTGGGCTTAACCGAAAATGAAGTCGTAGGAAGAACAAAATTCTGTATCCATCCTGAAGAACAGGTAAAAAACGTAGCTGTTATCGGCGGGACAAAAAACATCAATATTGATAAAATCAAAGCACTGCAGCCCGACCTGATCCTTGCCAACAAAGAAGAGAACGTCAAAGAACAGGTAGAAGCACTGATGGATGATCATAAGGTAATCGTAACCAATGTTGAAAATATTGAAGACAATTACTATCTGCTTAAACAATTGGGCAACCTATTTAATAAGGAAGACAAAGCCCAGCTTTTCAATCTGAAAATTTACGAAGTCCTGAACCTGGCGAAAATCAATGTTAAAATAAAAGCGGCCTATCTTATCTGGAAAAATCCGTACATGACGATCGGCTCAGATACTTTCATCGATAAAATCTTAGGCGAAATCGGTTTTGAAAATGTATTCAAGGACAGGACGCGCTACCCGGAGATCCGTACAGAAGACCTCGCTGAAGCGGATCTGATCATGCTTTCTTCAGAGCCCTTCCCTTTTAAAGAGAAACATATTGAGGAACTGAGGGAGTTCTATCCTGATAAAAAAATGATGATTGTGGATGGGGAAGCTTTTTCCTGGTACGGGACGCATATCGCCAAGTGCGGAGATTATTTTAAGGAACTGACTGCAGAAGTGGAACAGGCTTTTGTGAGTTGAATTTCAAAAAAATTTTAAATCTGCTTCTTCTTTAATCTTACTTATTTTTATTGACCGGAAAATTAAATCCGAATAAATCTGCATAATGAGTTCATCATAGTTACAACACCGTTCCGAAAACCCTGCTGTTGGATCTATTCAATTGAATTAAGACTAAAATAACAAGCGACTCCAGTCCTTCGGTCCGGAGTCGCTTGTTCAATATTTCAATATGCTGAAATGTAATTATAAAATTTTTGACACTTCATTGCACAGCCATTCAAGCAATTCGCGGTCTTCATCTGTAAATGGATCTACCGTGTGGGAATCAATATCTATCTGACCGATGTTCTGTCCGTCTTTAAAAATAGGGACTACAATTTCCGCTTTGGTATCGATGGAACAGCTCAGGTAATTGCTTTCTTCGTTCACATCCGGAACCACGAATGTTTCATTAGAAACCGCAACCTGTCCGCAGATTCCTTTTCCATAAGGGATAATGGTATGGTCTGTAGGTGCTCCTACGTAAGGCCCCAGCTTTAATTCGTCTTTATCGCCGTTTTTAAAATAAAAACCCGTCCAGTTAAAATAGGAAATTTCCTGGTCTAAAAGGTGGCATACCTTTTCAAGTTTTTCTTCGGTATTGTGTTTAGGACTTTCCAGGATTGACGAAAGCCTTTTTTTTAATTCTGACATTGTATGTTGTTTTTAAGAGAATTGTCTTAAGGAAAGCTCTTCTTTATAGCCGAACATTCCGCGTTCTTTGATCATTTCCGCAACGCCTTCCGGAACCTGTGTTTCCCAGCCTTTGATATTGCAGCTTATTTTTTTCAGAATATCTCTTGAGTAAATTTCCAGGAATTCAGGATTGTAGTTTTTAATGTCTACGATACGGTCGTTGTGCTTGAAATATTTATACAGTTCCTTTAGGTTTTCTTCTACTTTCAGGGTGGAAGAATCCAGCAGCTCATGTGTCTCAGGATCTTTATACGGATACAGGTATACCCTCATCCCGTTTCTGAAGAATTTACCGAACGCCTCTAAAATTCCGCCGGATAAGTTCTTGTAATACTTTTCGTCAAAAACCATCAGCAGGTTGTTAACCCCCATCGCCACACCGATATTTCCATTGGTATAGGAGGCGAAATAATCAATCAGTCGGTAATATTCCGAATAATTTGAAATGATTACGGTATATCCCAGTTTGCCCAGGACATCTACCCGGTCCAGGAAATCCCGCTCATCAATATCCCCGTCCGCCCGAAGGTTGGAAATGGTAATCTCAATAAGGATCTCCGTATCTTCATGGGTACAGATGGCATCTTTCAGGAACATATCCATACCGTTTTTCAGCATGTCGATATTCACTTTGGTTACCGGCCTGAAGCTCCCTCTTACCGCAAAAATATTCTTTTTGTATAAAACATCTGCAGGAAGCATATTATTGCCTTCGGAATTGAAAATAACGGCATCTGTCATCCCATGCTTTACCAACTGCAGAGACATCAGCCTGTTATCCACATATTCAAAGCCCGGCCCGCTGAAATCAATCATATCAATTTCAAGGTTGTCCTTGGCAACGTCATCATACAGGGACTCAATCAGGTTTCTGGGATTATCGTAATAATGGAATGCCCCGAAGATCAGGTTCACCCCAAGATTCCCTAATGTTTCCTGCTGTAAAGTGGCATCATTTTCCTTGAATTTCACATGGATAACAATTTCATTATAGCCTTCGTTCTCTTTTACCTGAAAGCGGATGCCTACCCAGCCGTGGCCCTTTACCGTTTTATCAAAATTAATAGTGGTTACGGTATTGGCATAGGAAAAAAACTTTCTGTTGGGGTTGTTTTCCCTGGAAATACGCTCTTCGATAAGGGATACTTCGTAGCGAAGCATTTTCCGTAACCGGTTTTGGGTAACGTACCGGTTTTTCACCTCTTTTCCGTAGATCGCATCACTGAAATCCTTGTCGTAAGCAGACATGGCCTTGGCGATTGTACCGGAAGCTCCTCCTGCTCTAAAAAAGTGCCGTACAGTCTCCTGCCCTGCTCCAATTTCCGCGAAAGTACCATAAATAGTAGGATCTAGATTAATTGTTAATGCTTTTTGTTTAGGAGTCAGTTTCTGATACATTAGGACATTAAATTTTTCGTAAATTTACCAAAATTAAACCAACCTGAAAAGAAAATGAAGTTGAAATTTTTAGGAACGGGAACTTCCCAGGGCGTGCCCGTAATCGGCTGCACCTGCGAAGTGTGCACGTCAGAAAACCCCAAAGACAGCAGGCTCCGGTCTTCTGTGATGGTGACGACGGATGAACACAGGAAAATACTGATCGACTGCGGTCCGGATTTCAGGCAGCAGATGCTGGCCAATCATGAACATACGGTTGACCTTACCCTGCTCACGCACGAACACAATGACCATGTCATCGGGCTGGACGATGTACGCCCCCTGATTTTCAAGAGCGGGAAAGATATGCCGCTTTACTGCTACTCAAGGGTAGGAAATGAAGTCAGGAACCGTTTTCCTTATGCTTTTGCTGATGTTCGGTACCCCGGAGCGCCGGCTTTTGACCTGCATGAAATTGAAAACAAACCGTTCACCGTCCTGGATACGGAAATTACGCCGGTTGAAGTGATCCATTACAAAATAACAGCTTTCGGCTATAAGTTTAAAAAGCTGGCCTACCTTACGGATGCCGGCTTTATCTCTGATACGGAAAAGGAAAAGCTCAATGATCTTGACGTACTGATTGTCAACTGCATCAGGAAATTCGATCCCCACCCTGCCCACTTTATCCTTCCCGATGTGATCGCCCTGTTTGAAGAGCTTAAACCTAAAAAAATGTTCCTGACCCACATCAGCCATCATCTTGGGCTGCATGATATTGAGGACACCCTGCTTCCGTCCGGCATGCATTTAGCCTACGACGGTATGGAGATCAATTTTTAAAATTTTCTTAAAAATATTTTTAAGTATTGATAAAAGTTTCTATATTTGCACACCAATTAAAAGCATGGTAACACCGGCCCAGGTGGCGGAATTGGTAGACGCGCTGGTCTCAAACACCAGTTCTTAGGAGTACCGGTTCGATCCCGGTCCTGGGTACAGAAACCCTCTGAAATCATTTGATTTTCAGAGGGTTTTTCTTTTTAGCTGATTAAAGCGATAAATAGTTTTTCACACATCTGCACCCTAACCTACATTTCATAAATTAACTTATCCACTCCATTTCATTCATCAGCCAAATAAGAAAATGACGCAGTTGTATTTTTACAAAAGATCACCCTATGCTTAATACTCCGAATTACTGTATAATCTTCTGTTGTCTCCATGACTTTTTTTTGCAAACTAATTTACGTAATGCGACAAAACTTGACGCATTATAGCAGACTTACCACAAAAAAATCCCCGAGGCTTTCCCGGGGATAAAACTAATAACCATGAAAACTCAAATTAAACATGAGTATTTTTATATACGAATAAGTATTATAGTTGGTTTTGATTTACAAAAAAAATGCGGGAATAATTCTGTACTGGGAATATTACTGATTTGACTATTGAGTAAAGGCACCCCCAGCCTTAGCCGAGGAGTGAAAGATCTGATTACGTGATTAGGATCCAAAATTATTCCTTATATTCGGAAAACTAAAAATCAATAACTTATGAGCAATCAACAATTAGATGATCTTAATCAAGAAAATGCCGATAAAAAAATTGCAGATATCCTAGGTATCACATACGAAGAACTTTCAGAATTAGAATATGACTTTGGAGATATTGAAAGCAACGATGGACAAATATATCAAAACTATATTCAATTTAATCCAGAAATACGCAAGGATATCCTTAAAAAAATCAATTTAGATTCTGATAATACTTATTATTTCGATCCTGAGTAAACAATATAGCATTTAAATAAAAATTTTTGAATTAATTTCTTATTGAAAACCGAATTATTGCATTTTCACCTAACATGAAAATGAACTCAATGATGATTATACTTTATATAAAGATGGCACAGTAATCCATGATTTTGATGAGCATCGTTATCCCGGTAGATACAATCTGAAAAGAAGACTATACGCCAGTGAATTAAAGGATGAAATTAAATCTAGATTAATAAATGTAACTAATCAAGAAGATAAAGAATTGGCTAGAACTCTTTTAAATTTATAACAGAATTCCCCGATAAGATAATAAATCAGAAAAATATATCTTATTCTAAATGATAAGTGATTGTGCAGATTAACTTACCGGCTCATTTTACTCAGCAGCCAAATAAGAAACTGACGCAGTTGTATTTCTACAAAAGACTACCCCATCAAAGGTCTTGCTTAATACCCCATCATATTTATAATCATCCTCGTCTCCTGATTGTATATAAGGAATATCCAGCTGTTTCATAGGTACAGTAAGCCATGATGCCTTTTTTTGTTTCAAAGCCGGGATGTTTAACGGAAGAAAATACAAGTCATTTTTTGCTTTTCCAAATACATAGGAGTAAGTGCCACGGTACGCTTTTTCAAAGGGAAAGGATTTCCATACTTTCTGTGTATAGTTCTGGGCAGCGGTGTAACTGCCCGAAGCAGAGGTAAAAGCAATAGGTACGTAGGACTCTTTAAAATAGTCTGTAAGCCAGGCTCCCATTTTTTTGGAATGATCAGCCGTCAGATTTGAAATATGTGCATTGTGTGCCCATACCAGTATTTTGTCATCTGGATGATGTTGTGAATAAAATTGGATATTGTCAGACATATAATGATCCCGCGCATCCGGAGCGTAATTATAGAATCTCGTATCAAGCCACTGCAGACAGACTCTCAGATAGGTTTGTAACTGAAAATGTTGTTCAGCGTTCATATCATAGTTCTGTACATTAACCATTGACTGCAGATCAATTATTGCCGATTTTAAATCATCTGCTAAACTTTTTATAGCCTCCGGCTTATTTTCAGGATTGTTTTTAACGATTAAGGTGTCCAGCTTCTGATTGATCCTTTGAATCTTATCCACAGATGCAGGATTATATTGTCTCAAAACCTTTTCTATCATTCCGCGTGAAGAACGCATCCTGATATCTTCCATATCGATACCGATAAGTTTTACTTTTTTTTGATGGCTCAGATTATATCGGTTTATCCAGGTGAATAACTCGTTCATTTCAGAAGTTTTCCATAACTTATAAAACGGCAT
Source organism: Chryseobacterium sp. Leaf201 (assembly GCF_001421435.1). Classification (GTDB taxonomy): domain Bacteria; phylum Bacteroidota; class Bacteroidia; order Flavobacteriales; family Weeksellaceae; genus Chryseobacterium. The sequence continues at coordinate 6,029 of NZ_LMKA01000062.1, forward strand.
GGCGAGAAGGTTTTCTTTAATGGCCGGAGTCTGGGTATTCAGCATATCATTCATCTGATCACAGGTGGGGATTACTTCTTCCAGTGCAATGGTGTTAAATCCTTTCTGCGTCACCAAATATTCCAGCAACCTCAGCTTAAACTGCAAAGCTTCATGGGTACCGTGTGTAGGTTCCCCGATACCCACTACTTTCGCATCGGCACACAATTTACCGATGGCCGCCATATCCTCATACTTTGGCTGAATACTGACCGAGGTCAGCGGATAAATATGTTTATTTAACCACGTTATATTTTTGGCATCAGGCTCCTGATAGAGACTTGCTGGTTCATTCACTACCGATCCATCTACTTTTACGGTGATGTTATCTGCCCAGGCCAAAGCCGGTTTATTAAAGGTCAGGCCGTAATAAAAGCCAGCCCAGGATTCTTTAGCATCGACGGTATATTTTACTGTTACAAGCTGCCATTGATTTAATAATGGCCTTTCCGTTTTAGCAAAGCTGGTAAAGATTTTTTTTCCTGTTAAACTTTGAATGAAAATCCCCAACGCCTCATCTGAGGCATGCGCAAGTTTAATATGGGCACTGATCTCAATGGTGCTGATATGCTTTGATGACGCCAGGCCATACCCATTATAGACAATCGCGCTGGATGCCTTGGAATTATTGTCAGCCTTAAACTGCAATGCATATTTTCCCTTATATACATTGTTAGAATCCAGCTGAATCCCATAATCGGGTGATTGAATTGCTCTTGTCCATCCCCGGGAGATGCTCTTTTTACTGTTAAGTTCAAAACTGCCGTTGACGGTTTCCTGAACATACGTCTGCTGGGCGTAGCTGTTACTTTTAAACACGGTCAGCATAAATAGAATAGCACATAAGAAGTTTTGCATGCGGTAATTTTTTGTTTATTAGACTGCAAAGATAAATTTCAGATGAAACGCTGCTTAAGTTTTTCGACAGACGGCCTGCGCTGCCCGATTAATTGAATTACAGATGCTTTTTGTCGGGTACACCATACTGATCGTCGAAAATTACACTATTATAAACCTGTTTTCTTTAAATTAGCACCGTGCTGAAAATTCCAAAATTTACGTTCCCTGTTGTGTTTGAATGGCTGATATGGCTGTTTTATGTCGGAATATACAAGTATTCCTATTTTGTAGAACAGTCGGATCTGCCCCATATCCCCGAAACTAATTTCCCTTACCCGGAGATCTGCGCTTATGGCTTCGCCGTTACGTTATATCTTATCCCCTACTATCGCCGGGCGGTACCGAAGATGCTTGAAAGCAGGCGATATGGTTTACTTCTGATTTCTACAATAGTACTGCTGCTGTTTTTCAGCATTTTCAATAATGCCGTAATAGCCCGGCTATTTATGGGTTTTACCAACGGTCCCCTTCATCATTATTTTAATCTGCATTATAAGGCGAGATATGTAGATTTCAATCTGCTCCTTACTGATTTTCTTGCTTTTTCCTGTCTCGCTTTTGCACGTTATTCGTATCATAAAGAATTAATTAACCGCCTCATAGAAACGGATCATCTCAAACTGCAGATAAGCATGCTTAAGTCACAGCTTCATCCTCATTTCTTATTTAATACACTAAACGGTTTATATGGAATAAGCTTAACCCACTCCGAAGACACTCCCCGCTATATTTTAATTTTATCGCAGATGATGCAGTATATTTTATATGACTGTGACCAGGATTATGTAGAAATCAGTGATGAAATTGATTTTATAAAAGGGTACTTTGAACTGGAACAGAAAAAGTTTCCTGCGGCGAATATCAGTTTTAAAGTTAACGGGATAGCCAATAATATAAAGATCCCTCCGTTATTATTTTTGCCGCTCATAGAAAACAGCTTTAAACACGGCCGGCATAAACTTATAGACCATGCCGAAGTCAACGCAAGACTGACGGTGTATGATGACCACACCGAATTCATCATATCCAATGATGTTTTGCCGGAGATACTCCTGATAAATAAAGAGAAAAAAGGAGGAATAGGACTGGCTAACCTCCACCAACGCTTAAATCTTTATTACAGCGGCCACCGTCACCAAATGACTGTTTTACAAAATGAACACACCTATTCAACCACTTTAATATTAAAGCATTGATGAACTGCATAATAATTGACGATGAACCGCTAGCGCATCAGGTGATTGCGCATTACATCAGTAAAATACCGGCGCTGACACTGGATGCCAGCTTCCGCAATACGGTTGAAGCTTTTGAATACCTCAACAAAAAAAATACAGACCTGCTTTTTTTAGATATCGAAATGCCTCTGGTTGACGGAATTCATTTTTTAAAATCATTAGCAGACCCACCTGCCACAATTTTCACAACAGCGCATAAACAATATGCCTATGAGGGATTCGAGCTTAATGCAATCGATTATTTACTGAAACCCTTTTCTTTTGAGCGTTTTGTAAAAGCTGTTGAGAAAGCCGAAACTTTCCGGATGACTGCCACAAACCACCAAAGCAATATATTGCATCTTAAAGACGGAAAAGGTACCCAGATCATTAACCAGCTGAGTATTACCCATATTGAAGGATGCGGGGATTACGTAAAAATATATACACCCAGCCGGATGTTGATCATTTATCACACCCTTAAAGCCTTACTTGAAAAACTGGATAAAGATTTATTTCTGCAGGTGCACCGTTCCTATATCATAAATACATCAAAAGTCAGCTGCATTATGCCGAATAATGTAATCCTGGAAAATCAGGTCAGTATACCTTTAGGCCGGTCATTCAAGAAAGAAGTTATTGAAAAGCTTTCATAAAGTAACGGTTACATGCATGTAACAAAGCAGAAAGTGGTAATGTAATGATAACAGAATCTCAAATATCTTTCCGGAAGAAGTTCCTGTGTTCAAAAAAACGCTTCATCCAATCATTACCAATATGGCTTTAGGTTCCGGTATAATCTCAGGTTGCTGGTTTTACAATCATAAAAGCCCGCGGCTAAGAGCATTCCGGGCAGATCCCGCTCACCACGAAATTACAGTTATGCACTGTAAATTTTTCCGGCAGCTGAATTTTGGGAACAGCACTTTCAATGCAGATTACTTTTTTACAGTTTTCGCAGCTGAAATGGATATGGTCATGATGATGCCCCGTTTCACAATGCTGGCATGTCGCATATTTTACCACACCATCCATATTGATGATTTTATGAACCAGCCCTTCCTGGGTAAGACGGTCCAGTATACGGTATATCGTTACCCTGTCACATGTTCCGCCCATCAGGTTCTGAATTTCAGCATGTGAAAGGGCAACCCCGGAACTGCTGATCAGGGCTGTAATCTCGGCTTTGGGTTTTGTATTTCTGATCTGTTTCATTATTTTTACTGCAACAAAGTTGCATTTAATGTTATTTTGACTAATTTTGCAACAAAGTTACAATAAGAAAATGAACTTAAAAATTTTTGACCTTATCGGTATTTCGGCAGCAACCCTGTGCCTGATCCACTGTATTTTATTTCCGCTGATGATGATCATTCCACTGGGTATTCCGCACAGTCCGTTAATAGACGCGGCATTTCTGGCAATCGGCTTAACCGTTGTTTTCAGGATCACGAAAACCATCGGTTCAGTTAGGCTGAAAACTCTTTTCTGGGTTTCCATTGCCCTGATTGCCGTTTCTGTAGGCCTGGATTTTATGTTTCACTTTCATTCCGGGCTGATTTATTTCGGAGCCGCAGGCCTGATCACAGCGCACATCATCAATTTTAAAAATCACAAACACTAACTAACTTCTGTTTTATTCTGAACTTATGCAAAAAAGAATTCCTGTTACTGTTCTCAGCGGCTTCCTGGGCGCGGGGAAAACTACCCTTCTCAACCACGTGCTTCATAACAAAGACCATCTTAAAGTTGCCGTCGTAGTAAATGATATGAGCGAAATTAATATTGATGCCAGGCTGGTGCAGAATGAAGATTCACTTTCCCGAACAGAAGAAAAGCTGGTGGAAATGAGCAACGGCTGTATATGCTGTACATTAAGAGACGACCTTCTGGTAGAAGTGGAACGCCTGAGCAGGGAAAACCGTTTTGATTATCTGCTGATTGAGGGCACGGGAATTGCCGAACCTCTGCCGATTGCCCAGACCTTTTCCTACGCCGATGAAGAAAGCGGGATTGACCTTTCTCTTTTCAGTTATATTGATACGATGGTAACGGTAGTGGACTGCCTTAACTTCCTTAAGGATTTCGGTTCCGGCGAATTGCTAACAGACAGGGAGCTTACTGATATCGAAGGAGATCACAGGACAATTGTGAACCTCCTGACTGACCAGGTTGAATTTGCAAATGTGATCATCCTCAATAAAACCGATCTGGTAACGGAAGAAACAGTCGGTTTCCTGAAAGCCGCCATCAGGAAACTCAATCCCGGTGCAAAATTCATCAGTTCGGAATTCGGGAAAATAAATCCCAATGAGATCCTGAACACAGGACTTTTCAATTTTGAAAAAGCCCAGGTTTCCGCCGGATGGCAAAAAGAGCTACAGAAAGAACATCATATACCGGAAACCGAGGAATACGGAATCGGCTCTTTTGTGTTCAGGCAGAAAAGACCTTTCCATCCGATGCGCTTCTGGACCTACCTGAATCAGGGATACCCTGCCGGTATTATGCGTGCAAAAGGACTGTTCTGGCTGGCTTCAAGACCGGATGACGCCCTTAATTTTTCGCAGGCAGGCGGTTCCTTCCGTCTGGAAAAAGCAGGGGTCTGGTGGTGCAGTATGCCGATGGGTCAGCGTGCCATGCATGTATCATTTGCAGAAAATCAGGATTTTATAGAAAACAGATGGGATAAAGAATGGGGTGACAGGATCAATGAAATGGTTTTCATCGGACAGGATCTGGACCCGGAACAAATGTTTCTTGACCTTGAAAAATGCCTTCTGAATGACAGCGAAAAGCATCTTTTTGACCGGAAAACACCATTATCAGACCCATTCCCTAAAAATATTTAAACAATGAAAAAATCATCATCCAATCATTTCGATGTCATCATCATCGGCGGAAGCTATGCAGGCTTGTCTGCAGCAATGGCGCTCGGAAGATCGCTCAGAAAAGTTTTGATCCTGGACAGCGGAAATCCGTGCAATGCAAAGACGCCTCATTCTCACAATTTCATTACCCAGGACGGTAAAAAACCGGCTGAAATCTCAAGGCTTGCCCTGGAGCAGGTTTTAAAGTATGACACGGTTAAGCTGATTAAGGAACAGGCCGTCAAGGCAGAGAAAACAGATTCAGGATTTGATATCAGCACAGGATCTGAAGAATTCTCAGCAAAGAAAATCATTTTGGCCACCGGCATCAGAGATATTCTTCCCGGGATCATCGGCCTGAAAGAATGCTGGGGCATTTCAGTAATCCATTGCCCGTATTGCCACGGTTATGAATTCAGGCACCGGAAAACCGGGATTATGGCTAACGGTGACAGGGCCTTCCATATTGCAGGCCTGGTTAACAACCTAACGGATGACCTGACGGTATTTACCAACGGGGAACCTGAATTTTCCGAAGAACAGTTCAATAAACTCACCGAAAACAATATTCCGGTTATTGAAGATCCCGTTTCGGAAATCATCCATCGCGGTGGAAATCTGTCTGAAATTATTTTGTCAAACGGGATCTCCTTTCCGATGGACGCGTTATATGCATCTCTGCCTTTTCAGCAGCATTCGGATATTGCAGCGCAACTGGATTGTGAGCTGACGGAAACCGGGCATATCAGGGTAGACAGTTTCCAGAAAACAAATATTGACGGTGTTTTTGCATGTGGGGACAATGCTTCACCAATGCGTTCGGTTGCCAATGCGGTTTATGCAGGAAGTGTTGCCGGGGCAATGGTTAACCACCAGCTGGTACAGGAAGCTTTTTAACATTCAGTTCATCAGCGTTAAAAAAATAAAGTATAAATTAGAAAAAATTTCATTATGAACAGGCGGAAATTCCTTAATGCTTCTGCATTACTTACAGGGGCACTGGCCGTGAATCCTTTAGGCCTATTCGGGAAAAATCCTGAAACGGAGCTGGGCTTCAAAGGCAGAAAAGCTAAGAATATCATCTTTATGATCAGTGATGGGATGAGCAACGGCACCCTTTCAATGGCTAACCTTTACTCTAAAAATATCTTGGGAAAGGAAACCAACTGGATGAACCTGTACCTTGAACATAAAGCTTCGCGGGCATTAATGGATACTGCATCCGCAAGTTCTATTGTTACCGATTCTGCTGCGGCAAGCTCTTCTTTCGGAGGCGGTTTCAGGGTAAACAACGGTTCGCTCAATGTAGGCCCCAATGGAGAAAACCATCTTCCGGCCTGGCAGAAATTTAAAAAGAAAGGAAAGAAAGCGGGATGCGTAACAACAGTAACCATTACCCATGCCACACCGGCAGGCTTCTGTATCAATTCTGCCAGAAGAAATGCCGAGCCCGAAATTGCCGAAATGTATGCGGAATTTGGTTTTGATGTGATGATGGGCGGCGGTGACGAGTTTTTTAACCCGGCAAAAAGAGCAGATAAAAAAGATGTTTATTCTATGTACATGGCAAAAGGCTATCAAATCCTGAAAGACCGTTCCGGCCTCAAAGCCATTGATAAGAATAAGCCTGTTCTCGGTATTTTCAATACGGGTGCGCTCCCCTATTCCATCGACAGGAAGAATACGCCGGCGCTGCAGAATACCCCTACCCTTGCGGAAATGACAAAAGCAGCCATCGACCACATGAAAGACCATAAAGAAGGTTTTGTACTGCAGGTTGAGGCCGGTAAGGTAGACTGGGCAGCACATGCCAATGATGTAGCCGCGCTGATTCATGATCAGCTTGCTTTTGATGAAGCCATAAAAGTGGTGATGGATTTCGCAGAGAAAGATAAGGACACGCTGGTTATCATCACAACCGATCATGGAAATGCCAACCCGGGAACGATATACGGTCCGGATGCTACCAGGAACTTCAACAGTATTTCCGATTATAAATTTACAAATGAATATCTGCTGAACAGCATCCATCCGGATTTTAATCTTCGGCAGGTCAGAGACCTGATTTCAGGAAACAACGGATTCTCTGTCTCAGATGATGAGGCCAACCATCTTTTAAATTATTATAAAGGCCTGGAAAAGGATGAAGAAGGGCTGTACAATTATAAGCGGCTGCCCTATAAAGCCTATTCTGAGATCCAGAAAAAACACAACAGCGTTGGCTGGATCAGCATGGACCACAGCGGCGATTATGCAGAGCTGGCAATGTACGGGCCGGGAAGTGAACTCCTGAAACCTTTTGTTAAAAATACCGACTTACATTACCTGATGTTAAAGGCTGCTAACGTGGAAAATGTATTTTAAAATACATTAAACAAACGGCGGCTTTAAGTTATTATAATATAAAATGTTTTTCAGTCCAGTAATTAATCGTAATATTGCGATAGAATTTTAACTTATGGGGGCAACCAAAACCGGTCATTTTACAGATGAACAGAATAAAATAGCCATTATTGCCAAAGCACTGGGGCATCCGGCAAGGGTCGCTATTATTGAATACCTGCTCAAGGCAGATACCTGCATCTGCGGTGATATTGTCAATGAACTGCCTCTGGCACAGGCAACGGTATCCCAACACCTGAAAGAACTGAAGAATGCAGGACTGATTAAAGGGACTATTGAAGGGACTGCCATCTGTTACTGCATTGATGAAAACAATTTTGGAATACTGAAAGATTACTTTTCAAAAATCATCGTGACGGCTACCAATCGGAAATGCTGTTAAGGCATTTTTTTACTCAAATCTATCGCAATATTGCATTTAACCAATACATAAAAATCATGAAACTATCTGAAATCAAAGAAATTTTACCTACGCTGAACAATGTTGAATTTCAGCTGGAAAACGGGGATCTTGTTCCGGAACACTTCCATGTAACCGAAGTGGGAACTGTTACAAAAAATTTCATTGACTGTGGCGGAATGGTCCGCAGTGAAAAAACCGTAAATTTCCAGCTGTGGAATGCTGATGATTTTGAGCATAGGCTGAAACCGGCAAAGCTCCTTGGTATCATCAGATTATCAGAAGAAAAATTAGGTATTGAAGATCACCAAATCGAAGTTGAGTACCAGAACACCACAATAGGAAGATTCGATCTGGAATTTAACGGGAAAAATTTTGTCCTTAAAAACAAAACAACGGCCTGCCTGGCTCAGGATGCCTGCGGCATTCCTCCGGAGAAACAGAAAGTGAAATTGTCTGATCTCTCTCCTGATCAGGCGTCCAGCTGTACCCCGGGTTCCGGATGCTGCTAAAACCTACACCTAAAACCAGGAACTATGGATCAGGCTTCCTTGCGTAATTCTATACAACTGATAATTGAATTGTATCTGAAAAACCAATTTTCCTGATTATGAAACTTCCGACATCTCTACTTTCTCCTGTTCCGGTTTTTCTATTGTGACGAAATCGGATGAGGGCATGGAAAGCGTACTGAGAAAAGTAATGGTGGTACGGTTGCCGTGTTCATCTACTTTTAAGATGATAGCTCTGCAGCAGGGTGATGCATTGAAGTAGTTTTCATAACGGGCTCCGCACTTGAAGCATTCCGTGATGGTAATGTCAATTTTTTCCATAATTCATTTTGTGTTGCATAAAAACCGGCCAGCCATGAACCGACCGGTAAAAACTAATAACCACACTCAAAAAACTGAGATGTACTTTTACTCAATAAGCCGCTGCTCTGTCTGCAGATTGCTTATTCAGTTATTTTTTACCGATGAAATTTTTGGGTTGATATAGAATTCAGTCTTCTACCTGCAGCTTATTGAGTTGTGCCACTATATAAAGCGCATCTATAATTTTCATGTCATCAGTTCTTGTGTTTTTCACCTGCCTTATATAAGCAGGATCTTTTTTATCTTCTTTTAGAATCATATTTACTGAACTTGTGTAACGCGCCGGTAACCACTGATCGATGAAATCAAATTTCCTATCGTTCATTTCCTGATTGTTAGGGGTCGACAATTTGCCCATATAAATGAAATAATTTATTAAACCTTTTTCGTAATTTTGTGCCTGTCTTTCGTAAGACAATGATACAGCAAATATACGATTATATATTTGACAAACAACACATTGTTGTAATTTTTTCAATTATTTATTGTTTTATTATTTTTTAACCACGAGAGAAAAACCTTAATCATCATGAAAATTTACGAGAAAATCCGCGAGTACAGCAAGGGAAAGGGAGAAACCATGAAACACATAGCAGATGGATACGGCGTTACGCCGCAGTCTATCCAGCTTTATTTCTCAGGAAAGAATGCCATGCCCCTCAGCTTTTTGTCATGGTATATTGAAACCCATCCGGATATTGACCTGTACGCGCTCTTCAGCAAAGAACAACAGAATATTGTTTCTGAACCGAATGCTGAATACCGCAGGAAATCCAAAAGCGATATAATCGACCGGATTGTAACCATTCTTGAAAAAGAACTATAGCCGATACCTTTTTAAATCAACAATTCCGCACATCACGAAAATCCTGCCCGGAGAAATACATCTGCGGCAGTATGATATCATGATATCAATTGATAGAAGAAGTATGAAGTAGTACAACAACCCTATTACTCATTACCTCTTACCTATTACGCATAACCATCACTCACAACTCATAACTTATCACTCCTGACCTTTCCAAAAAACCGCATTACAATCATAAACATTTTAAAGTTTCTACATTTATTCTGTTATTCTATTCATGCCATCGTTAATTATGTTAAAATTTTTATGATATCGGTTTTTTATATGTTTATTTATTTTTAATGAGTTACCTTTATCGAAAATTGCGAAAACACAAAACGTTCTGATATTTTATAGTACTTTGATCTGTAATTTAATTCAGAAAAAAGTATTAACGGATGAAATATAATCAGGCTATGATCATCAAATAAACGGCTGGTTTGTCGGATTTAGATCATTAATCAACATGTTTTTGTTTTTGATATGGAGGAGGTTTATTGATATCATGCTGAACTCATATTCAGCTATTTTATTTTTAAAGAAAAAAAGATTAGAATCTTATTTGAACATGACAAGCAAAATCACAGGTGTAGGAAATTACATACCCTCAGAAACCATCACCAGGTTATTTTTTGACAATCATATTTTCCTGAATGAACAGGGTGTTTTGTTAAAAGATGACAACGCTGCTATTACAAGCAAATTACAGAAAATTACCGGTATTGAAGAGAGAAGATATGCCAACAGCACGCAGGTAACTTCAGACCTCGGCCTTATTGCCGCACAGGCTGCCATAGAAAATTCAGGAGTTGATCCTGAAACTTTAGATTATATTATTTTTGCCCATAATTTCGGAGATGTGCGTTTCGGTACCATTCAGTCTGATGCTGTTCCGAGCCTTGCCTCAAGGGTAAAGCATCTTTTAAAAATCAGGAATAATTTCTGCGTGGCGTATGACGTCCTTTTCGGATGCCCGGGCTGGCTTGAAGGAGTGATCCAGGCGAATGCATTCATCAGATCCGGCATTGCCAAAAAATGCCTGGTGATTGGTGCAGAAACCCTGTCCCGCGTTGTAGACGTCCATGACAGAGACAGTATGATCTATGCTGACGGTGCCGGTGCAGTAGTACTGGAAGCCAATGCTGATGATGATTCCGGAATCAAATCCCATTTATCAGCCTCGCATACCCTGAATGAAAAAGATTTCCTGTTTTTCGGAAAATCCTATAACAATGAAAGCTGCCCCGATACCAAATACATCAAGATGGACGGGAGGAAAATATATGAATTCGCGCTCGTTAATGTTCCGGATGCGATGAAGAAATGCCTAGACAGCAGCGGATATTCCATTAATGAGCTGAACAAGATCATCATTCACCAGGCCAATGAAAAAATGGACGAAGCGATTGTTGACAGGTTCTACCAGCTGTATGATGTTCCGACGCCTGAAAATATTATGCCTATGGTCATCAGCAAACTCGGAAACAGCAGTGTGGCCACCATTCCTACCCTGCTTACCATGATTCTTAATGATGAACTGGAACTTCACAACATTAAAAAAGGCGATGTGGTACTTTTTGCATCTGTCGGTGCAGGAATGAATATCAATGCGCTTGTTTATAAGTTTTAAACCATAACGGAAAGCAGCCTGATAATTTCAACGGCTTTCTGTGTACAGTATAAAGATTAAAAGACTGATATCAATAATATATCAGTCTTTTTTATTTTAAAGCTTCAAAAAAGTCTCCCATCAGGAATTTTAAAATAATTTTATCCTTTTTAACAATTTACTTATCTTCGTTTTTTTCAAAACGATATTATTAATTTGCCTTAAGAAAGTACGTATGCCCATCAATGCCTCTCACAGACTGATTCCGATGACGGATTTTGTTATTGAATATTATTCACATGAAGGATATGCCGATCTTCAGACCTTAAAGCTGATGAATAATTATGCGAATTTTCTGAAAATGCCCCTTACCCTGGATCTGTTTGTACCGATAGACCAGGCGGGAAATATCCTGAAAGAACCAAAGAATTACGTCTCCTGGAAATCGCTCGAACATAACCGGAAAGAACCTGGCCATAATTTAAGCAGCATTCCTTTGGATGAATACAGGCTGTATCAGGAAGCTGAGCAGAAATGTCTTTTTGAAGGTTTTAAAATCGCTTATAACGGCTATTCCGTAGTCAGGATCACCGCTGCATACAATGAATCCATTGAGCTTTCATTCAACAAAAATGAGCGTCAGTTCCAAAAATTCAAAGATGTGGAGTCGCTCACGTATTTTGATGAAATCTACCTGAATGACACCGCACTGAAAAAACTCGGACTCACCACTACATTATAAGTTGGCAGTACTGATGACTGCCTAACTTTTCACCGCTTTTCCGTACACTTCCAGTGCTCTTTTCCTGGCAGACACGTGTTCTACGATCGGTTCGATATTCCGGTCTGCTTCACTGAGCCATTCATTGATGTATTGATGATCTTTATCGAACTTTCTGGTCTGTTCGGAAGGATTGAAGACCCTGAAATAAGGCGCCGCATCACAGCCGCAGCCTGCTGCCCACTGCCAGTTCCCGTTGTTGGAGGATAATTCATAATCCAGAAGTTTACCGGCAAAATAAGCTTCACCCCAACGCCAGTCGATCAGCAGATGTTTCGTAAGGAAGCTGGCCACCACCATTCTTACCCGGTTATGCATGAAGCCGGTTTCATTGAGCTGGCGCATGCCCGCGTCTACAATCGGATATCCGGTTTTCCCTTCGCACCAGAGCGCAAATTCCTTTTCATTATTCCGCCACTCTATATTTTCATACTTTTCTTTGAACGGATGATTGATCACTTTCGGGAAGTGATGGAGGATCTGCATAAAAAATTCCCGCCAGATCAGCTCATTCAGCCAGGTTTCGTTATGTTCGCGTGCAAACTGTACACATTTACGCACAGAGATGGTCCCGAAACGCAAGGCCACACCCAGACGGGTGGTATGGTTCATACCCGGAAAATCCCTGTATTTGTTATAATCATCAATAACCAATTTTTCCAGAGACGGCTTATGAAACGTAACATCCGTCTTTTTGAAACCGATATCTTCAAGATCAGGAAAGTTTGGTGCCTCATATTTCAGGAAATGTGAAAAATCTGTTGTAAAGCTTTCAGTTTTACCTGAACCCAGGGTCTCTTTCCATTTCCGGGAAAACGGAGTATACACGGTATAAGGCGTTCCGTCCTTTTTTACCACTTCATCTTTTTCAAAAATGACCTGGTCCTTAAAACTTTTAAATCCGATATTCTTCTGCTCGATAAAATCTTTAATCTCTTTGTCGCGTTTTACCGCTGCCGGTTCGTAATCCGTATTGGTGAAAACCGTACCGATCTTATAATCTTTTACTATTTCCCTGAATATTTCCAGAGGCTTCCCGGTAAAAACACGAAGCCCGCTTTTATATTTTTTAAGCTCTTTATGGATTCCATTTAAAGCCTGATGAAAATAATCAACTCTTTTATCCGATTTATTATCCAGTCTATCCAGGATTTCCTTATCGAAAATAAAAACCGGAAGTACATCAGATCCTGCTTCCAAGGCATGGTAAAGGCCGGCATTATCTTCCAGCCTGAGATCCCTGCGGAACCAGAAAATATTGACGGGATCCTGCGCTGTAGTATCTTTTATCATCTGTTGAAACGTTCTTCCAGGATTTTAAACCGGTACCCAAAAATATGGTTCAGTTTAGACTTTACGAAAAGTGTATGTGCTATTTCTCCCAGGAACCCGAAAGGCAGCTCATAGTCAACCGTATCTTTCATCAGAACACCGTTTTCATTTTCTATGAATTCATGATGGTGATGCCACAGCTTGTAAGGACCTTTTTTCTGGAAATCGGTAAAGCTTTTTCTCAAATTTACCTGGATGATTTCTGTTTTCCATTTCATTTTAATACCTAACAAGGGAGAAACGAAATAATCAATGATCATCCCTTCATAAATCTCATCATTGTCAAAATGTGTTAAAACGGTAAATTTCATTTCTTTCGGAGTGATTTCAGAAAGATTGTTAGCGGAAGAAAAGAATTTCCATGCGGTATCCAGGTCGCAGTTGAGCTGCTGTTCACGGTAGAGACGGTGCTTCATTATTTTTTATGACGTTGAACTGCAATAAAAATACCACACTATCAATTGTCTGTATTTTATCTGATCGGTTTAAATATCAGCCTTGAAACAGCTTGCTTCTCATCAGCTTTCAGAACAGGAAAATCATAAGAATATTATTTATAATGAATGAAAATCCCGTAATCCGTAGGAGTCCAGAGTGCGGCTTTCTGTCCGGCGGCTTTTAACGCGTTATTGGTCCAGGTATTACAGGTATCCAGAAAGCTGTAGGTTCCCTGGGCGTCGTAAAAAGCATCATTGTTGCCGTATACTGCTTTGGTAGGAATCAGGATAAAGTTCCCTTTTTCGTCGCGGTCAAATTTTTTCTCAACAAAAGCTGTGAGTTTCTTGTACTGGTGTCTGCTGATCATGATCATTTTACAGTCGGCTCCTTCTTTCATCGTACGGTAATACGTGCAGTGCATCGCGGATTCGCTCAGCCAGAATGCCGCTTTAAAGGCAGTTGAAAATTTAAGGTCTGCCCAGGTCGGGGTGTCCAGGTAAAAGCCTTTGTCGCCCCAACCGATCCCTACGAAGTTGTAATCTATTTCCCCGGATTTTGTATTGGCAAACGGAATTTTGGCTCCCCAGTCCTGCAGATCGTTTTTCACGGGCATAACGATATCGGTATGTACACCGTTGGTATAGATATAAACCGGGATTTCTTTTTTTTGCCCGTCGTCTTTTGCCGGAACTTCAATAAAAGGAAGAAGATACCCTAATGCGACATACATTACTATAATTCCTACCAGGATTCCTAAGGCTTTAAGAATAAGTATTGCCATTTTTTTCACCGTCATGTTTTTTTTAATATGATTGATAAATTAACGTATAATTTTTATAAAGGTATTTTGTCTGAACGGAAATTTATTTAAATTTAAGTACAAAATATTCACAAATATGCGTAAAAACAACAAATCAAACAAAAGATTTAAAGTAAGAGTAAAAGTGGCTCCGAAAAGAACGCAGAAAAAACGTTAATTTCCGGCCAGAATTTATGTATTCGGAAGTTTTGTTCTCTTTAAATGTTTTTGTTACATCCTATTCAGTTTCTTTACAGCTCTCGTGTAAAGAACGGGAACTTTAACTATTCATTCCGGGATGATGAAATTTCGTATAGAGGTTTGTATTCAGAAGTGTTAAATTATATCGCTGTCTGAAGGCTTTTCCAGAAACTCGATATTGCGTTTCAGGCCTGCAAATTTTGTCCGCTTTACGGGTGATTTCCTGAAGATTTCCGAGAACAGTTCCTGGGTCAGTTCCTTCCATTCCCCTTTTTTAAAATTCTTTAATGCTTCATTCGGACGGAACCTGCTCTGGTGGTTGGGCATTGAAAACCTGTTCCACGGGCACACATCCTGGCATACGTCACACCCGAACATCCAGTCGTCCATCTTATCCTGAAAATAGTCCGGAATCTCACTTTTAAGCTCAATAGTCGCATAGGAAATACATTTGCTTCCGTCGATCAGTTTCTCTGAAACAATGGCACCGGTAGGGCACGCATCAATGCATTTCCGGCAGGTCCCGCAGTGGTCTGTCGTTTCATGATCTGCAACCAGTTCCAGGTCACAGATAATTTCTGCCAGGAAGTAAAAGGAGCCGTTTTGTCTGGTAATCAGGTTGGCATTCTTCCCTACCCAGCCGATCCCGGATTTCCTGGCCCAGCTCCGTTCCAGAACCGGAGCGGAATCTACAAAAACACGGAAACCGAATTCACCGATCTCTTCCTGCAACTCAGCCACCATATCACGCAGGATTTCTTTAATCACTTCATGATAATCTTCTGCATAGGCATATTTAGAAATCTTAAAATTGTCTAAGGTTAAGATTTTCTCTTCCGGGAAATAATTATACGAAAGGGAAATGACCGATTTTGAGCCGTCTACCAACAGCCTCGGATCCAGCCTTTTATCGAAATGGTTTTCCATGTATTTCATTTCGCCATGGAAATTATTCTTCAGCCAGTTTTCCAGCGGCCTCGCCTCTTCTTCCAGGAAATCCGCTTTCGAAATACCGCAGGCCTGAAACCCAAAGCGTTTTGCCGTGGACTTTATAAGTTGCGAATATTTTTCAGCGTTTGAATTCATGATTTTTACCTTGCAAAACTAAGATTATTTTATAAATTTGTTTGGGCTTTGAATCATTGAATTGCTGTATTGCTCTTTTTTATGATTTAAATCCAAGTTCTAACCTTAAATATTAATATAACATGTCTTTATCAGAAGTTTTAAAATCAGGAAATTATGAATTAATCGACGTTCGCGAACCTATGGAATTGGAAATGGACGGACATATAGATGGTGCCAAAAATATCCCGCTAGGTGAAGTGGAAGACAGACAGGATGAAATCCTATCCCTTGAAAAACCGGTAGTGATCTTCTGCAGAAGCGGAAACAGAAGCGGAAAAGCATTGGAATATTTAAATGCTCAAGGCTTAAAAGACGGCCATAACGGCGGCGGCTGGGCTGAACTCAAACAGGCCATCGAAGCAAATCAGGGAACTTTTTAAAGTTCCTTTTTTTATTTAAAACCGACACTCATGAATTTAAAGGAAAGGTTCTCTGAAAACTGTTTCTTATTCACAGAAGACAAAAGTCTTGTTGAAGGCTTATGGTCTGATATTGAGAAAAAGTATACCGAGAAAGGCAGGCATTACCACAACCTCGGACATCTGGAGCATATGTTTGCTGAGCTCGATGCTGTAAGAAACAAGATCGGGAATTTTACCGCGATCTCATTTTCCGTTTTTTACCATGATGTAATTTACGAGGCAACTTCAAAAGCAAATGAGGAAAAAAGTGCGGAGTTTGCTGCATCAGCCCTGCGAAAGCTAAACATGCCTCATGATGCGATTGAAACAATTTCCAACCAGATTACTGCTACAAAATACCATCAGAAATCTGATGACCCCGATACGAATTACCTTCTGGATGCTGATCTTTCGATTCTCGGAAAGAATCATCAAACCTATATTGAGTATACCAGAAAGATCAGAAAAGAATATTCCATTTATCCCGATTTGCTGTATAAGCCGGGAAGAAAAAAGGTCCTGAACCATTTCCTGGCATTGGAAAGTATTTTTAAGACTGAGGATTTTAGAGTTCAATATGAGGGTAAGGCGCGGGAGAATATCACCAATGAACTCAAGGGATTTCATTAAAGATTATTTTTTAGAAAAGTTTCAAGCTCTTCGGAGGATATATCTTTTTTAATGATTTTTCCTTGTGAGTCTAAGAGAAAATTAGTCGGGAACTTTTTAATCTGAAATTTTGTTGTTTCAATTCCATTTTCATCAATGAGGTTTTGCCATACCAAATTATTTTTAGTTATTACCTTCTGCCAATTAGGGATGTCCTGAGTTCTGTCAGTTGATATACCGATATATTCAAAACCATTCTTATTATACATATCATATATGGATTTATGCTTTGGCATTTCTTCCAGGCATGGCTTGCAATAAGAAAACCAGAAATCTATTAAAGTATATTTTTTCCCTAACGCCGATGTAACCTTTTTGCCATTGACCTCCATTGGTGGGAAAACATTTCCATTGTCAAAATATTTTAATGTCATCAGCTTATCATAAAAGATATTTCCTACCTGCGACTTTGTTATTGAATCATCAAAACTTTTGAAAATATTTTCATAAATCAGTTGATAATTATTAACCTTAAAAACCAAATTCCAGAAAAGCACATAAGATTTTGGGTTTTTCTTTACATATGCTTCATACAAAGAATTTTCTTTATTTAATAATTGAGTAAAAGACTTTTTAAGTAATGTTATACTATCATCTTTTTTATCAGTGCTTTTGATAAGATTATAATATTTACGATTAAGTATATTTTTTTCAGAGTTTATTTTCGAAAAAAAAGTATTGAACTTTAAAATTTCATCATAAAGTAGATTATGTTTTGAAAATTTAACAGCTCCATTGTCCGAATCAAATTTTACAGTTTGATCTGAATCTTTAAGATAAAAAATTTCAGAATTTATATAACTCTTATTTTTCTCCAGAGGAATTCCCAATTTATAAGGCCTCGGAAAATTATCTGTGATGGATTTAAGGTTAAATAAAAATTCATTTCCTTTAAGTCTCGAAGAATCTAAAACAGTATAATTATTCATATATGTTTTATCACAGGCAGAAGCGATCATAATGTTCTGGGGCGAAACTTTTTTATCAGATTCATCTCTAACAGAAATGATCATTTTTTTCTGGCAGAAAACTGTTAAGAATATAAAGTGAAGCGAGAGTATTAAGAGTTTATTTTTCATAATAAAATAAAAAATGCCAAGAAAAAGAAAACCTGGCATTCATTATTATTAAATTAATAAAAATCTTAATTAATCTTTTTTGGAGGGCAAGCACAACACTCTTCTTTCGGTCCGCCGCCTAATCCCAAATCAATTGTAACTGATCCACAAGCACACCATGATGAACTACCACAACCGCCTGTGCCAAGATCAAAACTTGCAGGTTCTCCTCCTGCCCCATTAACTTTTTTCAATTCATTTCTCGAAATTTTTTTTAAATTTTTCATAGCTATATTATTAGTTCCGTCATTATTGACAATTCAAATCTAATAATAATATTTCACTTTTATAAGATTATTAGATTTTTTTTATAAATTCGCTAAGGTTTTACGATAAAATTAGTTCCAATAATGCAGAAGGCATCATAATATGTTTTTATACCCTGTTGATAAAGCCCGCACATTTTTGCAGCACCACATCCGGCATTTCCTTATGCGGTGTATGCCCGGCCTCCGGGATGATGAACCTTTCTGCACTTCCGCTTACCTGGGAAACTGTTTTTTCCACCTGGTCCAGTGTTCCGTATTCATCTTTTTCACCCTGTATAAATAACAGCGGCGCCTTTATCTTTTTTAAAAGAGATTCAATGTTCCAATTTCTGAACTGTTTGCTGAGCCAGATTTCCGTCCAGGCTTTTACGATCATTTCAACCTTATCACCATGGTATTTTGCCAGGCGTTCAGCAAGATTAGTGGTCTGATAAGCTGTTAAGGAATCTTTTACTCCTTTTACGGTTACATCTTCCACGAAAATATGTCCGGCTTCGCAGATTACGGCTTTTACTTTTTCAGGGTATCTGGCTGCGGTAATAAGCGCAATGGTACCGCCGTCGCTGTGGCCGAAAAGGATCGCTTCCTCTACGCCCAGGATATCCAAAAGGTCATCCAGCACATCGGCTTCCAGTTCCATGTAATTATTTTCCCTTTCATGAGTAAGCATCGGATAAGATTTCCCATATCCAAGACGGTCGTAAACCAGGACATTGCATTGCACCGCTGTTGCCAGTTGTTCAGGAAAATCGCGCCAAAGCTGCGTGCATCCTAACGAATCATGCAGAAAGACCAGTACCGGCCTGTTTTTAAATAAATTGGTGTATTCAGTATATAATTTTTTGCCTCTGACATCAATGATTTTCCTTTCCATCAATACAGTTCACTATAATCCGGGGTTGCCTGCTTCATTAAATTCTGCCAGTAAATTCCGGAATACCGTTTCTACAGGAAGTACTTCATCAATTAAAGCGGAAACCTGCCCGATCTCCAGTTCACCTTCCTCCATATCACCTTCGAACATTCCGCGCTTTGCCCTTGCCCGGCCCAGAGAGGCGATCAGGGAGTCTTTATTCCTTCCGGCTGTATAAATATCTTCCAGTTCATTAAAGAACTTATTTTTCACCATTCTTACGGGTGCGAGTTCTTTTAAAGTCAGATGGGTATCGCCTTCCTGGAGTTCCGTAATTTTCTGTTTCCAGTTATCGTGGGCGCTGGCTTCAATGGTTGCCGCAAAACGGGACCCGATCTGTACGCCGTCCGCTCCGAGAATCATGGCTGCTTTCATCTGCGAACCGAGGGCAATTCCGCCGGCTGCAATCAGGGGTTTTGAGATATGTTTTTTCACATTGGGAATCAGGCAGAACGTTGTGGTTTCATCCCTTCCGTTGTGGCCTCCCGCCTCGAATCCTTCGGCTACTATTGCATCAACACCAGCGTCTTCACACTTCATGGCAAATTTTGTAGAAGATACCACGTGGGCAACCTTTAATCCTTCTTTCTGCAGGGTTTCCGTATAAGTTTTCGGGTTTCCGGCAGAGGTAAAGACAATTTTCACGCCTTCTTCCAGAATGATCTGAATGACTTCATCCAGATTGGGATAGAGCATCGGCACGTTAACACCGAAAGGCTTATCGGTAACCTGTTTGCATTTCCGGATATTTTCCCTGAGGATATCAGGATACATACTGCCGGCACCAATCAGGCCAAGGCCTCCGCAATTGGAAACCGCTGAGGCCAGCTTCCAGCCGGAATGCCAGATCATTCCTGCCTGGATTACCGGATACTGAATACTGAACAGCTGCGTAATTCTATTTTGACTTTGCTGCATTTCGTGAAGTTTTTTAGCCGAATTAAAATCTATAAAATTGCTCATGCCGTAAAAATACTAAAAACTACGATGTAACGGGGCTTTAAGGCATAAAAAAACCTTCAGGTATATTCTGAAGGTTTTGGTTTTATTTCTTAACTGAATCTTTCTTCCAGCTTCCTTTAAGATTACATGTATCATAACGGCCGTCAATTGAAATAAATGTGGTCGGGAGCCTTGAACTCACAAACTTCTCAACCATTTCATTTCTCTTTTTGTTGAGTGCCATCTGCTTGATCCGGTCGTAATCGGTTTCCAGCGTAATCTGGTGTGCAGGAATTACATCTTCAACTTTTACAATCTTCACCACTTTTCTCTTTCTTTCATCTTCATCATCAAAAGCATTGGTAATATCCCCTTTGTTTAAACCGGCCAGCTCGTAGCTGATGGTTCCGGGAACGGTTTCTCTTTCAATTTTATTGGAACCGTCAGCTCCCGGAATAACCCCGGCATTGAACTTGGTTCTTTTATCATCTGAGAATTTAAAGGCTGCGTCTTTAAAAGTTATTTTACCGCTCTGAACAAGTCCTTTGATACTGTCCAGCTTTACTCTTGCCGTTTTCACTTCATCATCCGTAGGCGTTGCCATCAGAAGAATATGCTTTGCTTCGTAGATCTTTCCTGATTTTTTTACCAGCTGGATAATGTGATACCCGAATTCCGTTTCTACAGGTTCTGATATTTCCCCTTCCTGAAGGTTCAATGCTGCCGCCTCGAAAGGTTTTACCATCTGTCCTTTTGAAATGTTCTTCATCAGACCGCCGTTGGAAGCGGATCCCGGATCTTCAGAATAAATCCTCGCCTGGCTTTCAAAGGTTTCGCCTCCCTGTATATCTTTCTTGATTTTATTAAGCCTGTTGACCAGATCCTGCTTATGGGCTTCCGTCAGCTTGGGAAACATCATGATCTGGGACAATGACACTTCATCCTTAATCTCAGGAAGCTGTGCTTTATACTGATTATAAAAGTCGGTTACTTCGTTAGGCGTAACATCAGCCTTTTCGGTAATTCTCTGGTATTTGGCCTGTCCGTAATACTGGTCGATATCGATTTTCTCAATCGCATTTTTCATTTCATACCCGTTTCTGAACTTATAGGCCGTCAGCATTGCTTTTTCATCCGGAAACTGGGAAAGAAGCTGCTGGTATTTTGCATTAGCCTGCTCTTTAATTGCTGCAGAACGGTTTTCAATCAACGTATCTTTTCTGGCTTCATATACCAGAAGTTTATTGTTCAGAAGATTTTCCAGAAACTCACACTTATCAATATTGGAAGCTCCCTGCTGTTTTGCATAATTCATCTGCTCATTCACATCAGATTCCAAAACAATTTCATCACCGATTACCGCTGCAATACCATCGATGAGATCTCCCTGTTTCAGCTGGGCTTTCATGGTATTGGCCCCCATCATCATGATGAAAATTCCAAAAAGAAAAGTGATCTTAAGTTTATTTGTCATTTTACTATTTTAAACAAGTTGCAAATTTAGAATTCTTAATGAATTACACTAAATTTTTTATTATAAATATTTCTTAAAAAGAAGGAGTTACTGGAGTTCTATATCAAAAGTTGTCAGTTCTTTAAACTGTCTCAATCTTTCAAACATATCCTTTTCATTTACTTCCTGGATTCTCTCCGTCCCGAATTTCTCTACCGTAAAAGAAGCCATTGCAGAACCTACGATCAATGCAGATTTCATGGTTTCAAAATCAGTTTTCCCTTTTTTGGCAAGATATGCTGCAAAGCCTCCGGCAAACGTATCTCCGGCTCCGGTAGGATCGAACACTTCTTCCAGCGGAAGTGCTGGGATGGCAAATACTTTATCTTCATGGAAAAGCAGGGCACCGTGCTCCCCTTTCTTGATAATTACATATTCAGGGCCCATATCATGGATTTTCTTCGCTGCTTTTACCAGAGAATATTCTCCCGAAAGCTGTCTTGCCTCTTCATCGTTGATGGTAATAACATCGGTTTTTGCAATCATGTCCATCAGGATATCCCAGGCGCTGTCCATCCAGAAATTCATTGTATCCAGGATAACAAGCTTCGGGCGGTTGTGCATTTTTTCAAGCACTGAAAGCTGCACGCCAGGATGAAGGTTCCCCAACAGCAGAATTTCTGCATCCTGCATGGATTCAGGAATCTTAGGGTCGAAGTTCTCCAGGACGTTGACTTCTGTTGCTAAAGTATCTCTTGTATTGAGATCATTGTGGTATTTTCCGGACCAGAAAAAGGTCTTTCCTTCTTTTACGATCTCAATCCCTTCAATATTGATGTCCCTGTCTGTAAACATATCAAGATGCTCCTGCGGGAAGTCTCCTCCCACTACAGAAACAATTCCGGATTTTACCCCTAAAACGGATGAGGTGATCCCGATATAGGTAGCGGCACCTCCTAAAATTTTATCTGTTTTGCCGAACGGCGTTTCAATAGCATCAAATGCAACACTTCCTACAACTAAAAGTTTCATATTATTTTCAAAGTATATTAAAAGTAAATTAATTTTTCCATTCAAAGGTATCCAGCAGGTGCTTCATATCTTTTTTGATATAATCCACCGCGGGAGCCAGGGAATCAGGCTTCGGCCTCGTGTTAAAATATAAGTAAGCCGTTACGAAATGTCTTGTACTGTCTGTAATATAAAATTGCAGGTTGGAGGCACTCTGCCCCTTCAGTTCATAAAAATTTCCGTAGACTTTTTTATCAGGATATTCAAAAGACTTGGTATCAATGGCGCTTGCTTTAATGGTATGCTCATACACCATTTTTTCAGCTTCCCGGATGTGATCGGCAAAATCATTCTGTATCGGGTAATACGTTACAAAAATCTTGGCTTTCATTTTGGGATAGTTCAGGTAATACCAGCAGGGCTTTTTGGCATCTGTCATTTTTGCAAAATCAGAGTATTCAAAAGTATAGGAACAACTGTTCTCAAATTTCTGGTATTTCGGTGCCGGATATTCCAGCCGGAGTTCCCCGTAAGGCTTCGGTACAGAATCTTTTCCGCAGGATACCAGAAGCAGGGCTGCAAAAATAAAAAGGGCATTTTTAAACATTTTGCAAAAGTACAAATTAGATTTCAGATTTCAGGAGACAAATTTCAGGATTTCAGCGGGTTTAAATCCCGGTCAGAGGCTTCAGACCTGTCTTCAGGCAAAGTTTGTGATCCATTTAAATTATATTCTGTATGAAATGTAAAATATTCAGATTGGAAATTCTTCAAGGCTCATCTATCATTAATTAAAAAAACAGTTCTTCACTTCTGCTCCGGATATAATTTTCCAGCGGTTTCGGAAATGACTTTTCTTGAGATCCTGCATCATCGGTAATGATATACTGGTTTTCAGCAGCAAAGCGGTCCCAGACCGATTGTGAATCTATTTCAACATTAAAAATTTCCAGGCTCAGGTTTTTATGGGTAAGCTTATGCTGCATGGTTCTTACGCTCCTGATAAAAGGCATCAGCTCTTCCGGAATTTCCTCAGGGAACTCAAACAGCTTTTTCCAGATGAAATCATCTTTTCTCTGGCGGATTAAAAACTGTCCGTTCCTGTGAACAAAATAATATTTGAGATGAAGATCCTGAACCTTTGCTTTCTTTGTTTTTACCGGAAATTCCGAAACCCTGTTTAATGAAAAAGCCAGGCAGTCTTCACGCAACGGGCATTCATGACAGAGCGGATTTTTCGGTTTGCAGATTTCCGAACCCAGGTCCATCATCGCCTGGTTAAAATCCCCGACATTTTCCGGCAGGACCAACTGGGCCAATTCTGAAAAATAGGTAAACGCGCGGGAACCTGAAATATCAAAATCATCAGCAAAAACACGGCTGAGAACCCGGTAAAAATTACCGTCAACAGCAGGCATCTTACCGTCAAAACAAATGCTGGAAACGGCTGCTGCTGTATACTTCCCTACGCCCTTCAGCTTTAAAATCTCTTCATACTGATCCGGAAAAGTTCCGTTATACTCATTCATAATCTGCTGTGCAGCCTTATGTATATTGATGGCTCTTGAATAGTAGCCCAATCCTTTCCAGTACAGAAGAACCTCATCTTCTTCAGCATCTGCCAGAGTTTGTACATCCGGAAATCTTCCGACGAAATTATTGTAGTGCCCGAGCCCCTGGCTGATCCTGGTCTGCTGGAAAACAATTTCACAGATCCAGATTTTATAAGGATCCCTGGTCTGCCTGAACGGCAGGTCCCTGGCATTTATTTTATACCAGGCCAGAAGTTTAGTGCCTATCTGCTTAAAGTTTGAATCTTCTTTTGTCTTTTCCAAAAAGCCATCTCATTTATGCCTGCAAAGATAAGATAATTTACTCTTCTTTCTTTACGGAATAAACCGGCGCCGTTTTCAGCCATTGGTATTTCAGATTTTTTTCTTTGGCAATAAAAGGATAGCCTTCCAGCTTTTTAAGATACATGTACATGGAATCTTTTTTCAATTTCAGCCTTTGGTTAGACAGTATCTGAAGCGGAAAAACAACAACAGAATCCCTGTTCGATTTCAACACCTGTCCTGAAGCAATTTTATAGATAAAAACAGACGGGCCACGTCCGGAGGAACTGTCTGCCAGTTTTACATCCGAAGCAGAAACCACCATATCACTGGCGTTAAAACATTCCTGCTCATCCATAACGTAAGCGGTCCCTTCCTCCCTTTCATTGGCAAAAAGGTCAATTTTATGCTCGTTGTGGAGTTTTTTATCTTCGCAGCTTACTGAAAGAGTCATGAAAAGTACCGGTAAAAAGTACAGCAGCTTTCTTTTCATCGTTATAATTTTAATGATTTGGTAGAAAAAAACCGATGTAAAGTGCATCGGTCTTTTTTTATTGTTGATAAATATTTTTTATTCCTGAGTATATTCTGCATCCCATTCGTTCCCGTCATCTCCTTTGTGTCCGTCAAGCTTAATCACAAAACTTTTGGTAGGGAAATAAGGGGTTAAACGGATATCCAGCCATACACGGTCTTTGTTGACCCTGTCCTGCTCGAAGCGGACAATCTTAAATTTTTCGATCAGTTTATCCGGTCCTTTGATATTATCCAGAAACTGAACTACCTGTCTTCTCAAATCATCCTCATTTTTAGCATTCCAGTTTTCGAACGCTCTTCTGTTCAGGAAATCCAGCAGTACTTTGGTTACATAATCGAATACACGGACTACGGAATAGGTCTGAAGGCCGATATTATCTCCTGTAAACAAGGTTTTTGCAGAGAATGCCATGATTTTCCCGTATTCATTTACCATAGGAACCAGTCCCATTTTTTCCAGTTGGGAGATTTCGCTCTTTTTAAGCTCGAATTTTACGGCGTCCACTTCGTTGATGTTCCCGTGCTTTTTACCTGCCGCTACCTGGGACATCAGTGTTTTATGGATTTTTCCTGCCAGTGAAGTAGAAGGCGGAAGCTCAACATTCTCCTCCTCTCCTATTTCTTCTGCTTTTCCACGGCCTACCAGCCAGTTACATGTCATAATCACATTACTTCTGTGAAGCTCGCCGCCCGTAAGGTTTGCTGAGTGGAATAAGTCTACTACATCATCAGGTTTATCAAGATTGGCAAAATCCGTAACCATCATTACTTTGTTCTCGTTACAGATCTTCGCCCATTTTTCGATCACTTTATTGGATCCCAGATATCCGGGGATCGCAAGGATGGAATAATTATCCCTCAGATCAAGGCGGTCATAGTAATTCTTAAATTCTTCCGAGATCGCATCGATGAAAACTGGGTTGTCAAGGTCTGAAACCTGGTTAAGGCTTGCATTGACGATGCTTACGTTATCCACTTTATCCAGTTCGGTATTTTTGTAAAACTGGGCAACTGTTCTGTAGTTGGTTTCCAGTTCACGAACGGTATCAAGTGTATTTTTAAGGTTGAGCTTTAAATTCTGTTCTGCGGACTGTGCTTTATTTTTACACATATCTGCCATTTTATCTGCAGATTCATTTCCTTCCAGAAGATCCACCCAAAGGTTTATTTTTTGAAGCAGCTCCTTCCGTTCTTCTGCTTTATTGCTGTCGGTAAGAAAAATCTCTTTTCTTGCTTTCCTGGTAGGGTTCATATTGGCGATGCCGTCTACAACGGATTCTACAAAACCAAAACCTCCTATTTTATTGAGTTCGGCAACCGGATTGCCCTTTGGCTGACCTGCATGTTGCTGCTGTCCCTGCTGTTGCTGGTTTTCAGCTGCCTGTAATTTACTGTCCATGATTAATTTAACGTCTTTAGATTATTTTTCAAGTTCCTGAGCCACTTCTTTTAGCACTTCGACAAACGCCGCCCGTGTCTGGTCATTTTCCAGCATATTCCGAAGAATTTTATTGGTTTTCAGCTGGCGTACAATCTTGTTGTACTGTTCCTGTTCCATGCTGAGCTGCTGTAAATAATCTGATTTCTGGGTAAGACTTTTCGGAGTGAAGTCGCCGAGACTCTGAAAACGGAACTCTTCTTCCACCACATTGCCGTCTTCCGTTTCGTGCTGCACACTTACAGAAGGCTGGAAATGCCTGAAGACGTCATCCATTGTTTTTAAGCCGGTCACAATTTCAGGTACATAAGATTCGTCGGTAGTAAGCTGGCTTACAATCAGCGATTTATTTTCCTGTATGTTCTGAATAGCTTCATTAGCGTCCACTTTTATTTCGTTTCCGCCAACGCCATAATTAAACATTGCCATATTATTGTTATTTTGAGATGTTATAAGTTGGTGTGAATCGTTTTTATCAGCATCAAATAGCTGACCAATCCAATGTTTAAATTTAAAAAAAAACTGTAACATAAAAAATTTTGTCAAGGTTTTTATTAAAATATTTAATAATCCGTTAAAATATCAATCATATTAATATTTTATCCTTTTACTAAGCTATGGAAAAATAAAACAAAAACGCACCGTTTCTGATGCGTTTTTATATTCTGAAAATTTTGAATCCGGTTTACCAGATTTTTATCCTGTCCTGAGGAGCCTTATACATTTTATCTCCCGGCTTGATATAAAATGCTTTAATGAATCCATCCTGGTTCACCAACGGCCCGAAAGCCCTGAATACACCCGGGGAATGCGGATCCGTCTTTACCTGATTGGTCATGTACTGGTCTGTGGATTTTGTACGCCAGACCGTTGCCCAGCTCATGAAGAACCGCTGGTCCTGCGTGAACCCGCTGATCGGTCCCGGATTTCCGTGATCTTTAAGGTACATCTGAAGTGCGTCATACGCCACCGCTACTCCGCCCAGGTCGCCGATGTTTTCACCGCTGGTGAATTTACCGTTTACAAAACTTCCTTTTACCGGCTCGTAAGCGCTGTACTGTGCTGCCAACTGCCCCACTTTTGCGTCAAAGTTCTTACGGTCTTCATCGGTCCACCAGTTGTTCAGGTTACCGTCGCCGTCAAACCGTGAGCCACTGTCGTCAAAACCGTGGGAAATCTCGTGGCCTATTACCGCCCCTATTCCACCGAAATTTACGGCAGCATCGGCTTTGGGATTATAAAACGGAGGCTGAAGAATGGCTGCCGGGAACACGATTTCGTTATTTGAACCGCTGTAATAGGCGTTCACCGTCTGCGGAGTCATGCCCCATTCTGTCCTGTCAACAGGTTTCCCTACTTTATCAAGGCTTCTCTGGTATTGCCATGCGGAAACATTCTGAAGGTTGGAGTATAATGTAGCTCCCTGTTTCGGGGCTTCTACTTTAAGTTCGCTGTAGTCTTTCCATTTATCGGGATAGGCGATTTTTACCGTGAACTTGGATAATTTCTCCTGCGCTTTTACTTTGGTTGCGGGAGACATCCAGTCCATATCATCAATATGGGTCTTGAATGATTTCAGGATGTAATCAATATAGGTTTCCATCTGCTGTTTCGCTTCAGGCGTAAAGTATTTCTCAACATAGAGTTTACCGAACGCTTCCCCGAGGACACTGTTTACGAGAGAAAGGCCTCTTTTGTTCATCGGACGCTGTTCTTTCTGCCCCTGAAGGTATTTGGAATAGAAATCAAACCTCACCTGTTCCAGTTTTTCATCCAGGTTGCTTGCATTGCCGTTAATTAGATGGTATTTCAGATAATCTTTCAGCAGAGGAAGGTTTTTCTGTGTCAGGAACGAGTCCATATTCTGATAATATTTCAGCTCCCCGACAATGACTTTATCGGTATTTACACCGGCTTCTTTCAGGTATTTTGCCAGATTGACGTTTTTGACCAAAGCAGGAAGTTCCGATGCATTTTTCGGATTGTACCTTAGGTTTGCATCCCTGTTCTGCTCAAGCGTCAGCAGGTAATTGGCCAGCTGTTTTTCAAAATCAACAACATTCTTTGAAGCAGCATCAGCATTTTTATATCCTAAAACACCGAATAATTTCCCGACATACGCCTGGTACTCTGCTAATGTTTTGGTATTGGCTTCGTTCACTTTCTGGTAGTAATCCCTTCCCAAACCAAGATCAGGACCTCCAAGATATACGGCATTCATCTTGGAATTTTTCATATCTGCGCTTACCCTCCAGCCGTAGAATGAATTATCACCCAGTTTCGTGGCTTCGAGCAGATATTTCTGAAGGTCATTCAGATTTTTAATGGCATCAATCTTTGCCAGGTCTCCTTTTATCGGAGCCAGGCCTTCTGTATTTCTTTTATCAACGTCCATAAAAGAGGCATACAGGTTCTGGATCTTTTGTCCCTCGGAACCTGCGGTATAATTTTCGGATAAAATTTTATTTAAAATATCCAGAGAAGAATCGTCTACATTTTCTCTCAAGGCATTAAAGGATCCCCAGCTTGCTTTATCAGAAGGAATCTGCGTGGTTTTCACCCAGTTTCCGTTGACATAGCTGAAAAAGTCATCCTGCGGACGGACGCTTTTATCCATGTACGACAGATTAATTCCCTCTTCTTTTATTTCTTCTTTTTTCACCGTCTCCGTAACTACTTCTTTAATAGGTTCAGGCTTTTGACTGGCCGTTTTTGATGCACCACATGAATTTAAAAATACAAGCCCGGATAAGGCCAGTATTCCGATATTTATCTTTTTCATTAAATATAATTTTGATTTACACAACTTATCAAATATACGAAATATGATGATTAGTTATCACTGATAAATGATTAATGGTAAAAATCTGGTATCTAAAACAGGTATTTAATCATTCTCTGCACAAGCTACCCAATGGTTTTTGCCTTTTGTTTTTCATAAAAAAAGAATCCGTCTCACAACAAAAGTTGAGACGGATTTTTATTTTTTTATCAATTTATATTCATTTAAAAAAAAGGAAAAGTTGTCCACCTCAGGCAACTTNAAGAATCCGTCTCACAACAAAAGTTGAGACGGATTTTTATTTTTTTATCAATTTATATTCATTTAAAAAAAAGGAAAAGTTGTCCACCTCAGGCAACTTTCTTTCTTAGGTTGTGTGCTAAAGCGTGTAATCCGAACTCTAATTCGACTTTTTTCAATCCTTTGAGCGTGAATCGCTTAAAATTATTGCAATGTTTCAGATGTGCAAACACGGGTTCTACTTCAACCGGGCGTTGTTTTCTTTTTTTAATGCCTTTTTCACTGTTTAGAAGCTTTCGTATTTTCTCTTTGTAATCTTCCAAATGATGGTTTCGCTCGATGCTCCGGTTTTCCTGGGAACTGTGGCAAACGCTTCGTATTGGGCATCCTTCGCAGTTTTTTGCCTGATAATGCGAGAGCTTTTGAGGATATCCGGTCTTGGTTTTCCTGGTGCTTTCGTGCGTTTTCTCCATTTTTTGTCCCATCGGACAAACATAAAAATCTTCTTCCCCGTTATAATGCAGATTTTCTTTGCTGAAAGTCTTGTGTTTCGCCTGATAATGGGCATCCTGCTCCTTATCGAAGGTGTTGTATTTTACAAACGGAGTGATTTGGTTTTGTTCCAGTAATTCATAGTTCTGCTCGCTTCCGTAACCCGCATCGGCAGTGAGTTCTTCCAGTTCATTCATCCTGTTTTCGCCATATAATTTCTCAAAATTTTCCAGATGAGGCTTCAGCGTATTGAAGTCGTTGGCTTGCTGATGAATCGTGTAATTTAAAATAAATTGATTCTCGGTAGAAATCTGCGCATTATAGGCGGGTTTGAGCTGTCCGTTCATCATATGATCCTCCTTCATTCTCATAAAAGTAGCATCTTCATCAGTCTTGCTGTAGGAATTCCTCTCTGCCAAAATCGCTTCCTGAGCTTCGTATTTACCGAGGTTTTTCTCAAAATTGTTTTTAATGTAATTCAGTTTGGCTTTGGCTTTCTTGTCGGACTCTCTTTTACTGTCGCTGCCTTTTAATTTGGCATTGATATTTTCTACGGTCTGCCGTATTTTTTCTTTGCTGATCTCTTTGAATTCCGGTGGTTCCGGGTCTTTATCTTCTTCCCGGGCAACACTTTGGGCGTATTTCCAAAGTTCCTCCAGCTGGCGGAGCATTTTTTCTTTGTTGGTTTTAATGGCATTTGCCCAAACAAATGTGTAGCGGTTAGCCTGTGCTTCGATTTTGGTTCCGTCCACAAAAACCTGTCTCAAACTCACCAAACCTTCTTCGGCCAACAGCAAAACCACCTGCGAGAAAATATCCTTGAAGGCGGCTTCAAGTTTATGGGTTCGAAATCTGTTCACGGTATTATGATCCACGATGCTCATATTGGAGAGCCACATGAAGTTGATGTTTTCGCGAAGCGCTTTTTCGATTTTCCGGGAGGAATAAATGTTGTTCATATAGGCAAAAACCATCACCTTGAGCATCATTACGGGATGGTAACTGGGATTTCCTTCTTTGCTGTAGGCTTTTAAAAGCGGTTCTATATTGATCCTCTCCAGAATATCATTGACGACCCGAACCGGGTGATTCCCGGGAATCAACTCCTCAAAACTATACGGAAATAACACAGTCTGATTTTGGTTATTTGAAATTCATACACAAATATCTGATTGTCAGATATAAATATACGAAAAACCAAAATAATAACCAAAAAAAATCCGCCTCAGTTGTGAGACGGATTCCTATTATTTCATTACGGTATTGTATTACCAGATTTTAATTCTGTCTGCCGGTTTTTTATACAGTTTGTCTCCTTCCTTAACATCAAATGCTTTGTAGAAGGCATCAACGTTTGTTAAAGGACCGAAACTTCTGAAATACCCCGGAGAGTGCGGGTCTGTTTTCACCTGGTTTACCATGTATTTCTCGCTTGACAGCGTTCTCCAAACAGTTGCCCAGCTCAGAAAGAACCGCTGATCCTGTGTATAACCGCTGATTTTCCCAGGATTCCCTTTGTCTTTCAGATACATCTGTAAGGCATCATAAGCGATATTCACGCCCCCTAAGTCGGCAATATTTTCACCGTTGGTAAAGGTTCCGTTTACGGTGGTTCCTTTTACCGGCTCATATTTATCATATTGTGAAGCCAGTGCTTTTGTTGCTTTCTCAAAGTTGGCTTTGTCTTCCGGAGTCCACCAGTCTACCAAATTCCCGTCTGCATCAAACTGCGCCCCTGAATCATCGAATCCGTGGCTCATTTCATGACCGATTACCGCACCGATTCCACCAAAATTAACGGCAGCATCTGCTTTAGGATTAAAGAACGGCGGCTGAAGGATCGCGGCAGGGAAAACGATTTCGTTGTTTACCGGATTGTAGTACGCATTCACCGTCTGCGGAGTCATTCCCCATTCTGTCTTATCCACCGGTTTCCCGATCTTAGCCAGGTCTTTATTGTACTGCCATTCTGTAATATTCTGAAGGTTGGAATACAGGTTTCCTCCTTTGGATTCCGGAACAATATCCAGTTTTGAATAATCTTTCCATTTGTCCGGATAAGCAACTTTTACCGTAAACTTATTCAGTTTTTCCATGGCTTTTACCTTCGTGGTGGAAGACATCCAGGCAAGACCGTTGATGTGCACGGCAAAACTTTTCTTTAAATAGTCGATCAGTTCCACCATCTGCGCTTTGGCTTCTGCCGGGAAGTATTTATCAACATATAATTTTCCGAAAGCTTCACCTAAACTCCCGTTGATCAGCTCATACCCTCTTTTGTTCAACGCTCTCTGCTCCTGCTGGCCTCTTAAATATTTACCGTAGAATGCAAATTTGGTATCGCCCAGTTTCTCGCTTAAATAAGATGCACTTCCGTGAACCATATGGAATTTAAGGTAATCTTTGATAACCGGAAGGTTCTTCGTACTGATAAATTTATCCAGGTTTTTGTAATATCCAAGTTCCCCGATGATTACTTTATCTGCATTTACCCCAACTTTTTTAAGGTAACCCGGAAGGTCAACATTTTTAACCAGTCCTGAAAGCTGTGCCATGGTCTCAGGGTTATACTGAAGGGTATTGTCCCGGCTCTGCTCGTTGGTAAGATAGGTCTGGGCAATGCTTTTTTCGTAATCCACAATTCCTTTTGCGGCAGCATCAGCATTTTTATAGCCTAATTCTTTAAGCATGGAAGCTACATACTTTGTATATTCTGCAAGGGCTTCCGTATTTTTTTCATTGACTTTCTGATAGTAGTCTCTTCCCAAACCAAGTGATGCATTACCTAAGTACACCGCATTCATTTTAGAATCTTTAAGGTCTGCATCCACACCCCAACCGTAGAATGTATTTTCACCGTCTTTGGTTACGGAAGTTAAATAATTCTGAAGGTCAGTAAGGTTTTTAATGGCATCGATTTTATTCAGGTTTGCCTGGATCGGCTTGATCCCGTCGGCATTCCTCTTCTGCATGTTCATGTACGTTGCATACAGGTCCTGAATTTTTTTACCTTCTGTTCCGTCTGCGAACTTGTCTTTCAGAAGAGAGTTCAGAATGGTCATGGAGTTGTTGTCCGTATCGTCTGCCAGTTTATTGAAGCTTCCCCAGGTTGGTTTATCGGAAGGAATCTTGGCGGTTTTCATCCATGTTCCGCTTACAAAGTTATAAAAATCATCCTGCGGACGAACGGATTTATCCATCAGGCTAATATCCAGACCGTTGTCTGCAGACTGGGCGCTCACATTCTGTGAACAGATCCCGGCAAGTAAAAGCAGGGAAAGCGTTAGTTTTTTCATTATAATTACAATTTATACAATAAGTATATATTTTTTAAAATTTGTTACGTTCAGCAATAGAATTTATAAAACAGCAGGAAACAGCAGCTTCTTTCACATTTCCGTTTCTTCTTACTGATCTCGGGATAAAACTGTAAACGATCAGTTGCCGATCAACAGTGATACCAGATCCTGAAGAACTTTCTGTGAAACAAAATACATAAAATCCGGCCTTTCAAGATGCGGCAGGAATAATTTTGAAGTCACGACCTGATCATCAATCCTGATGCTGTAGAAGACCGTCCCCACCTCTTTGCCGTCTTCCCCTTTTCCGGGCCCGGCGACTCCGGTGGTAGACAGCGCGATACGGGTATCAAATAACCGCTGGCAGCCTTCTGCCATTTCTGTGGCCACCTGCTCACTGACCACGGTAAATTCGTCAACGGTTTCCTTTTTAACTTTTAAGATCTCTATTTTCCGGTCTGTTGCATACGCTACAATTCCGCCGGTGTAGTAAGATGAACTGCCGGGATTTGCGGTAAGCATTTTCGCAAGCTCTCCGCCGGTACAGCTTTCTGCCGTAGAAATTGTCAGCTTTCTTTCCGATAAGATTTCTGTCAGGATTTTTTCAATTTTATCCCCGGAGGTGGCAATCACATGGCCGCTGATCAGAGGGAGCAGTTTCCGGATTTCATCTTCCAGCTGCTGTTCCAGAAAAGGCTCGTTTTCACCGGTTGCCGTAAGTTTCAGCTTGACACGGGTGCCTACCGGAAGATAGGACAAAGCAATGTTTTCAGGCAAAGCCAGTTCCCAGCCTTCAATGGTATCTGCCAGAATACTTTCCGGAATCCCGACTACCGATACAATCCTTGATGAAATATAATGCAGGCTGAATTTGCTATGCAGATAAGGAATAATCTGGTCTTTGATGAGCGGCTTCACTTCATACGGAACACCCGGAAGGCTGAACAGCAGTTTCCCGTCCTGCTCCATCATCATACAGGGTGCCGTCCCGAAATGGTTCTGGAAAACCGTAGATTTTGTAGGCACAAAAGCCTGCTCGCGGTTTCGCTCCAGGATCTCCAGGCGGCCGCGTTTTTCCAGGTAAGCTTTCAGATGGCTAAAGGTAACCTCATCCAGGGCAATTTCATCATTGAAAAATTCAGCAATGGCTTTTTTGGTTTTATCGTCCCGTGTCGGGCCCAAGCCGCCCGTAGTGATAATTAAATCCCCGGTTTCAAAAGCATACTCTATTGTTTTTTTGATGGTATTTATCTCATCTGAAATGGTAAGGATCTGCGAAACCTGTATGCCTATGTTTTTAAGCTCCGAAGCAATAAAATTGGAATTGGTATCTATCGTATTTCCTGAAAGGATTTCGTCACCAATGGTAATCAGAACAGCATTTTTCATATCGTAATGTTCGAAAAAAATTCTTTTACAAATGACGGGAAATTCTCTTTGCCGGACAATATAAATTGATTTTTTATATTTTTGACATAAATTGTTTAAAACTATAATTAAATATGTCTACATATGATGATGCTTCATGGCATTACGGAGGTGATTTTCCGGCAGAACTTCCCGGGAAAAACGGTGCAACCCACACGGGTATGTTCCTGAACTGGTGCATTGATAAGGATTTGATTTCTGATGAACTGAAAGAAGATGTCCCGGAAGAAATAGAAATCGTAAAGCGCAGGGAAATTACAGGTGCTGAATTTGTGATGGATGCCATGGACGGAAAGTTTTCCGAGCATGATTTGAATACCATGGGAAACAGCTTTGCAAAAGACTACTATAAAGATGATACGGATTTCGGAAACAGGTTCAGCTCATTTGCCGATGATTACGTGAATCTTTTTGACACCAAGGCTGAAGAAAACGACTATGAATATGAAACGTTTTACCACATCGAGGATACGTACGAAAACTACGACCTGATGAAACAGGTTATTGATTACCGTTTTGAGGAATGGAAAGAATATAAGCGTTTAAACTAAAAAAATAAAGTCTGTCATTCCATCGGAACCTATTGCTAAAAATGCTTTAGATTTTTATGGAATGACAGACTTTGTATATTGTTTTTAGAATAATTAGCTTCTGATAATGATCTAGTTATGTTTTACCCAGATCAGGTCGCCCGTATTATAGCCGAGACTTTTTGCCTTTTCAAGGAATCTCTGCCTGATGGTTTCCGGAATTTCTTTTGTTCTTGAAAGGATCCAGATGTATTTCACACTGTTTCCTACAACCAGAGCATACTGGTAATTATCATCGATATCAATTACGTTATATCCTGCCCAGATCGGTTTGAAGAATGAGACTTTCAGCCTGGCTTCTGTCGGGTCATTTACAAATTTAGCCTCGCCTACAGATTCTTTCCATTCTTTTTTCACATAGTTGTAACCCCGGTTGGCAACGCGTATGGTTCCGTCTTCATTTTTGGAATAAGTAGCTGTTACATTATCCATATCTTTTTCAAACCTGTAATCAAAACGGGCGATTTCGTACCATTTTCCCAGGTAACGGTCAGCATTGAAATCTTTTACAGGCGTTGCGCCGTCAGGAATGCCCACGGAACATGAGTTTAAGATAATCAACCCTAAAATACCCAGTGAAACGGGAATCGCAATTTTTTTCAGTATTTTCATAACAGACCTATTGATGTGGTACCGTAAACTTCAAAAATGATGCCTTAAATTGATGTTTAACTTTCATTATCTGCAAGGCATTGTTTATATCAGGAAAAGACTTTCAGGAAATCTTCTTTGAAACTTCCGGAGATTTCAATTTCCGTATTGTCTGACAAGGTGGCGGTTCCGCTTTTATGATAGGATTTCACAAAACCTGTATTGATGATATGCGAACGGTGAACCCGGACAAACGGTTTTTCCAGCAGGTCATCGAAGTGCTTTAAAAAACGGCAGACCATTTTCTTTGAGCCGTCTGTAAGGTAAACCTGCGTAAAATTCCCATCTGCCTGAAGCCTGATGATGTCTTCTGTCTTTACCACATCAAAACCCTGCAAAGTCGGCAAAATTAATTGTTGTTTTTCAGGTCTCAGTTTCAGATTTTCGAGGAGGATTTTGTTGCGGTTAAGCTCTTCTTTCTTTTCAATGCTTTCCGCTGCTTTATTCACGGCTGCAATGAGTTCCTGGATATCAATCGGTTTTAAAATATAATAGCTTGCAGACTTATTTAAAGCCTGAAGTGAATATTGTGAAAATGCAGTGATAAAAATGGTTTCGTAAGAAAACTCACGGGTAGCTTCCAGTACGTCAAAAGCATTCCCGAAAGGCATCTCCACATCCAGAAAAACAAGCTGTGGACGCTTTTCGGAAATCAGCGGAACGGCTTCTTTGATATTTTCAGCCTCGCCCATAATCTCAACCTGCGGACAGTATTTGGTGAGATAATTCCTCAAGACATCCCTTGCCATTTTTTCGTCGTCTACGATTACGGATTGTATTTTCATTATATCAGGTTTTAGGAAAAAGGATTTATTAATTAGGTAAAACTTAATGTTGAATTAGCTTTCTAGAGTTTATAGCTTATTTCTACCGAAACGCCCGGTTCGGTCTTTTTATCTGTGATTCTGCATTCAATATTCTGTTTGTACAGATTATTGAGAAGCGAGATCCTTTCCAGCGTATTTTTCATGCCGCGGCCTTCGCGTGTTTTCTGGTGCTCTGTTTTTTGTTTTCTGCTTTCCTCAATCCCGATTCCGTTATCCTCGATCCTGATTATCAAATGCTGTTTATCTTTTTTAAAGCTCAGCTTCAGAAACCCTTTGGTGGTTCTGTAACGCAGACCGTGCCAGATTGAATTTTCCAGAAACGGCTGTACGAGCATGCCGGGAACCTTCAGGCTCTGGGTATTTAAATGTTCATCAACATCAATTTCATAATCGAATTTATCGGTAAAACGTGTTTTTTCCAGTGCCAGGTAATTCTGAAGCAGGTCCAGTTCCTGCCGGAAGAGAATAAAATCTTCGGTAGAATTTTCCATGACGCCGCGCATAAGCTTTGAGAACCTTGTTAAATACTGATTAGCTTCCAGTTCATTGTTGGTTGAGATAAAATGGTTTACACTGTTTAAACTGTTAAAGATAAAATGCGGGTTCATCTCACGGCGCAGCGACTGTAAGGCGATTTTCTTGTTCCTGACCTGTACCTTTTTCAGAGTCCTGAAAATAAAGACAACCAGGATGATCAGAATTATCAAGGCAGCAATCAGTCCGTAATTGAAAATATTTTTCTTGCGGATCAATTCATCCTTAAGCGTTTTTTCTTTTTCCAGCTGGGTAATCCGCTGTTCCGTATCTTCAAGGATCTTATTGTCCACCAGGCTTCTGTCCTTGGCGACCAGCTCAGGAAGTTTCCCCAGAAAATCCCGGTACAGCCGGACGGAAGCACCGGTATTTCCGGAAACATCAAAAAGGCTGTCGAGTTTCCTGACACTTTTCTGCGCTTCCAGGGTATGGCCTTTCTCCAAGGCAATGCTGTATGATTTTTTAAATAAGCCAATGGCACCTTGTGTATCGTTTTTCCTGATGTAAATATCGGCCAGTTCCTGGATCTGCTCCACTTCTTTCCTGGAATTCCCTTTCACAAATGCTTCTTTTAAGACTTTCTTTTTGGCTTCAATGGCTTTGTCGAATTTTTTATTCTCAACATAAAAATCCGTCAGCTTCCGGTTGATTTCCAGGGCCTGCTGCGGAGCTTCTTTTTTGGAAATTTTATAGGCATTGTTTAAATTTTCTTCCGCCATCTGGACGTTTTTCTGCCTGATATTTACATCTGCCATCTGGCTGTAGCTCATGGCAAGATCTGCCTGGTCATTTTCCTTTTCACTGATCCGGATATTGTCCTGAATGGCTTCTGCCTTCATTTCAGGGGAAGCTGATGAAAGCCGTGCCGCATCATTGGAATTAACGGAACGGGCTCTGGAAGGCCCGGGTTCTGCCTCTGCCGCCCTGCTGTAGTTGCTGATGGCCGGGGAAATTTTGTTCTGCTTTTCCTGGGACTGTGCCAGTCGGCGGCTTGCTTTCTCTATATTGGGATTATCTTTAAGCTTTTCATAGATGGTTTTCGCTTTTGAAAAATACCCTTCGCTTTTTGAAAAATTACCGTCATTGAAGAATGCTTCGCCAATCCGGTAATAAGAATCGGCCTGGGCAGATTCGTCCTTCGTGTCAACGGCTTTCTGAAGTTTTTTGCTTTGCGTCTGAACTTCCTGTGCCACATTAACCGCCTGGGAATACATGGTACTCCCGGAAAGCATCAATAACAGCAATAAAAAAAATTTACCCGTTTTCATAAAACAAAGATATGCATATCTGCAGTCTGCCGGAAACTATTCACCAAGTGAGACTGCGCTTTTACCAAGTCCGGAGTTTACCGCCGGGCTTTTGAAGCTAAGTTTGCGGCATAATTCAAATATAAAACAATGAAAAACATCTTATTAACCGCTTCGGTTTTATTTTTCAACCTTTCTTTTTCACAGGTTTCGGGGAATATCAATTACCGGAATCAGGTCCAGTACAGCGATTCCAACATCAATATTGCGACCCCTGCTGCGAATGGAAATTTTATCAGTGTTAAAGGACTGGCCAATGTAAAAGCAGAGCAGTATGTTGCCATATTCAGCGTTACGCAGACCGGGGAAAGTGCAGAGGAAGTCAACAAGATGATGGATCAGCGGATCAATACGGCCCTGGACCTTATCAGACTTAATAAAAGTACAGGCATTTATGTGGATATGATTTCCTTTGTTCCGGTTTATCAGTATCATGTCGAGAAAAAAACATTCAGTAAAAAGACATATAATGAGGTTCCTGCCGGGTTTGAGCTGAAGAAAAATATCCATCTTAAATTTACCGACCCGTCTCAGCTCAATGATTTTATATCCATTCTTTCACAGAACGAAATCTACGATCTGGTGCGTGTCGATTATTTTGCAGGCAGTATGGAAAATGTACGGAAAGAGCTGATGAACAAGGCGAAACTGGTTTTACAGGAAAAAATAAAAAATCTGGAGGGCTTTCTGGGTGAAAGCTTCGCTGCAGCTGAAAAAAGCATCAGTGACGGCTACAGGACTTCCCTGCCTACGGAAATGTATAAATCTTATGAAGCATACAACAGTTCTTCACTGGCATTAAATAAGTTTACCAATGTCACCCAGGCTCCTAAATCCACCACCTCTTATTACCAGCCAATATTGGATAAAGAATTTGATTTTGTGATCAATCCGGTGATCCATGAGCCCGTTATCCAGGTGATGTACGAAATCAAATTGACGGTAAGCCGTGAAAAAGAAAAGCCGCAGGAAGCTGTTCAGCCTGTAAAAGAAACCAGCCGTTATATCTTAATTACACCTAACGGAGAAGTAAAAGACCTGAGCCTGCTTACAAAACCTTAACATTAATTGAAACTGCGTTAACAGTCAGCCGTTTAGCATTGGCTACATTTGTAAAAACAATCACCACACCTCATATCATCTCATGAAAAAATCTGTATTTCTTCTCCTGCTTCCTGCACTGCTTTTTCAGAACTGCTCCTTCCTGGAACAACGTAACTTTATGGAAACTAAAATTATTTCGAGTAATAAAAATGAAAAGATCATCTATAAATACTATCAGACCAGACAAGGTGAGTATAAAGTTGATTTTTATTCTGTACGCCAATCGGACTCAACGAAATTATTTGAGCATACGATTGATCATACGCTTTTTACGGCAAATACCTATTCTATCTCTGAAAATAAAAACGGGCTTATCATAAAAACAAAATTATTTCCTGAAGAAAGAAAGCTGGTAACCCAGGGCGGCAAATCGATTATTTTAACCCGCTGATAAAACGGCCTGAAAGAAATTAATCAAACTGATCTGATTATTCCATTTTACCCAGTGAAACTTCCCGTTCACCAAGTCTTCAGGTTTCCGGCTTTAATATTCCCTACTTTTACTTTAGAATTAAAAAAGGAAATTATGAAACTGACACATTTTTTATTAATCGGATTCTTTACACTGACAAGTTTTGCAAATGCACAGGAAGTAAAGAAAAATGCTGTTGAGGTAACCGGTGTTGCTGAAATGGAAGTGGAACCGGATGAAATCATCTTTAATATCGGAATTAAAGGAGATAATAAAAACGACCTTGCGACCAACGAGAAAAAATTATTTGACATCCTGAAGGAAAGCGGAATAAAAAACGAAGACATCAAATTCAAATCGATGTACCAGAACCTATATTCCAAAACTAAAATCTTTACCAAGAGCTTTCAGTTTAAAGTGACTAAAAAAGCGGACATGTCCGGACTGTTTGAAAACCTTAATCAGAAATGGGTAAGCAATGTCAACATCGCGGAAATCAAGAATACAAAAATCGCGGACTTCAGGAAAACCGTTAAGATCAATGCTTTAAAAGCAGCGAAAGAAAAAGCAGACTACCTGATGGAAAGCATCGGTAAAAAAGTCGGAACCCCGCTTGAGATTACGGAGATCGAAGATTATACCAGCGATATGATTTTACCTGTTGCCTATAAATCTGCCCGGGTAAGCAATGTACAGATGGAAGCCGCAGATACGGGAATTGATTTTTCTTTTGACAATATTGAAAATATCAAGCTTAAATACAGCATCAAAACAAGGTATGAAATCCTTTAGACGCAATCACCTGTCCGATATTTCTTTTCGAAATATGGCCATTGAAGCTTAGAGTTACTCTGGCTGCCGGAATGATTTTGTTATATGATCAGAATTTATAATGGTTTAGTTTTTGTTATCAACGTAAAATCAAACCACAACAGATATAACGATATGATAACGATTATTCCAGAAGCTCCGGAAAATGTTGCCGCTTTCAGCGCAACGGGAGAGATCACAAAAGAAGATTTTGAAAACCTTGTCATTCCTCATGTAAAACAGAAGGTAGAACAGTATAATGAACTTAATTATTTGCTTTACCTGGATACAGATCTTGATAAGTTCACCATGGGTGCCTGGATGCAGGACGTTCTGTTAGGATTAAAAAACCTGACCAACTGGAACAGGGCCGCTATTGTGACAGACAAGGAAGGCGTACAGAAATTCACTGATATTTTCAGTGTGGTCATGCCGGGGGAATTCAAATCTTTTCCTAAAGAAAACCTTTATAATGCATTATACTGGTGCAAAAACGGAGATGAGGTAGAAGCTTAGGCAAACTATCTTTATTAAAATATAATCGGCGGACTCAGATGAGCCCGCCTAAGAACGGTGAATTTGAGGAAGGCACCATGTCGCTTCGTGCAAAAATCGATATGGCCTCTCCCAGTATGAAT
>NZ_LMKA01000063.1 GCF_001421435.1 Chryseobacterium sp. Leaf201
AAAATATTTAACAGAATCTTTTTTTTTAAGGTTTAACGTTCAATTTCTTGTGTTATCTGAATTTGATACAAATACGTTTATTTTTATATTTAAATCACGAATGTGTCAGGAACCGCGAAATGATCACTTTCTTCGGACGCGCTTCGGTAATCTTTCGGAAAAACTTCCTTTTTCCGAAGCAGACTTTCGAAGGTGATCCGAAGGAGATCTGAACACCCCCTCTTTAATACCTGTTAAACATCTGTAATTACGCTGGCAT
The DNA here is from genome assembly GCF_001421435.1 of Chryseobacterium sp. Leaf201. Classification (GTDB taxonomy): domain Bacteria; phylum Bacteroidota; class Bacteroidia; order Flavobacteriales; family Weeksellaceae; genus Chryseobacterium. Next base: position 260 of record NZ_LMKA01000063.1, read on the forward strand.
ATATTAAACTGCTATAATGCATTATTTTAAGACCCTCTTTATGGCACTTGTATTGTAAATAATGGTATATTAATTCTATTCCTATGAAAAAACTGATTTTAACGGCAGTATGTATGGTTGGTTTATCAGCCTGTGATCAATCTGCTAAAATAACAGAGAAAAATATTAAGAATGAGAAACAAGCTGTGGGCTCCGATAAAGATGACCACGGATGCATTGCCTCGGCAGGACAAACCTGGAGCGAACTGAAACAGGATTGTATCCAGGTTTTTAATGAAGGATTCCGGCTGAACCCTGTAGCTCCTCAAAAAGACGCAGCAGTAATCAGCGCATTTATCTTATTGAGTGATGACCAAAGCAAACTGGAACTTTTTTTGCCTGATCAGACCGATCACCATACGATTATTTTGAATAAAGATGCTCAGGGTATGTATCAGAATGATCAATATACCTATGATCCGGATAAGTCTGTTCTCTATGTCCAGGGTATAGAAAAATATAAAGGTAATGTAGAATAATGCCAAATATCCCACTCCACTTTCTCATTCCTTCCTGATAGGGATTGAAGCTGCATTTCACCTCAAAGTCCTGCTTTTCAGGATTGCCCATAAATTCCACAATAATGCTTTTTGCATTCACCCTCACCTCTTCCCGTATTGTCGCTTTAAGTTTCATTGATCATTTTTTTAAAGCTATTGTTGTAATGCGACAAAAGGTGTGGTGTTTTTGGTCTTTTAGAATTTAAAAAATTAATAAAAGATTAAGGGTAAGAATTTGAGATCATATTTCAAATAAAAGTCAGGTTTGGATATATCATTCAAATCATTATTAGAAATAACAGAAAAGAAAAAGTTTGAACTCATTCATAAAAGATGGATTATCGAACTTACTTTTCATGATTTAATAACGACAGTAGGCTATGCATAAATTACGAATTCCTGATGGGAACTTCTGAAAATACAATCAAATTATCTGCTATAAGATTATTATTGAATGAAATCTAAATAGGCCCTAAGTGTTCAATTTGCTCCGAAATCAGCGGTCAATTCAACTGAATTAACATATATTAAAGAGGTAAGCTGTTTTTCTGTACTGAACACACCAACATATTGGCTTCAAAAAGAATATTGCCTCCAGTTTTAAAACCGGACAAAAGCGAATAAATATGTTGTTCCCTTTCCTGGCATTCATCAGGTGAAAGTGCAGACAATAGTGTATTGATTACGGGATTGCTGTCTTTGAAAAAGGCCCACAATTCCTGTTCGTTCCCTTCCCAGTTCAAGACTGTTTTTCTTTCCGTTACCAGAAGATTCCTGACAGGCTTGTTTTTGAACAATGCCTTAAGCGACCGGCTGTCAGAAAACATAAACGGATCCTGGCCGTCTGGATATTTATGGTCTTCCATAATGAATGTGTCCTTGACGAGCCGGAATAACTGGTTATCCCCGGTCCAAGTTGTGATTATCATATGTCCTCCCGGTTTGAGTACGCGCAAAAACTGGTCGATGGCCTTTGATGTATACTTGATGTACATCAGGGAAAAAAAGCAGGTAAGCAGGCCAAAGCTGTCATCAGGATAATCCAGTGCTTCTGCGGCACATACTTTGAACGAGATATGGGGAAGCTTTTCTTCCTGCGCCAGCAGCCTGGCAATTTCGATTGATTCTGCAGCAATATCACAGGCTTCATAACGGCATTGCGGCCAGGCCTTCGCCAAATCGAGTACTGGAGTTCCAGTTCCTGTGGCAACGTCAAGGGCAGCAGCCGGCAAAGGCATGTTTTGCATCAATCCCTGAATGGTAAGACAGGCGTCTTCTGTCCATCGGGTAAGATAGGCATGCCATCTAATCCAGGGATCCGAAGTCTTGGCTATGATGGCTGCCCTGCGCGCCATCTGTACAAACTGGTTGTCAAGGGTTAATTTTTCACTGTTATCCATAATAGCTGCTGCCCGTTTTGAGCCGGGTAATGGGAATTATTCAATTTTACAACAAACGGTTCGGTTCAATCTTAAAATCCTGATCGGTAAGTGATGCTATTTCCACTATTGCTTTATGCCAGATTTCTTCCGGTGCATAAATAACCAGTTGACCCAACATTTGTAAATGTTCCACTTGTATGTTCATTTCTTCCAGTCGGTTTTTTAATGCTGCGAGCCGGTCTCTGCCTGCTCCCTCTGTATCCGCCACAAGCGATTGGGCATCTGACAAACTTACTAAAAAACTGATTCCTTCTTTTTTCATGGCCTTTTTTTTAGTTGATTAAATTTATCCTGCCTCTGCCGGCCCGCTCTGCATCCTGCAAAGGTACTACCATATTAAGCAATAATTCCTTGAGCTTCAGCGGCTGCGTGATCAGTTCGGGCTGCCGTTCAAGCAATAGTGCCGCTATCCCTGCTGCTACCGGCGAAGCCATTGAGGTGCCGCTTTGTTTGAAGTATTGGTTCCCAGGTCCTGACAGGCTGGAGTACAGCCAGACGCCCGGAGCACTGATGTCCGGTTTGTTGATATTGCCTAACTGGGCTACTGTGCCCCAGGAGGAGAACGAAGCTACCTGATCATTTTCGTCTAAAGCACCAATACCCAGTGTCAGGTCATAATTTCCAGGGCTTGAATCGCTGTTTTTTCCTTTACTTCCGTTATTGCCTATTGCTGCAATCATAAGAGTGCCGGGATCCGTAAGTGCCATGTCCAGTGCACCGTGCAGGTAATCATTAAAACCGGCTGCAGATTCTATGGAGGCATTAATCAGATGTACTCTTCCCGCCTGCGTATCATTATCACGGCCCTGTTCCAGCAGGTAATTCAGACCGCCCAGTATTTGCGCCAGGTATCCTGCTGTGCCACCGCGTTCGGTAAGGCATGCTGCTACGGTTAGCGAAGCATCCGGCGCTACCCCTGCATTTCTACCGGCCAGAAGGCCGCACACATGAGTACCATGGGTACCGTAGTCTTTTGGGATTGTGCCAACAAGTTTACCTACACTGTCAAACTCTGCAAATTTTATCTGCTTGCCGGCAAACTCCTGGTGACTTGCATAAATTCCGCTGTCGATTACGCCTATATTGATATTCCTGCCGGTAAGGCTCCCATCCAGGTTAAGTTTTTTCTTGTGCCAGAATTCCGGTAAGGTTGCCTTTGACTCCAGCGATATTTCTGCAGGTGTAACCGATGCCACTTCTACATTTTCCCTGATCGTGGCATCAAAAGCATTTTTGAAGTAAGATTCATCTATCTGCTCTTCGTCAATAATAAAAGTGCAAAGATTGGCAAGGGCATGATAGACACCCTGCGACCTGGATTCAGTGAGCTGTGATCGCATTTTTTGTTGATGTGGCGCATTTTGAATAAGATCATGAATATGGGCGGTTTTACCCTTTGCTGAATAGAGATTGAGATGAGGTCCGGCCCTCCTGAGTCTTTGTTCCCTGGACTCCAGATCCTGCAAAAAGGCTTTGGATGGAATAACGATTTTAACTGCCATAGCTATTGATTTTGGGTCTGGTATCCCTGATTGTGATTACAGTATTTTTCCCTCTTAGTTCCTGCGGATCGAGCTGTATTATACCCATTGGATGCTTAGGCATATACGCCGGCAGGGGAATATAGAAGGCCCAGATAAAGGTGAGCCCTACCGGGCCGCTTAACTGATCGTCGCTAAGGAGATGCGTGACACGGAAATTCCCACCCGCATTCCCTTTCCGCGGCTGCATATCATATAATAGGTGCTTTTCTGCAGATACCAGGCCACATTCCAGCTCAAGGTTATAGCTGATGTCCCAGGTAACAGCCGCTTTATCCTGTGTATCAAGGTCATCCTGGTGTTTTTCAACAGAGCAGGCCGGCAGGTTAAAAGGGAAATAGTCGGCCGGCCAACGGAAATAATCTTCCCAGTAAGGGTCCAGGCCAACAATTGTTTTTGCTTCAGTATTTATGTGTATCATTTTGCTATAGATTTTTGAAAGAATTTAAACGACGGAAGGAACCAAACTTCCCGGCCTGGTCTAACCTTAAGAATAAATGGCATAGTGCACCTGTTCCATGAATAACGGACAACAAGTGTATATCGGAAGCCCAGCTATCAGCAAACCATTGGCCTGTTTGCTCTTTCCTGGAGACGATCGCTGCAGCAAAATACATTGCCTGTACGAGGTATTGTCTGTCACCGGTAATATCAGATAGATTTAGTGCCAGCTCTGCATAATCGATCAGCTGTTGTACTGTTAACTGCCGGATATCCCGGGACAGGCATTCAGCATATACATCAGCGCTGTTTTGATCATACCTGTATTCCAGGGCTGTAAATAAAGTTCCCATATCCAGGTCTTGCCCGAATGAAAAATTATCAGATCGACCATTCATGATCTGGTGAAGATAGTTGTATCCGGGCTTTAATGAAGGCAACACCTCCAGCGGTCTTGCATATCCCGGAAAAATGCCTTTGGATTCGAAAGAATGCCGGCTAAGTTCCGCGAGTTCCGCGGCCGGTTTAAGCCCGTGAAGACTGAACAGCAACCCGGAATAACCACTGATGAAATCCTGGGAAGTATACTGCCTGAGTTGCTCCAGGGGAATTGCATCTATGTAAAGTTGTAAAGCGTCCCTGGCTTCAGCAGATTGCAAATGCCGGGCGGCATATTCCAGAGCGATAATCTGGGAGCCGATGCCTGCATAAGCGCCAAGTAATAAGGGTTTGTCTGTAGTGCCCCATACCAGGTCCAGATGATTGAAGTTGGAGATAGAATTTTTTACTACGGATAAAGTGGAGGCCAGACTGCCTAATGCATATGTTTTATAATCGGCCAGGCCATATGCCCGGTAAAGATCGGTAAACATCATGCTCAGTCCGCAGGTACCTGATAGCAGATCGGGCTTCAGTACCTCCAGCATATAAGTACCGATATGTGGCTGGTAATCCAGGCCTATCCAGGCCATATCGCCCTTCGGGTTTTTGATAGCATGATTCATGATCAGGGAGGCACAAGCTTTTGCCTGCGCAGCCCAGTCCTGAATTGGAACTTGTCCGGTTGTTTCTTTATAGCTGCCTACCGGCGCTGCATGATCCCCGCAATAAAAGGTGCTGGCAACGATCTGCTGATGTTTTTTGATGTCGAAAGAATCGATCGAGCGTAAACGGGCAATCATCATGTCCAGGGCGCTGTGGTCAAAATAGTTAAGTAGAACGGTATTCACTGCCAGTTGTGTGCTGCCGCCGACAGCAGTAAAAAGCGGGATGTCCAGGTGGCGCATCGACGCAATCTCGCTGGCGAGGACGGTTGCTTTTTCTGGGTTCAGTTTATTGTCTTCCCATACTTCTTTGAACAGGGAAAATAATGATTTATCCCTGATAATACCACCAACCATGTTTTGCGAATGCGTAGAAATTTTGATAATACGCATATAAGTCCAGGTATCGCGGTGGATATACCGCAGGAGAGCGTCCGAGAATTTATTAAGACAGCTGTTTTCCGCCAGCAGCTTATCTTTTAAGTGTACCAGAGCATGATTCATCTCTGCATAACCTTGTTGGAACACCTCCATATAATCTGAGGAAAGGGCAAACACACCTTTGACACTCGGCAGGTAATCGGTTTTTTCCCAAGTAATATACCCCGCATCCGATTTCTTGATACCTATGCTGATATTGTTATCAGCAGCCAGCGAAAGTTTGAAAGGGGAAGAAAAGGGTTTGATTGAAGCCAGGGTACCCAGATCTTCGGCTTTTACGCCCACGCCTATCGGCGTAGGAAAAGAAATGATGCCGATCTTGATCACGGACTCTTCGATTTCCTGTAATGCTTTTTGCTCTGATGGTAACAGGTCTTTACCTGCTTCTTTTATATGCTGAATCACCATTTCCAGATCGACAAATACAGGTTGATCTCCGTGTGCTACTAAGTTATCCAGCCAGAAATCCCGGGCGCCGCACAACTGGAATAAACGGGTAAGCATCCCCATCCGCCGGAAAAAAGCCGGGAACTCCGAAGTATCACTGCATTCCTTATGGGTAATAAATTCTTCCCAGGTATAGTTGCCCATTACCGCTATCCTGCGCGTGGCCAGGTTCAGGGGTAATACGGTATTCAGTTCTTTGACCAATCCAAAAAAATCATTGGCGATCTGTAAATTCTTGGGTTTGTAAACCAATTTCCTGCCGCCTGAAAAAGTAAGTAATGCAACCGATCTTCCGTTGCAATGCACATCACCAGCATCTCCGGAATAATCGATAAGCAGCCCGAGCTCATCTTTATTGAAGAAGGTATTCGCGATCATCTCCCTATCCCGCGATAAACGTTCTAAAAACTCGGTTATACTATCGGCCCAATTGGTGTAGGCCACGGCTAATAACCGGCCAAGAACAGGATAATTTTCGATACGTTGCAGCCATGCCTCAAAATCTGCCAGGTCTGCTGTTTTATCGCCAGTGGCAAATGAAGGAATAATACTGTTGAGATAAATCTCGTTATCCAGTACAGAAACAGAAAGCGTAACCAGCCTCCGGCCAATAGCCTGCACCATCTGTGCGCCTGAATGGTAAGTGATCCCTAAACCAAGCCTGTCCGATTCGGCAATAACATGTGCTTCCGCCATTTTAACGAAGGGAAGCAGAATACGTTCCACGGAGTAATCCTGCTTATCCCCGGTGTGAGGCAGGGTACAAAAACCGGACAGGTTCTGAAATACTTTTTTTAGTGCCTTGGCCCAGTCCGGCAATAAATCCGGATCGTTAACGATCACATCCGACTGAACTGCACTTAAGAATATGGTTTTATCCCAACCCATGAATCGCAGAAACGCATCTAATTTGGCCACATCGCCATAACCTACTATATCTGCCCACTCCTTCGCTATGTCCGGTGTAGGACCTTGTATCCTTTCCAAACATGTAAAGGCTTTACCTTCCATCAATTCATCAATAGAACAGGCAGTTGCAATAACCCGGTACAAACGCGCTGTTATTGTTGCAGAGGGTGATATTATTTCGTTAACATCCATAAAAGAAGCCTTTTTTATAAAGTTCATTAATTAATAAGTCCGATTCTTGCGGTGAGATTGAAAAGTTAGCCGCCGCGTGCTGCCGGATATCGGTAAGTCTGACCGGAACTTCGGTTATATGCCTTACCAGATAATAAAGGGATGGATTGGCCGTTTCTTCTATAATTTCCTTCTGATTAAAACGTCCTTTTATTTCAATACGATCCGGCAACACACTTATATCCAACCAGGGATGGAAACGGAGGATGTCGTTGTCCTCTAGCTTCTCCTTAAAATATTGTATGCTCCATGACTGCAGGATCATTTCCAGTTCGGCTGCATTTTCATAGATTGCCTCGGCAAATATAATATAGCCCAAAGGCCATTCATCAGATGCCGTGGTGGGGCTTATCAGCTGTATCTTCCTGCTTACCGCGTTAATCAGGAAGCCGGTTACACAGCAAATGCTGCCATTGGCATATTCTTCCGATTCAGCATAGTCGGAGTTAAAACGATGCCAGGGGGCTTTGCGTAGCTTATTGTCTTGCTGAGATAGGATCTCCGGGCGTTCCAACGCTTTCTTTCTGAAATTGCCGGCATTACCGTAAGCAAAGCTGGTATTCATATTGAGAGCCAGACATTCCACTTCAGCAAGCTCTTCGGCGCTAAATGCTTTATGGACTTTACTCATAATGCCCAGCGAGGTGAGAGAAAACCGGTTGAGCCAGCAGCCATGGTCTGCGGAAAGCTCAATAAAACGGCGTATGCGTTCTGTATCTTTATGAGCTACCGCCGTAGTGGTAGGTGGGAAAACCCCGCATGCTTCATAAATATCAAGGCAGAATTTTTCATAATCAGGGTTGTCAAAAGGTTCAGTGGCCCAGTAAAGAAATGTAGATTTCATGGCGTCGCCAAGGAAAGAATGCATGGTATCGAGCAGCCTGAGCCACTCTTCGCGGTTGTCTTCATAATTATAGTTTTCTTTAAAGCTATCCGGCGATAGGGCACAAAACCAACATCCTACAGAGCATCCCTGTGATAACTCGACCGTCATGGAGGAGTGAATATTGGTATCCGTAAAAAAAGGCCCGAGATCAAATCGCTGACGCGCGATCTGCCTGTTCCTCCAGGCAAGCATGCCGCGATCCCTGGGCAGGTTCTCAGACAGGTAAAACGACTGAATGAGATCCTGCTTGCTCTTCGATATCTCCCACATGGTTTTCACCGGTTGCGGCAACTCTGTTATCCGTTCATCAATCATGTATTTTATCTCATCAGGCGTTACCGGTATGGCGTGCTTTTTCAGTGCCTCAGTTGTATTGTTGATCAGGTCCTGTTTGAAATCGGGGTCGGCCGACCAACGCTCAAAAAATCTCTTTAAACCTGCATAACGATGCAGATTATCATGATAGCTGTTTCTATAGTTCAGGCTTTTTTGCATGTTTTTCTAATTTATTGATGGTTTCCTAAAATAAATTCTCCAACAGAGCTCTCCTGTAAAACCGTTTTTTTGGTAAGCCTGCCGAATGTCTCAATATTACCGTTGCCTATCGCACAGGCGCCCAGGCCGAGGTCGGTAGCGACAAGGTATAGGGTCTGGAAAACTACACCGACATTTTTCAAAATTGCAGCGTAAGCCATATTTTCATATTTCCAGAACATACGCTCGAAATCGGCGGCGAAGGTAATAACAGCGGGAGGTAGATGCTCACTGCCGGTACAGGCCCTCGCATACCACATCATGGTGTCGGTATCCTTATTTTTACGCTGCAGCAGGCATAACTTATGCTCAAAAGCATTGTATTGATAAAATCCTGGTTCAAGCCCTTCACATTCATAAACGGTTATGTAAAAGGTAAGCTCATACATACTGCCCCCCGAAGGATAGGGCGCACTTAATGTTTCTATTTCCTCGGTATTGCCTGCCGCATTTGCTACCGCATATGGTTGGCTGCCCTTGATACGCAGGCACCGGTACAACAGCATGCTAAGCAACTGGAGATCGAGCCCCTTAAAGGCCCGGGTAGAATGTCTTTGTCCCATACAGTGATCCAGTGACTCTGATAAGTATATTTCTTTCGGATCCGGTACCGACAGGTAAATTTCCGCCAGTGCCCCTGCTTCGCCCCTGCTTGCCTTCTTGGGAGGAATACGATTTATAAATCGATAAGTCGCTCCCAGATTGTAATTTTGTCTTCCGTAACGGGTGCGGGTATGAAACAGCAGGTCGTGAAAGCTCCATAATTCCTCTGGGGACGGCATGTTGACAACAGGCTCAAATTCCAGGAATTCGCCTGTATGCAGCAGGGTAATAAAAGTTTCCAGGATAGACGTATTGATGTGCTGTTCTCCGATTAATGCCCCCTTTGTAGTAAAAGTTGATAATAGCGAAACAAGCCCCAGGATACGCTGATCATAGATAATGATCCTGGCCTGGCCAAGTGCTGATTCCAATAGAAAATGCGCTCCCTCCCGGCGGATAAAAGCAAACTTTGAAAGCCGGAATTGTTGGGAGATCTGATCCGTACAAAAACCGGTGGCGCCGGTCATCTGTTCGTAACTGCAGAAAACGGTATTGTTGTCCATCAATGTGTAAGCCAGGTAACCCGCTTTTTCCAGTCTGTCGAGGTGCAGGTTGAGATAGTTTAGCCCGTTATAGCCCTCTTGTTCAAAAGCAATGCTGCCCAGTTCTGTTTTTGTATATTTATTATTTTCCAGCAGCTTTAACGCAGTACAGGTAGAAGGACGGAGATTTTCGATCACGAAAAAATTTCCCTTATTACTAAATAGCAGACCATCTTGTCCTTTTACCTCGATCCGCGTGTCCTGTTTCAATGAGAGCTTAAGCAGGTTAAGCTCCGTTGATTTCTTTGCTGTATTATTTTCCATGGTCATCTGAATAACGGTTGATTAAATAAAGATGGAAATCGGGTTCAGTTCCGACTCGTTTAAAGGGGCCGGAAGCCAGCCCATTTTTACAGGCACATCGTATAAACGGCCACTGGCATACCTTGCCCAGAAGTGACGTAAGCCCGGCACAACAACCTTTACCACATGTAATCCGATGTCTGGCCTGGTTTGGTCGAGGATGTGCATATCGAGTCCCATCTTTTTTACAACCGCAACACAATATTCAAGGTCATTTTTTATATCTGTAAATCGGGGAACTGTAAAGCTATCCGCAGTGCTTTTCGGGTGTCGTATATCAGGCAACAGGTAAGGCTGGTTTTCCAGGTTTGCCGTTTGCCACCAATGTACGGTTTCCGGGTCATCGTATCGATATTGGCCCGGTGGCAGGCTTTCGTCCATAGAGGGCATCATTTGGTTCAGTTCGGTCAGCGCCCGGCGTAATGCTATGCTTGGATCGAGGTGCGCGGCAGGGGCAAATACAATGTCTTGGCAGATGGTACGGTCGTTGCGGGCAGAGATGGCAATAAACGCAGGAATACTGCTGTCGCCGGTAAGATCCAACACCCACATATCACGGTTCCTGCTTTTGTGATAAGCCTTAAGTTTAAGGGCATAGTCGTCGTTAAAGCTTTCCAGATCAAGTTCTGGCATCTTCAGCCTGTTATACCACCATATTGCTACACTATCTCTTTCTATAAGTTCCATAAAGCCCTGTAGTACTGCTTCTTCGAGCGTATTACCTGCAGCACATCCATTTGAATCCGGTGCGCAGAAGAAATGTTCCCCACCGTTATCCGGGTGGCTGTAATAACAGTAAGCGGTAGGCAGGTATACGACTTCATTTCTTGTAACGGACCATAGCGGGCTCCATTCGATAACTGCATTTTCGTCCAGAGGCAGTGGCACTACGTTAAAAAAACTTTCGCGGGCATTCCACAGTTCCATATCAGCTACTTGCTTTTTACTGAAAAGCATACAGTCATTAGGATGGATGGCCTTATCACCAAGGGTTTTAAAACTGGTGAGCTGGCGTGGCTCGTCTCCCCTGTAAACGCCTGAGTAACGTTCAATGGCTTCGCCGATTGCACTGACTTTAGCTTGAATCTCCGTAACGCCTTTGCCGCAACTGTTGCTTCGCAGGTTCTTTCGCAACGATTGCAGGTTATTGGTCTTTATCGCCATATTCTGCCCAGAAATAAATACATGTTGCAGTACGTCATCTCCGTTTGTAATACGTTCCAGCTTATTGACAATGCCAGTTATCGGACTGATGAGGTGTTTAAAACGGTTGTAGGTTTCTTCAGCGGTTACGGATCGGTGACCGCCGTCGATAAAGCTTTTCGGACTGGATTGGAACTGAATATTTTCGGGTATCCTGTCTGTATCAGGTGTGCCGCACACTCTACATTGCGGTCTCCGCACAACTACGTGTTTATTGGTTTCCAGTGTTCCGTAATGAATCGTCACCATTTTATTTTCCAATTGCTCATTATGGCCCAGCACGATAAATTTCAAAAGCTCAGTCAATGCCATACTGAGACTTGTTTCTAGTGTTGAAGGTAAACTGCTGGCTGCAACCAGAGGGGTATTAATTTTACCGGTTTCTTTCAGGTAGACTTCAACATCACGGTTGGCTATAAGGCGTTGTATCAGACAGTCGAAACATGCAGTCTTGCCAGGCCTGAATATGGGGCCAAGCCAGATTTCTATTCCATTAGGTTTACAAATTAGGAAAGGAATGTTTTGATGCCATAAATCCCTGGCTTTTTCAAGAACGCCATCCTGAAGGTAGTCATCCGTTAATATTACGGCAAAATTTTCCGCTTCCCCGACAACAGGAAGTGCTCCAGCATCCAGCTGCCTGATAAAATTGCTACTTTCGGCGGTACCATAAGTATAGATACGGACACGGGCCCGTTCTTTATTCCTCTGTACTACAGCCTCTTCTACACCGAGAGAACTCCAAAATGCAGATTCGGAAACTTTTAGTTTATGATTGGTTTCAAAAATATATTTTTTTTCTTCCAGTACAGACAGTACATACAAAACCTGCTGTGCCTCAACCACACCATCGAGATGGTGAATAATGTCGTCCACACTTTTTACACCGTCCAGATACTTCACTACCTGGATAAGCGACTTGCCGGTCAGTAATTGCTGGCCGAATTCCGAACTGAGAATAAGCTTGTCTTCTTCGACAACTATCGGGTGTATATGATCTTTAAATTTCAGGATACGCATGCGTGATCTCTTTTAATTAGGATGAACGATTTTTAGGGAAATGGTACAGGACAACTAAAAACAGCATTTGGCTTATCAGAAATCCAGCCCAATCATTAGGGATAAATCCGGTATAACGGGAACCAGGTAGCCCGGTTCCCGTTTTAACCGGGCATTTTGGAATAATCTTATCTAAACCGGCTCATTAATTTTTGCACGGAATGATATTTATTCAAAATGTTTTAGCTGCAAGAATTTGTAGATGCGCTCGATACGCAACTCACACAAGACGGTACAGTAACACAGGTACTTGATGTGCTTTGACAGCTAGCTGCTGCTGCTGTTGCAAGGGACTCATCTTTAATTTCTTCGCTAACCTGCGGTAAAAGCAGGTAAACATCTGTACTGGTGCTGTTAGGGATTTCTGAGTTAGCCGGAGCACCTACAATAACGTGGATATTCATACCTTCCGGGATTTGCATACCTGCGTCAGAAAGTACCCTGTTCGGGTTTTTTACATACTCATTTGCAAAATCCGGGTTTGCCTGGGCTTTTGCTGTCACTTCGCTGATGACTTTTACTGCTTGATTTTCCATTGTTTTAATTTTTGAGTTAGAAAATTTGTGATTGTGAAATTTCACTTACTAAAGATATAATGAATATTGAGGTGGAGATTACGTATAAATACCGCTTTTATAGAATGGGTATTTATACCGTAACATCAATTGTTTATAATCACATTATATTGTTCAAAGAACTTTTCCTTACCTAATGGATAATCAGGAACTTTTACAAATCTGAAAAAGGGCGAAGAAAGCATTCATTGTGCGCCGCTTTTTTGAAATTATGCGAGTAATAACCTATGTATCAGTTTGATTTCAAATCAGGAATCAAAACCGACAACTTCTTATACGATACTTTATCAAATAACAGGGCGAATTGTGAACCGTAGCGCACAGACCCAAACCAGTCTTAAAAAAAATCAAACCAGATCCAGGCATAAAATCGAAATTTGCCGGATTATTAAATTATAATTGGCGACTTCTGCTCAATGATTTCAACCATTTTACAAAAGAGGTGTTTATTAAAATATTCATTAAATTTTCGATTTTTGCTTTATCCGGTATCCTTTAAATACCGTCTGAGAAATACGGATTAATATTTTATTCAACTAGATTCATAATTTTCAATTCTAGCGTTAACCATTGGTTATTTTTTTTGTAGCTTTAACTCTTCGGTTTCATACAGGATTCCGGCCAATCAATAATTAGTAGAAATGAGGGATAAGACTAAAAACACAGCTCAGAAGGCTTTAAACGTAAGCCAGCTGCAGAAACAATCGAAAGATCTGCAAAACAGCGTTTCTGATGAATTGTTAAAATTGAGCGATGATGATCGCTCTCAAAGAGTAAGTAAAATTGTCCAAGGTAGTGGCTGTAAAGGAGGGTAACCCTATCGGGTATCCTCGCAATTATGTTTGCAGGACAGTAAATCTTGACAAAGATGAGTCGCTGAATAACCTACATTTGCTTTAAACATAATCGCACTGGCTTACGGAAATATGCAGCAGTGCTATTTCTTTTACCGGGATTTTAATTATTTGAAAATTAGATTATTCAGATTTATAGTCTGTTCGTGCTTTACACATTTAGAGCCAGATTCCAATCATATAATCTTTATCGTAGGGCCCAGAATAAGTAGTATCCTCTGGAAATGGATTCCATTGTGTGACATCTTCTTTATCAGCGTCTTTTTCCAGCCACTTAAAACTGGTTCCGTAAGGTGTGGTATCTTACTTTTTTAAACAGGCTCTCAGTTGTTATAATCATATTAATACCTTAGCGACAGATTCTGATATCACAAAATTCCCAATAGATAATGATCTCGTCGAAAAATCTATATTCATTTCTCATCTGAGAGTGAAAAATCATGGTAAGAATGATCTCGATCAGAAAAAAAACATCCGTAACCATCACACTGACAACTGTTTAATTAATAATAATAAATATTTTGGTCATGTCAGATAATGTTATTAGATTTGATTTAATGATATTTGAATAACAATATTTTACTACAGCACCATTAAATTTATTTAAATCATGAAAAAACAAATCCTTATTGCTGCGCTGTCTTTGGGAGCAATCGCCTTAGGAACAGATCATGTTCGGGCACAAAATTCTGAGCATGTAACTAAGTCGGTAAATATTATTTTATCAGACGTTATTGCAATGGACATAGGCACTGTTGCTTCAGGAGGCACTGTTGATTTTAATTATTTGAATACAACAGATTATAATTCGTCAAAAAACGTGACCGTTCCCAACAGTTTAGTCATCATTTCCTCCAAAAATTTTGATGTAAAAGTAAAATCTGAAGGCACACATTTTGTAAGTGGCGCAAACGCAATTCCAGTAGATGTATTACAGGTAAAAGCAATACCGGGCGGAAGTTTGATGGGAACAATGAATGAGGTTACCTTATCTACAACCGATCAGGTGCTGGTAAGTAACGCAAGTTCAGGGGCAAAACAATCTTTAAATATTGCCTATTCTATTTCGGCGGAAAAAGCATCGAAAGTACTTCTGGGGAAACCACAGGGCACTTACACTCAAAAAATAACGTATACTGCCACTGCTTTATAAATAACGAAGCAACCATTTCTATATAAGCCCTCAATACTTTCTAAGTATTGAGGGCTTTTCTATTTAAACCGAATGAATAGTGCGTGTAGTTATTTTACTACATCAACTTCCATGTTCCACTACAAAGAAACTTTTATCGCTGCCGTAGATTTGTATTGTTCAAAAGAGGACAACTAAACAGGAATAAAAATAAAATAATACGATCATGACAAAATTAATCGCAATCGCAGCTTTAACTATCGGAGCAACCATATTAGGAACGAACAATGTTAAAGCTCAAAATACTACTGCAACAACAACCGTAAATATTACCCTGAACGATGTAATATTTTATCGTTGATTATGCCGTAGATTTGTATTGTTCAAAAGAGGACAACTAAACAGGAATAAAAATAAAATAATACGATCATGACAAAATTAATCGCAATCGCAGCTTTAACTATCGGAGCAACCATATTAGGAACGAACAATGTTAAAGCTCAAAATACTACTGCAACAACAACCGTAAACATTACCCTGAACGATGTCATCTCCATTGATGCCGGAAGTACGGCAATCGGGAATACGGTTGACTTCAACTATGCGACTGCAGCGGATTATAACTCTGATCAAACGGTTACTAAAGCCAACTCTTTAAAAGTTACTTCAACGAAGAACTTTAATGTTAAAGTAAAAGCAGGCGGTGCTAATTTCATGAATGGAACCAACTTAATCCCTGTAAATGTTCTGACGATCAAAGCTGCTGCAGCTGCCGGAACAATGGGCGGTACAAAAAATGCTGTCGTTTTATCTGCTACTGATCAAACTTTAGTATCAAATGCCCCACTTGGAAGTGCATTAACACTGAACTTGGATTACACCATTCCTGCAGCAAAATCATCATCTTCTGATATTTTAGGTAAACCGGCCGGAACTTATACTCAAACAGTAACTTATACTGCAACTGCTTTATAATAAAATTTTTTTCATATTAATATTTTGTGATTTGGTGTTTCAAAGGCTTCCTACGGGCGGCCTTTGATTTTTGTATGTATTGATAGCGATATAGAGAAAATTCGGGAATAAGTATCTATCAGCTGTAAGGTAAAATCTATGTTTTTGAACATCTAAATCTAATTAATACATCACACCAAACATTCAGTAAATTTATTAAGCCGTTTTATATCTTTTTTAAAGGTATCAAATCTCATAAAACGATGATAACAAATTTACCAACCTATCAATATTTTTTGTAAAAACCTAATGAAAAATTATATGCAGACGGTTACGTATACTGCCACTGCTTTATAAATAACGAAGCAACCATTTCTATATAAGCCCTCAATACTTTCTAAGTATTGAGGGCTTTTCTATTTTAAACCGAATGAGTAATGCATGTAGTTATTTTACTACATCAACTTCCATTTTCCACTACAAAGAAGATTTTATCGCCGCCGTAGATTTGTAGTGTTCAAAAGAGAACAATTAAACAAGAAATAAAAATTAAATAATACGATCATGACAAAATTAATCGCAATCGCAGCTTTAACTATCGGAGCAACCATATTAGGAACGAACAATGTTAAGGCTCAGAATACTACTGCAACAACAACCGTAAATATTACCCTGAACGATGTAATCTCCATCGATGCAGGAAGTACGGCAATCGGTAATACGGTTGACTTCAACTATGCGACTGCAGCAGACTATAATTCTGATCAAACGGTTACTAAAGCCAACTCTTTAAAAGTTACTTCAACAAAGAACTTTAACGTTAAAGTAAAAGCAGGAGGCGCTAATTTTATGAACGGAACCAACTTGATCCCTGTAAATGTTCTGACCATCAAAGCGGCTGCAGCTGCCGGAACTATGGGTGGAACAAAAAGCGCTGTTGTTTTATCTGCAACGGATCAAAATTTAGTTACCAATGCTCCGCTTGGAAGTGCCTTAACATTGAATCTGGATTACACAATTCCTGCAGCAAAATCATCATCTTCTGATATCTTAGGTAAACCGGCCGGAACTTATACGCAGACGGTTACGTATACTGCTACTGCTTTATAAATAAATTTTTTTAGGTTTAAAGGTTCCTTTTGTTACGTTTTCAGTAGTTTTGGGAATCTTTTATTTTTAAACAATTTACACCATGCGCAAGTTTATTCACCTTTTCATTTTCTTTATCCTCACAGGGTCTTCTTCAATTCTGGCACAAAGTATCTCGATGTCGCCTACACGTTTGTTTTTTACCGGTAATCCAGGAGAAAAAGTGTCACAGACAGTCACGCTTCAAAACAGCTCGGATAAAGAATATGTTTTTAATCTTAACTATAAAGATTGGGCCAGAGAAGAAGACGGAAATAAAGTATATCTTGAAGCAGGAAGTTCAAAAACCTCCAATGCCGCCTGGGTGTCTACCTTAGAAAACGCAGTAACAGTTCCTGCGAGAAGCACAAAGGAGATTGTAGTAACCATGCAGATTCCTGCAAACGCACCAAAATCTGTTACAAACAGTATGTTATTTTTCACCCAACTTCCCCAGCAGGCAGATCAGGCACGTATTCAGAACGGGATTGGTATTATTACCTTATTTGAAGTTGGACTTCACATCTTTTACACACCGCCTGGGAACCAGACAAAAAGTTTGGATATTACCAATATATCAGAGGTAAACAGTGATAATGCAGTAAGCAAAAAAGTCGCAGTAAGCATCCATAACGATGGGAATACCATCAATGATGCCACCGTTGAGTTTGAACTGACCAATACCGACAGCGGTAAGGAAATAAAATTACCCGCAATTTCCATCTCCATGCTTCCCGATACCAATCAGGTCGTTCAATTTTCTTTACCGGAGAATATTTCAGGGAACTTTTTGGGCGTGGTGATTATCAAAATGGCAGGATCCAATGATTTACGCGTAGGCGAAAAAAACTTTAAATTTTAAATTTTAAAAATTAAGTCTTGAAACCACAGAATGGAATATCGATATCAATCCTAAGAAGAACAGTCTTATCTTTTGCATTGGTTCTTCTGCATTTTTCGTTGGCCTTTGCTCAGGACAAGAAGGATATCGGGATCCGTTTTGAAAATAGCAGCATAGCTGTTGAGAAAGGTTCTACTTTTACTAATTTACTGGTTATTGAGAATAAAAGTTCCGAACAGATTACCATTCAGAATATCATGCCTCAGGAAAACTATCCGGGTTTACTGTTCTATCCTAAAAATGATTTTATATTAGATGCCGGTCAGTCTAAAAAATTTCCTGTGAAACTGATTGCCAACGTGGATTTCATGAAACGTATATCCAATGAGATCACCTTCCAGGTTTCGTATACCACTCCAACGGCCACCAGAACTCAGAGCGCCTCTTTCTCCGTTGATAAAGACGAGAACAGCAACATCGCCATTTATACGGCATCATACGAAAACTTCATTAATCCTTCTGCGCCCCACTCCTCCATTCTACTGACGGTAGAAAACCAGGGCTATAGTAAGCGAACCGTTAAGATTGATTTGCAATCTATTCCTGATGGTTTGGAAATGATGCCCAAACAACAAACCGTTTCTCTGGAAGGTTTAGAAAAACAAACCGTTGAGATCAAAATTACGGTCAGAAAACAGAATACGCTTTTCCCGGAATTTAATATTAATGCAACCGCCACAGACCAGCTTAATAATGAAATCGTGGGAAGCAACACGCTTCACTTAGTCATTTTATCGAACAACAGACAAATTGCGAGAGGAAACGAAGCGGTGAACGGGAGTAATTTTGCAGAAATCAGTTATAACGAAAACAGTTCTGGTTTCAATTTTCTTCAATTAAGAGGAAATACAGCGTTCCGGGTAACTGAAAATCTGAAATCGCGCTTCAATATAGGTGCAGATTACTATCATGAAGACGGCCGGTATAACCTGTATGATACCTGGCTGGAGCTGGAGAAAAAAAATACGGTATTACGGGTTGGGAATGTTAACAGTAATGACTACGATTATCCGGTTTTCGGGAGAGGTGGGAAAGTTTCTACCAGATTCGGTAAAAATAATCAGCTTGAAATTCTTGCGCTGGAAAATAATTACAACTTGTACGGCACTTATTTCCAGCAAACAAAAGGATCTACCATAGTGGGTGCAAAATATGGTTTTGGAAATGCTAAATCTTTTAATGGAAAAGTATCCTACCTATTTGACCATGATCCGCGCTTTAATGTTGATACGCAGGTAGCGAACGCAACAGCATCATTATTAATTAACGATAAACATACAGTCCGTACCGAGGTGGGTGTGAGCCACGAAAAAGGCCTTTTGAACAAAGATGAAAACACAGGAGCTTCAATGGGAGCGAATTACGAGGGCAAATTAGGAAGTTGGGATATACAGTCTGTGAATACCTTTGCCACCAAAAGTTATGCGGGGATCAAAAGGGGATCTTTTTTTTCAAATCAGCGGATCAACCGCCAATTTTCTGCTTCTCAGCGCGCTTTTATACAATATCAGAATTCAGAAGTAGACCCCGAGTTCCTAAGTTTCCAGAGCACGCCAATCGAGCCTGGGAATACGGCCAATCTGCGTTATTATTTCAACAGCACAGAATCTTTGGGATCAGGTTACCAGCTTTCTGCAAAGAATTGGAATTTCCTGGTATCCCCAAAGATTGAAAAACAGAAAACAGCTAATTTTTACACATCGTACGAACTTTTTTCTTACCGATTGGAAACAAACATCAGCGCAACATTGGGCGCCCACGCAGTAAATCTTACAGCGGAATATTCTTATTCGAAAGAGAACAACAGACCGGATTGGTTTAACAGCTTGAAAACCACTTTGTCTTACAGATATAAATCATTCTCTCTCAACGGAACAGCCCAGTGGAATGCAACGAACGTTTTTGATTTAAATTCTTACTACAACACAGACCGCAATTTTGCCAACTACAATGTATATGCCTCGTATAATTTCCAGATGCTCAGTAATAATCTGATCGGATCTTTTTCAGCAGGAACTTTCTATTCGGAACTTTATAAAAATTTAAACAGCAATATCACCGGGAGCCTGGAATATAAGATTTCTCCTTCCTGGTCCAGCACAGGGTATTTTAATCTTTCAGGATATAAATCTACTGCCGAATATGCAAGCAGCGGCAGTTATTACCAGTTCAGAGTGGGGATCAGAAAATATTTTACTGCAGCCACGGCTTTGGGAAATCATAAAGTAGCATTCCAGTTCTTTGAAGATAAAAATTTCAACGGACTTTTAGATTCAGGCGAACAAGTAATCGCTGATGAAATTGTAAAACTTGACAATTATGTCGCCATGACGGACAAGAACGGAAAAGTAATTTTTCAGAATGTGCCTGAAGGTATTTACACCCTGAAAGTAAACGAAAGTGCGGGTGCAAGATTGATGATGAATCCCGTAATAATGGTTAATAACAATATCAACCGCAAAGTAGGTTTGGTAAAAAATATAAGGGTAAGTGGAAAATTAACAGAGATCAAACAGGCCTACGATGTTTTGGAGACTGATGTAACAGGGATTGTAGTGTATGCAAAAGGTGAAGATGGAGCGATCTATACCGCCGTGGTCAACCAAAAAAATGAGTTTGAGTTTTTCCTGAAAGATGGAAAATACGAACTCTATATTGAAAATGACAAATACAGCTACATACAACCCACAAAAACAATTCAGGTGAAAAAGGATGGTAATCCGGAAGCCGTGATTTTTGAATATAAGAAGAAAGACACCACTATTAAGGTGAAAAAGTTTTAAATTTAAAGGTATGAAAACGAGGAGGTTTTTTTTATGGGGAATTTTTGCTGTGTGTTCAGGATCAACAGTTACCAAAGCTCAGGACGTGTACCTGACTATCCCGGAAAATAATATTTTTAACAGGACCGAATTTACTTCGGTCCCTACAAGATTAATGACAAACGCCAACAGGACAAATTGGGATTATGGCTTTTTTGGAATTGGCCCGACAGCTCCGACCTTTACCTCTACATCCGGACCGACTTTTACCCACTTTTCCTCTTCACTGTTCACTTTGCCCAACTCTGTTCTCCTATGGCAGTTAGAAAGTATGGGAGGGCAGTTGCCATCTACAGGGTTTTCGGGTTTTCTACCGGGTTTTCAGTCATTCAGTACAAGTGCTTTAAAATGGTTTGAGCCGCCAACAATCAGTTTTGGAGGAGGATTCAACCGGGGAAATATCAATTTTACATTTAAAATTCCTGCCGCACAATTTGCTGCGAATGCCTTCCGGGCCGGAAATTACTCCATGGATATTACTCAGAATTATAACGACTTCACACCACGTAATTTTAAAACAATTTTAGTGATCCCTTCATCGATAAGATGGGTCACAACCTCTTTAACGAAATATATTGAAATATCTTCTTTGAATGACTATCGCAGTACAGGTACGCGGGTATGGGATCTGGGGAATACGGAAATTGCGCATACCGTCGATTTTAATTTTTGGGCAAAAGCTGCTGCCACAACCGTGCAGTTCACTTCATCTAAAGGTGTTCCCGGAACAAGAAATATTGCCAGCATTAAATTGGGAAGTAACGGATCTGCTCTCACGACCAAAGCTTTATCTGCCACTTTTCAAAATTTTTCCGCTGTTAATTTAAATGTTGCAGCAGGAAACAGAAACAGCTTCATCCCGGAGCTTTATGTATCTGCAGATGATTTTAAGAACAATTTTTTTGAAGCCGGAACGTATACTTTTGAGTTGAACCTCAACGCCAGAAGTACAGATAATTCAATTAACAGTTTGCAGAATACAGCTGTCCAGTTAAAGGTGCTTCCCCGGTCAGAGATCACCATCCCCAGTTCCGGGCGAAATGTAAACTTCAATTTTAATACAGCCTCCCATTACACCAATGGGCAGTCGCAAATGATTCCGAACCATATCATACTGTCCAATAATGAGAGTTTTGAACTGTATGTAAAATCGGACGAAAATTATTTCAAGAAGGGTGGCCTGCAGACCGACATCAACTCCAACATATTACAAATTGGTGTGGATGGAAGTTCTGTAAATGCTCCCTTATCCAAAACTCCCCAAAAAATACTCTTTAACGGAACACCGGTTTTGGACCAGGGACTGAACGTAAGTTACACCATACCACCTGCGGGTGCCCAAAGTTTGGTAGGTAAAGAAAATACCACCTACTCTATCAATGTTTATTACAGCTTTACAGCAATTTAACAATACTTTTTAAAAAACGCTTTCTCATGGATCACTTTAACAGCAATAATCAATTGCGGGATCAGTACGATATTGATAAATTAAATGCATTCAAAAAAAAATATGCCGATGCTTTTGATTTATTGGTATTTGCAGCTGCCAAGATGACCAACATGGAACTTTGTACCATGAGTATTACCTCGGAAGGGCAAGTTTATATTATCGCTTCCAGTGATGCGTCTGTCAATCAGATTTATCCTCAGAATCCTCACTTTCTTTTTGATGATCAGACTTCGGTCTATGAGTTTAAGAACCCGGAATTTAAATTTCATAAAAGTTATCCCATCCCGGGTCTTGAGGGCAATCTTATCGCTCATTTAAATTTATTTGACAGGGAAGAGAAAAATTTAGATAAAGAAGAGGAAGAATTAGTCAATAAGATCCTGAACCAGGCTTCAAAATGGTATTTGGGTAATGCAGCGGACCTCACAGAAAGAAAAAATATGGAGCATAAGATCTTGGAAGCAAATGAGCAAGCAGAGAAAGCCTATGTTTTAAAATCCGAGTTTGTGGCGAATATGAGCCATGAGATCAGAACCCCTTTGAATGGTATAATCGGCTTTACAGAACTTCTTTTAGATACCACTCTGGACGAAACACAGAGACAGTATTTAGAAATAATCAATCAATCCGGAGTTTCCTTAAACAGCATCATCAACGATATTTTAGATTTCTCAAAATTAGAAAAGCAAAAACTTAAGCTAAAGACTGACAAAGTAGAGATCGAAGAACTGGTTTCAGAAGCCTTTAATATTGTTGTGTACAGTAATATTAAAAAGCAGTTAGAACTGCTCATTGATATTGACGAAACCATACCTAAATATATATGGACTGATAAGATGCGCTTAAAACAGGTTTTCGTCAATCTTTTGGGCAATGCTTTGAAATTTACAGAGGAAGGCGAGATTGTGTTATATGTTAAAGTTGTAGATGATTTAGGAGAAGGAAAAAAACGAATCCGGTTTGGAGTTCGGGATACAGGTATTGGAATAAACAGCGAAAAACAAGCGGAAATTTTCAACGCTTTTTCACAGGAAGATGGCAGTAATACTAAAAGATATGGGGGTACCGGTCTGGGACTTACCATTTCTAACCAGATTCTGGCACTTTTCGGCAGTGTTTTACAACTCGAAAGCGATCAGGGAAAAGGCAGCGATTTTTTCTTTGATATTCAGTTTGATACGGAGGAAGAGGAATATGATGTAAGCTTAACCGGTATTAAGCGAGTTTTGGTTGTGGACGATCATGAATACAACCGGAAAATCCTGAAAAGGATGCTGGAACGAAAAAATATCGAAGTCATAGAGTGTGACAGCGGGTTGAAGGCCCTGCTTTTGATGATGGACAAGTCCGAATTTGATGTGATCATTATGGATTATCATATGCCTATTATGGATGGCATTGAAACCATTAGAAAAATGAAAAATATTATTCCCGATGCCCCCCATGCAACACCATATGTTATTTTGTACAGCTCGTCCGATGATACTAATTTACAGGATGCATGTGACGAATTGGAAATAGAAAATCGGCTCGTAAAACCGGTTCGTATGAAACAGATGTACCAGGTTTTATCCACCCTAAAGAGTTCTCAAAAGAAAAAACCTGAGCAAATAAAAGATATCGCAACTGAAGTAAGTGAGCGCGAAATAAAAATTTTAATTGCTGAAGATAATGCTATTAATTTACTTCTTACCAAAACGTATTTAAAGGATATAATTCCTCAAGCTTTGATCATCGAGGCAAAAGATGGCACTGAAGCGGTTGAAAAATTCCAAAAAGAAAGCCCCGATCTTATTTTAATGGATATTCAGATGCCCCATCTCAATGGCATTGAAGCAACCCGGAAAATAAGAGCCCTGGAAAAAAATATAGAAATACCTATTATTGCGCTAACCGCAGGGGGTCTTCCCGGAGAAAAAGAAAAATGCCTGCAAGCCGGAATGTCTGATTTTTTAACCAAACCTTTATTGAAACAAACCCTTTCTGATATGATCAAAAAGTGGTATGGAATAGGAATGGAAGAAAAATAATAATTAGATACCTTTGTGCATTGATAAGAAATTTATGAATGCTCTAATTAACGAACTACAATTAAAGATAGAAAAACTTGAACATGAAATCAATTTTAAGAACGGATTGATCTCGATATTGTCTCATGATTCAAAAGAAATATTCGGAAATTATCTGTTGCTTATAGAAGCGGTAGAGCAAAAAACCATAAGTGAGGAAGATTTTTTTAAGTTGTTGCCGCAGATAAAAAGCGATGCCCAGAAGAATCTGCAAACCGTTCAGGACAGCACTGCCTGGTTAAAAACACAATACGGGGAATTTAAGATTAACCCCGTTAAAATCATGGTGATGGGTCTTTTTCACCATCTGGAAAAAAAATACGCTGCTAAATTAAAAGAAAAAAACCTTAAATTTCATTTTAAAGGAGATCACGATGCATTTCTTACAACCGACCGTCTGTTGCTGGAATATGTCTTAGACAAAATTCTTAACAATGCAGTTAAATACTCTTTTCCGGGACAGGACATTCACTTCCAATACTTTACAGAGAACAATGAGGATGTAATTTCTGTGGTCGACTCCGGTACAGGAATTGGTGAAAAGTATTTATCCGCAATATTTAATTATGACAACCCAGTATTCACTGGTACTGCCGGTGAGACAGGAGTAGGTTTAAGTTTAAAAATTGTTAAAAATTTTGTATCCTTACTGCATGGAAATATAAAAATTATTTCGTCTGAAAATAACGGTACTGCTGTTTCCATTTTTTTACCAAAAATTTAAAAGAATGAACAATAAAAAAAATAACGACCGGATTATTGTTGCAGATGATCATGGAATAGTCCGAATGGGTTTAATACAAACGATTAAAAAGTTCAGACCCGAAGCCATGATTTATGAAGTAGAAGATTTTAAATCGTTGTATAAAGTAATTTTGACAGAAGAATTGGACCTGGCAATCATGGACGTCAATATGCCCAATGGTTCTATTCAGGAAGCAATAGATTACATCAAAATTCACAAACCCCAATTAAAGATTCTGATATTTTCTTCTCAGGATGAGGAGCTGTATGCAATGCGTTATCTAAAGATGGGCGCCGGTGGCTATCTAAGCAAGCAAAGCTCCACGGCAGCAATTGAAACTGCCTTGACGGCGATGCTGAGTACCGGCCGGTATGCAAGTGACAACGTAAAAGAAGCGATGTTTTTAGAATCATTAAATGGCGCAACAAAAAACTCACCCTTTGAAGCCCTATCCGACCGCGAACTGCAAATTGCCAATAAACTTGCAGAAGGTCTTCCCCTCAAAGAAATTTCAAATCAACTTAATCTCCATTCATCAACGATCAGCACTTACAAAAACAGGCTGTTTGAGAAGCTGAAAATACGATCCATACCCGAATTGGTGGAAATTCTCAGGCTGTATAATCAGTAAACTTTCTATTTCCGCTTTGTCATCCCGAAGAAATAGTTTTTTTTCAGTTCCCTGCCTTTATAACCCGCGCCGCTACTTTCTGAAGATAAGGAGGGTCATCCGACAAAGTAGGGATCTTTAAAGTACTCTAGATTTCACTCGGCTACTTCACCTCAATTAACTACAAAAGCAAAATAGCGATTTTAAGTTGAATGCTTAACGTCCCGCATCGCTTTTATAAACATATGGTTAGCAGTTTATTGTTTTAATCTCTTGTCGGCTCATAATAAAACACTGTTGCCTTTACTTCAGCAATTTTGTTTTAAGAAGTTTCAAAACAATTCTGTCGCTGATTTGGTCAAATAGGAAAAGTGCTTTCCTTTCAATGGCAGGATATATACAAATTGAAATTCGTTATTAAGATTACTGCCTAAAACTGAATAATCAAACTCCGATTTCCAATAAAAATGTCCTTTCCTAAGTGTTGTTTGAGTCACAAAATTTCTTCGTCAAGAGGTTTTTCTGCAAGTTCATGCTGACCTATCGTTTTTTGAAACTTTTATTTTTTGTAAATTACTTGCAAAGATAATGTTAATCCCAAAGAATACATCCCTTTAAAGCTCCCGGTATCGTCCAAGGTCAACCCTTATATTTTAGATTATATAAGAGTATTCTGAAATAAAAAATTACGATTCTAAATGAAATCAAAATTGTTTCTTTTCAAGAATATTTTCAAACTGTCGGTAATTCAAATTAAAGAAATGTTTATAATTTTTCATTTATATTTCTAAAACAACAAGGACTACTGACAGACTGTTGTCACAAAGTAAACTTATTTTTGTTTCAGAAAATCAGACAATATGAATTTAGTATCTACCAGAATAATTACTGCCGACGTAGAGGCTTTAGTAAAATTTTATGAACACATCACAAAATTGACTATAGAACGCTTTACTCCTGACTTTGCAGAACTGCAGACGAAAACAGCTACTTTGGCTATTGGAAGTATTAATACACTTCAGTTTTTCGGTGGTGAAAGTGTGGCTCAGGCGGCTAAAAACCGTACAGCAATTATTGAATTTATGGTTGAGGACGTAGAAAAGGAGTATAATAGATTAGCACCTTTTTTAGAAGCATATATTGTTCAAAAGCCAACGATCATGCCTTGGGGAAATAATTCTCTCTTATTTAGAGATCCTGACGGCAATCTGGTAAATTTATTCACTCCAACTACGCTGGAAGCTATTAAGAAATTTGAGCCGAAAAATTAAAATCACTTTGATAATAAGCAAAAACCACAAATACTAATCATTGTGGTTTTCATTTTTTTTAATGTGACCGTTTTGTGAGATTATAAACAGTATTTTATTAAATCTTGATTGTCCAGTTGAAATATTACTCTGTGTGCTTCAATCAGCTGTTTCAATTCTTTTTCGTCAGGGTAAGCTTATGAGTCTTCAGATCAACAAGTACAAAGCACTTCAGATAATAGTTATAAAATATAAGGTCTACAAAAAAACCGGAAGTATCAGGAACAATATGCTGCTGTCTTGCTACAAAGGCAAATCCTTTCCCCCAGTTCCATTAAAAATTGTTGAAGATGCGATATTAAAGCTTATTCTATTTGGATTTCAGTCTGTGATATGTCTGATGGCAACCCTAAGAACTCAAAGATATATGGATCTTTTATAAAATTGGATACCTCTTTGCTTTTCGGCTCCGGAAATTTCAGTAATCTTCCTAAGTACTGGCTGTCCATATTTCTTTTAAGTGCCCTGGTATTCCAGTTTCCTTCAATCTAATGTTCTATGTAGTGTATTCTGTGTTGAGGATTTTCAACTCTGCTGATAATTCTGTAGTGGGTCCAGCTCAATTCGGTACGCACTGCGTTCCAGATTGGAAATGCTATGAAAAAAGCCGCATATTATTAAGATTCCTCTCATTAAAGCCTTTCCCAAATTCCAATGATAGTTGTGCAGCAAGGTTTTTCAACACTGATTTACCATACTTAGCCCGTAACTCACCGTCCTGCTCTTCTTCAATGATAAGCTTTCCAATTTCCCAATACATTCTCAGCGATATCGTATTGCTGTTTCTAAGCATACATTTTAATGATGAATAAAAGCTCAATAGAGAACTACCGATGTACTTTGCAGTTTTGTTCGATTATTGTAAATTCCGGTTAATGAACTGCATTTTAGTGAGTTGCTGATTTAGAAAAAAAATTCATTACAAAAACTCCTGAAACAATCAGAACAATACCAATAATAGTGGGAATGTCCACCGGTTCTCTGAATACAACCACGGAAATAACAGCAGTGAGCACAATTCCTAAACCGCCCCATATCGCATACACAACTCCTAATGGAATGAATTTTAGCGCTTGCGACAAAAAGAAAAAGCATGCAATGTAAGCTACAATTGTTATAACTGTTGGTAATAATTTTGAAAACCCGTGTGATGATTTCATAAAGCTTGAGCCTACTACCTCAAGCACGATTGCTAAGGATAAAAATAAATATTTCACTTTTTATTCTTTAATGATGCAAAGAAACAAAAAAGAAAAAGTGCTTTTTTTGACAAAAGTCAAAATGGTTATTTCTTTCTAACCCGGCTCAGTGTTTCCTGTGAAATGCCCAGGTAAGAAGAAATGTGTCCTAAAGAAATTCTCTGTAAAGCTTCCGGCTGATTTTTTAAAAACCAGTGATAACGTTGGTCGGCAGTTTGTGTCTGTAATGTAAATGAACGTTCTTCTAATATTGCACAATACTCTTCGGCAATTTTTCTCCCGATGGTATTCATTTCTTGAGAAGACTTATAAAAGCTTTCAAGGTCGTCCTGAGAGATATAATATAAGATTGTATCTTCTAAAAATTGGATATTTTCGATAGAAGGTTGATTAAAATATAAAGGTATTACTGAACCTAAAATCGTATTTTCGAAACCAAACCATAAATTTATTTCTCTTTGCCCAGTCTGATAAAAAGAGCGAACAAGCCCTATTTCGATAACGAATAAATTTGAAATGATCTGTCCCTTTTTCAGAAGAAAATCGCCTTTATGCTTTTTAAGAATTTTGATTTTTCCATGAAGTTCTGCTTCAATTTCAGGAGCCAAATTTCCGTATTTTTTTAGTTGCTTTATTAGCGGGTTCATTATATGCCGTATCTTTTTATACCTGTTACACCACAAAGTTATCCATAAACTTCTTGCGGATACGCGTTAAAACAAAAAGCCTTTACTATTTACATTTTTTGAGACTTTTGTAGTTATTCAATTATATAAAATATATTAACTCGTTTTTTATAACTGTACTCTAAATAACACTCCAACCATTCATCAGCAAACTGCTTCATAATATAAAGCAGGTATTAATAGTTTTGAGTAATACTATAATAAAATCATGTAAAAAAAATAAAAGCATTGCCAAAGACATAGTAAAATGTCTCATATACGGTATGATAATAAGTGACAGTTAAATAAATCACAACTTTTGTAGTATCTATGATTCTTATGCAAAATTCACTATTGAATGATAAATCAGTATAAATACTAAAATATAAAAACAGGTAATACTACTGAAAGATAAAAATCGGTACTTCTGTAATTTTAATCCATAATACTTTTTAATCAAATCAATTTAATTATGAACACTAATAACCCTACCGTTCAAATTACAAACAATTCAACCATTTCGGTTGATATTTTCGAAGTCACCATAAAACTTTTCTAAACATGAAAGAACACGCTCACAATCATGATCACATGTGTTTCTGCGCATGTACCAATCCTATTGTTACATTATTAAAAGAAGATCTTTTCGGGCCGGAAAATCTGGCTCTGATGACCGCAGGCCTGCCTGAGAAGAAACCTGAAGTTGTTCAGCCTGCACCTATTCTATTTACAGGTGGCATTATCAGGCCAATGATTGACGGTAAGGCCGACGTGGTTGAAGCCATCGGTTTTGCTGAAGGCCGCGTGCTTGCTACCGGCAGCCTATCTTTGGTCACCGCCGAAATGGATGCCCATTTCAAAGATGAATATACTGTCAGGAATCTTGAACCCAACCAGACCTTGCTGCCGGGCCTCTTCGAGCCCCATATACACGTGGTCTTTTCCGGTCTGATGGCTTCTTTTGCCGATGTAGGCCCGTTTGACGGACAAAACATCAGGCAGGGCTATGACAAAAACTGGGTCAAGGAACAACTGAAGGCCAGCCTGCCACCGGAATCCGAAGATGCCGTCTTATTCGCAAATGGCCTCGACCCGGCCTTGTTGACCCCTTATTCTAAGGATAACTTTAAAGACATTGACTATACGTTTTTAAATGAGGTAAGCAAAACCATACCTATTATGGTCATCAGCGCTTCCGGACATACGGTTTATATAAACAGCCCGGCCATAAGTAAGGTCTATCAGAAAAACGAAGCTGCCCTCAAAAAGGATGGATATTCGTCAGAAACAGAATTTGAAATAGTAGGCCGTGGTTTATTACAGGAAGAAACAGGCCTTTTATATGCCTTAGGTACCTTTCTACCACAGATTAAGGCATTGGCAAAACGCGACATGAATACAAACCTTGATGATTTTTTTTCCGAAGCCAATTCAAGGGGAGTAACGTCTATGTATGATGCCATACTGGAGGATGCCTATCTTAAGTATCTCAACCCATATGTAGACTCAACAAAATTGCGTGTACGATTGGGAGGTGCCAGATATTACGACCCTAAAGCAGACTTTGCGCATTTACCGGCATATGAAGCCGTGGAAAAATACAGGGATCTTTATTTCGGGCACATAAAAGTAGTAGCAGATGGTTCGAATCAGGGACTTACGGGTTACCAGTCGGAAGATTATGCCTGTCTCCCGGAAACTTATAAGGACGGCATCTTTGATTTCCATCCTCAGGATACCTACCCGGCATTGATTAAATTGATCATCGATCAGGGCTGGCCAATGATGATCCATGCCAATGGCGACAAGGCAGTGACCCTTACCATAGATGCCTACCGTGAGGCCCTTAAAACATATGCAGGAACCCCACTTCGTAACCGCATCGAGCATTGCTCTTTATTCAGCAACCGCAAGCAGCTTGATGAAATGGCGGAATTAGGGATATCGCCAAGTTTTTTAATAGGCCATGTTGGCTATTGGGGATTCATTTTTAAGGACATCATCTTTAAAGGCCAGCAATTGGATGGCTATGATAAAGTGGATATGCTAGACCTTTGCAAATCTGCCCTTGATAAGAAATTAAGGATTTCCCTTCACAGCGATCATACGGTAACGCCCATCGGACCGTTAAGAATGATGGAACAATCCATTACACGTGTGATGGAATCACATCCACGGGAAGATGGCTCCTCGCCTGTTCTCAATAAAGATGAATGCCTGACACCCGAAGAGGCTTTGCGGGCAGCCACTTATGATGCCGCATGGCAATGTTATGCCGAAAAATGGGCGGGCTCTTTACCCAAAGGCCATTTTGCAGATTTTATTATCCTCGCAGAAGATCCGTTAAGTATGGCCCATGACAAGATCAGCATGAATATGCGCAATATCACGGTACAGGAAACCTGGCTGGGCGGAAATGTAGTATACCGTAATTCAAATATAAAGTAACTCCGTTCGTCAATAACTCTCATTTTAATATAAAAACCTAAACCCTATGACTTACAATGATTACCAAATGACATTCATCATGTCTATGATCTCGAATTTCGCACCTAAGCAAAAGAATGCTACCGATCCGGCTTCGGCTGCACAGGCAATTCAGACCAGCTTTGCCGAGAGTTTGCCCGGAATCATCGCTGCTGCCGATTTTCCGGTGGATGTTACCGTAGCCTGGGGACCTTATGTTGTTGTAGAACCTAAGGATATAAAAGGCAACACCGCAACTGCGACAAATACCATGCTCGTGTTCAAATACCCCAGTCAGACGGTGGCGGATATCAATGAATATGTAGTATCTATTGCGGGTACTAAAGCAACATCTATCTTTGATGAACTGGATGAAGATTTGCTGGGCGGTACTATTAAAGACTGGCCTTATTGTCCGTCCCATAATAACATCAGGATCTCTCATGGTACATTAAACGGTATCAAGCTTTTGCTTGGCTTAAACTCAGAAAATTCGATTACAAGTTATTTCTCCCAATTAGATGACCCGAACGCTATTATCACTGTGGCCGGACACAGCCTGGGAGGTGCATTATCGCCGGCACTGGCGCTTGTACTGTTTGGTGCTGATACTACCTTTTCCGAAATACCCACGCATGCTGAAACCCAAAATTGGACAACACGAACCTATGCCGTTGCAGGCCCGGATGTAGGCAACAGCTACTATGTGGATTACCTTAAGGCAACTTTTCCACCACAGCCTGAACCTGCTGTGAAATGGCAGCAGTTCAACTGCAAAATCTGGAACAGTCTTGACATTGTTCCTCAGGTATGGTCAAAAGGTTTTGAGTCATATATCGATACTATTTATGGCACACAGCTTAATACTCCGCTGGCCGTTAAGGCTCTTTTGTTTGGACTTAATAAGGTGCTATTAGTTAATAACGGGGGTGTAAATCCCTATATTTGCTCTGACCCTGACCGGGAGGGACAATTTGCCGGCACCTTTCAAACAGACTTACCAACAAACGGCCCGATGATAGCCGATGATTGTTCCAATGGCGCCTGTTCCTCAACCCCAACGTCAATTGCAGAATGCAATTTTGTAGGTCAGATCCTCTATCAGCATATCAATGCTTATTTTGAAGAAATTGGCGTAAGCGCGTTCCTAAATGCTTTAACAGCCGGAACCGAACCGGCGAGCATTTGCAGCATCAAGCAGAAGCTGTTGCCATTATAATGCTGAGGAAACTGTAAAATAAAAGTAATAAAAGACCCTCCCTGAATTTGAGGTGACCCGAAAAGTTGACTTAAAACATAGTTAAGCATTTGTGTGAGAGTTCGGTATTTTACCGGGCTCTTTCTATGTAATCAGTTTTTACCGTTTTTTGAGATTTGATACCTTTAAAAAAGATATAAAACGGCTTAATAAATTTACGGTATGTTTGGTGTGATGTATTAATTAGATTTAAATGTCCAAAAACATAGATTCTACTTTACAGCTGATAGATACTTATTACCGGATTTTGAATTTTCTCTATATCGGTATCAATACATACAAAATCAAAGGCCTCCCGTGGGAAGCCTTCGAACACCAAATCACAAAATATTAATATGAAAAAAATTTATTTATAAAGCTGTTGCAGTATAAGTTACTGTTTGCGTATAAGTTCCGGCCGGTTTACCTAAGATGTCAGAAGATGATGATTTTGCTGCAGGAATAGTGTAATCCAAGTTCAGTGTTAAGGCACTTCCAAGAGGAGCATTTGACACTAAAGTCTGATCCGTTGCAGATAAAACAACCGCGTTTTTTGTACCTCCCATTGTTCCGGCAGCAGCAGCAGCTTTGATCGTCAGAACATTTACAGGAATTAAGTTGGTTCCATTCATGAAATTAGCACCGCCTGCTTTTACTTTAACGTTAAAATTCTTCGTTGAAGTAACTTTTAAAGAGTTGGCTTTAGTAACCGTTTGATCAGAGTTATAATCTGCTGCAGTCGCATAGTTGAAGTCAACTGTATTACCGATTGCCGTACTTCCGGCGTCGATGGAGATCACATCGTTCAGGGTAATATTTACGGTTGTTGTTGCGGTAGTATTCTGAGCCTGAACATTGTTCGTTCCTAATATGGTTGCTCCGATAGTTAAAGCTGCGATTGCGATTAATTTTGTCATGATCGTATTATTTTATTTTTATTCCTGTTTAGTTGTCCTCTTTTGAACAATACAAATCTACGGCNATAGTTAAAGCTGCGATTGCGATTAATTTTGTCATGATCGTATTATTTTATTTTTATTCCTGTTTAGTTGTCCTCTTTTGAACAATACAAATCTACGGCGGCGATAAAATCTTCTTTGTAGTTGAAAATGGAAATTGATGTAGTAAAATAACTACACGCACTATTCATAAAAAAACCCTCAAAACATAAAAGTTTTGAGGGCGTATATAAATTGCTGTTATTTCTATTATAAAGCTGTCGTAATATACATTACCGTTTGCGTATAATTTTTCTTTAGGCTTTTAAAAAAAATATTGATAGGTTACTCCAGAAATACAGCAAAAATTCAGCAATTACAATTTAATCGTTTTTTGAGATTTAATGTTTAATTATTTCGAAATTACCGCTTTATGATATAGGGTGTTTTATAATTTCTAAAGTATACTCAGGAATTTTCAGGATTTCTATTTTGAAGCTTATATTTCGGATAATTTTACCATTCTCAATATATTTTTCTACCTGGAGTATTATGTCATTAAAATCTTTTATTAGTAATCATATAAATTTAAGGAATTCTTCATCACCAGAGGCATAGTGATTATTTTTAGAATCAGAATCACTTCTGCAATCCAAATTCTTGATACTGCAAGAACATTTTATATTTCCGAGATTTATAAATGATGAAGTTAACTATTGTTTTTCTCTGCTCTTATAATTAATCTCAAAGTAGGGTCATTGGTAATGAAAGACCACAACCAATTTGACATTAATTTTGCTTTGTTACGAAATCCAATCAATGGTATAATGTGGATGAAGAGCCACATAATCCAGGCAAAAAAACCTTTTAAAAATGTTTTTTTATTAAGATCTACCACTGCCTTGTATTTGAAATGATAGCCATACTGCCCTTATCATTATATCTGAATACTTTATAAAGCGCTTTATTACTGATAATTAATTTTAGATTTTTCGCCAATAAAGAACCCTGTTGAATGGCTACCTGTGCCAATTGAGGATGTCCGTTAGGAAAATTGGGATCTGAGATCTGTAAAGATATATCGCCAATCGCAAAAATATTATCTGTACCCGTAACTCTATTATATTGGTCAACTAAAATCCGTTTGCCCCGTCCTAAAGACTCTTCCGGTATTCCTTGAACATTTTGAGCTACCACACCAGAAGCCCAAATTAAAACTTCTGTTTCTACTTCGGTTCCATCTGAAAAAATCACTTTCCCTTGGTCGTAATCTTTTACTGCGGTGTTCAAGACAATATGGACACCTAATTTGCTCAAAACACTGTAGGCTTCTTCTTGCGATTTTTTGCTCATTGGTTGGAGTAATACGGGCATAACATCAACCAGGTAAAGATTTGTTTTCAGATCTTGCACTTCCGGATATTCTTTCTTTGCGAGTTTCAAACTCATTTCGGCCAGCATTCCTGCAACTTCCACTCCGGTAGGCCCTCCGCCTGCAATCACAATATTAAGGTGTTTTTCTTTCTCTTTTAATGTCTTGGCCCGCACCGCCTTTTCCATATTTAGCAAAATATGATTTCTCATTAGAAGAGCATCATCAATTGTTTTCATAGGAAGAGCTTTTCTTTTAATGTTTTCCATTCCAAAAAAATTGGTTTTAGTTCCCATTGCAAAAACAACATAGTCATATGAAACTTCACCTGCATCTGTTAACACAACCTTTTCTATCGGATTGATATGCCGAAATTTACCTAGATGAAATCTTACATTCTCTTTTCCCTGAAACATCCGTCTAAAAGGATAAGATATATTTGATGCTTCTATAAAAGCCGTAGAAACCTGATACAGTAACGGCGGGAAGAAGTGATAATTGTTCTCATCAACTAAAACTATTTCGTGCCGGGTATGCTTTGAAAATTCTTTAATAAAATTAATCCCAGCAAATCCTCCACCTAAAACTACAATTCTTTTTCTACGACTCATTGATCTATTTTTTAACATTAATCAGCAACAATCTAACTGACATTACCAATACAAAGTTGTAAATATTCATTTAACAAAAACAACTCTGCAAATATAAACATTTGCATTAATTAGTCAACTAAGTTTACTTAATATTTAATTAAATTATGTGATAAAAAAAAATTAAAGTATTAACTTTACGGAATGGAACAAATACATTCAGACCTCCTTCTTTTTAAGCTAATTTATAACTACAGACGATTAATCGATCATTTCGGAACACAAAATATTGATATACTATCAGATATAAAGCCTGCTCATATCCCTTACTTTATGAGTATTGGATATCAAGGCATCTCTAACAATAAATTACTAAAAGAAATAAAGGTTACAAGACAAGGAGTGAGTAAAGCTGTAAAAGATCTGGAAAAACAGGGAATGATTTACACAAGAAGAAATGAAAGCGATGCAAGATCAATGATGATATTCCTGACTGAAGAAGGTAAGAATCTTTATAAAGTTCTTGGGGAAGTATTTGGGTCAGTAACGTTAGACTATATTAATTTGTTAGGCAGAAAAAAATACGACCAATTAATACAATCTTTAACTACAATCATAAATTATCACGAGAACTTAACAAACATTGATGTTGAAAATTGATGAGACCGGATAATATAGAACAGTTGAAATTGTAAAATTAATAATGTCATTCATGGAAATATAAATTAGTAAACCAAGTCAACAAGATTACCTATTATATCCCCCTGCCGAAGCACTTTCAATAAACTGTAATGTATTTTGTATTTCAGGTAAATTTCTTGCATATTAATAGATTGATAAATTACTTAGTATTTAAATTATTTATTCCGGTCTTTGATAATTTTTAACTATCTATTCTTTTGAAAAGCATCTCTTAATTTATTAGCAAGTTCTTCAATTCCTTTATCTGTAAATTACAATCCTGTATGTTGACAAACTAAAATAACCCTGTCATAGAAACCAGTTGCCGGGTATTTCTATGGTATAACTTTTGACAGGATTTGCATACCACATTACAAAATATTAATATATTATTTCACATTAAAGAAAGAAGAAAGCCACTTCAATTGAAGTGGCTTTCTTTATTATTCATCATCGCATTTAATCGTTTTTTTAAGACTACTGGCCTTTAATAATAATCTCAAAAACAATCTGAGATCAGAATATAAAATTAAAAAAGCTGCCTTACAATAAATAAGGCAGCTTCAGTTTGAGATATTGCATAAACACCTTATTAGATGAATATATTTGATTTAATAAGGTTTACGGTCTCCAGAAAGACCATACTCTTCCGTTAAATACGGCTAATTGTTTATTGGCTGTATCATAAACCATCATTCCCGGTGCTGGATTGATGATGTTAAGATGGGGGCTTGCCACTTTAGGCAGTACCATGGCTTTATTGGAATCTTCCAGTACCAGAATTCCGGGCGTTGAAGTAAGGGTACCGACGGCCATCTTTGCATTTGTATTTTCAATAGCCGTAGTCTCAATCAGTTCCCCGTTTACCCCTGTTAACGGATCAACGGTGGTTCCCGTTGTATTTACAGAAAGGTCTTTCCAGGCAGAAGCATATCTGATCTTAACTTTCTTGTCTGTAAGGTCATAGATCATTGTTCCGTTCACCGCACCGGTTACTGAAGCTGCAGAAGTTACCCACGGTAAGATAATCCCGCGATTTGCTGTACCGAATTCCAGAGAAACCGATGGAGAGGAGACCGCAGTCTTACCAATGGCAACCTGTGCAAAAAAGATTCCCGAAAGGAGCGTAAAAGCAATGATGAATATATTGTTTTTCATTTTTTATTTTTTGAATTTTAGAATTAGTTTGTAGGGCAGCCTTGCGTGTTGAAGCAGGTCCATCCTCCTGCAGTACCTGTTGTATTGATCTGCAGGCAGTCTAAAGTTGTATTATACACCATCATTCCCTCTACGAGATTTGCTGCAGGAATTGCTGTGATTTGCTGTGTTGTCAGCCTGTTCATTACAAATCCTTTGGTTTTGGATTCCAGTGCGGTCCATGCTCCCTTTCTAACCATCGGCCAGTTGGAGGCATTTGCTCCGGCTCTACCTAAAGAGGTAATCCCCTGAAGTGTATTTAAAACGGGTGCGCCTGTTGTTACAACCGGTTTATAACAAAAGCAGGCAGATACTGAACTATTCAGGGCATCACCGATTCCCTGCCCCTGGGTTCCCACTGTATCTGCAAGGCCTCCCGCATTTACCTGGTTCGGGACACCGTTGGTATTGACACAGCCTGCAGCTGCACATAAATTCTGATTGGAAGCGGAAGAACCCGTACCCACTGTAAGTCCGGCATGTGCATTAACCAGCATATTGTAAGCTACGTTTTCATCACCCTCCATAGCATCCAGGCAGCCGTCATTGTCAGAATCCAGGTCAAGTCGGTTTGTGATCGTATCAACATCCGTATCAGCGGTACAATTAACATTATATACCCCGAAAATAATTCCGTGTGGGTCATTATTCCCGGTTAAGGTCATGGTAAAAGAAGCAACATCAGCAGGTACCAGGAAGAAAGTATATCCCTGTAGTGTAGTAAGAGGACTGTTGGTGGTAAAAACAGTTCCTGACACTCCCGGTGTTGTAGAAGCAGTACCGTTTAAAAGTGAATAAAATCCTGTATTAAATACATTCGAATTACCTACAACCGTTAAAGGAACAGAAAAAGTATTGGTTACTGAACCGCCTTCACCGCCTAATCCGGCAATACCGATTATATATTGATACTGATTATTAGTTGAACTTAAAGAATTTGCGCTAACCCCGAAATTAATATTTAAAGTCCTTGCAATTGTCCCCGTAATATCCAGGTATCTTGTTGAAAAAGGAGCGCTCTGGGCGCCGTTAGCCGTTATTGTTGTTGTGGCAACCGGTGGCGTAAATACGCCCCATGTATTACCCGTTCCTGCAGTCTTTGTAAGGGTTATTCCACCACCAGGTAATGCAGCTCCCGGCGGAACCAAGGTAACAAAAGCGGTATTGGTATTTGTTAAACTTGTAGCTGTTGCCGCTGTAACAGCTGCCATGGTCACGGTTCCTGAACATCCTTCTGCGCTATCCAATACCCCGTCATTGTCATCATCAAGGTCTGCACTGTCCAAAACGCCGTCTCCGTCAGAATCTGCATCAATCAATGCATTATACGTACAGGTTGTCGTGCTTCCATTCAGATCAACGGTTAATGTCCGGTAGCCTCCCTGTCCGGTTCCGTTATAGGTAACCGGAACGTCAATAAAGGTTGACGTTGAAGTAATGGTCGCCGAATAAGCAGGATTGGAAAAGCCTGTCCCTGTAACATTAATGGTATACGTTCCCGGGGCATAAATATTGGACACCGGAATTCTTAACGTTCGTGTGGAAGATGTTCCGGCAACATAAGGGCTTGTTCCCTGCAATGCCATTGAACCGCAGGTAAAAGTAAAGGGCTGGAAATAATCCACGGAAGCCAGGTCAATATTTCCTGCGCTGATGCCTGTAACATTATTATATTGTGTCAGGTATTCTGAAACACCTGTATTGATATTCATTCTGTACATTACGACATCATTATCGCCGTTTTCTGAAGCTACAAATACGTAACCGTTCAGATAGGCAGTTCCCCTTACATTCCCAACGTCGGTTGTTGTACTGAGATTGGCATCTGCATTTCTTACGCCTACAGGCCCGGAAATTGTCGCTACCTGGGTTGCCGTTGCCGTTGTCGCCCCTGTAATGGCAATACGGTACAAATACCTGGTATAGGTAGTCCCGACTACATTCTGAAGAATAGTATATACATTGTTCTGATAATCATAAAATGTGTCGCTGGCAAAAATAGTGGATGTTGTAGCATTCCAGATGGCGTCACCCGTAATTACCATCGGTGCTGCCGAAACAGCCGGGTACACCTTGTAAAGGTTTTTTCCGCTAAACCCGAATGACTGCCCAAAATACGAACCCAGTACATTGTTAGTGCCTATCCCGCCGATCTGTACCGGCAATATCAAACCTGTAGCAGTACCGTTTTTTAATACCGGGCTGTTTGCTGCCGTATTTGAATTTAAGAATACCAAAGGCTGGTTTGCCTGAGCGGTATCATAACCCACAGCTAAGTTACTTACAGCGGTCGAATTATTAGCACTGTAATAAGTAGGCGTCGTGATCCCTGCGGGCAGAGCTGCTGCCACTGTGGAAGGTGTGGTCCCGGTAATGTCATAGACAAAGCCTGTTCCTGAAGAGGAAAGGTAAAGTTTTCCGGAACTTTGGGAAAAGACCAGGATGTTGGTCAGAAATAGTAAAAATAAGGAGCATAAAATCCTGTAATTGGTTTTTCTTTCGCCTACATTCTGAAAGAAAGAAACAGGAATAAGAACCGGAAACATGAGCGTTTTCCTGGGAATTAGTTTTTTAAACATGACACTTAATTAGATTAACGATTTTTAGAAATTTTTTGCAAAAGTATTGATTATATATCTGATAATCATATATATTGTTGGTTATTTTTATATATAACTCTAAATTAATATTTATCAAACGCTCGCCTGTTATTGTTTCAAATTGACATTAAATGACTGTATTTATTTTTTTGAATTGCTGAATGCCTGGAGTGTTTTACTGAGGATAGCAATAATATAAATTAAACAATTAGTTATCATTTATATAACTTAAAAGTCTCAAAAAAAACGATAATAGGTTTTTATGATATTAATCGTAAGCACTATTAAAACTTCAAGTCGGAAAGTTTATAAAATAACCTTGGAGGTACCGAAGTATGATCAGCCACATTGAAACAAAAATGGTATTGGTTCTTAAAAAATCCTTACATTAAAAAGAAAATGAGAGACTTTATAATTAACAACTTCTCCGGATATTCGATTGATGTATAACTTTTTCTTATATACTCCCAATAAATAATGGGAAAGAGTATAAATAAGCTGCTTCTGTTCCTTACAGTCCGGCAGGCTAATTTTATAGAACTCCTCTATTTCAGCTTTAATAAAGTGCGAAAAACTGTCTTTAGATGTAAGCATAGCAATGATTTATTAATAGATAATATTCCATAACTGAATTTGAGATTCTATAATGAAAGAAATCGTTCTATTATACTGTAATTCATTTTGTCAGTATGACAAAGTACATTTAAAGTATTAAAAATTGCTTATATATAGAAGTTATCTCTGCTTTATGAAAATATCTTATTGAGAAATAATAGTATATGTTAATTCTGTTGTATATACAGTAGGAGTCTGTCCTGCAATATAGTTGTCAAGGTAAGCGTTAGCACCTGCACCTTTGTATTCAATGCTGATTTTTTTATCTACCCCTCCTACTGCTGAAGTAACCAATGTGGTTTCGGTAGCTGACAACTGGGTGTTCTGTGCATATTGAGCTCCTGTAACAGGCTCTGATCCTGCACTTGCCTTGATCTGGATGGTGTTGGCCTGGATATTTTTAGCACCGTTCTGTAAAGCGGCATTGGCACTTTTCACTTTTACCTGGAATCCTCCTGTACTGTAAATGCTCAAATGGTCAGCATTAACAGATGATACACCGTTTACATAATCATCTTTGGTTACATAGTCTAAGTTAACTATTTTCTGAGCGGTATTCACTATAAGGGTCTGGATAGGCTTTAATCTAACGTTTAAAGTTACGGCCTGCTGAGCATTCAATGATACAAATCCTGCAAGAGCAAAAGAAGCAAAAATTAATTTTTTCATAATGTAAATAATATTTTTATTATAAAGCTGTTGCAGTATAAGTTACTGTTTGCGTATAAGTTCCGGCCGGTTTACCTAAGATATCAGAAGAAGATGATTTCGCCGCAGGAATGGTGTAATCCAGATTCAGTGTTAAGGCACTTCCTAGTGGTGCATTGGTAACTAAATTCTGATCCGTTGCAGATAAAACGACAGCACTTTTTGTTCCTCCCATGGTTCCGGCAGCTGCAGCAGCTTTGATCGTCAGAACATTTACAGGGATTAGGTTGGTTCCATTCATGAAATTAGCACCGCCTGCTTTTACTTTAACATTAAAGTTCTTCGTTGAAGTAACCTTTAAAGAGTTGGCTTTAGTAACCGTTTGATCAGAGTTATAATCCGCTGCAGTCGCATAGTTGAAGTCAACTGTATTGCCAATTGCCGTACTTCCGGCGTCGATGGAGATTACATCGTTCAGGGTAATGTTTACGGTTGTTGTTGCAGTTGTATTTTGAGCCTGAACATTGTTCGTTCCTAATATAGTTGCTCCGATAGTTAAAGCTGCGATTGCGATTAATTTTGTCATGATCGTATTATTTTATTTTTATTCTTGTTTAATTATCCTCTTTTTGAACAATACAAATCTACGGCGGTGATAAAATCTTCTTTGTAGTGGAACATGGAAGTTGATGTAGTAAAATAACTACACGCACTATCCATTCGGTTTAAATAGAAAAGCCCTCAACACATAAAAGTGTTGAGGGCTTATATAAATTGCTGTTATTTCTATTATAAAGCTGTTGTAATATACATTACCGTTTGCGTATAATTTTTCTTTAGGCTTTTACAAAAAATATTGATAGGTTGGTAAATTTGTTATCATTATTTTTTGAGATTACCTTTTACGTTTATTCATTAACTATATAAGCTTTTGGCTTATCTGCAGCGCCATTTTCATTCAATTCTTTTTTTCTGCTACTTAATTTTGTTGATTTTATGGAACTCTTTTTTCTAAAAAATTTAAACAAGTCTTTTATCTTTGTACGTAATATTATTGTTCTGTATTCCTCATTTTTATGGCTAAAATTTGTTTAATTTTACTTCCAATCAGAACAAAAGGGATAATCCCTGTAAGCAATAATGCCCAGAACCATAAGGGATGAATCGTGCTTACCCACAACCATGTTACGATCAAGATGATGCTGATTGCCATTATATACTGCTCTCTTTTTTCCCCGCCAAATAATGATATTACAATACCTCCTGCAATACAACTAAGGTAAACGCATACTAATTTGATGATAAGCTGAATGATATCATAAGAAGCCCATGTGACCTGATTAAACAGCTGCAAAGAAGCGGGAAAGAAAATGCCCTGTATTTTGGCAAATACTGAACTTAAAAGACCAATGGCGCCAAATCCAATAATGATGGAAAATATTTTTTTAAAGTTCATAACTTAACTGATTATAAAATTCAACTGATCTTCGGTGAGTATGATCGGATCAGTCATAATTTTTTTAAGTTCGATGTCAGAAGCCGCCCTGAATGTATTGATAAACTCATGAAGCTGCTGTTCATCGGCAGGGATAAAAGAAGCGGCATTATTTCTCGCATTACTTTGGAATTTGTGGATGATAGGTTGCATCCATCCATTATAATTGTTGCAGGCGGATCTTAAATCATCGGGTGTTTCGTTGATAAAATGAGACAATGCCTTAGCTCCATAGATTGAAAGCGATGCTCCCATTCCCGACATGGCGGTGGGACAATACCCTGCATCACCAAGCAAAACCACATTTCCATTGACTAAGTCAGGTGTGTCTACCATTCCCATCTTATCAATGAACATCATGCCTTCTTCAGCAAAACGATTGAGCAGATCCGTTATTTCGATGCCATAATGACCGAAAGAGCGGTGTAACAGTTCCGCCGGTCTTTCCTTCATCGTTGCGAGATCACCTGTATGGTGGATATAACATTGGATAGCAATTTCATTATTAGCAATCGGATAAATAGAGAGCATCTTATTCACATCGATATAAATTTTAAAATCACCCACATTACAGGAATGTTCAATTTGCAGTCTTCCACCCATATAAAGTGTATTGAAATCTACTATTCGAGCATTCGTGAAGTAACGTTCCCGTGTTGAAGAACGTAAACCCTCAGAAATAATAATGATATCAGGTTCCATTTCGCGTCCGTCAGATAATACCACCTCTGTTCTCTCACCTACTGAAGTTATTTTGGAAATCGTTGTGTCGAAAAATACATTTATCTGATCTTCTAAACAATCATATAACACATTATGAAGCCCGCCACGGGAAATCAGTACTGAACGTTCAATATTCTCGTTCATTTTTTCATAGCTGATGTGTTGAATAACCTGCCCATCTTTTTCTAAAAAGCTTACAAACTCGGATGGAGAAGATGATGCTTGCAATTCTGCCTTCAAACCGAGTTCCTCCATGATACGGACACCAAAGCTCTTCAGCGATATC
Source organism: Chryseobacterium sp. Leaf201 (assembly GCF_001421435.1). Taxonomy (GTDB): domain Bacteria; phylum Bacteroidota; class Bacteroidia; order Flavobacteriales; family Weeksellaceae; genus Chryseobacterium. The sequence continues at coordinate 43,686 of NZ_LMKA01000063.1, forward strand.
AGGAAACCTGCCTTACCAAAGGAAGAAGCTCTGTCAATTACTGTAACTTGATGTCCTTGTGCCGACAGAAATTTTGCGGCGGTCAGTCCTGCAATTCCCCCGCCTGATATTAAAATATTTTTTCCCATTTTTAAAATCTTTTAAGTTCTTATTACAAAATTAGCTTTACATTTAGGGATAAAATAGTCTTATTTTATAATAAAAATAGTCCATAAAATGAATTTAACGGATAATAAGAAGCAAATGCTAGATCTGGTAGAAAAATTGGGGATGCTGGCATCTGAATTTAGTGACAATCTGGATCTCTTGCGGCTCAACGAGATTCATATCGTTGATATGCTTCCTGAAATGCTGCTGATGGTCCGGTCTGTGATTGCAGAAGAAACATTTATATACAGAAGAAAATCTGTTGATGGGGTTAGAAGAGGCTTGCTTTTTTCTTTTCAGAACATATTTAATCATTCTTCAAATAATCATATAGATCAATATTCCGAAAAATCCCTCCAGGCAAGACCTCATATCCGTATAACGCCATTCCACCTGGAAAGCGAAGTAGTATTTCCAAAAGGGCTTACCATTACCCAGATTACGATACTGATCGAATTCGATTTTCTCAAAAATTTCATTGGCAATGATCAAGAGGCATTCCGCTATCTTTTCAATGATGAAAAAACATTTTTGATCGAAGAATTTATGTCGCCGGAGATGGCTGATCTTATTACTGAGATTGCCGGAATTCCCGTATCCGATATACTTTCCGAAGCTTATTACAAATTAAGAGCACTGGAGCTGTTATACCTGCTTTTTAAAAACCTTTCCAAACGACAACATGTCAAATATCAAAGCCTTCGTGGTGATGAAATAGCAGCTCTTTACCGTGTAAGGGATGCGATTTCATTTTCTCTTGACAATCCTTTGACCCAGGAAGAACTTGTAACAATAAGCGGTATGAATGTGCTTAAACTCAGAAAACTTTTCACGCAAATTTTCGGGAAGGGTATTTACGAATACTGCCAATACCTAAGAATGCAGGAAGCAGCCAGATTGATGAAGGAGAAACATCTCTCGGTTTCTGAAACTGGATATCACTTAGGTTTTACTAATTTGAGTCATTTCGGAAGGTTGTTTGAGCAGCATTTTGGAATGAAACCTAAGAAATGGAGTGCTCAGCATCGACTGAAAGGCAAGTAAGCACACTTCTAATGATCGCTTTGTAACACCTTACCTTCAGAAACAGTTTGACGTTAAATGTAAACTTTCGTGTTTCTGATTTCAAGTTTATTTTGCTTTTCGATTTTTTTAACGCTCTTATTACTGTTTCTACCCTCAATCCTGTCATAGAAGCCAGCTGCTGTCCGGTGAGCGAATTCCGTAACCTTTTCGAACTTGGCTTCCTGGCCTTTATAGGGTTTACTATGTCTTTATTCAATACCTCTCTGGCATTTACTACCAGATACAGGCAAAATTCGGCATCTTCGTTGCCTCCATTGTCAGCGTTTTAGTCGGATATGTGATCCTCAATAAAAAAATCCCTCTAAATGAGGGATCATTATTAGTTGACTCTAACGTCGCAAGATCTGCTCGTACAATAGCTTCCTGTTTGATGATAGCAGCAAATGTAATCGTTATTGGGACAATGCGACCCTCCACAAGCTGGCCCTGTTGGATCTGTTGGATTTGTTGGCTCTATACCTACGCCAGTACTACCACCTACACCTCCCGCTGCGAAAGTTGATTTTAATTTTTCTCTCGTTAATTTTTTCATAGTAATTGTTTTAAATTCGANCTATACCTACGCCAGTACTACCACCTACACCTCCCGCTGCGAAAGTTGATTTTAATTTTTCTCTCGTTAATTTTTTCATAGTAATTGTTTTAAATTCGACTTTAAAGATAGGAACAATTCTCTAATAATTTATTTAACATAAAATAAAAACTAAAATATAGTTTTTGGGCTGTCGCCGTACTTTCTCCAGCTCGTTGTGCTTTTTCAGTAGTTTTCTTTTATCCCATTTTGACTTTATGAAGGTATCGTTTTTTGAGACAAAAATATTTTAATTTTTGGATGATCATCTACGTAACTAAAAGACCTGTGGGTGAATAATTTATTTTATTCTGAAAATTATATTATATATTTGTGCCCTTTAAATAATTAAAACTAATTAACAATGAAAAAAAACTATTTTCTAACACTTCTATTCAGCTCTACAATTGCATTTGCACAGACACAAATTGGTAACACCATAAATGGAATAGCAGCCGGAGATCAAAGTGGATACAGTGTTGCTCTTTCAGGCAATGGGAATATTGTGGCCATTGGAGCACCTAAATATAATTCCGGCAGAGGAAATGTCAGGGTATTCCAGAACAGTTCCGGAACATGGAACCAAATAGGTAGTATTTATGGGCTCCAAGCTAATGCTCAGAGTGGTTATAGTGTTAGTCTGTCGGATGACGGGACCGTACTTGCTGTCGGTACACCATATAATGGTACCGGCTCGGTAAGTGTTTATAAAAACATTTCCAATGTCTGGACTAAAATTGGAAGTAATATCAATGGAGAGGCAGGTAGCGACTGGAATGGCCTCAGTGTTTCACTTTCCAGTGATGGAAATGTTGTAGCAATTGGAGCTCCAGGAAATGATGCAAATGCGATAGGTGGTGGTGACAGGGGCCATGTACGTGTATATAGAAATATTGGTAATGTATGGACACAGGTTGGGCCTGATATTGATGGCTTAGTCAATAGTGGTTTCAGTGGTTGGAGTGTATCCCTTTCGGATAATGGAACGACTGTTGCTGTGGGAGCATTCAGTGATGGACCAGGATCAGTTCGCATCTATAAAAATATTTCTAATGTCTGGAATCAGGTAGGTCCTGCAATCTATGGAGAAGCAAGCGGTGATTTCAGTGGAGAAAGCGTTTCGCTTTCAGGTGACGGAAGCGTGGTTGCTATAGGTGCTACGCGTAATAACTCACATGGAAATGGCACTTATGCGGGGCATGTACGCATTTACAGAAATATTGCCAATGCTTGGAATCAGATAGGATCTGATATAGATGGTGCAACTGCGAGTGGAACTGGAGTCAGTGTTTCTCTTTCAAATGATGGTTCTATGGTTGCCGTAGGAGCATGGTTATACAATGCTACAAACGGCCAGGCCAAAATATTTAAAAATATTTCCGACAATTGGATTCAGGCAGGTAGTGATATTAACAGCGTAGCTGATTCTGATAACAATGGTTATCAGGTTTCCCTTTCTAATGATGGATCCGTTGTAGCGGTAGGAGCTATAAGAGCTGATAATAATACCTTAATAGATGCGGGACATGTGCGTATTTTTAATTTACAAGGTATTTTAAAAACAGATGACCTTGTATTAAAAAACTTCACTATTTCTCCTAATCCAACAACTGATTTTGTAAATATTTCACTACAAAAAAATCTGATTTTGCAAAAAGTAAATATTTATAGTACTACTGGTCAGTTAATAAAAAGCAGTACATCATCTAAAATTTCCGTTCAGGAGCTATCAGAAGGAAATTACTATTTTGAAATTATTACTGATAAAGGAAAAGCTACAAAGAAAATTATAGTACAATAAGTTTATCTTTTAAAAATATGATCAAAAGGTTTACACATAGTAAACCTTTTTTAATTTAATGAAAAAGGTTACTATTTAATAATCTAAAATTAATAATTT
>NZ_LMKA01000064.1 GCF_001421435.1 Chryseobacterium sp. Leaf201
TGCTCAATAGCTTCCCAACGGTGGTTTATCCTTAATTCCTGCAACGCTTCTATGGCTAATTTCTGAACATGGAATCGGTCGATAATTTGTGTGGCATTGGGAAAACATCTTTTGGCGATGAGCTTCATAGAACCCGCCATATCTAAAGTAATTCCTTTTACATTTAACCTTAATTTTTTGTTGATTTTTAAGAGATATTCTATTACGGTATCACTCTTGGTTCCTTTGATGATGGCGACAATACTGCCTTTTCTGCCCATTGCTTTTTTGGAGGTCAGAACAGTGTACAATTCACCATCAGAAAGAGCAACTTCATCGAGAGATAGTTGGTGTGAGAGGTTTTSGGGATAGAGAATCCAATCCTCGGCGTGTGATTTTTGTTCCCACTTTTTAAAATTGCTGATGCTTTGTTTGTATTGCCTTTGGAATTTTCTGCCATCCACGCCATACATCTCGCCAATGGTTTTACAGGGAAGTGCTTTAGTATCGGCTGATTTTTTTTAAGAACTCGGCAAAATCCTGTGTCATGCGGGTTCCTTTGGCAATGAGATTCCAATCTCTCTGGATGATGTTGCCGGTTTTTGTATCGGTCCATCTTCTGCGTCTGATGTGGAGTTTTACTGTTTTTCCACGAAGAGGAAAATCGTCAACGGTAATTTCCGGAACAAAACCTTTTGACTGCAATAACAGAAACGAAAATTCTTTCGGAGCTGTATTTTTCTCGTCAAAGTAAATGTGGAGAATTTTGTTTTCTTCTGCAAATTTTACAATCTCAAAATGCTCAATCAAGAGTTCAGGTAAAAATAATTTGAGGAGTTCGGCATCGTTTAACATTCCTCAAAATTATCAATATTTCTTTTTCTCCCCAAGTTTTGAGATTGATCCCTTTGATGCACATATTTTAAAGGATTTGTAGAAACCGATTTGTAAATTTGCAGAAAATTAAAAAGAAAGCAGATATGTACAAATTGGCTCTTTTCAGGTTGCATTTGATTGTATTTTTATGGGGATTTACGGCAATTCTGGGAAAGTTGATTCAGGCCAATGCCCAGATCCTTGTGTTTTACAGGATGCTCTTTGCAGCCATCTTCCTGTACATCTATATCAGGATCTTTAAAAAAGAGAGCATTAAAGTTTCAAAGAAGATTTTCTTTCAGCTCGCTGCAATCGGTTTTTCAATGGCCTTTCACTGGTACTGTTTCTTTCATTCCATCAAAGTTTCCAATGTATCTATTGCCTTAAGCTGCCTTTCTCTGTCCACTTTATTCGCAGCCATTATGGAACCCATTATCTTTAAGCGCAAGATTGATATTTCCGAAGTGGTGATGGGCGTAGTTATTGTGGCGTGTATCCTCTTGATTTTTAAAACGGAATTCCGATTTAAAGAAGGCATCATGTACGGCGTACTGTGTGCTGTCTTCGGGACTATATTTTCTGTTTTTAACGGAAAGATGTTTGGGAAGACAAGCTCGGGGAATATTATTTTTTATGAAATTTTCTCCGGATGGTTTATTCTGATGGTTATTTATCTGTTCTGCGGGCAAATTTTTCAGATGAATGAAATAAGTTACCGTGATATTGCGTTAATAGTCTTGTTAGCAAGTGTTTTTACAGCTTTTCCGATGCTGGAATCGGTCAATCTGATGAAATATATCTCGCCCTTCACATTAATTTTAACAGTTAATTTAGAACCGGTTTACGGAATTATACTAGCTTTTTTTATCTTTGGGGAATCAGAACATATGAGCCCGGTTTTTTACGGTGCTTCAGGGGTTATGATACTGGCTATCATCGTCAACGGATTTATAAAAGCTAAGAAACAAAAAACTTTAAATTAAGCATCAATCTATATGATGAAAAAATATCTTTTACTCGTATTTTCCCTTGCATTCGGGGTGTCACAATCTCAGATCATCAGAAAATACTCCAATGAATTCCTGAACATCGGAGCAGGAGCCAGAGGTCTGGCTATGGGAGGCGCTGTAGTCTCCAATCAGGACGATGTATATTCCCCGATGTGGAACCCGGCAGGGCTGATGTCTGTAGAAAGAGACTGGCAGGGAGCGGCAATGCACGCCGAATATTTCGAGTCGATTGCCAAATACGATTATCTGGCTTATGCGAAAGTTCTGGAAACAGGCGTTTTCGGGGTTTCCGTAGTGAGATTGGGCGTTGATAATATCTTAAATACCACCCAGCTGATTGATACGGAGGGAAATATCGATTATGATAAAATTACCAGATTCTCCCAGTCGGATTATGCAGCAATATTGTCTTATGCATTTAATCCGGGCGGCAACACAAAACTGGATGTGGGGATCAATGCCAAGGTGGTTTACAGGAACGTAGGGAAGTTTGCGAACGGATATGGTTTCGGTTTTGATATCGGGGCTATTTACAAGCTGGATAACGGCTATAAAATAGGGGGGATGCTGAGAGATGCTACCACTACGGTGAATTTCTGGAGTGTGAACCAGAAGGAGCTTTCCACCATTGTAAACGGCGAAGAATTTAACCCGGCTCCGAAAGATAAAATGGAGCTTACCATGCCTAAACTGAATGTCGGGGCAAGTAAAATATTTGAGATCAACAGCAGTATCTATGTTTTGCCTGAAGCGGGGATCAATGTAGATTTCGCTAAAACGGCTGCGCTTCTTTCAACTGATTTCGCCAGTATTACGCCATATGCCGGTGCTGAACTGGGATACCAGAAAATGATCTTCGTGAGATTGGGGGTAAACCGCTTCCAGTCAATTACCGATATTGAAGATCTCAGCAGAAAAGTTTCTTTCCAGCCAAGTGCGGGGATCGGGATCAAGTACAGGGGCCTTACCCTGGATTATGCGATTACCAATTCCGGCATCGGAGGATCAAACTTCTATTCCAACTTCTTCTCCCTGAAACTGGATATGGGACAATTCAGAAACGATTAAATTAATTCCATTCAATGAAAAAGATTTCACTTATTATATTAACAGCCTGTTCAGTGGCTGCATTCGGACAAAAGGTTTCGGATTATAAATATATTTCGCTTCCTTCTAAATTTACAACCTTTAAAGAAGATTTCGGTTTAGGAGAGCTGCTGACCAAAACATTAAGAAGTAAGAATTACACCGTTATTCCGGCAGATAAGATGCAGTGGCCTTCAGAAGCAAAAGATAACCCGTGCAGCGTTGCAGCGGCAGATGTTATCAATGACAGCGGTTTTTTACGCAATAAAGTATTGCTTCAGTTTAAAGACTGTAATGATAAGGTGATTACATCGGTTAAAGGAGCCTCAAATATCAAGGAATATAAAGAAGGCTATCAGGATGCATTGAAACAGACGTATGTTTCTATTTCACCGGCTAATCCGGTAGTGCAGGCACAGCAGCCAGTCCGTGCCCAGGAACCTGTAGAAACTGCATCAGCTGAACCTGCCGTAACAACTCCAGCTCCAGCTGATACCGGCGCTGTGAAATACAGCAACGGAAAAACCGATTTCCAGAAAATACAGATTGATGACAGCCAGTTTATTTTAGTCGGTGCTAACAGTTCATCTCCCTTTGCCACTTTTAAGGCAACCACAAAGAATGATACTTTCAGGGTAAAGCTGCAAAACGGCAATTCTACTATGGGATATTACGAGAACGGAAATATTGTGATCGAGATTCCACAGGCGAACGGAGAGTATACCCGGGAAATATTTTTGAAGAAATAGTTTTGTCCATAAATTAAATAAAACACAAAGGGTTGGAAATTTTTCCAACCCTTTTCTTTTATGCATTATTAAAAAAATCATATACCACTTTCGCTTTGCTTTTCCCGAGAATCTCTTCCAGTGTTTCCAGGCTCGATTCTTTAACCCTCTTTACCGATTTTAATCTGGACAGAAGCATTTCAATGGTTTTTTCGCCCACACCGGGAATGCCCTCCAGCTCAGATTTTATGGTTGAATTGGATCTCCGGGTCCTGTGATGCTTCACCCCGAAGCGGTGGGCTTCATCCCTTACCCGCTGTAGGATTTTCAGCGTTTCAGATTTTTTATCGAGATACAGAGGGATGGGGTCTTCCGGAAAGAATATTTCTTCCAGCCTTTTGGCAATCCCTACAATCGTGATCTTTCCGTACAGTCCCAGTAAGCGTAAACTTTTCACGGCAGAAGACAATTGGCCCTTTCCTCCGTCAATCAGGATTAACTGCGGCAGGCTGTCCCCTTCTTCCAGTAGCCTTTTGTACCTGCGGTAAATAACTTCCTCCATCGTAGCGAAATCATTCGGGCCTTCCACTGTTTTGGGGTGGAAAATCCTGTAATCGGCTTTGCTGGGCTTCCCGTCTTTAAAAACCACACAGGCTGAAACGGGATTGGTTCCCTGGATATTCGAGTTATCAAAGCCTTCAATGTGCCTCGGTTCAACGGGCATCCTGAGCAGTTTCTGCATTTCTGCCATGATCCGGGTGGTATGCCTTTCCGGATCGATGATCTGTACCTGCTTTAATTTTTCCAGTCGGTATTCTTTGGCATTTTTTTCAGAAAGCTCCACAATCCGTTTTTTGTCGCCTACTTTAGGAACAATCAGTTTCACGTTCGGAATTTCGATTGGGAGATGGAAGGGAAGCAGGACTTCTTTTGAATCCGAATCAAATTTCTGCCGGATTTCAATCAGGGCTTCCTCCATAATATCCTCATCACTTTCTTCAAGGATCTTCTTGATTTCAGTGGTAAAACTCTGGATGATGTTTCCGTTCCTGATTTTAAAGAAATTCACGTAGGCAGCCGTTTCATCACTCGTCATCCCGAAAACATCCACATCATCGATATTCGGGTTTACTACGGTGTTTCTGGACTGGTAATCATCAAGTATATCAAGCCTTTCCTTAATGATCTGGGCATCTTCAAACTGAAGGTTGGAAGCATAGGTCGTCATTTTATCCGTCAGGTATTCTTTTGCCTTCCGGAAGTCTCCTTTGATAATACCGCGGATCGCATCAATCTTTTCATCATATTCCGCCTTGCTTTCCAGGGCTTCACAGGGGCCGTTGCAGTTTTTGATATGGTATTCCAGGCAGACTTTATATTTTCCTTCCTCAATTTTGGCAGGTGCCAGGTTAAGGTTGCAGGTCCGGAGTTTATAAATATGTTTGATGGTATCCAGTAAAATTTTTGCCGGACGTACTTTCGCATAAGGGCCGTAATATTCAGAGCCGTCCCGTATTTTGGTTCTGGTGAGGAAAATCCTTGGGAATTCTTCATTCTTAATGCAGATCCACGGGTACGTCTTGTCATCTTTCAGCATGACATTGTAGAAAGGCTGATGCTCTTTGATCAGGTTGTTTTCCAGCAAAAGGGCATCATACTCACTGTTAACGATTGTAGTCTCCAGCCGCTGGATTTTCCCCACCATAATCCTTGTCCGGTATCCGGGAAGGTTTTTATTGAAATAGGAAAGCACCCTTTTCTTCAGATTCTTTGCCTTTCCCACATACAGCAGCTGATCGTTTTTATCATAATAACGATAAACGCCGGGTTCAGAGGGTAAAGTTTTAAGCTGTAATTCTAAAGAAGGATTCATATAACAAAATTACGTAATTTAAGAGCAAGAAAAAAGCCACAGAATTCCTGTGGCCTTACAATTTATGTTAAAATTACCGGTTAGCTGTTGCTCATTTCGGTATATTCATTCACTAAGAAGCTGAAATAATCCCATTCAACAGAATTCTTAGGGTATTTTTTTATGAATTCAGCATTGTCCCCGAAAAGGAAATCATAATTGTCTTCAAAATCATCTTTATGAAGCCACATTATTTTATCGCCTTTTTTCACATAATATGATTTAAGCACACCACCGCCAAGCTGAGGGCCTCCGCCAAATGAGACCCCTCCGGTTTCTTTTGATCTCGGGTCATGATACACCGAAATAATCTCATCAAAACCGGGATTGATCACCTGCATCAGGAATTCTTTATCGTCTTTCTTATTTTTAAGGGAAACGGTTTGATTAACGAAGTAGATTCTGTCGTTACTGGTTCGTTTGGTTAACTTTTTGGTGCTGTAGTTTCTGATATTTCCCATATACTTTGCCACCTTTACTATTTTTTCGGCATTTCCTGCATATACATACATTTCAGCGATCTGATCTGCATTAAACAGTTCAGCTTTTTTTGAGATACTGTCTTTAAGGGAGACTTCAAAGATCTGTCCTTTTTTCGTGTCAATTTTACTGCAGAATCCTTTGTGCGTGCTTCCGTCTTTTAAAATCACAGTTGATGTCTTTCTCGGAGAAGGGGTGTTGAAGCCTTCATTGAAAAGATAGGTCTCCATCTTTTTGATGTCTTCTTTGGAATATTTTACTTTCTGAGCAAAAGAAGTTGCGCTTACAACGCATAAGGCAAGGAGTAAAGTTTTAAGTTTCATTTAGGTATTAATTTTTTATTTCGGCGGTAAAAATAGTAAATTAATTAAGTTATTTCAGCAAAAAATAAGGTATTGAAAATTAGTTTTCCCAATTATGGCTAAATGCTTAATTTTAAGACAAAATTTAGAGCATGATATACGGTGTAGATGTTTTCAGTTTCCATGATGTATTGGAAATCTGTAAAGCCCCAAATAAAGCAAAGCTGAACAAAACGGCAAAAGAACAGATTTTGAAATCCCAGAAAAATGTGCAGCAGATTGTAGAGTCAGACCGTTGTGTGTATGGAATCAATACGGGTTTCGGGCCGCTTTGCGATACGAAGATTTCGGCTGATGAAACGGCGCTTTTACAGTACAATTTAATTATTTCCCATGCCGTAGGCGTAGGCAAGCCGATTGATAAGGAACTTTCAAAAGTCATGATGATTGCGAAAGTCCATGCCCTGTCCAAAGGGTTTTCGGGTGTTTCCCTGGAAGTAATTGAGAGGCTGATCATCATGCTGGAAAAAGATATTATTCCGGTCGTTCCGGAGCAGGGATCGGTGGGGGCTTCAGGAGATCTGGCTCCGCTGGCTCATCTTGTTTTGCCGCTTTTAGGATTGGGAAAAGTATGGGTAGGAAACGAAATTTTTGAAACGGCGGAAATTTTAGAGAAAAATGGTCTTGAGCCTTTAATTTTAGGTCCCAAAGAAGGGCTGGGATTAATTAACGGGACGCAGTTTATCCTTGCCCACGCTATTAAAGGCCTGGAAAAGTTTGAATATTTGCTGGATCTTGCAGACATGACGGCGGCGATGAGCATTGAAGCGTACAGAGGCTCAGCCAGTCCGTTCAGAAAAGAGCTTCATGAGATCAGGCCGTTTGAAGGAAGCCGGAAAGTAGCGGCAAGAATGCTGAAGTTTTTGAAAAATTCTGAAAACCTGAAATCCCACGAATACTGCGACAGGGTTCAGGATCCATATTCCATTCGTTGTGTTCCGCAGGTGCACGGTGCCAGCAGGAATGCTTTTGAACACCTGAAAATAATGGCCGAAACGGAACTGAATTCTGTAACCGATAACCCAATTGTATTAAGTGCCGAAGAATCGATCTCAGGAGGGAATTTCCACGGTCAGCTGATGGCATTGCCATTGGATTATGCCACATTGGCCGCCGCTGAGCTGGGAAATATTTCAGACCGGAGAAGTTATTTACTGCTGGAAGGAAAATACGGTTTACCAAGACTTTTAACGGAAAGCTCAGGGCTGAATTCCGGGTTTATGATTCCGCAGTATACGTCTGCAGCATTGGTGACGGAGAATAAAACATTGTGTTTCCCGGCTTCCGCAGATTCTATCCCGACAAGTTTAGGACAGGAAGACCACGTATCCATGGGCAGTATTTCCGGAAGGAAATTCAATCAGGTTCTTGGGAATCTGGTTAATATTCTAGCTGTTGAACTGATGTTTGCCGCCCAGGGCCTTGAATTCAGGAGGCCTGCCACCTGTTCAAAACTCATTGAAGAAAACTTTGCCGTTATCCGTTCCAGAGTGGCTAAGCTTGAAGATGACCGCCTGATCGGTGAAGATATGCTGGCTATTGCAGAACTGATTAATGAGAGACAGTTTATTGTAAACTAGGATACATAATAATAGTACAGAATACATTCATAAAACGGACTTTTGTCCGTTTTTTTATTTCAGCAATTTATCAATCAGGTTCAGCCAAAAGCTTTAATGCAACACTTAATTCTGCATTGTTTCGTATTTCCAACATAACAAATTAAAGATAATTTGCACTTCATGTATCTGTAATTCAGGGTAAAGTGATATATTAGAGTCATCCAAATTATAGTATATGAAAAGAAATGTGTTTTACCTACTCATGCTGTTCTCAGTTTTTACAGCATGCAACAGAGATGATCTTCAAAGCAGTGCAGACTCCATTGAAGTAGTGCAGAAAGATCCCCTAACTGCAAGAGAGATCAATGAAAAAATCAATGAAACCATCAAAACCAAAGGACGGTTTTCATGGAATGCCTCATCTGATCATTTTGTGTGGAGTGCCATTTTCCAGGGAAATAAAGTGGCTTCCATCGGTTTCGGATCTTCTTTCGACAGAAGCCTGAGCCCGGACAGTGATGCGGTTGAACAGGAAATTTTAGACCTGATTAAAAAATATGAAGGAAAAACCGACCGTGTTCTGCTGTCTTCAGATCCGTATCTGAATCAGATTGATGTGGCCATCGAAAAACAGGAGACTATTATTGCCCTTCGCAAAATGAAAAATATCCGGTATTTGGAACCTGCAGATTACCGTTATTTTGAAAATGAAAAGAAATTCGGCGGAGCAGCAAAATCCGGCAGTTCATCATCGGGATGCGGATTGGAATCAACAGCTTTGAATGCGGCTGATTATACTACCGTAACCCCGAATGCAAAAGCACCGTGGTCTTTTTCAAAACACAATATCATAAGTGCTTGGAGCTATAGCAGCGGTGCAGGAGTAACCATCGGCGTTATCGACAGCGGGATTTCCCCAGAACAGACTTTATTGGGAAGCAGCTTCAATAACGGGCTTTCATCCGGAAGGACAATTACCAAAAATGGCGTTTATGTAGATTCGGCATGGCCGTGGAGCAGCGGGTATGACGGGCCGAATGACCAGTGCGGGCACGGAACAAGCATGGCTTCTGCAGCAGCAGCTCCGAGAAACAGCCTGGGTCAGCCGGTGGGTGTGGCATACAATGCAAGTTTGGTAACCTACAGAGCGGCTTCAAATGTAGTACTGGATGGCTACCATGAACAGAACGGGGTGAAAACCGCTTTTACGGAACTGGGGAATAATACCAAAGTGAAAATAATCTCCATGTCTATGGGGCACATTTTCTCAGTCGGAAAAATTGAAGACGGTGTAAAATATGCCTATTCTAAAGGAAAGCTGATTTTTTGCGCAGGCGGGACTTCTACAAGCTTCACTAATTTTGCCGGCGTGATTTTCCCTGCCTGGATGTCCGAAGCCCAGGCAGTAACCGGAGTGAAAGAAAATACATCCAACCAGAAATGTGATGTCTGCCATTCGGGATCTGAAATTGATTTTACGTATCAGATGGAACGAGCGTCCGGAAACAGCATCCCGGTACTGAGCTATTATAACGGACAGACCGATTATGTCGGTGGTTCTTCTGTAGCTACCGCTTCCACGGCCGGAATTGCAGCTTTGGTCTGGTCTAAAAACCCATCATGGACACGCGATCAGGTGTTGAATAAAATGAGACAGGCCTCAACGTATTATCCCAATCCGAATTCAGATTACGGCTACGGAAATATCAATGTCCTGCAGGCTGTTCAATAAAATGTAACTTAAATAAAAGGCGAAACGATAACTTCTAATCTCCCAGCTGATAATCCAGGGGAAGCATATTTTCAATTTTATTTTTTGTAAAATCCCCTTCAGTCAGCAGCAGATCCGGATTGGAAATACTTCCGTCTTGTGATACCTCGAAAGTTTCACCTTCAGGATGCAGGAATGACGATATAACAGCCAGGTTTTTACTTTTTATGAATTCTTTCCCTTTCAGTTCGTAATTATATTTTTTATAATTTACCTGAAGTATATCTTTAAAGCTGAAAAGAACACCGTCGCTGTTTCTTTTAACATAATCAGAATCCGGAATCATGGTCTTTATAATGGCCAGCGCAAACGGGTTCTGGTTATTTTTTCTCCGGGAAATATCAAGCAGATGCGAAGGAATGTCAAGCGTTTTGGTGAGCTTTGCAGCGTCCGTGAAATCTTTTAAAGTTTTTAATTCTTCCTCAGTAGGGTATTTCGGATTGGGAACCCTTATGACATGGTTGACAATAAACTGGTCGGCAGAAACCGTATTGCCGTGTATGCTTCTGAAAAAATGAAGCAGGCTTCCCTCATAGGCATTCATCCTGTTCATCCTTGTTTTAGGATTGTTTTTTTACCTCTTTAAAAAGGCTGGTCCCGGAACAGTTGACTATCTTCGAATCAAAATCAGCAGAGAAATTCACCAGGTTGTATTCTATTTCATAGCCCAGGTTTTTATTTTCAATCAGTAATGTTTTAGGAGCCTTTACCTTCAGTGTTTTATTCTTTTTATCATACGAGAATTTTAATGTTCTCTGATTTTTAATTCTTACATGCTCACGGTCCTGCCCGATAAACTTGTCCAGGAAATAACTGATGTAGTTTCTGTATGCTTCTTCCGTATAAGGAACAATGGTGACTTCTTCAATATCATTGCTTTTAAGCAGTACCACTTTTAATGTTTTGCCTGCAACTTCAGAAACAGGCTTCGTGAAACTTTCATATTCCTCTTTCCGGAAAACAATATTCCCTGAATTTTTTGCAGCCAGCGGTAAAGTAAAACTTCCGTCTTCTTTCGAAACGGTTCCGGTTCTGGTACCGTCAATATAGATATTTACATTACTGATTTTCAGTCCGGCATCATTGACTACGGTTCCCATGACTACCTGAGCCAATGAAAGATACAGCGGAAATAAAATTAAGAAAAGGAATATTGCTTTTTTCATGGTCAACAATATTACTAAATTTTTAGTGATAAAAACAAGTGGTTTCAAATGAAAATTTGGTAAGCCATAGGAACAGCCTTCCGTTTTTTTTAATTTCCAAATTCTTCCGCAGTCCCGGTTTTACTAACTGATCCTTACGCTTGTCATGCTCAGCGAACCGCCGATCAGTTCATCATTGAACAGAGCGAGATTTTCAGACTTATCTTTCAGTCCTAAAGAATAAATTAAAGGCAAATAATGGTCAGGGCTTGGGACAGCGTACTGCAGGGAGGTTCCCTGTTTATGGTAATCGATTATATTTTGGAAGTTCCCGTCCAGAAGCCAGCTGTTGGTCTTTTCCCGGGCTTCAATGGCCCAGTCCCATCCGGCACCGACGGTATTGAGATTTCTCCAGTCGATCAGCCGGAGATTATGGATAATATTTCCGCTCCCGATAATCAAAATTCCTTTTTCACGGAGCTTATGCAGCTTTTTTGCCAGGTCAAAATGATACTGTGGAGGCTTCGTATAATCAATGCTCATCTGGATAACAGGGATATCGGCTTCAGGATACATATGCCTGATCACCGACCATGCACCGTGGTCCAGTCCCCAGTGATGATCTTCCTCAACCAAAACGGGCGATAAAAGGCCGGCCGTTTCCTTTGCCAGTTCAGGGCTTCCGGGCGCAGGATATTCAACATCAAACAGAGCCTGCGGAAAACCTCCGAAATCATGAATTGTTTTCGGCATATCCATCGCGGTTACCTTAGTCCCGTCCGTAAACCAGTGTGCAGAAATACATAAAATGGCATTCGGCTTCGGTATTTCATCCGCTGCTTTCCTGAATCCCTGTACAAACTGGTTTTCTTCAATGGCATTCATCGGGGAACCGTGCCCTAAAAATAAGACAGGCATTTTTCCGGTATTCGTAAAATTATTGCTGAGGTTCTGTAAATCGCTGAGGTTCATAATCCAATGAGATGAATAAAGTTAGTATATTCAATAAATAAAAAAACTCAGTAATTTAGCGGGTAAATTACTGAGTCCTGGAAATTATAATAATTTACTATGCTTGTTTTACAAACTGCAGCTCTCCGGCAATTTTTACCTCTTCGCTTACCATGACACCGCCTGCTTCCAGAGCAGCATTCCAGTTCAGTCCGAAATCTTTCCTGTTGATTTTCCCTTCAAAAGAGAAGCCTGCTTTTGTATTTCCCCACGGATCTACATTGATACCGCCGAATTCCACATCCAGAACCACAGGTTTTGTAACGCCGTTAAGGGTAAGGTTTCCGGTTACTTCGTTGTTTAATGCAGAAGATTCAAAAGTAATCGTAGGGTTTGCTTCAGCATTGAAGAATTCCGCAGATTTCAGGTGGTTGTCCCGGTCTGTGTTATTTGTAGAGATAGAATTGGTCTGAATCGTAGCAGTTGTTTTTGCGTTGGCGAAAGTGTCGTCGTCAGCATCAATTTCTGCTGTAAAGTCGGTGAAGTTTCCTTTGATATTGGAAATCATCATGTGTTTTACTTTGAAAGTAATTTCACTGTGCACTAAGTCTAAGGTCCATTTTGTAGCCATTGTATTATATTTTTTATTGTTATGTATGATGCAAATGTAGAACAACAGACCTATACAAATCATTGATATAGGATAAGAAAAAAGTTCCTGCCTTAATTTAACTTTAAATTAACCTTAGCCTTGTTATTTGATAAGGAAGAACCCATTACCCATTACCGATTACTCATTACTTATTTCTTAGAAGCTGTTTCCAGCTATCCACTCATACTCCTCACGCCCAAGCTTGCCCGATGCCTGTTGCGGGGTAACCGTTGCTATCTGGGCTAGGGTTGGTGCCATTATTTTAGATATTTGGTATTTAATTCAAACCATACAACAACATTCATCAGCTAAAATTATCATCATGAATGTAAGAAATAAATACCACAGTTCATGGCCCTGGATTTTACCAATCTTTTATTTTAACACTTATTAACGGTTGATTTTTATTTCTTATTTTTGGTGCATTCAATTTTATACAATGAAATTACATACGTTTTCTTTAATGATGCTGGTTTTGGGCGGTTCAGCAATGGCACAGACCCAGAAATTTACGATGGCGGAAGCTGTTAACGGCTTGAGAAGCAACCTTGCCGTGAAAAATATCTCACAGTTTTCATGGTCTGATGACGGAAAATCATATATTCAGGCAGTAAAAGGCGGATACCTTATTACCAGTTTAAAAACGAATAAACAGGATACCCTGGTATCTCTGTCCCAGTTAAATAAAAACCTGGCAGACAATAAATTCAAAGCAGTTCCGCAGATTAAATTTACCGGGAATTCCAAAGGCTACTTCAGTGCCAATGGCCAGATGATGTGGGTAGAAAAATCCGGAAACGACTGGAAGGTAAAAAATTCCGTTGCTATGGACAAAGAAGCTGCCAATATGAAAGTCTTCAGTGATGGCCAGACGTTTGCCTTTACGGTAAAAAACAATCTGTTTGTCAGTAAAAACGGAAAAACAATCGCGGTAACCAAAGATACTGATGAAAATATACTGAACGGTGCTTCCAATGTCCACAGAAATGAGTTCGGAATTGATACGGGTATTTTTCCTGCTCCCAATTCTGAAAGTGTAGCCTTCTACAGGATGGATCAGACAATGGTAGCCGATTATCCGATCATCGATTGGTCCGTAACCCCGGCCGTGAATCACAACATCAAATATCCGATGGCAGGGCAGACCTCTCATCAGGTTACCTTAGGCGTTTTCAACATTAAAACACAGTCGACAGCATTTTTAAATATCGAAGGTGAAAAAGACCAGTATTTAACGGCGGTAACCTGGAGCCCGGATTCAAAATATATTTTTGTAGGCGTTCTGAACAGAGGCCAGAACCATCTGAAAATGAACCAGTATGATGCCGTGACGGGAAATCTGGTGAAAACATTATTTGAAGAGACAAGCGAGAAATATGTCGAGCCTCAGCATCCGTTGACGTTCTTCCCGAATTCAAACACAGATTTCATCTGGCAGAGTCAGAGAACCGGTTACAATCACCTGTTCCATTACAGCCTGGAAAAAGGCCTGGTTGCCCAGATCACGAAAGGGGATTGGCTCGTATCCGATATTTTAGGCTTTAATGAAAAGAAAAAGGAAATTTATTTCACTTCCACAAAAGAAACCCCGTTAGAAAAACATCTGTACAGGATCAACTGGGCAAACTTTAAAATGCAGCGTCTGGATAATGCAGCAGGGATGCACACCGGCGTTTTAAGCAGTGACGGTAATTATCTCTATGATATCTACAGCAACGAGAATATGCCAAGGGTCGTCAATATCATCAATACCAATACCTTAAAGACCAGCAATCTTCTTACCGCTGAAAATCCGCTGAAAAACTACCAGAGGCCCGAAATTAAAAATGTAAATCTGAAGGCAGACGACGGTACCCTTTTATACGGAAAAATCATTCTTCCGACGAACTTTGATCCGAATAAAAAGTATCCTGTCATTGTTTATTTATACAACGGACCTCATCTGCAGTTGGTTACCAATACGTTTCCGGCTTCAGGAAACCTTTGGTATGAATATATGGCGCAGAAAGGATACATCATTTTCACGATGGACGGAAGAGGCTCTTCCAACCGCGGACTGAAATTTGAGCAGGCGGTATTCAGAAACCTGGGAACTGCAGAAATGAGCGACCAGATGAAAGGGGTGGACTATTTAAAATCCCTTCCGTATGTTGATGCAGAAAGAATGGGAATCCACGGATGGAGCTTCGGAGGATTTATGACCACCAGCTTTATGCTTCGTCATCCTGAAGTGTTTAAAGTAGGGGTTGCCGGAGGTCCTGTAATCGACTGGAGCATGTACGAAATCATGTACGGCGAAAGATATATGGATACGCCGCAGGAAAATCCGCAGGGATATGCTGCATCAAACCTTTTAAGCAAAGTTCAGAACCTGAAAGGAAAACTGCTGATGATCCATGGGGCGCAGGATGATGTGGTGGTCTGGCAGCATTCGGTTAAATTTATCAAATCGGCTGTTGACAACGGCGTTCAGCTGGATTATTTCGTATATCCTGGGCATCCGCATAATGTAACCGGGAAAGACAGGGTACATTTAATGCAGAAAGTAACAGATTATTTTGATCAGTACCTGAAGAAATAATCCTGACCATACAGAATGAACTTTATAAAAACAGAGAGGGTACACTTTCATACATTTGATTCGCTGAGGTTCCTCTCTTTTTTACTGGTTTTCTTACGCCATTCCCCCGTTCCTGAAGACAGTATCTTGTACTTTTTCGCTAAGGAAGGCGGGATTGGCGTTTCTTTTTTCTTCGTCTTAAGCGGTTTCCTGATTACCTATATCCTGATTCTGGAAAAAATGAATAATCAGGGGAAAGTTTCGCTGAAGAAGTTTTTTAAAAGGAGGGTTTTGAGGATCTGGCCGCTGTATTACGCAATGGTCCTGTTTGCCATGTGTACGCCTTTCATACTTAATTATCTGAATCTTCCTTATTCGGATAAAGGATATCAGCCGAACTGGTTCCTTACGTTTACTTTTCTTGAAAACTATATGGTAATGTTCGCGCAGCAGCTTTCGAATGTATCTCCACTGATGGTAATCTGGTCCCTGTGTATCGAAGAGCATTTTTATATTTTCTGGGGACTGGCATTCTATTTCCTCTCATTGAAAAATATTCCTAAGCTGCTCCTCGGGTGTATCATATTCTCCTTTTTAATGCAGGTTATTTATGAACATTACCGCATCAGTACCTTAGACCTGTTTACGAACATCCATTACTTCGCTTTCGGAGCCATCCCTGCTTACCTGTTTGTTTTCAAAAAGAAGATTATTGAAAAACTGGAAGGGATTTCTGCCGTTTACAAATACGCATATGCTTTTATGGTGGTTGCCGTTATTTTAACGGTTGCCAATACCGATATCATCCCTGATGCGAAAATCAGTTCACTCCTTTTCAGTATCCTGTTTTCGGGGTTGATCCTTTTTACCCTGGGTGAGAAAAATGTATTCAGGATTCCGGACACCAGCATAACGGGAAGGCTCGGGAAATATACCTACGGACTCTATCTGTTCCATACCATCTGCATCAGTCTTTTTGTTAAAGTCGGGAGCATATTGGGAATAGGTTGGATAGCGGTCATTGCATTGTCCTTTGCTTCATCGGTTATATTTTCAGTACTGTCCTATCATCTTTTCGAAAAACACTTTTTAAAACTAAAATAATCCGGATCAGTTTTCATTACATTCTAAGCTTTTTACTGAATTCAATTTAGACAGTTTTTTATAATTATTAATCTTTCTTCATTAAATTCTGAGTCGTTTCAATCCTGTCGATCTTATCATTCATCAATGCTTTTTGCATTGGATTGCTGTAATTTTGTATTCATAAAATCAACAATATGGAATTAGGAATTGGAATGTTCGGCGACCTGTCATTCGACCCCGCTACCGGAAAGTACAGCGATGCCGGTGTTAAGATGCGTGAAATTCTGGAACAGGTAAAATATATGGATGAGGTGGGGATTGATGTTTTTGCCCTGGGGGAACACCACCGTCCCGACTATGCGGTTTCGTCACCGGAAATTGTCCTGGCGGCGGCAGCAAGTATCACAAAAAATATTAAACTGGCCAGCGGCGTTACGGTTTTAAGCTCATCAGAACCGGTAAAGGTATATGAAGATTTTTCAACACTGGATCTGATTTCTGACGGCCGTGCCGAGATTTTTGTCGGGCGCGGAAGTTTCATCGAATCTTTTCCTTTATACGGTTATTCTTTAAATGATTATGAACAGCTTTTTGATGAAAAATTAGAATTGCTGTTAAAAATCAATGCAGAAGAGAATGTAACCTGGTCCGGAAAGCTCCGTGCACCGATGCAGAACCAGACGGTTTATCCGAGAGCGAAAAATAACGGGCAGCTTCCGGTCTGGAGAGCTGTCGGAGGAACCCCGCAGTCTGTTTTAAGTGCCGCAAAGTTAGGAATGCCTTTGGTGGTGGCTATCATCGGCGGAATGCCGGTTCAGTTTAAAAGCTTAATCGAGTTTTACAAGCAGGAATATAAAAAAGCAGGTCATGATGAGGATAAAATGCAGATTGGGATTCACTCCCATACGTTTGTAAGCGATGACCCGAAAGTTATTGACGGCTATTTCAACAATTACAAATCCCAGATGGACAGGATCGGTTCTGCCAGAGGCTGGGCTCCGTTCACAAAAATGCAGTATGAGGGCGGAAGAAGCGAAGACGGGGCTTTATTTATCGGAAATGTTAAAGAAGTGGCCGATAAAATTAATTATATGAAAGAAATCTTCGGAATTACTAGATTTATAGGGCATATGGATGTCGGGAACCCTTCTCATGAAACCATGATGAGATCCATAGAACTATTCGGTAAAGAAGTAAAACCGGCTGTTAAAAATTAACACAATCAGCACCTTTACTAAATATCAGCAAAGGTGCTTTTATTATTTTCAGGATTAATATCCTTAATTTTACAGAAAAATTATGGAACAATCATCCAAAGACCCGCTTCACGGAAAAAGGCTTGATGCCATCCTTGAGGAACTTGTGGAATATTATAATGGCTTTGAAAAGCTGGGCGAACAGATCAACATCAAATGTTTTACCGACAACCCGAGCATCAGTTCTTCATTGAAATTTTTAAGGAAAACAGACTGGGCAAGAACGAAAGTTGAAAGCCTGTATCTATACGTTTTGAGACAGAAAAAGCGTGATGAAATGAACAGCGGAAAGTAAAAGCAGAGTAGTGTTTTAAGATTCTTTTAGCGATTATTCTTAAACCAATGATTTCAAAAACAGTATATTTGTACTGTTAATCGTGAAAAAGAATTCACGACAAAAAGATAATATATGACAATTGAAAACAACCATGTTGTAGCTTTGCGTTACATACTTCACACGATCGAAGAGGATGGAAGTAAGATTCTTGTAGAAGAAACAACAGCAGAAAATCCATTTACATTTTTGTATGGTGTGGGAATGATGATTCCGAAGTTTGAACAGAATATCCTTGGTTTAAAGGCTGGCGATAAAGCGGCTTTTACCATTCAGTCAGAAGAAGCGTACGGTGAAAAACAGCCGGATGCCATCGCGCAGTTGCCGATTGATATGTTTAACGAATCCGGAATTCCGCCTGTAGGTGCTATTTTGCCTTTATCTGATAATGAAGGGAATAATTTCCAGGCATTTGTAGTAGAAGTTACACCGGAAGTTGTAGTGGCAGACCTTAACCACCCAATGGCAGGAAAAACGTTAGATTTCGAAGTGGAAATTTTAAACACACGTCCGGCAACGGAAGAAGAACTGGCTCATGGTCACGCTCACGGAGCTGACGGAAACGAAGCTCACTAAAAACAATATCAATGTCCGGTTTTGCCGGACATTTTTTTGATTATCTATTCACTTATCCTTACTCATTCTAAGAATTTCCCCGAAACATAATACCATTTTTCATGCACTTTCTGAAATACGGAAAACTCATGATGAACCTGTGGATCTCCGTCCTGATCGGTATAATATGCCTTAAACTCAACCTGATTCAAAGCAGGTGTCTGTATAATTTCCAGTTTTGTCCATGTATTGATCTCACCCCATTCCTGCAGGTCTTTCTTATTATGGTATTTTCTTTTGCCGGGAAGCGTAGTTTCCATTAAATATTCACCGTTCGGAATAGCAAAGGCAGAAAACCTTGAGCGCATCAAAGCTTCTGCGGTTGGAGCACTTTTTTCTCCGGTGTGGTAAGGCTGGCAGCATTCGCCGTAGGATTTTCCTGAGCAGCAGGGACAGTTCATTGTTTCTGATTATTGTAAGGCACAAATTTACGCGAATATTCTTTCATGCATTCAAAGCCAACTTCATTTTATTAGTTCTCACTTAAGAAGCGGATTGATGGAAGCTTAAAACAAAATATTTTCTTCATTTTTAAATCCCGGACAGAAGATCTGCCAATAATGTACTCTTGGAATTAAAAAAGCATCCAAAAATTGAATGCTTAATATTTTATTTAATGAATCCTCTGTTCCTCAACAGCGGCTTGATATCCGGATCATGCCCCGTAAAATCCCTGAATGCCTGATTCAGGTCTACAGAATTTCCTACGGATAAAATATATTTTCTGAAACGGTCGCCGTTTTCACGGGTCAGTCCGCCATTTTTACTGATCCATTCCCAGGCATCATTGTCTAAGGTCTCAGACCACAGATAAGCGTAATATCCGGCAGAATAGCCTCCGCCCCAGATATGTGCGAAATAAGGCGTATGATATCTCGGGGGAACGGTTGCCAAAGTAAATCCGTGTTTAGTTAACGACTGCTTTTCAAAATCCAGTACGGGAATCAGCTGGCTTTCGTTGGTTACCGTATGCCAGTCCATGTCCAGCGCAGCTGCAGAAACCAGCTCGGTAGTCATGTATCCCTGGTTGAACGTTGCCGCTTTTTTAATTTTATCAACCAAAACCTGCGGGATCGGCTGTTTTGTTTCATAGTGAAGCGCGTAATTTTTCAAAACAACAGGGTCCAGGGCCCAGTGTTCATTGATCTGTGAAGGGAATTCCACAAAATCTCTCGGAACACTGGTTCCTGAAAGCGATGGGTATTTCTGGCTTGCAAACATCCCGTGAATGGAGTGACCGAATTCATGGAACATGGTAGAGACATCATCATAGCTGATCAGGGACGGTTTTCCCGGAGCCGGCTTCTGGTAATTGTAACAGTTGACAATCACAGGTTTTGTTCCCATCAGGTAAGACTGCTCCACAAAATTACTCATCCATGCACCGCCGTTTTTAGAGTCTCTGGTGTAGAAATCCAGGTAATAAATAGCAATTGATTTTCCGTCATGGTCAAAAACTTCATACGTTACCACATCCGGATGGTATACCGGAAGATCAGTCCTTTTTTTAAAGGTCATCCCGAAAAATTTTTCAGCGGCATAGAAAACACCTTTTTCCAGTACGGTGGTTACTTCAAAATAAGGTTTAATCTGGTTTTCATCTAAATCGAACTTTGCCTTTCTTACCTGTTCAGTGTAGAAATTCCAGTCCCAAGGTTCCACTTGGAAGTTCCCTTTCTGCTGATCGATCAGATCCTGAATGTCTTTTGCTTCACGTTTTGCCGTTTCTACCGCTGGGGTTGCAATCTGGTTCATCAGTTTGGTTGCTGCTTCCGGGGTTTTGGCCATCTGGTCCTGCAGTTTCCATTCCGCAAAACTCTTTTTACCTAAAACCTGTGCTTTTTTAAGCCTTAATGCAGCCAGCTTTTCAATGGTTTCGCGGGTATCGCTTCCATCGCCTTTTTCAGCCCTCATCCAGGATGCTTTGAAAAGCTTCTCTCTTGAAGCCCTGTTTTTAAGGTTCTGCAGAAGAGGCTGCTGTGTCGTATTTTGTAACGCCAGAAGATACTGTCCTTCTTTTCCTGCATTTTTAGCATCCGTTGCTGCCGCTGCAATCTCATCAGCAGTAAGTCCGTCCAGTTCTTTTGCATCGGTAAAGAATACACCGCCCTGTTTCCTGGCTTCGAGTAATTTATTTGAATATTGTGTGGAAAGCGATGCCAGCTCCTGGTTGATCTGCTTTAATTTTTCTTTATCTGCTGCCGACAGGTTAGCGCCCGCAATTTCAAAATTCTGCTTATAAAATTGCAGAAGTTTCCTGCTTTCGGCATCCAGCCCGTTATCCGTAATGGATTTTATTCTTTGGTACAGGTTATCATTCAGGTACATTTTATCCGAATGGGCCGCAAAAACAGGAGCGTATTCCTCGTCCAGGGCCTGAAGGGTAGGGTTGGTATTGGCACTGGTAAGATTAGAAAATACAATCATAGCTCTTTTCAATACTTCCCCGCTTTTTTCCAGGGCTACAACCGTGTTTTCAAAAGTCGGCTTTTCAGGATTATCGGCGATTTTTAAGATCTCAGCGTCATGCTGCTTTAACCCGAAATCAAATGCCGGCTTGAAATGTTCATTTTTGATCTTATCAAATTCGGGAGCTTCATACTGAAGTTTGCTTTTCTTCAGAAAAGGGTTTGATGATAGGGAAGCGTCCGGTGCAGGGACTTCCTGTTTTGTATCAGTGTTTTTCATGGTAGTACAGGATTGATTAAGTGCTAACGCAGAGAGTAATAATACCGACGAAATCTTCTTCATAAATTATTTATTAAAGCATAAAGATATTAAAACTTACGTTACGAATACAGATTGAAGATTTATACAGGCAAAAAAATAAGGTCCTCCTGAATTTCAGAAGAACCCTATCTATCACATTGAAAAATTAAAGGTTTGTTTTGTTTACCGCATTAAACCTGTCCCGTCTGACGGACGGTGCTGGTTTCTTTTCTGGACATCATTACAGCCAGAATTTCAAAAGCTCCTAAAATAACATGGGGCAGGTAAACCCTGTCACTGAAGCCGAACAGCCACGGTGAAGCCAGTAATAAAATACCGGCTACCAGATCAATCGTAAGGTGGATTTTGTAAGGCAGCATACGCGCTACGGCATATTCATAATTGGTGAAAAGACTGTACAGCAATGTGGAAGCCCCCAGAATAACAGGAACCATAGTAGCGGCACTGTCATCTGCAAATCCTAAAAGCCATGGTGCGGCAATTAACAGGATGCCTACCAGATAATCCAATATGGCATGTGTTTTTGATGAAATCATAATGTATATTTTTGTTGGTGTGTACAGTCTTAAGTTCAACTTCTGTACCATTGGAAATAAAAATGTGGTATAAGTGATTGATTTTTAGAATGTTTAATTAAGTTTTTAATAGAAAAAAAAGATTTGAAATATGCCGTATTATGATCAGGATAATATAATTTCTTAAACAGATGTAATATTTTTTATAAATTAGTTGTCATTAAATAACAGTAACCTATAATACAATCAGAATATGAAATCAACACCGCTTTTTATTTTTTCAGCATGCATCGCATTGGCATCCTGCGAAGGCAAACACGACAGGAATACCCGTGAAAACGGAAAAGACAACTGGGTGGAAAAGGTCGTTACCAATGATCACGGGCCGGCAAAACAGAAGCAGATAACCGGGAATTTTGACGAAATAGAGGTTTCCCAGGCTATTGATGCAGAAATTATAAAATCAGACGTTGAAAAAGTAGTCATCTACGCTCCCGAAAATATCATTGATGAGGTTTTGGCGGAGATCAGCGGTGGAAAGCTCCACGTTCACTATAAAGCCGGCATCAGGGTAATGGACAGCCATAATGTTTCAGCAAAGATTTATGCAAAGGACTTTAATAAGCTCAATGCCAATTCAGCGGCAAAAATTACCGTTAAAGATAAATTTGTTCAGGAAAAAACAGATATTGAAGTTTCCAGTTCAGGATCAGTCTCCGGTGATCTTGAAGCCAATGATTTTGAAATTTCAGCAGGCAGCAGCAGTAGTTTCAGCGGCAGGATCTGGGCGGTAGACCTGGATGTCGAGGCTTCATCAGGAGCCAGTATTGATATTGCCGGAAAAGCCAAGAATGCAGAGATTTCTTCTTCTTCGGGCAGCAGTATTTCAGCGAAAGATGTCATGGTACAGAACTTAAAGGCCGATGCTTCAAGCGGGGCCAGCGTTGATGTCAGTGCATTGTCATCCGTTAATGCGGAAGCGTCTTCAGGCGGAAGCATCAATGTTTATAAAAAAGGAAATATCACTTCAATAAATAAAGAAGAAACCAGCGGCGGAAGCGTAAACATCCAGTAAGCTACTTTTCAGTTTCCTGTTCCTCTTCTTCTTCATCGTTTGAAGAATCTTCCCATTGCTGATTATCAAAATTAAGATTATCATAAGCAAGTAAGTCCTCCTCCCGCTGGAGGAGTTCTTTCGTGGTAAACAGATGGATGTCATCATCATCATCAGATTTGGCCAGTTTCCGGATTGATCCTTTATCGATGGCCATGAACCTCTGTCCGAGCCGCCTTGCGGAATATTTCCGCATCCCGGTCTCATGAAGCACATCAACCGCCATATCCACGGCTGTCCCCAGGGTCTCACGATAAATATTATCAATCCCGTTGTTTAAATAATCGTAGGCATCAATCCTGTTTTTAGCCCGTACGAAAATCTTTACGTCAGGATAATGTTCCCTTACAATATCTGCAACAAATTTGTTATCGTCAGGATCATCCAGGCAGAGTACAAGGATTTCGGCATCTTCAATTCCGGCAGCACGCAGCGTAGGGAGCTTTGTGGCATCGCCGTAATATACTTTAAACCCATAGCTTCTCAGCAGTTTCACACGGTCTGAATCCCGGTCCAGTACGGTAGCGGATATTTTATTGGCTTTCAGCAGCCGTCCTACCGTACTCCCGAAATGTCCGAAACCGACAATGATAATTTTCTTCTGGCGGATCTGCCCATCCATGATATTAAAATCGTTGTCTGCATCAGGAACCTCTTTCATGAATTTAGGGTTGATCAGCTTATCATTAATGATTAAAAGGAAAGGGGTAATACACATGGTAATGGCAGTCACAGCCATCATTTGGGCATTGAGTTCATCATTTAAAAGATACAGGCTTGAGGCATAATTAATCAGGACAAAGGCAAATTCCCCGACCTGAGAAAGGGCAAATGCATAAAACAGGCTTTGTGGCGTATCGATCTTGAAAAATTTTCCGATGACATAAAGCACCATGAATTTTATCCCTAAAACGGCAAAAACCGTACTGAAAATAAATACCGGATCTTCCTGGATGATATTGAAATTCATGGTGGATCCGACACTTACAAAAAATACAGCAAGCAGAAGGCCTTTGAAGGGATCAATATGTGCTTCCAGCTCATGGCGGAATTCACTGTTGGCCAGCATGACGCCTGCCAGGAACGCTCCCAGTGCCGGAGACAGCCCGATGGCCACCATTAATTCTGACACGCCGATTACCAGAAACAGCGAAGAAGCCGTTAAAAGTTCGGTCATTCCCGATTTTGACACATACCTTAAAAACGGCACAAATACATATCTCCCGAGTAAGATTAAAATAGCCACCCCCAGGATTACGGTAGCAAACTGCATCCACTGCGGCAGGTTCTGGATGATCACCTGGATTTCATTGTCATTATTCGTTACCTTATGATGAGCGATCAGCGGAAGTATGGCCAGAATCGGGATTACGGCAATATCCTGGAACAGAAGTGTGGAAAAAGAGGCTTCTCCGGCCAGTGTTTTCAGGTTGTTCTTTTCCTGCAGCGTCTGCAGCACAATGGCGGTGGAAGAAAGAGCAAAGCACATGGCAACGGCAACGGCTTTATCAATCTGCCAGCCGGCCCACATGAATACGACAAAGAGCAGTGAAATGGTGAGAAGCATCTGGGTCATCCCGAGACCGATGATCTTCTTGCGCATTTCCCAGAATTTCCGGGGCTCCAGTTCCAATCCCACCAGAAAGAGCAGCATGATCACCCCGAATTCACTGGCGTGCATAATATCATTCACATCTTTTCCTGTCAGCCGTAACACATAAGGCCCGATAATAATCCCACCCGCAATGTATCCGATCACAGAACTGAGCCCGAATTTTCTCGCAAGCGGAACCATAATAATGGCAACGCCCAGAAAAAGAAGGGTGTTCATCGCTAAGCTGGTTTCCATGCTTTATTTTTTTAAAAGTTCAGTGAATTTCTGCTTATGCACTATGATGTCTTTTTTTGATAATTTATTGGCTTCGTACACCACTTTGATGTTTTTAACATCAGCTTTAAAGACGTTCAGAGAAACAATAAGCCCGCTGATCAGTTCTTCTACCGTGTATCCGTAGGTGCCTTCCTTACTGAACGATCTTTCTTTGCCACCTGTGGTGACCAGGATATAGACTTCTTTCCCTTCCAGCGGATTGGTATGCCCTTCTTTAAGCCAGTCGCGGTCAAATACCTCATCAACCCAGAGTTTCAGCAGGGGAGGAGTCCCGAACCAGATCAGAGGAAACTGAAAAATAAAACGGTCATAATATCTAAGCCTCTTCCTTTCCCTGAATGCGGCAATGTGAAAATCCGGATATTCTTCATACAGATCCCGAAGGGTAAAATGCTGGTGGCGGACATAGAAATTAATAAGCTCTGCATTTGAATTGGAGTGCTCTAAATAAGGATGTGCAAAAACGACCAGCGTCTTCTTCATAAGGCTGTTTTCAGTAAATATAATGAAAAAATTTTGGACTAAAGGTGTATATTAAGGCAGTTTAATGATTTTTAATTGTTAAAAAATAGAATTTGTATATCAATATATCATCACAACAGCCGTATATTTTTCTTTTCTCTCTATTGAAATCTTAAAAATTAAAATAGCTGTATCTGTCTCTATTTTAATTTTTTTGGAAGCAGTTTTATATGCTAAAAAATCGGTCATTGTATGACCGATTCTATTATTTGAAATATATATAGCTGTATTCTACCAGCCTCCGGATGCACCGCCTCCGCCGAAGCTTCCGCCGCCTCCAAATCCACCGAATCCGCCGCCGCCTGAACTTCCGCCACCAAATCCACCGCCTCCGAAGCTGCCGGGGAAAGGGAAAAATCCGCCCGGATAATTTCTGCGGCCC
The DNA here is from genome assembly GCF_001421435.1 of Chryseobacterium sp. Leaf201. GTDB lineage: Bacteria > Bacteroidota > Bacteroidia > Flavobacteriales > Weeksellaceae > Chryseobacterium. Next base: position 25,520 of record NZ_LMKA01000064.1, read on the forward strand.
CTTCTGGAGATGATTACATCGTCATCGTCATCACCGCCTCTTCCGCCGCCTCTGTTTCTGAAAACAATGATAATGATGATGAAAATAACAATGGCAATAAATATAAAATTGCCGGCCCCTTTCTTACTGCCGGTCTTAGGATTGTTCAAAGGTTTGAATTTCCCCTGAACCGCTTCCATAATCGCAGAAGTGCCGCGGTTGATCCCTTCATACCATTGGCCTTTCTTAAAATGAGGCGTAACGATATAATCCAGGATCTGCCCTGCAACGGATGCTGTAAGATACTGTTCAACCGCTCTTCCCTGCTGGATAGACATGGTATGATCCTCAGTGGCAATTAAAAAAACAACCCCGTTGTCCACATCTTTTTTACCAATTCCCCATTTTTCCCCGAACATGGTCGCAAGGAAATTTATATCTTCCCCTTTGGTGGAAGGGATGATGACCACTTCAATTTCTGTAGAGGTGGAATCTGCAAAAGCAATCAGTTTTTTATTAAGATCGTCTTTTTCCTGAGGACTCAGTAAATTGGCTTCATCATAAACAGGATAAAGCAAATTGGGTTTTGCAGGAACCGTATACTGTGCCGATACAAAAGTGTAGAGGCAGATCAGTGCAAATGAAAAAACAATGTTAAGAGAAGGTAATTTCATTAGAAAGCTCGTTGTGGTTTTCCCCTTTTACAGGAAAATGTTTTTTTAGTTCAAGGCCTGTTTCCAGGATGCCGCTTTTTAAGGCTTTATAATAATTCCCTTTGGCAAACTCAGAGGTGATATAATCATGCAGGCGATCCCAGTAAGCCTGGTGTACTTTTTCATGAATGGCGGTATCTCCGATGATTGTAAGGTACCGCTGTTCAAAATTCACATGGAACAACACGGCGTTTCTTTCGGCCGTTTTATCCATGCACAGTTCCCTGAAAACCTCAAATGCCGTTTTGGCACTGTCCTGATCCGTTGAAGAATCAATATGTACCCTGATCTCGCCGGTAGAATGCTCCTCTGCTGACTGAATCGCTTCCACAAGGAAAGCGATCTGCTGACTGGTTAAGAAATTACTGCTCATTTATATTATTCTGAGAATACATCAGGTGCTTTCTGTGCTCCTGCATCTGCTTTGAAATAAGGCTTTTCCTTAAAGTTGGTGAAGTTTGCCAGAATATTATTCGGGAAAGTTTTGATTGAGGTATTATAATCCTGGGCAGCTGCATTGTAGTAAACGGTTTCCGTTCTTACACTGTTCTCAATTGCCGTGTACTCTCTCTGGAAATTGATGTACTGCTGGTCTGCTTTTAAATTCGGGTAAGATTCCACCGTTGCAATCAATCTGCTTAAAGCTCCTGACAGTTCTCCCTGTGCAGCCTGGAATTTGGCAAGATCCTGCTCGGTCATATTCGTAGGATCAATATTAATGGATGTTGCTTTTGAACGCGCTTCCACTACTCTGGTTAACGTTTCCTGCTCAAATTTTGAATAGGATTTTACGGTTCTTTCCAGATTTGGGATCAGGTTAGCTCTTTTTTGGTAAACGGTTTCTACATTAGACCATTTGGTATTGACGTTCTGTTCTTTTGTAACAAAATTGTTGTACCCGCTTTTTCCCCAGAAGAATAATACGGCAACAATAATCAGAAGAGCAATACCGATGGTTCCGGCGCTCAGACAGCCTCTGTTTTTCATAGTTTATTTATTTTACTTTCTTGTGCTAACCAAATATACAAATTATGTGCTAATTTTGTAAAAAATTATTTAATGGTTACAATCGTTGTTGCGATGGGGGAAAACAGAGGGATTGGTTCTAATAATCAAATGCTTTGGCATCTCCCGAAAGATTTAAAACATTTTAAAGAAATCACATCAGGACATCCTGTGGTAATGGGGAGAAAAACCTTTGAAAGTATCGGGAAACCACTGCCTGACCGTACGAATATTGTAATTTCAAGAAAAAACGACTGGTTTGAGGAAGGTGTTTTAATCGTGGGAAGCATAAAAGAAGCGATTAAGTTTGCCAAGAAGATTGATGAGGATATTTTTATTATCGGAGGAGGGAATATCTACAAACAGACCATGGATATGGCTGATAAGATAGTGCTTACCACAGTAAAAGCAGATATTGAAGCGGATACGTTTTTCCCGGAGATTGATAAAAAAGCATGGAAAAAAGTACAGGAAATCTGCCATGAAAAAGATGAAAAGAATCCTTATGATTTCTGCTTTGAAACCTATGAAAGAATCTGACTTTTCAGATGTTGGGGTTTAAGGTGACAATAACGTTAAACTTTTAGGTCCCGGACCGCAAAGTCTGAACCTTAAATTTATTATCTTTGCAATTCTAAAATTTAATAATGAATAAATACATAAAAGTTGCCGTTGCAGCAGTTCTTATACTTTTAGGACTTTACATGATGTTCTTCACCCGAAACCTGGGCTGGGGAATTGTAATTTTCCTTCTGGCAGCAGCACCGATCCTTCTGTTTTTTAAAAATGAGTATATCCTGTTGGCCTTCTGGCAATTAAGAAAACAGAATATGGAGAAAGCAGCGGTCTGGTTACAGAATATCACTAACTACCGGGTACAGCTTCACAAATCACAGTATGGGTATTTCCATTACCTTACAGGATTAACGCAGGCGCAGGCCCAGCCGGCAAAAGTGGAACCTTTTATGAAAAAAGCTCTGGAATACGGTCTGAATATGAAGCATGACAGAGCCATGGCCACATTGAACCTGGCAGCAGCAGCTATTTCCAAAGGAAGAAGACAGGAAGGGCAGAAGCTGTTGGAAGAAGCGAAGAGGCTTGACAGTGCAGGAATGATGACGGATCAGATCAAAATGATGAAAGACCAGCTGAAAATGCCGACCATGCAGAAGCACATGCATAATCCCAATATGAGAAACAGAGGAAAATTCGGTTAATCAGTAAGAATTTTAAAAATAAACAGGCACCTGAATTTTATTTCAGGTGTTTTTTTATGCGAAATATTGAGGTTTGCCCAATCAATACTGATCTTTTAAAAGTGTGTTGAATGGAGTACAGCTTTTATTTAGAAGAATTTTATTTATCGCAAAGGTGTAACAACAAATTCCTCTTACATTTCAGAATTATTCTCGTATCCGTAGAATTTCGGGATCTGCCACTGGTATTTTACGGCTAATGTTCTTATGGCAACAATCAGGAGAATCGTAAAAATCTGAATCGCAGTATAGGTTAATGTTGTGAATTTTGTCAATACTAAAAATGCGGAGCCTCCGACAATACAGGCTGTAGCATAAATTTCCTTTCTGAAAATCAAAGGGATCCTGTTGAGCAGGATGTCCCGGATAATCCCGCCGAAGCAGCCGGTAATGGTTCCCAGCCCGATACAGATCAAAGGATGGATGTCGGCATGCAGCCCTTTCTGGACCCCGATAATCGTAAACAGCCCCAACCCGAAACTGTCGAAAATAAATAAGGTAACCCGGAAGTTTTTTTCAAAAGATTTAAAAATCATGGTAAAAATACTGGTCATGATGATCAGTGCGCAGGTCAGCAGGTCATGCATCCAGAACACAGGGATGTCCAGTAACAGGTCTCTCACCGTTCCGCCACCCACTGAGGTCACGAACGCTATAATCAATACCCCGAACGGATCAAGCCGCCTCTGCATTGCAGCAAAGCTCCCCGACATCGAAAAAGAAATCGTTCCGAGAACTTCTATGGCAAAATTGAACTGTTCGTGCATATTATAAGTAATGGATTACAGGTAATGAGTAATGGATAATAAGTAAAAGGTACTAATTAGTGTGTTATATTTTGTGATAACTTAAACTTATATTTCGTCATTACATTGACTAATTCTTCACATTCGGATTTCAGATATAAAATTTTTTCAGCATCTAAATATTTTAATTCTTCAATGATTTCGAGCCAAAACTGAGTTTCATCAAATTCTTCAACAACAATGCAGAGCTTTGCAAATCTTTCTTTTTCTGATCTTGCTCTGGAAACGGCCTGTAATTGGCTGCTACTGAAGTTGCAGATCTTATTATTTGTTTTCTGACTATTGAAAGGTCATCAGAATAAGGTAATGATGATAATGTTTTTATAACCGAAACAGAAGAATTTTTAGTCCGGCCTCTGAAAGCCTGATTGAAATCCATAGTTATAGAATTACCCATTGCCCGTTACTCATCGTTTTACTCTTACTGAATCTGGAACAAGTAATTCATATTCCCCGTTATGGTTAATGATTTCCCGCACGATGCTGCTGCTGATAAACGATTTTCCGGATGAGGTTAATAAGAATACGGTTTCCAGCTTTTTATGGGCCAGCGTCCTGTTGGTATGCGCAATGGCTTTCTCAAATTCAAAATCGGCAGGGTTTCTGAGTCCTCTGATGATGTACTGGGCATCTTTTTCAAAACAGTAGTCCACCGTCAGGCCTTCAAAATAATCCACTTCCACATTAGGGAATTCTGCAACGGAATTCTGGATGAACTCCATCCTTTTTTCCAGCGGGAACATATATTTTTTCTGGGAATTCTGCCCGATGGCAATGATTAACTTATCAAAAAGCGGAGCGGCACGTTCTATAATGTCATAGTGGCCCAAAGTAATAGGATCAAAAGACCCCGGAAAAACAGCAATTTTCATGCGTATAAAGTTATAAGTTATGCGTTATAAACTATAAGTTACAATTATGAATATGAACCCTCGACCATAAGTTTCAGATCCTGCCATTATCAATTATACGAATCTAGTTTCTAACTTCTAATTACTAAAGTCTAATTTCTAAATGTACTCAAAGCTTTTTCAACTTCGTTTCCGCAAAGGTCTGCAATGGAAATCCCGTAAATTTTTGCCTGCTGCGGAAGGATACTTGCCGGAGAGAATCCCGGGTTGGTGTTCATTTCCAGCATATAGGGAACATCGTCCATCAAAATAAATTCACTTCTTGAAAAACCGCTCATCCCTAAGGAATTATAAGCACGTTTTGCAATTTCTTCCACTTTGATTCTGGTTTCATCGTTAATTCTTGCCGGCGTAATTTCTTCTGAAGCCCCTTCATATTTAGCTGCATAATCAAAGAATTCATTGGTAGGGACAATTTCCGTAATACCCAGGACAATGGTTTCCCCTTTATAATCGATTACTCCTACGGAAACTTCCATTCCGTCCAGGAAGCTTTCAATTAAAATTTCATCATCTTCTTTAAAAGCAACTTCTGCAGCGGCAAGTAATGCCGATTTTTCCTTTACTTTTGAAATTCCCAGTGACGAGCCGGACTGGTTAGGCTTCACGAAAACAGGAAGTCCCAGCTGATCTGTAATGCTGTCAACATCAATGTCTTCACCTTTTCTTAAATAAACGCTTTTGGCAGAAGGGATTCCGTATTTTGAAAGTACAGCTAAGGTATCTTTTTTATTGAAGGTGAGAGCACTCTGGTAAAAATCGCAGCCGGTATATTTTTGCCCGATGGCATCCCAGTAAGCCTGAAGGATTCCGTTTTCGCCCGGTGTACCGTGGATGATATTGAAGCAGACATCAAATGTAAGGATGTCATTATTTTCTAACTGTACTGAAAAGTCGCCTCTGCTGATCTCGTGTTTCTGATCCTTTTCATCTGAAAAATACCATTCGTCTTTAAGGATAACCACTTTATAGACATCATAAAGATCCCTGTCTAAAGAATCATAAATTAACTGCCCGCTTTTTAATGATACAACGTATTCATCAGAATAGCCTCCCATTACTACGGCAACACTTTTTTTGCTCATAACCATATAGTATCAAGTAAGGCAAATGTAATGATTTTATATCATGGATAAACGCATGCAGGGAAATTTTCAGTACGAAAATGAATTGTGTTAAATAAAAAGCACATTCTAAAATTATTAATTATATTTGCTGTCTAATTATAGTAATTTTAAGTATGCTTAAATCACTTTTCAATTGGAAAGTTTTACTGAACTTAGTCGTGGCCATCGGTGTTTTTGTGGGGTTGGTTTGGCTTACGTTCCGTTGGTTGGAGTACCATACCAATCACGGGCAGGAGATTCCTGTTCCTAATATCGTCAATAAATCTGTATATGAAGCTATTAAAATCCTGGATGATTCGGGATTGGAATATGAAGTGGACAGTCCCCAGTATAATCCTAAATACAGGCCGTTCCAGGTGCTGCAGGTATATCCTATGCCGGGATCCCGTGTAAAAGACGGAAGGGCTATTTTATTAAAAGTAAACCCGAGGACGTGGGCAAAAGTTGAGATTCCGGATGTCATAAATAAATATTCCGGTCTGGCTTTCCAAAGGCTGGAGCAGGTAGGACTGAAAGTAGGGGATACCATCTATGAGCCGAGTATTCAGAAAGATGCGGTATTAAGGATTTTATTTAAGGGGAATCCTGTAAACCCGAAAACAAAAGTTCCGAGATTTTCTGTGGTAGATGTAGTGATAGGCTCAGGGCCTATGCGGAATATTTCCATTCCGAATGTGGTGGGATTAACCGTAAAAGAAGCGAAAGCCATTATCGCAAGGAATATGTTTGAAGTGGGGATCGTAGATCATGAAAACGGAGGCAAGGACGAGTCTGATATCATTTATTACCAGGATCCTGCGGCAGGAGATGTCCGCGATCAGGGGATGCAGATTGACCTCTGGGCCAGTGAAAGGACACCCGCCGAACTGAGGGATAAGATTGAACAGCTGAATTCTGTGTACAGGATGAAAGTAGATACCGGACTGCCGCCTGTGCAGTACCAGGAAGTTCCCGCCCGTCAGGAAGAACCTGTTTACCAGACGCCGCCGCCGGCAGTGCCCGAAACAAGAAGGGAAACCCCGAAACCGGCAACAGACGGTGTAAAAAGAGATGCCGTTAAAACAACAACAGTTCAGCCAACGGCTTCCGGAGGCCAGACAGGTAATAGACCTAAAACAGTTACTTCAGGTTCAGGAAGCGGTTCCAATACAGCTTCCGGTTCCGGTACTTCAAGGCCGGCGTCTTCAGCACAGCAGAAGCCTGCAGAAAAGCCAAAAGCTAAAAAAGTAGTTGTAGAATAACAATCAATTATTATAAAAGATACGGGCTTCAACTTCTTATGTTGAAGCTTTTTGTATAAAGATAAAGTGAATAATGACAGAAGATAACGAAGATTTTTTAGAAGAAGGACTGCCGGAGCAGGACAGCATCGATGCGGTGGATATTGATGAGGAAAACAAAGGCCTGTATGAGCATCTCAATATGGTTGTTGATAAAAATCAGGAACCTTTGAGAATCGATAAATTTTTAATGATTTACCGTCAGAATTCTTCCAGAAATAAAATTTCACAAACCTGCAGGGCCGGGAATGTCATTGTAAACGGGGCCGTGGTAAAACAGAACTACCGGGTAAAGCCGGGAGACCATGTTTCCGTGCTGCTGGCACACCCGCCGAGGGAAAATGTCATTGTTCCGCAGAATATTCCCATTACCATTGTTTATGAAGATGATGATCTGATTGTGGTGGATAAGGATCCGGGCATGGTGGTGCATCCGGGATTCGGGAACTGGGACGGTACTCTGGTAAATGCCCTGGCTTATCATTTCGAACAGAACGGGGCGAAATCCGATCTTGACAGGGTAGGACTGGTTCACAGGATTGATAAAGACACGTCCGGGCTTCTGGTTATTGCCAAAAACGAATATGCCATGAGCTTTCTGGCCAGACAGTTCTTTGAACGGAAAACCAAAAGGCTGTACTGGGCTTTTGTCTGGGGCAATGTGCAGGAGGATGAAGGTACCATACAGGGCCATATCGGCCGTCACCCCAAGAACAGGATGCAGATGCATACCTATGCAGACGGAAGCCAGGGAAAGCATGCGGTAACGCATTATAAAGTTTTGGAAAGATTCAGGTACATGACCTGGGTGGAATGTAAACTGGAAACCGGAAGGACGCATCAGATCAGAGCGCACTTCAAACACATCGGGCATACTTTGTTTAATGATGAAAGATATGAAGGCCATACCCCTCTGCGCGGCGTGAATCTTCCTAAGTATAAGCAGTTTATAAAAAATGTTTTCGAAATTCTTCCAAGGCATGCGCTTCATGCCCATACTTTGGGATTCATACATCCGGCTACAAAGAAGGAATTATATTTTGAGAGCCCAATGCCGAAAGATATGGCGGATGCTGTAAAAAAATGGAGAAATTATTTAGAAAACTAAAAATATATTGAGAATTTTTTTATATTTGTTGAATTGAAATCAAGATTTGTTATGAGAAAACTATATGCTATCGTATGTTTAGCTCTTTTGTCAAATGCATACAAAGCACAGGAAACATTACCCTACTATCAGCAATATCTTTTAGATGGTGAGTTTCTGTTCAACCCAGCACAGTACGGAAAGACAGACTATGTGCAACTCAATCTTAACTATCAGCAGCAATTTTCGAAGTTCAGTGAATCTCCCAATGTACAATCGGTTGGGTTTAACGCGAACATCTTTGATAGAGTAGGAGCAGGTATCTCTGTGTTCAGGGACAGCAACGGTCCCATTTCCGCAGGCGGAATTACAGCTGGGGCATCATATTTTATTCCTCTTAGCAGCGAAGGAGACCGAAAAGACCAGTTCTCTTTCGGTACCAGTGTGAATTTCTATAACATGAATTTTGATTATTCAAAAATTAACACCCAGGATGCTTCAGACCCTTTATTGCAGGGAAGCGAGAGCAACATCTTCATGGCATATGCCAACTTTGGGGTAGCTGCTACCTACAGGGATATCTTTGCAGGGGTTTCGGTTAACGATATTGCCCTTACCAATGATGAAGCGATTGTGAACGGACGTGAGCCTTCGCCAATCAAATTCTTCTTAAACCTTGGATATGACTGGCATGTAGGCGATAACATCTATTTTACGCCTTCCGCTCTAATCAACCTTAATACCAACTCTACAAGAACCATCGATTATAACTTAATGGGTACGTTCTTTAATGATATCAATTCATTCTCTTTCGGGGTAAGCTACAGATCAGTTCAGAACAGATTTGACAGCCAGCAGCTGCAGATTGCACCGGTAGTGAAAGTAAGATTCAACAAATTTATGATCGGGGCTACCTATAACCTTGGGTTGTCTGATATCCAGGAATATGGAGGAAACAGCTTCATGATCGGATTAGGATATAACTTTGATAACTTCATTAATCACAGAGGGTATAGATATTAATCAATTTAAATTAAATACATTTGAGCTCTGAATTTTCAGGGCTTTTTTTATGATCTATATTCACATTCCGTTTTGTAAACAAAAGTGCAGCTACTGTAATTTCCATTTTTCAACATCTTTAAATTTCAAGGATGAGATGCTGGCTGCTATGAGAAAAGAAATATTTCTGCGGAAAGACGAGCTGCAGAACAAAAATTTACAGTCTTTATACTTCGGCGGCGGAACCCCGTCTATCCTTTCAGCAGATGAAATTAAGCGTTTGGTTGATGAGGTGCTGCACCATTTCAGCTTTGATAAAGATATTGAAATCACACTGGAGGCAAATCCGGATGATCTGGACGGCAGTTTTCTGAAAGGACTGGCAGATTCTCCTGTAAACCGGCTTTCCATCGGGACCCAGAGTTTTTTTGACCAGGACCTGAAACTCATGAACCGTGCCCATAATGCTTCCGAAGCCGAAGGATCGATCAAAAGGGCCCAGGATTTTGGCTTTGAAAATATAAGTATTGACCTGATTTACGGTTCCCCGACTTCCAATATGGAAATGTGGAAAGAAAACCTGAATAAAACCATTGCTCTTGAAGTACCGCATATTTCCTCTTATGCCCTGACGGTAGAACCCAAAACAGCCCTGGAAAACTGGATTTCAAAAGGAAAAGTAATGAGCCCGAAAGAAGATGAACAGAATAAAGAGTTTTATTACCTGTCAGACTTCCTGAAAGACAACGGATTTGAACACTATGAAGTTTCAAATTTCGCACGTCCCGGGTTTCATTCAAGGCACAATGCGTCTTACTGGAAATACAGGGAGTACCTGGGCGTCGGCCCGTCTGCACATTCGTACAACGGTTCTGATGTCAGGAGCTGGAATATAGCCAACAATCAGCAGTACATAAAGAAAATAAGTTCCGGTGTCTTAGCCAAAGAAGAGGAAATTCTTTCCCGGGAAGACCAGTTCAATGAAATGATCATGATCGGCTTAAGGACAATCTGGGGCGTAGATCTGGAAAACCTGAAAGATAAATTCGATGACCGCATTTTCGAGCATTTCCAGAATGAAATAAAGCACAAGCTGGAAGACGGAATTCTGACGATTGAAAATAGTCATCTTAAAATTCCTGAAAAACACTGGTTTATGGCAGACGGCATTGCTTCGGACCTGTTTATGGTCTGATCATTTCAGATATGCAGCATTGTATGATAAATTCCTTATTTTTGTATAAAATTCCAGCTTCATTTTGAAAACTAAAAAACAGAATTATTCGCATCTTTCCCCCAATCAGCCGATCGGGATTTTTGACAGCGGGGTAGGAGGCTTAACGGTGGCCAAAGAAATCAAAAGGCTGCTTCCGAACGAAGACCTGATTTATTTCGGGGATACGAAACATTTGCCTTACGGGGAAAAATCTAAAGAAGCCATCATAGAATATTCTACAAAAATTACCAATTTTCTGCTGAGCCAGAACTGTAAGGCCATTGTTATTGCCTGCAATACAGCCACGGCCAACGCTCTGAATGAAGTCATGGAATCCGTTGCAGGAAAAGTCCCGGTGATTGATGTTATCAACCCGGTTGCAGAAAAGGTATCCTACGAAATCCACAACAATGTGGGTGTGATTGCCACCAAGGCAACCGTAAATTCCGGCCTGTATAAAAAAAGCATCAAGAAGCATAATAAATGGATCCGGGTGGATGAACTGGCAACACCGCTGCTGGTTCCTGCCATTGAAGAAGGTTTTAAAAACCATCCGATTACCCATGCGATCATTTACAATTACCTCAGCAACAGCAAGCTGAAAAATATTGAAACGCTGATTTTGGGATGTACCCACTATCCGCTATTAATCGAAGAAATAAAACAGTATTACGGAAACCGTGTAAGAGTAATCGATTCCCCGAATATTGTAGCCAACCACCTGCAGATCATCCTGGATAAATACCACCTGCTGCAGACGGCCAACCCAAAGCCGAATTATCATTTCTATCTCTCTGATATCACAAAGAATTTTGAAAAAATATCGAAGAAGTTCTTCGGGAAAACCATTGATCTGGAGTTAAAGGTTTTATAAAAGAAGCACTCCCTGCAATCTGAAGTATCTTTTGCTCCTTCTAAAGCTAAAATAAAAACTGAAATAAGAGCTCAAAAAAAATAATCAGGAAATTTCCTGATTATTCTTCTGTTGTTTCTATGCTGCTCTCTTCATTAGGCCTGTAAAAGCTGAAGCTTACATTGCCGTATTTCCGGGTATCCGTTAAATTCGGATGGTCCAGTTTCATCCGGCTCTGATGTTCTATAATCAGGACTCCGTTTTCCTTCAGGTATTTATTTTTCAGAACCAGGGAAATCAGTTCCTGGTACTTTTTCTCTTCCGTTTCAAAAGGCGCATCCGAAAATACAATTTCAAAGGACTTTTTATTTCTGAATTTTTTAAGCCAGTCGAATACATCGCCACGCTGGACGCTCACCTGTAAACTGAACCCAAGTTCAGAAGCGGTGGAATTTAAAAATGACGTATGTTTCGGATTCATTTCAACCGAAGTGATGTCCTGGGTGCCCCGGGAAGCAAATTCAAAGCTGATCGAACCGATTCCTGCAAACAGATCCAGTACAGCAACCGACTGCATGTCATACGTGTTCTCCAAAATACTGAAGAGTGCTTCTTTGGCAAAATCCGTTGTAGGCCTTACATCAAAATGTCTTGGGGCGGCTATTTTCTTGGCTTTCCATTTGCCTGCTATAATTCTGTACATATTGGTTAAATTTGGGATAGGTATAATGGCAGCCGGGAATTGAAAAACAAGTCCTGTTCCGCAGCCTGTAACCTAATTAAGGATAAAGTTTTTGGTTGGAATATTATCCGATACAATTTTCAGGTTCTTCACAAATTTCTGAAGCTCTGAAATAAAAGTCTCGTTCTCAGTGGTCTCCCCGTACACAAAGAAATGGGTTTCATTAATCCCGAAACCGATCTTGCTTAAGGTGAACATCACGAAATACAGAAAATCTACCTCCGAACTCACATCCAGATTATTGTAGAGAATGATCTTTTTATGGTCTATCGCAAAAAACTCGCACTGGTTATGGTAAAGATTGATGTGGATTTCCTTATTATTTTTATTGCTGATGGAATTTAAAAACTTCTCACCCGAAAAATTAAAATTCACGGGCAATGCCAAGTCTTTGATTTTCTTATACAGGCTTTTCGGGAAAGTATAATAAAACTGGACTTTGAATTTTTCATTGATCGAAAGCATCAGTTCCTCTTTTTCCTTGTCCACGGGCGCATTGTAGGCAATAAGCTCAAAACCCGTTTCATGCTGAGAGAATCCTTCAGGCATCAGGGTAAAATGGTTCAGTGCGGAAACCACATAAATTTCATCGAATCTCTGTCTGATCAGCATTTCGTCTAGCTGGTCGGCAATAAAGTTTTCCGGAGAATCCTCATCTACGAAATAAGATTTCTCTTCCACAATGCTTTTGTTTTTCGCAATCTGGCAGATCAACCCGTCTTTGATAAAAAGTAAATTAAGTACGTTCATATTCCAATTCCTGCAAATTTAGTGAAATTCTACCATTACTACACCTGATTGATGGTGAAGTATTTCCTTATTGTAAAAATCCAGATTCGTCTGGCTTTCCAGTACGTCCCAAACCAGCCGCTGTAAAACGCCGTCCCCGATTCCATGGACAATTTCCAGCCTCTTCAGGTGGTTCTTCCGGCAGAATGAAATTACTTCCAACAGCTTTTCTTTCTGAATAAAAAGTCTTTCAAAACTGTCATAATCGTGCGGATTTTTAACCAGGTTATGAAAATGAAGATCCAGAACCAATAGGTTTTTATGATGTTTTTTAGAAACGGCTTTTTTCGGTTCTGCTTTTTTTATAACTTTAATATTTTCATATAAATCAGCATTTTTAGGAACCAATTTCTCTTTTGGATATTGATAGGTAAATCCATATTCATCTTTAAAAACTACAATATTCCCGTTCACGGAAGTAACTACTCCGCTCAAATCCTCATCTACTACAGAAACGGTATCCCCGATTTTCATCATTTATTAATTCATTTTTTTTAGAAGCTGTTCCCGCTATCCACTTTTACTCCTCGCGCCGGGCTTTTCCTGCTGCCTGCTGCGGGGTAACCGTTGCTATCGTGGCTAGGGTTTCAGTCATAAATTTAAGCCTCGGCAAAATTCAACGCTACATCAGTAGCTGCCTGGTCATCCTAAAAAAGCAGAGATATCAGACTACCAAAGGCCAGACTTTTTGCTTTATTATTTCGGACCCAGCTCAATTACTTCAAGATCTTTAATCTCCGTATCATCAATCACAAACCGCATCATGGTCCTCATTTTGTGCCATCCCTGTTTTCCGCAGGCTCCCGGGTTCAGGTGCAGCAGATTGTTTTTTTGGTCAAACATCACTTTCAGGATATGCGAATGCCCGGAAATAAAAAGTTTCGGCGCTTTTCCGGCAATCTCTTCTTTGGCCAGCGGAGTGTATTTTCCGGGATAACCTCCGATATGGATCATTAAAACTTCTACATTCTCGCAGAAAAAACGGTTCACTTCAGGAAACTCAGACCGGATTTTTGCATTGTCAATATTGCCGTAAACCCCTTTCAGAGGCTTTATTTTTTCAAGCTGTTCAATCACTTCCATGCTCCCGAAATCCCCGCCGTGCCAGATCTCATCGGCCTGACGTGCATAATCGATAATGCGGTCGTCAATATAAGAGTGAGAATCAGAAAGGAGCAGGATTTTAGTCATGATAACTTTTTTAGGCTTTGCAAATATAAACAAGCTTTATTAAAAATGTTATTTATTACATTTGGAGAAAATTAAAAAAAATGAAGCAGAAACTTTCTTTTTTCCTTTTACTTCTGGCAGCAGGGATCTTCAATGCACAGGTAGAGGAAAAAAAGCTCGATGAATTAATCCGGAATACTTTAAAGACTTTCGACGTTCCGGGAATGTCCGTCGGGGTTATCAAAGACGGAAAAGTTATTTATTCAAAAGGTTTCGGGGTACGTTCTCTCGCAACGAATCAACCGATGGATGATCAGACCCTGGTGGGGATCGCCTCCAATTCCAAAGGGTTTACCTGCACTGCACTGGCGATTCTGGCAGATGAAGGGAAACTGAATTGGGACGATCGGGTTTCAAAATACATCCCGGAATTCCAGATGTACGACCCTTATGTTTCCCAGAATGTAACCATCAAAGATTTGGTAACGCACCGCGCCGGATTAGGATTGGGGCAGGGAGACCTGATGTTCTTCCCCGAAGGCGGAAACTTAACCGTTAATGAAATTGTTCACAACGTACGGTATCTGAAGCCTGAAAACCCTTTCAGGACTACACTGGATTATAACAATATCATGTTTATTGTGGCCGGTGAAGTTATCCACAGGGTTTCCGGGTTAAGCTGGGCAGAATTTATCGAACAGAGAATTATGAAACCTGTGGGAATGGCCTCAAGTTTCGGGAGCTACAGCAGGGCAAAAGCAGCAGTCAATAAAATTGATGCCCATGCACCGGTAAACGGGAAAGCCATTGCCGTTCCCCACGACTGGAATGAGACAGCCAATGCAGCCGGAGGAATTATGAGCAATATTAAAGACATGACACTCTGGGCAGAATGCCTGTTGAATAATTTTACCACAAAAGACGGTAAAAAATTAGTTTCAGATAAAAATGTCCAGCAGTTGTGGAGCTTACAGATCCCAGGCGGGGTAGCGGCAAAGAATCCATACGACACGAGCTTCTACGGATATGGCATGGGCTGGTTTTTAAGTGACGTGAAAGGCCATAAGCAGGTTCAGCACACAGGAGGACTGATCGGGACAGTAACTCAGTTTACGCTGATTCCTGATATGAAACTGGGAATTGTAGTCCTGACCAATCAGCAGTCGGGGGCAGCCTTTAACACCGTGACAAATACCGTAAAGGATTCTTATCTTGGTGTGGCAGACAGAAACTGGCTGAAAACCTATGGTGACAGAATGAAAAAAACAGAAGAGGTTTTTGATAAGCAGAAGAAAGAAGCATTCGCAAAATCGGAAGCCTTCAGAAAAGAAAAAAACCTTCAGCCAAAAGCGGAACAGTTTGCAGGAACGTATACCGACAGATGGTTCGGCGATGTGGAAATTATGCAGCAGGGAAATACCTACAGGATTTCATGCAAAAACTCTCCGAGATTAAAAGGCGAACTGCTGCCATTTTCCGGCAATTCATTTATTATCAGATGGGATGACAGAAGCTACGATGCCGATGCCTATATCATTTTTGATTATGATGAAACAGGAAAAGCACAGTCGGCCAGGCTAAAGCCCATTTCAGATATCACGGATTTCAGTTTTGATTTTGAAGACCTTGATTTAAGAAGGAAATAATTCTGAAACTGAAGCGAATCAATTAATAGACAATAAAATCACTGGATTCAGTGATTATTCAATACAGGTGGGCGAAAGCCCATCTTTTGTTTTGAGGATATGAGCTCTAACCGAAATCTGTAAACTGTTGAAATTAGTATTGAAAATTTTAGTTTAAAATCCATATTCATCAACCATCCTGTCAAAAATTTTGAATTCCGCTGACTCTTTTCGAAGAGAGGGACTTTTAAATTTTCTTCGGTTCATAAAAAAACAGCAGCTTCTTGTTGGCCCCGTTAAACTCAGACCAGGAGTGGCAGTCGATTTCAAAGCCGGCAACGCCGCAGGTGGGGAAGTGGAAGATATCTTCGGACATGGAATTCGCAAAATTGGAAATCCCGTTGTTATGGGAAAATAAGGCTACGGAATGATGGCTGTCATCAAGATCATAAATCACAGACTCAAAATTACGTTCCGAAGGATTGTACAGTTTTTCATCCGTTGTCACATTAATCCGGTAAGACTCGTTAAAAATTTCACACGTAGTCAGGGCACGGACGGCAGGGCTTGATACGAAACGGTCAATAGCCACATTATTATTTTTTATAAATGAAGACATGCGTTTCGCTTCTTCTAACCCTTTGTCTGCCAGGGGTCTGTTAAAGTCGTCCGTTTCTTCCGGCCAGTCGCTTTTTGCATGTCTTACGAGGATGAGCTTCTTCATAGAATAGGTTTGTCTCATTAAAATTATAAAAAAATTAGCGTAATAAAAACAGGATTTAGAAAAAAAACTGTGTTTGGAATAAAATCATTAAAATTTACTAAATTTGCAGACTTATGGGACAGATCCTTGCAATAGACTATGGAAAGGCCCGTTGCGGCATTGCGGCGACGGATGACATGTGGATTATTGCCAGCGGGCTGGATACCGTTCAGACACCGGTGCTGATTGAATTTTTAAAAAAATATTTCAATGACAACAGGGTGGACGAACTGGTGGTCGGGCTTCCTGTAGACCTGAAAGGGAATGTTTCAGAAGTGGAGACTGATATTTTAAAGTTTATAGCGGTTTTTCAGAAAGAATTTCCTGCTGTACCGGTTCACCGCTTTGATGAAAGATTTACGTCTAAAATGGCTTCATTTTTTATTTCCCAGAGCGGGAAAAGCAAAAAGCAGAGACAGGAGAAAGGATTGATAGATAAAGTAAGTGCAACCATCATATTACAGAATTTTTTAGAACAAAGAACAAGATGATTTTACCGATAAGAGCCTTTGGGGATCCGGTTTTAAGAAAAGTAGCGAAGGAGATTGACAAAGATTATCCGGAGCTGCAGAACCTGGTCGATAATATGTTTGAAACCATGTACAGTGCAAACGGTATAGGATTGGCTGCACCGCAGATCGGTCTGGATATCCGCCTGTTTGTCATTGATGTTTCTCCCCTTGCGGAAGATGAAGATTATGACGATATTAAGGATGAGCTGGCCGAATTCAAAAAAGTATTCATCAATGCCAGGATTCTGGAAGAGTCCGGTGAAGAATGGAAATTCAATGAAGGGTGCCTGTCCATTCCGGATGTGAGGGAAGATGTAAAGAGAAAGGATACCATCGTTATTGAATATTATGACGAAAATTTTGTAAAACATACAGAAACTTTTTCCGATATTAGAGCCCGCGTAATTCAGCATGAATATGACCATATTGAGGGGATCCTGTTTACCGATCATTTAAGCGCCCTGAAAAAGAAGCTGGTGAAAGGGAAACTGAATAAAATCACCCAGGGAGAAGTAAGCATCAGCTATAAGATGAGGTTCCCGAAGTAATAACAATTAAAGGATAAAAAAAATAAATAATAAAGCGCAAAAAGCCCAAAGCCGATTGTAGAATTTACAAAAAATAAAATTATGCTGTTAGAAAAAATAATTTCAATCTCTGGCAAGCCAGGACTTTTCAAATTAGTTTCTCAACTTAAAAACGGATTCATTATTGAAGACGTTACAACCAAGAAAAAAGTAAGCATCGGGAACTCCAGCCAGGTAAGCCTTCTGGATAACATCGCCATGTTTACTGTGGACAAAGAAGTTCCTTTGTTCGAGGTGTTTGAGAATATTGCTAAAAACTACGATTATAAAGAAGCCATCAGCCATAAATCAAATGATGCCGAGCTGAAAGAATTCATGACGGCTTCCCTGCCAAGCTATGATACCGAAAGGGTATATGCTTCTGACATCAAGAAACTGGCGCAGTGGTACAACATCCTTCATAAAGCAGGTTATATTACACCGGAAAGCTTTGTAAAAGCAGAGCCTGAAACGTTGGAAGGCGAAGGATCAGAAGAAGTAAATATAGACAAAGAAGCGCCGAAAAAAGCAGCTCCAAAGGCTGAAAAGCCGGTAGCGCCTAAAGTAAAAGCTACTTCTGCCGCGAAAGCTGCTCCTAAAAGTACGCATACCAAGAAAGGATAATTCATTCATCTGAATTTACAATATAAACCTCATCATTTTGATGAGGTTTTTTTGTTGGTGATCCGCTAAAATGTAATAAATGAATATTAAAGAATAGTCGACAAGACTCACCTGATCCTCGGCTTCGCCCGGCACCTGCAATAGAAACATGCTGATTCTTTTGTCATCTTCTGCTGATACAATATTCATATTGGAAAATTAATTCCTAAGAGATGAACTCCGGATTAATAGGTAATCTTTTAGAATAGGCAATTTAGCATCATATTAGCTGATACATTTTTGATAAGTAGATCGTATAAATATTGGTGTAAAGTTTTTATATTTTTGTAACGGTGAATTAAATGAAAAGTATAATCTATTTTATTACAGACAAATATGAAACTTCCCGAAGAATTTGAAGATGAGTATGTAAAAGAAGTCCTGTACAACACTTCTTTGAGGAATCTACAAGATGAAGAATGGAAACTGATCGAAGGTTTTGAAAATTATGCTATTTCAAACTACGGTCGGTTAAAGAGTAGAGAACGTTTTGTTGCTCTTCCTACAGGACACGATTTTAAGTTACCGGAGTTGGTTATGAAACTGATTTTTGTGAAACAGGTCAATGCCTACCTCAATAGTAATATTTATAACGTTCATTGTACATTATCGTTGGAAGGTAAAAAATACAGAAAATCAGTAGCGCGCCTGGTATATTATCATTTTAAAGAAAGGTTTGATTTGAATGACCGACGCATTGCCATTATCTCAAAGGATGGTAACGGACTTCATGTTCATTCCGGTAATTTATTAAAGATTTCGGCAAGCGAAAGAAGATTAAGAATATTCACCGGTAATAGAGCAAGAAACCGCCATGTTATCTATCAGCAACCGGTTAATCAATACACAGTAGAAGGTAAACTGATTTCTTCATTTGACAGTATTTATGAAGCTGCTAAACAGATAGGACAAAGTGCTGAATCTATCATGGATGTTATCCATAGAGAATTTTTGACGGCCGGAGGATTCCGTTGGTTTCTGCAATCCTATATTCCCGGGAAAGCAGATTTTACAGTGAGTGGCCAAGGTGATATTAAATCTGACGTGCTTAATGTTTCTCTTTGGAAAAAGTTGGGAAAACCAAATGTTGATCGTAAAAATCCTCCTGCATGTATGAATAAGTCTTTACAGGATCTGCCAGAGGAAGAATGGAAGCCTATTCCTGGTTTCGATGATAGATTTTTGATATCTGATAAAGGGAGGGTGAAAAGGACGGGCGGCTGGACAGTAGTAGGCAGAAGAGTCTTTTTAAAAGAACAAATCCTGGCACAGTTTATACATACTGACCGAACTCATCAGTCTCTGTACACAATTTTGAACTATAAGGGCAAAAAAACAGCCATTACGATTACCAAACTTTTATATTATTGTTTTGTAAAAGAATTTGATATATTCGGCAAAACTTTGCTTGTCGTTAATCATAATGATCCGTTCTGGAATTTGGAACACAGCAAACTGTCTCTACATTCGATACACGCAGTGCTAAAAAGAAAAATATGAAGTTACCTTTTCCCCCTTGCTGCCACACGATTGCATCGTGTGGCCTAATAAGATTTTCTTTAATGGCTTTTACAATGGTTTTGCTTGTAAATTCTTTTTAAATTACCAATCAAAAGTTCAGGTTTTTATTAGACTCTCTTTTTTTATCAATTTTATAAGAAAAGAAAGAACAAAAAATTAAAGATGATTATTAAAAAAAGTAATCCTAAAAAGTACAGTTTTTGTGTTTTTCATTACAAAGATTAAATTTTATATGTTACAGCTCCTGTAGAAAAAAAGTATAAAATCAGTTTTGAAATGGAAAGAAATAATAATATTATCCAATATAGCCAATGTATAAGACTTCGCTCTTGCTTTTTCCAGATTAATATGATTAATACTATAGGAATTTGCAACCATTCAATTAAAATACTCAAAACAAATGGAAATTTATCATTAATTGATAAAATATTATACAGATTTCCTTCATAATTCCAAACACTGTAAGATAACAAAATAGAATAAATTGTTATTGTATAATTTATTAACCATAACCATCTTAAATTTTTCATTCTATTATTTTTTTTATTGCAGACATTATTTTTTCTGCATTTTTTGATTTTTCTGCAACTTCAGAGACTGTTAATATTGTTGGACTAAGATCTTTTGTTGCTTTAAAAGCGACAGAATTAGGATGTGTTCTTAAAGTTAAAAGGCTATCTAAAAACCTCTGAGACTGCTTTAGCGCAAGATTCTATATATGCAAAACTTTTAACTAATCGGTTTTTATCAAATGATTTGTCGAATGTTCGTACCGTAATATAAAATTGAGCCATTCCCTCTACTGAATCTTGCATATTTGCCAAAACGTCATTTCTATTAGTCAGATTTCCATTTTCAATCATACTATTAACAATACATGCCTTATTGTCTACCATGCTCCTTACTTTGATAATTTTAGAGAACGGCGAGCAGCAACTTACATATTCAGGTTCCAGAGACTGGTGATTTTAGAAATTTGAATTTAATTTTTTATATCCGATAATATTACCCGTTTAAACGATGAAGTCATTTAAACTTTTTTAGTTTTATAAAATTTCTTCAGAGCTATTACTATAAAAGCTATGTAATTGAAAGATTTCCAACTTGATACTGTTGTATCNAGGCCCAGGAAATTTCAGCAAAATTCGGTAATAATGTAGATACCTTTTGAAGTCATTTAAACTTTTTTAGTTTTATAAAATTTCTTCAGAGCTATTACTATAAAAGCTATGTAATTGAAAGATTTCCAACTTGATACTGTTGTATCAAAACGGTTGAGCAATGATCTAAAGCTATCCAGCCAGGCATTTGTTCTTTCTATAGCATATCTTTCTCTGTATAAAATTTCATCAAAATAATAATCTTCTCTATCTGTTCC
>NZ_LMKA01000065.1 GCF_001421435.1 Chryseobacterium sp. Leaf201
GTTATTATTTTATTGGGTTTTTGTTTATAAAATATTTAATTATAAAATATTATGGTATTGCGTATATACCTTTTAGGCATAAAAATGTATTTTTACGTTAAATTCAAAAAGGGTCTTTAATGAACAAGCTTCTGTACATCATCCTGTTCTTCTTTTATCAGATTTTTTACAGTCAGGCATCGGGGAAATCACTGCCGTGCTATGATCTTACAGAAGTTTTAAAGGTAACGCCTACCGCTCTTTATAAACCTCACCTGGACGCTTCGAAAAGATTCGGGGTTAAACTCCTGGAGAACCCGAAAACGGTAACGAAATATATCAACAGCGGGAAACTCCATAAAATAAAAAGTTCAGGAAAAGGATACCGTATTTATAAACTTGATTACAGCAGGCCGTGGATGGTATCCAAAGCAAAGCTGATACTGGAAAAAATGGGTGCGCGCTTCAGTAAAGAGACCAAAGGCAGTACCTTTACCGTTTCTTCCGTTACCAGGACCCTGGAAGACCAGTGCAGGTTAAGAAAAGTTAATACCAATGCGTCCATGGGGATCAGCTCCCATAATTACGGCAACTCTTTCGATATTTCCTATGTTCGGTTTAACGATGTTTTGAAGTATAATGCCAGGCTGGAAACAGCTTTGGAAAAGGTTTTAAAATATTATGCCGACGCCGGAAAGATTTATTATATCAAAGAAAAACAGCAGAGCTGCTTTCACATAACCGTAAGAAATTATTAATGGGTTTTCAATTGCGCGTGATATACTTGCACAGATAATTTAGTTTACATATTTTTATGCCACAAAAACCGTGAAAAAATGAATACACTTAACAGGGAACAATGTGAAATAGCAATTGCAGAATGGACTAACTGCTGTAACAATTATCAAGCTATTAAAAACCTGATTCCTACGAATTATGTTTTTAATTTTGATGCTGATGAGGTTGATTGGATGAAGAAGCTGAACAAAAATACCGACTTCTGTACGCAGATAGGAATTTATGAAGACAAGCTGGTGGCAATTCTTTATCCGATGGACGAACGCGGGAGGAAAATTCCTTCGGATAATTATGCGTACAGTTCTCTGAATGAATTGGATAGAGATCTCAGATTGGTTGAGACCGAAGAGTATACAATCGTGAAAAATGCTATTCTTTCTAAAGACCTTCAGAAAATAGACGGTAATGCCGATATGTATTTTCCGGTTTCCGGTAAGCCGATGCTGGATCAGGATAAAGCGGTAACGGCAATCGAATCCTGGAGAAATGACGGGATGAGCTGGTTTTTCAGAGAATGTGATGAGTTTGACGGAAACAGGATTTTTAAAAGATTCTATGTCCCTTCGCGTGATTTGATTCCTTCAAAACCGGGGCTTACGAATATCATCTGTTCATTTGGGCTTAAATTTTCTGAAGTATATCAGAGAGTACTGCCTACCCTTATTTTTATTTCCTTTTATCAGGATCTTCAAAATACGGGAAGCATTGAAAAAATCTCCAATACCTACGACTGGTCAGAACCATGTCCGCCGATATGCAAGTATATGTAATTTTTAACCTAAAATATTGTGGATGTTTATCAGATAATACTTTATCTCAATAATAGCTTACTTGTAATTTGTGCTTTTATAGGGCTCTTAAAGTACAGATCTTTTAAAAATACAGAAAAATGGTATGTATATTATATCATTTTTCTTTTTTTAATAGAAGCTGCAGCCAAGATTTCTATTAAATTATTTAATGTGAATGATTTAGGCTTCCTGTTTCCCTATTATGTTGCCGGGGACTTTTTGGTCTTGGGAATTCTCTTCATCAGAAAACTGGGCTTGTCCTGGATCTGGTATATCCCGGTTGCACTCCTGGCAGGCTTTTTCCTGCTGGATCTGGGGATTATTCCCAATGAAGTAAAAAAAGTAATTTCCAACATCATTATCATCTGCTTTGCCGGTTATGCCCTGCTGATGGAAATTAAGAATACCAGGATTGATGACCGGTTTATGCCGGCAGACAGTCTGATTTTCCTCTATTACGGATTATCGGTTTTCCTTTTTTTCCTCATTCGTCAGCTGCCCAAATTTACTACGGAACAGGTCGAACTTATCTGGAGCATCAATAATATTCTTTGTGGGTTCCTTTATATATCAATGATTTATACCTTTTTAAAATTAAAGAAATAACATTAAATATCACCTTTTTCATCGCACTGATTGCCGTACTGGTAATCATCATGTCTTTTATTCTTTTAGCGTACAGAAGCTTTATCCAAAGAATTATCAGGGAAAAGAATGCACAGTATGAAGCAGAAGTCCTGCATCAGAAAAAGCTGGCCCTGGAAAATATCAAGGCTCAGGAATCCGAAAGAAAAAGAATTGCGGTAATGATTCATGATGACATAGGGAACCGCCTGAATATCCTTTCCTTATGGCTGAATAACCTGGATACAAAAGGAGATGAGCTGATTAAGAAAAATATAACGACGCAGATGTCTTCCCTGATAGATTCCGCAAGAAGCATTTCGCATTCCCTGTATCCCGTGAACCTGGAAGCTGTAGGATTGGTATTGTATATAGAAGAGCTGATTGCCAACCTGTCCGGAAGAATCAACATCTCACTGACGGTAAGCCCGAAATTCCAGAAGAAAAATATCTTTATAGAAGTACAGCTCTACAGGATCATTCAGGAATTCACCACCAATGTACTGAAGCATTCTGAAGCATCAAAAGTCCGGATCTATATTAAAGATTATAAAGATTACCTCGGAGTAGTTATTTCAGATAACGGCCAGAGTTTTGAATACGAAGAAGTGAAAAAAGGGATGGGGATAAAGAACATCGAATCCAGAATAAAATCTATGAATGCGGCCCACAAATGGAAAAATGTTTTAAATGAAGGCAGCCGTTTAATTATTAAAATTCCATACAACAATGAATTTCCAGATCAAAATAGCACTGATTGATGACGAACAGCTGATCGTTGAAGGTGTAAAAATGTTACTGTCATCCGAGCAGAACATTACTGTCGGTTTCACGTCCAACAACGGGCCGGACTTTTTGCAGACTCTGGAGAATACGCCCAGAGAAGATTTTCCTGATATTGCGCTGGTGGATGTTCAGATGCAGCCCATGAACGGTTTTGAACTGGTTGAAATCCTTAAAGAGAAATATCCGGACCTTAAGATCATCATCCTTTCCTCACACTACAAAACGACAATCCTGGGGTATATGGTAAAGCTGGGCGTATCTGCTTTCCTGCCCAAAAACTCGAACCGCAATGCTTTTATAGAAGCCATTACCATGGTTTACAAAAACGGGATCTTCTTTACGCCCGAAGATCACCAGATGATCTTTTCCTATATGAACAGCCCTACCAAAAAAAGGACGCTTTTTGATATGGACGACGAACTTTCCGACCGTGAAAAGGACGTTGTAAAGCTGATCTGCCAGGAACATACCAACAATGAGATAGCAGAAAAATTATTTATAAGCCCCAGAACCGTAGAAAGCCACAGGCAGCGGATTGTTGAAAAGATTGGGGCTAAAAATACCGTCGGAATTGTAATTTATGCCATCATCAATAATATATATTCCTTAGATAAAATTTGATTCCGTAGAAATACGGAATTTTTTATTTGGTACTTTCTACGCTATCATCCTGATTTTTTTCACCGTTACTTTGAGGAATTCATTTAATAAGCATATAACTATTGATGAAGATTAAAGATAAAGCCACAAAGTAGATGAAAAACAGTATCATCACGGTCGGAATTTTCTTCGACGGAACCGGAAATAACGGGATCAACGCAACAGCTTCCCGCAAGCCTCAGACCAATAATGAAAGTTATTATGGCAATACCACCAATATCTATAAGATGTTTGGGCTTTTTGACGGTGATGAGAAAATATATGTTGAAGGAATCGGGACGGTAACACATCAGGAAGACAGCGATTTTGCCATGGCTACCTGCCGAAATCCCGGGAAATCCCAGGGTTATTCTTCCGATGATAAGCTGGACAGAGCCTTTTCGTTTCTTGAAAAAATAACCGCTGATAAAAACAGGAGCTATGAACTGTATGTGTATGGATTCAGCAGAGGCGCTATGCTGGCAAGGCATTTCTGCCATGAGCTGCTGAAGCCGGAGCCGGCCATTCAGGCGGATATTACAATAAAATTTCTTGGGGTTTTTGATACGGTAGAGTCTTCTGCGTTCAGTGAATATAACCTTACTCTTTTACCGGGAATACAAAGGGCACTCCATCTGTGTGCGGTTAATGAGTGCCGGTATTTTTTCCCGTTAACCGGATTTTTTGAAGAATCCCGGGAACTGGCGGATACAAAATATGAAAGAAAAAATGCCGTGTGGAAGGAGATTTTTGTTCCTGGAGCTCATGCCGATGTAGGCGGAGGCTATTTAGGCGGTTCAGAATCTGTATACATTTCACCGGATTTTATCAGTAAAGATGATCTGGTTTCCTATATAGAAAATATCAGGGAAACAGCGGCCGATAGAGATGGGAACAGCGTCTGGGATCATCTTTCAGAGCATATAAATGTAGAACAGGGAGATGTTTTTTACCAGGCATATCTTGAACGGGATCTGGTTTACAGTGAAATGTCAAGGATCTACGGAAGGTTAATGCTGAAAGAATCTAACTTTGACCGACAGGTCTTTTCCACTGATTTCAGCGAGTCTGATTTTTTAATAGATCCGAAGAAACACCCGTACCTCGCAGAACTCTGTCATGCCTCGGAGGCTTATGCAGAACATCTTTACCCGGAACTGAAACCGGAATACAATTATGAAAAACTGATGGATTATATACATATTTCGGCTAATTTCGGTTTGTTCCATGCCGGACTCATCTATTCCAAAGCCGGAGCCCATGCAGAATTCATCAACAACGGACTGAACGTGCCTACCCATTCCAATAGCCAGTTCAGTACAGACCAGACAAAATTACGCTCAGAAATACATCATGTGGAAAATTCTGTGGTAGATTATGCATATGGCATGAATACTCCGAATAATGATAATTGGAGCCGTACGATATTGATTAAAGAAAACCTTTATAACAAATGTTAGTACTTTTTCAGTTTTAAATTTAGGTGTGGAGCTGTCTTTAATAGGCAGCTCTTTTTTATTCTTAACATTAATTCTGATCCGATCGCTGATCTTAATGCCTGCGATTCATTTCTTTTTGCGTATTTTTGCGCCTTGAAATATTCAATAGACATTATTCACTTTTAATTATTCATTTACACATGCTTTCGGTTCAAGGTTTAGGATTACATCATTCGGGAAATTATCTTTTTCAAAACGTGAATTTCACGATCAAAAAAGATGATAAAATTGGATTGGTCGGTAAAAACGGTGCCGGGAAATCCACTTTATTGAAAATGCTTTCCGGAGAAATTACGTTTTACGAAGGAAGTGTGGTCCCGGAAGGGAACGTCACGATTGGATTCCTTAAGCAGGACCTTGATTTTGTGAAAGGAAGAACGGTCTGGAACGAAACCATGCAGGCTTTTGAACAGATCAATGCATGGAAAGAAGAACTGGAAGAGATCAATCATCAGATGACGGTAAGGACTGACTATGAAAGTGATTCTTATACGGATCTGATCAACAGAATGACTGACCTGAATGATCTCCTCATGCATCACGATGCCTATAATCTGGAAGGGGATATCGAAAAAGTACTGTTCGGTTTAGGCTTTAAAGCGGATGATTTCCATAAAATCACCGACGAGTTTTCCGGAGGATGGAGAATGAGGATCGAACTGGCAAAACTGCTGCTTCAGAAAAATGATTTGATGCTTCTCGATGAGCCTACCAATCACCTCGATATGGAATCCATCATCTGGCTGGAAAACTTTCTGAAAGACTATCCCGGGGCTATCCTTCTGGTAAGTCACGACAAACAGTTTATGACGGCCGTCTGCAACCGTACTTTTGATGTGAATAACAGGAAAGTGGATGATTATAAAGCCAATTATTCCAAATATCTCATAATGCGAGAAGACCGCCGCGAAAAACTGATTCAGGCAAAAAAGAATCAGGATGCGGAAATCAAGCAGATGGAAGACAACATCAATAAGTTCCGTGCCAGTGCCACTAAAGCCTCTTTTGCCCAGTCTTTAATTAAAAAACTTGATAAAATCGATCGTATTGAGGTAGATAATGAAGATGTTTCAAAATTCAATATCCGTTTCGTTCAGTCTGTGGTTCCCGGAAAAGTAATCTTCGAGGCTGAAAACCTGGGGAAAGCTTACGGGCAGAAACAGATTTTTGATGATGTGGATTTTATTGTTCAGCGGGGTGACAGGATTGCGCTTCTGGGGCAGAATGGTCAGGGTAAAACAACATTGGCGAAGATTCTTGCCGGAGATATTAAAGATTATTCCGGAAACTGGAATTTAGGCCATAACGTAAATATCGGTTATTTTGCACAGAACCAGGAGGAAGTTTTAACACCTAATAAAACCGTTCAGGAAGAAGCCGAAGATGCAGCAACCGAAGAAACAAGACCCAGGGTAAGGGATCTGTTAGGATCTTTCCTGTTTCAGGGTGAAGCGGTAAACAAGAAAACAAAAGTACTTTCCGGAGGGGAAAGAAACCGTCTGGCCTTATGTAAGCTGCTTTTACGTCCGTTCAATACGCTGATTATGGATGAGCCTACCAATCACCTGGATATTCAGTCTAAGGAAATCATCAAGCTGGCACTTCAGAAATTTGAAGGTACGCTAATTGTAATTTCTCACGACAGGGAATTTTTGCAGGGCCTTTGTGACAAGATTTATGAATTCCGTGACGGGCATATGAAAGAGTTCCTGGGTGACATCAATGAATATCTTGAATTCAGACAAAAAGAAAGCATCAGGGAAATTTCTGCTGAGAAAGCAAAACTTCGCGGTGATGAACCGAAAATTGAGGTTAAAAAAGCAGAGAAGCCAGCGGAAAATAACAGCCCGTCTTCCGTAATCGTCAGCAAAGAACAGAAAAACATCCAGAATAAGATTAAAAAAGTAGAAGAACAGATTTCTGAACTTGAAACAAAGATAGAACAGATGGAAGCTTCATTTACCAAAGAAAACCCTTCTGATGGAACCCTTGAAGCTTACAATAAAGCGAAAGAAGAGCTGGATGTGGCTTTACAGGAATGGGAATACTTAGGGACCCAGCTGGTTTAATTTTCTGATAATAAATTATTTATTATTGAATCCTGTAACAAAGCACATATCTTTACAACATATTACAGATAATTTAAAAGCACATTTTAAGCAAACTTTAATGTGCTTTTTTAAATTATTTTTATAATTTTGATCCATGGTTTTTAAAGAAAGCAGAAATCTGAAAAGTTTTATTTCCAAGCTCCTGTTTGGGATCTACTTTCTGGCGCTGTTTTCCCAAAGTTTTCACCACCACGACTCAACCGATACTTTTAAGGTTTTCAACCTGAAAAAAACGGAAAGTAAGATGGCGGAAAATACAGCAAAAGAAAAAGCCGGCGACTGTCTGGCCTGTCATTTTCTGGCCACCGGACATACTTTGGTTCCTGAAGAATTCAGTTTTTCCTTTGAAAGCGATACGCATGAAGTAAAACAGATTATTGCAGTTCAGGAAAAAGTCTGGTCGCAGACCAAATTCACCTTTCAGCTTCGGGGTCCTCCCTCCGTTTCATAGTTTATAGATTCTTCGGATTATACTGATGTTTTGAGTCATGGTTTCATTACCATCGGCCATTATATTGACACACGTACATTATGCTGTGTGGAAAATAATCCATTCACTAATTTTTTACGGAAAAGTACTTTATAAAGTACGCCATCAATCTATTTAACAATGAAATTGATCTATAGTTTTATGCTTATCTTTTGCGGGTTTGCATTAACAAGTGCACAGCAGACTTATACTGTGGAAGGAACTGTCCAGGATTTTCACGATAAAACCATGCTCGCAAATGCCGTGGTGAAAATCGGGAATTTTTCTGCACAGACAGATAAAAACGGTAAATTTTCATTCGGTAAAATCCCTGCGGGGAAATATGTACTTGTCGCTAAGCATCCTGACTGTAATGATTATACTGAAAATGTAGGAGTTACACAGGATACGCACCTGGCAATTACCCTTGAGCACCATATTGAGGATATTGAAACGGTGACCGTCCACGGGAGCCACAGGAACAACGGGAGCTTGGTAGTGAAGACGATTGACCAGTCTGTCATTTCACGGAATGTTACAGAAAACCTGGGTAATCTGCTCACCAATATTTCCGGAGTAAATGTTCTTAAAACAGGGAATAATATTGCAAAACCCATTATCCACGGACTTTACGGAAGCAGGGTTGCCATTCTTAATAACGGCGTTAAGCTGGCAGAACAGGAATGGGGAGTAGAGCATGCACCGAATGTGGATGTCAACAATTTTGAACATATCGATGTGATCAAAGGAGCTTCTGCTCTGAAATACGGAAGCGGGGCTGTAGGCGGCGTTGTTGTTTTGCAGCCACAGGTTCTGCCTAAGAAAGATACCATTATGGGGTTGGTTTCCCTTTCCGGGATTTCTAACGGAAGAGGCGGAGACCTTAATGTAAAAGTGGCAAAGACCTGGCAGAACGGCTGGGCGGTTAGAACAAACGGAAGTTTTAAGAAACTTGGTGATCTGGAAGCTCCTGATTACGGTTTGATGAATACAGGGCTTGAAAGTTCCGGGTTTAATTTCGGGGTTCAGAAGATGACTTTTAATAAAGGTTTTTCTTTTGATTATTATCTTACAAAAAGTTCGGTAGGAATTCTGAGAAGCTCCCATGTCGGAAATTCGGAAGACCTTCGTCTGGCTCTTACATCGCCGGAACCGATTTATCAGAGGGATTTCAGTTATGATATTGATAATCCGAGACAGGATATTGAACATCATATTGCTAAAATTTCCGCTTATCAGAGGTTCAGGGATTTTGGAAAGATTACGGCCACGTACAGCCTTCAGTACAATCACAGAAAAGAATTCGATATCCGCAGAGGAGAAGAACTCAGTAAAAAACCTGCATTGGATCTGGAACTGATTACGAATGACCTGAATATTGATCATATCATAGAACGGGGGAAATGGAACCTCGAATCAGGAATCAATGCGGGGTATCAGAATAATTATTCCAATACGCAGACTGAAGCGCGCCGTCTTGTGCCGAATTATGACAGGTATTATGCCGGGATTTATTCTGTGTTAAAATATAAGATTGCTCCCCAATTAGACCTTGAAGTGGGAGGGAGATATGATTTTGACCATTATGAAGTTACGAAATGGTATGACCTGAGCGATTGGAACAGGCTTTATGCTTCAGATTATTCAGACTTTGTGGTAAGGGTTAACCAGAACCGGATTCTTACAAAACCGTCATTAAGTTACAATAATATTTCAGCAAATGCAGGAATCGTTTACCGACCTTCTCAGTATTTTGATTTAAAATTCAATTATGCGAGGGTTTCAAGATCTCCTAATGTAGCTGAACTCTTTGCAGACGGGCTTCACCATTCGGCAGCCATTATTGAAAGAGGAGACCTGAGGATTAAAAGTGAAACAGGAAACCAGTTTAATTTGGTGGCTGACGTGAGAGCTGATTTCTTAAAAGGGCTTAATATTTCCGTGAATCCATATTTATTTTACACTAAAAACTTTATTAATGAAATTCCTTCAGGCTACCAGAATACGCAGTGGGGAGGTGCTTTTGTTGTGTATAAATATGAGCAGATTGATGCAAAGATGTATGGGGTAGACCTTGATGTCCAGCTTAAAATCACGGATAATTTAGGATATAAAGGAAGCGCATCTTATGTTTATGGACAGGATCTTACGCATGATGTGCCTCTGATTATGATGATGCCGCCGAATTTTAACAATGGATTGGAATTCAGTAAAAAGGAATGGAAAAACTTTTATTTCAATATAGGCAACAATACATATCTGAAGCAGACCAGGTTTCCTGTGTACAATATTCCGATCAGGTTATTTGATTCTGACGGGAATGCCTATAATCAGGAAGTGGATATTTCCACGCCTCCGGACGGATACTCGCTCTGGAACGTTCAGACCGGAGTAGGTCTGTCTAAAAATTTCGGAATTGATTTTTCAGTCCGTAATGTCTTTAAAAAGTCGTACAGAGACTATCTGAACAGGCTTCGTTTCTTTTCCAACGAAATGGGAAGAAACTTTATTTTAACGCTTAAATATCAATTTTAATTACTTAAATCAAAAAAAATGAAAAATATTTTTAAAAATACAACACTGATCGCAGGACTTTTATTATTATCAGCTTCTTTCAGCATAACCTCTTGTAACAGAAGCGATGATGAAGCGGATGACCTCCCACAGGAAGAGCTTTCTGATGTTCTTTTAAGAGTGACAGATGAAGCTACAGGAACTTCGGTAGTTTATGATTACCAGGTAAACAGCACAACCAATCCCAATGTTCAGGTAGCGAATGGTCATACGTATAACGTGGAAGTGATCTTTAAAAACGGAGACGAAGATGCTACGCAGGAGATTAAAGATGCAAAAAACGAACACTTTTTGGTCTATAATTTCCCGAATTCTGATATTACCCTGACTCGTACTGATGATGCAAGTTCTACAAGAGAAGGCGGAATCAGAGTAGGCCTTAAAACAAAATGGGTGGTCAATACAGCGGTAAAAAATGCTTCTGCGCCGGCTCAGCTGGTTCTTACCCTGTTCCATGAACCCGTAACGGTTTCTGAAGCTTCTTCAGTAAGCGGAAACGGCGTGGTATACGGAGCTCACACCGGAGGAGAAACGGATGCACAGGCAAATTATAATATTACCAATTAATATATATCCTTAATCTTGTTAGCAAAAACCCATTGGATTGTTTCAATGGGTTTTTTATTTAACATTATTTAGCGTTTAAGTTGAGTTTAAATGGGTGATTTTGATAAAAATTTCCTATTTTTGCAACCTAAAATTTTAATCAATAATGAAGGTTACCGCAAAAAACCATGATGATGTAAGTGCACTGCTTACAGTAACATTGGAGAAATCTGACTATAAAGAAAAAGTTGAGAAACAATTGATTAATTATGCTAAGAATGCACAGGTTCCCGGTTTCAGAAAGGGGAAAGTGCCTTTGAGTATGGTTAGAAAACAATATGAAGCAGGTATTGCATTCGAAGAAATCAACAAGCAGGTTTCTGATGCGCTGAACGGCTATGTTAACGACAACAAACTAAGATTGGTTGGTCAGCCGGTTCCTCAGCCAGTAAATGAATTCGATTACAATGCAGATCAGCTGGAAGTTGCTTTCGAAGTAGGATATGAGCCTGAATTCACTATAGATTTAGCTAAATATGAAGCCCCTCACTACAAAGTGGAAGCTTCTGAAAAAGAAATCAACAAGAGTATTGAGAACATGCAGAAGCGTTTCGCGGAGCAGGTTCCTCAGGAAGAAATTACCGACGAGTCTTACATCGCTTTGGAAGTTTCTCAGGTTGTTGAAGAAAATGCTGAAGGAGAGCACCACCACCAGCCGAAAAACGTTACCGTTACTGCTGAAAACAAAGAAGCTTTCCAGTTGGTGAAAGACCTTAAAATGGACGGTTCTGTAAAAGTAAGCAAAGAAACGCTTGCCGGTAATGAAGAATTGGCTAAAGAATTAGGATTCTCTAAAGAAGAAGCTGAGCATTTACACCACAATGAAGTAGAGGTAAAAGTAAAAGATTTTTATTCTCTGAACCTTGGTGAGCTTAACCAGGATCTTTTTGATAAAGTATACGGAGAAGGGAACATTAAGTCTGAAGAAGAGCTTAAAGAAAAAGTAAAATCAGAATTAGACGAATATTTCCAGCAGAATGCTGATGTTCATTTTGTGAACAAAGTATTGGAGCAGGTTTCTGAAAAAGAAGAGGTAAATCTTCCTGAAGAATTCCTTGTAAAATGGTTGCTGTTCTCTAACCAGAATATCCAGTCTGAAGACCAGGCTAAAGAAATCCTTGAATCTGAGAAAAACCAGTTGAAGCATCAGATCATCGAAGGAAAACTGATGACCGATAACAACATCCAGTTAGACTATGCTGATGTTTTAGGACAGGCAGAGCAGTTGGTAAGAAACCAGTTGGCAATCTACGGAATCCACCATTTAGGTGATGAGGAAATCCAGAAATATGCTGTTGAAATGTTGAAAGACCAGGAGCAGGTAAGACAGATCTCTTCTGAAGTAGCCATGACGAAGCTGAAAGATGTTATCCTTGAAAAAGCAACAAAAAAAGAAACGGCAATTTCTCACGACGAGTTTCTTGAAGAACTTAAGAAGTAATCTTATTTTATTATAAATATTTGAAAACCACCGGCCATCCGGTGGTTTTTTTATTGGTAAATCATTAAATGTTTATCGTTCAATATTCCTATATTTACGCTCTAAACTTAATATATGAAAAAGATCATCATCCCGTTTTTCTGTGCTGTGCTTTTTGCTGCTCCTATGGCTGCACAACAGACAACTGCCGCTCCCGCTAAAACGGAAGCCGTAAAATCTAAATTATCTTCTAAAGAAGTCATTGATAATTACCTGAAAGCGCTTGGAGGCAAAGATAAGCTGCAGGCTGTTAAGACAACGGTTATTGAAAATACCCTTACCGTACCTGGCTTGCCTGCTGAGGTAACCATGGTGACGAAAAAAATGGGGAACAAGTTCAAATCCGAACAATCCGTAATGGGCCAGAAAATGGTTCAGTCTTTTGACGGTGAAAAAGGCTATTTTGATCAGATGGGAACCAAAAACGCGATTCCTGCGGATAAAATTGCAGAACTGAAGAAAAGCATGGTTATTGATGCACTGGCTTATGACCCGGCTAACTATACGAATGTAACCGTTGAAAAACTGGACGGTAAAGAATACAATGTCTTAAGTTCAGACAAAGGGAAATTCTATTTTGATGCTTCCACAGGATTACTGTACAAATCTTCCGCTGCAGAAGGAAGCGCCCTGGTAAAAAGCTATATGACGGTTGACGGTATAAAATTCCCACAGGAAATTGATGCAGAAGGAAACGGGCAGAAAGTGACCATCAAAACCGTAAAAGTGACAATGAATTCAGGAGTTACGGATGCAGATTTCAAATAAATAATCAGATTTAACATAATATAACCGGGTTTTTCCCGGTTTTTTTATGCATGCCACAATTTTAACGTAAGTTTAACTAAAAAAGAGCATCCGGATTATTCAGGAATTAATACTTTTGTTCCCGGATAACACAAATCAGAACAATGAAAAAGAACAGATTCTTCAGTAAACGGATTTCTATTGTATTGCCTGTTAAACTTTTACGAATGTAATAATAAGCTTTAAATAATTTTTTTTGCTTAAAATGTCCTTTGTTGGTGAATAATAAATACCTTTAAATTTAAAATTAATAATCAAAAACGATATGAGAAAAATGCTTTCTTCATTGGCCGCAGTTATTTTAATGTCTGCCAATGGCTTTGCACAAAACATTCCTGCAGACCCTTCTGTGAGAATCGGTACGCTTCCGAACGGGATGAAGTACTACATCAAAAAAAATACGCTTCCTGAAAAAAAGGTTGATTTCAGGCTGGCCATCAATGCAGGATCCATTCTGGAGGATGAAAACCAAAGGGGCCTTGCCCATTTTATGGAGCACATGAACTTTAACGGCACAAAGAATTTTCCGGATAATAAGCTGGTAGACTTTCTGCAGTCAATCGGGGTGAAGTTCGGGCAGCATCTCAATGCCTATACCAGTTTTGATGAAACGGTGTATATGCTTCCTGTACCTTTAGACAAGCCGGGAAACCTGGATGCCGGGCTGAAAGTAATGGAAGACTGGGCCTTCAATGCAACGCTTTCAGACGAACAGATCAATAAAGAAAGAGGTGTTGTGCTGGAAGAATTAAGATTGGGATTGGGTGCTGATAAAAGAATGTCAGACAAATACCTCCCGAAATTATTATATAAATCACAGTATGCCGACAGGCTGCCGATCGGCAAGAAAGACGTGCTGGAGAACTTTAAGCCTGAAGTGATCCGCCAGTTCCATAAAGACTGGTACAGGCCGGATCTGATGGCAATTGTAGTGGTGGGTGATATCAATGTGGATGATGTTGAAAAGAAAATCAAAGATAATTTCAGCAAATATAAAAACCCTTCAAAATCAAGAGAAAGAAAAGTATTTGACCTGCCGAACCATAAAGAAACACTGGTGGCGGTTGAAACCGATCCGGATGCCACAAGGTCAATGGTGCAGTTTATCATGAAAGATACGGAAGCCTATGAGCCGGATGCAACCGTTGAGCAGTACAACCAGAGCATCATTGAAAGCCTTACCTCTACCATGCTGAACAACCGGTTAAGTGAACTGGTAAATTCTACCAATCCTCCTTTTACCTACGGTTCTGTATACCATGGCAGCAGCTATGCCAGAAGCAAGGAAGGATTCCAGGGATTTGCGATGGTGAAAGACGGCAACCAGCTGAATGCACTGAAGGTTCTTCTGGAAGAAACGGAAAGAGCCAAAAGGTTCGGGTTTACGCAGACGGAATTAGACCGCGCAAAAGCTCAGGTTTTATCCAATATCGAAAGAACATACAACAACCGCGATAAAACGGAAAGCGATCTTCTGGTAGATGAATACGTAAGGAATTTCCTTGAGCAGGAACCGATGCCCGGAATCGTGTGGGAATATGAAGACACAAAGAAATTTTTGCCTTCTGTAACGTTGGCCCAAACCAATGAAATCATTAAAAAGTTTGTAAAAGACGACAGCAGGGTAGTGGTGATTACCGGTCCTAAAAAAGATAACGTCACGATGCCGACGGAAGCAATGGTCCTGAATACGTTTGAAAGCGTTAAAATGGCAGACCTTAAGCCATATCAGGAAACAGCAACCATTAAAAACCTGGTAAAACCTTTCAAATCTGAAGGAAAGATTGCCAAAACAGAAACCGATGCAAAATTAGGAACCACAACCTGGACTTTAAATAACGGAGCAAAGGTAACATTCAAAAAGACAGATTTCAAGGATGATGAAATTGTGTTTTCTGCAAGAAGTATGGGAGGAAGCTCTTTAATCAATGATGCAGATTACAATAAAACCCAGTTTGCCTTTCCTGCCTTAACGGAAGCCGGAGTAAACGGATTCTCAAAAGCCGAACTTACCAATTACCTGGCCGGGAAACAGGTAAATGTCAGCCCTTCCGTAGGATCTTTATATGAAGGTATTTACGGAAGAACCACACAGAAAGACCTTGGAACGGCCATGGAGCTGATGTATGCGTATTTTACGGGATTAAACTACAATCCTGATGCTTTCAATGCGTATAAGACCAAGCAGTCGGCTATGCTGGATAATCTGCTGTCTAACCCGCAGTTCTATTTCTCCAGCGAGCATGCGAAGTTTATGAACCAGAAGAACCCGAGATTCATCGGGATCATTCCTATGGAAAAAGACTGGGCGAATACCGATTATAAAAAAGCATACGAAATTTATAAAGAACGGTTTGCGAATGCAGGAAACTTCCACTTCTATTTCGTAGGGAATGTGGATGAAGCTGCCTTTAAGAATGAAGTATTGCAATATATCGCAAGTCTGCCTTCAAACGGCAAGCCTGCCGCTTTCAAAGATACGGGATACCGGCAGATGACGGGGGATTTTACCAAAATCTACAAAAAAGGAAAAGATCCTAAAAGCATGGTGACCATTTCTTACATCGGGGAAACCGCTTATAACGAAAAAGAAGCATTGGCGTTGGAAGCATTAGGCGAAGTAGCCACGATTAAAGTAATTGAAAAGCTGAGAGAAGATGAAAGCGGAATTTACGGAGGCGGTGCCAGAGGCGGAATGTATAGGGTGCCGTACAATAATTACAGTTTCAGCATCAGTTTCCCTTGTGGTCCTGAAAATGCTGAGAAACTGACCAAAAGCGCAATGGCCGAACTTCAGAAGCTGGTAGACAAAGGTCCGGAACAGAAAGATCTTGACAAATACAAAGAAGGAGAATACAACGATCTTAAAACAAGCCTGAAAGACAACATGTTCTGGATGAATGCCCTGACGAAAAACCAGATGGACGGAAGCGACAAATATGAAATCCTGAACTATGAAGAAAAGGTAAAAGCCCTGACTGTTAAAGACCTTCAGGATGTCGGTAAAAAATACCTGACCAAAGGAAGAATTGTGGCAACCCTGATGCCGGAAGACGGATGGGAGAATGCCAAAAAAGAAGAGCCTAAAAAATCAGGTGCTGTTACTGTAACTACAGGCGCCGCAAATTAATCAGCTTTAATTAAAATAAGCCGCCCCGTAAAATTTACGGGGCGGCTTTATTATTTTTATTTCAAATCATATGATGTTAAAACAAGCAGAAGCTTTTCCACATCATCATAAATATTACCGGAACTTATAATGAATAAATCAGGCATTTAAAAAGCTTAAGTCCTTAAATAATTAATAACTTAAGGATTCAACCATTTATAATAACCTATTATTTAAACAGATTATATTCCAGGTCACTATGAACCATACTCTTGCTTCCATTCTTCAGCCGCCTCACACATGACATCATAAAAATCAACACCATACTTGCGGATCAGAGGGGTTTTAAGGAATTTATATACCGGAACCTGCAATTCTCTTCCCAGGGTACAGGCGTCATTGCAGACGCTCCATTCATGGTAGTTCAGTGCGGTAAAAGAAGAATATTCCGTTACGCGGATCGGATACAAATGGCAGGAAATAGGTTTTTGCCAGTCGATGGCACCGTCTTCATAAGCTTTCTCAATCCCGCATTTGGTAATCCCTTTTTCGTCGAAGGTTACATAGGCACACTCCGCATCTTCCACCATGGGCGTTACATACATTCCGTCCGTAGGATCGGTGGTCCATGTCCCCTGTTCTTCCAGCGCTTTGATGCCGTCCTGGGTAAGATAAGGTTTTATTTTATCAAAAATATTATCTAAAATCACCAATTCATCCTTATCTAACGGAGCACCTACATCTCCCTCCACGCAACACGCGCCTTTACATTTCGTAAGGTTACACACAAACTCTTCAGAAAAAATTTCTTCGGAGATCAATTTATCGTCTATCTGAATCATAATCTTTTAAAATAAATCAAAATAAGTTCCGGCTTTAAAACCGATTAAACTGAAAATAATTACCCATAAGCTTACTTCCTGCATCCAGTACCTGGGTAAAAACCTCAGCATCCTGCTGATGATAATCGTGGAAGGAAAGGCAAGAAGCAGTAAATATTCATAACTTTTATTCATATAAAGAATAATCGTAATAAGCTGTGCTATAGAAAAAACCAGCAGGAAGGTATATTTATACCTGCTGACCGGGCTTTTTTTATTGTAATTTTTAAAATGGTCATATACCGCATACACCAGCATACAGGCAATCAGGACCAAAGGAATCAGTTCTTCATAGTCTGTCACCATTTTTATCTTTCCGAAAGGGAAATAATCCGGATTCCAGGAAGTAAAGTTAATAAAGAACATAACGGAAAAATAACTGAAGGCAATTAAAATAATCCCCAGTAAGAATCTGAAAATATTCAGCCCGATCCTTTCCGAAGTAGCCACTACGTGGATCATCACAAAAACGGCCATCGGCCACGTTGTAGGAAGAAAGATAAAATTAAGGGCTACAATAGAACCAACCAGGACGTAAGACTTCTTGCGGATGTCTTCATTGGTGCTGGTAAGGAGCAGCAAAAGAAAGGAATTCGTAAGCAGGGCAACGGCAAGCCCGACGTCTATTTTACCGGGATAAAGCCCGAAAATAAAAAATGTATACAGAAATAAAGGCAGATGCGTCTGGTAATTCAGCGCAATGCTGTGAAAACAGAAATATCCCAAAGCAATTCCCAGAAAAGTAATTCCTGCAATAACTGCCTCATAAGTGTTGAAATTCAAAAAGTTAAAAGATATTACTATTAACAGAAGAAAACCAATATAGACCGGGATTGAAAAAATATTGCTTTCTTTTGAAAGTAATCTAAACATTTTTTATAAATTTGTACAAAGTTAATTTAAAAAAGGAAAATAATGACGTCTTTCTTTCTATTCTTAAGCAAAGTTTTCAAATGGACTTTCGGTTTCTTTGACACTTTCGGTAATGTGCTAAACTGGATTCTGTTTATTGTTTGCTGCGTATTATTTACGTACTGGTGCTACGTTTTGGTAGTGACCTTAGGTGGAGATAAAGATAAAGACTATTATTCGCCAACGGAGGGTAAGAACCCTTACTACGATCCGAATATCTATAAAAGAGAAGGTTAATTAATTGGTTATATAGTAAAAAGCCGGTCAAATAATTTATTTGGTCGGCTTTTTTAATAGTGTTATAATCAATTTGATTTATTTGTGATCATGGATCGGGAGTACCAGGACCGGAATGTCTGCGTCTTTGGTAATCCCCTTGGTCAGGCTTCCTACAAAGACGTCATAGATCCCGCTTCTTCCGTGCGAGCCCATTACAATGAAGTCTGCATTTTTCGTTTTGGCATATTCAAGAATAATGTCTTTAGCAATGCCCTGTTTCAGAAGGTGCTCGCAATCTACACCATGAGCCAGGATTCTCTGCTGGATCGTATTCAGCTGAAGCAGCTCTTCACGGATTTCATTCTCTTCCACTTCAGGGAAATACTGGAACCCCATATCGCCGATGGCAAAACCGATGTCCGAAGGTGCCACGTGAATCAGGGAAATCCTTCCGTTTACCTGCTTTGCAAATTTTACCGCACCGTTGACAAGCTCTTCTGTTCTGTCCCCAAAATCTACGGGTAATACAATATTTATCATGACCTTTAATTTTGTTAACTAAAGATAAGAAAATTATGCCAGAACCGGTGTTAAATTCCTTACAATATCCGGATATCAAGAACCTTCCGGTCTTCCAGATACGCTTCAAGAATATCGTTTTCCTCAACTTTTCCTACTCCCTTCGGGGTTCCTGTAAAAATCAGGTCGCCTACCCTTAACGTAAAGTACTGGGAAACAAATGCGATAATGTCGTCAACCGCAAAGATCATGTCTTTTGTATTGCCGTCCTGCACCTTTTCTTTATTTTTCAGCATGCTGAAATTCAGGGATTCCAGGTTGTAATCTTCTTTTTTAAAGAAATTTCCTACCACCGCAGAACCGTCAAAGCCTTTGGCAAGCTCCCACGGAAGACCTTTGGATTTCAGTTCGCTTTGAAGGTCACGCGCCGTAAAATCAATCCCCAGTCCGATTTCTTCATAATGTTTGTGGGCAGATTCTTTAAGGATATATTTTCCCCCTTTCGAAATTTTCACCACCACTTCCAGCTCATAATGGACGTCATCTGAAAATTCAGGGACATAAAAATCATTGCCTTTCAGAACCGCTGTATCCGGCTTCATAAAAATGACCGGTTTTTCAGGGATCTCATTTCCCAATTCTTTGGCGTGTTCGCCGTAATTTCTTCCTATGCAGATTATTTTCATAATTTTTATGTATGTTATTGAAATTTAAAAGCATCAATAAATTTATTCTCAATCAAAATGAACTTCCAGCCTCCATCTTCTGGCTTCCATTCTTTTTTGTAGCTGTTTCCCGCTTTCCGTTGCAATCTTTTTCTTCAAAAAAGGATTTTTACTGCAATCGGGGCTAAGGCTGCAGTCATTCCTTTCACCCTATCAGAATAACCGTCCTTTTCTGTCATTCCGCAGGAATCCGGGCACGAATTTCCGGATCACTTTCTGAAATGTTGCCCGGATTTCTTTTTATCTAATGTTCAAACCCGTTCCCGCAGTAGTAACACACAAACTTATGGCTCGTTAAAATCGAAATCCCGAAAAAGCTCGTGGCACTGTCGTCTCTGTAGATATGGTTGGACCCGCATTTCGGGCATACAAAATCAAATTCCGGATCCTCGATGGTATGTTCAACTTCCAGCGGGAATTCTTCGTTGTCCTTATAATCCTGTAATACCTGCTGTGCTTTTTCCAGGTCATCTTCAAAAACCTGCAGCTGGATGCCGCCCACCGCCTGGGAAAGCAGCCAGTCCGACTGGATCAGCTGTTCATTCGCAATGAAGCTGTTGATGCCGCTTTCAGCCAGGATCTGTTTGTCCCGGTTAGCCTGAAGGGCCGTTTCGTAAAATCTGAATTTAACAAGCTCGCTCATTTTTAAAATTTACTGGATAATTGGATTTTTGTAAACACTTTTTTGGTATACAATGGGAAATCAGCATTCTGAAGCCATCCGTAATAGCCAAGGTCTTTTTTGAAAACAGACTTCACTGTCTGTCCTTTGTATTTCCCGAACGCAAAAATTTCTTCATTCTTTTCATTGAAATGAATCATACCTGCTAAGTCCGCAAACCTGTTCTGAGTTGAAAACTCGCTCAGATCCGCAATTTCCTTCGGGATATCGTCATATTTTCCAATCTGGGCATCCAGGACTTCAAAAGTGGCCATAACATCAGCTTCTGCAGAATGGGCATTCTCCAGCGTTTTCCCACAGTAAAACTGATAGGCAGCTCCTAAGTTTCTCGGCTCTTTCTTAAAGAAAATGGTCTGTGCGTCTACCAGTTTAAATTTGCTCAAATCAAAATCAAAATCAGCACGCAGCAGTTCCTCAGCCAGCAACGGGACATCAAAGCGGTTGGAATTGAACCCTCCCAGGTCCGCACCCGTAATCATTTCCACTACTTTTGGGGCAATCTCCCTGAAAGTAGGGGCATCCTTCACATCTTCGTCATAAATCCCGTGGATCTCGCTGCATTCTTTCGGAATAGCCATTTCCGGGTTCACCTTCCAGGTTTTGCTTTCCCGGGAAGCATCAGGATTTACTTTCAGGATACAGATTTCTACAATCCGGTCTTTCCCGATATTCGTTCCTGTAGTTTCCAGATCAAAAATACAGAGCGGCTTATATAATTTTAAGTTCATTTTTTTAAATTATGAGTTATTTGTTATAAGTTACGGGTTATCTGTGGACAGTTAAGTACTTGTCAATGGTAACCCAAAACGTATAACTTAGTTAAGTTGTTTATGAAAGATCATTGAGATTAAAATATAATAAATAATCACCACCGGGATGCCGGCAGTTTTAAAAATAAGTAAGATAATAACAGCACCAGCCAGTAAAGCAAGTTTAGGATAATTGTCCTGCAGCTTCATAGATTTGAACTTCATCGCGATCATCTTTATAGGGCTGATCAGTAGCCATGATGAAAAAAGCGTTAATATAATGAGTAAAATTTCATTGGATAGCAGGAATCCGAAGCTTCCGTTTTCTTTAAAAGCATAATACAGCCCGAAAATCAGGATGGTGTTGGAAGGAGTGTTCAGTCCTTTGAAATAATATTTCTGGTCTTCGTCCAGGTTGAAGATAGCCAGCCTGAGGCAAGAGAACAAAGTGATTAACAAACCGAAATATTTAATCTCAAAAGGAAGACTGACTCCTGCAATTTCGCTGCCGAAAGGTTCCAGGATCTTAAACATCGTTAATCCGGGAATTACCCCGAAGCTTACCATATCAGCCAAAGAATCCAGCTGGACCCCCAGGTTGGAGTTTGCTTTTAAAGCTCTTGCCACAAAACCGTCAAAAAAATCTAAGATCAGGGAAAAAATCAGGCAGACTGCCGTTATTTCATAGTTACCCAGAATAAGATGGATGGCGCCTACACAGCCTGAAAACAGGTTTCCTAATGTGATGGCATTGGCAAGATTATTTTTTATAAAGTTCATAGCCGCAAAATTAAAACAATATATCAATGTAGCAATATACCAATTTACAATGTACCCATTATCATCTGCTGTTTTAATCATTCAGGTTTTATCAGCTGTAGTGTCGGTGTTTAGATTAATCGATTGTTACATTAATTTGAATTTGATGTAAATTTGCGCCATGAAATTGTTTAAAGAAAGCAGGGCACAGGAAATTCTGGCACTGCTGTACCGGATTTTTTTAGCCTATTTTTTCTATCAGGCTGCCCGGTTTCTGTTTTGGTACTTTAACAGGGATCTGATAAAAGTTGATTCTGTCTCTGATTATTTCAGCCTTTCCTATCACGGAATCGCATTTGATACCACAGCTATTTTGTATGTCAATGCCTTGTTTATTCTGCTAAGCATCATCCCGGTTATCATCAATACAAGGAAAGGATATCAGAAATTTCTCTTCTGGCTGTATTTTATCACCAACGGAATTGCCTATGCGATGAATTTCGGGGATATGGTCTACTTCAGGTTCTCCCAGATGAGGCTGACTTCTGCAGCACTTCAGGTGGCCCGGCATGAAGATAATATTTTCAGAGTATTCACCGTTTCCATCATGCAGAATCCGTATGTTTTATTATGGTTTGCAGCACTGATGTGGCTCTGGGTCTTTCTTTACCGGAAAGTAACAATACAGGAACGGAAGCCTGTAAAATTGGTTCCGTATTTTATCTGGTCGGTAGTTGTGCTTTGC
Organism: Chryseobacterium sp. Leaf201; assembly: GCF_001421435.1. Lineage (GTDB taxonomy): Bacteria > Bacteroidota > Bacteroidia > Flavobacteriales > Weeksellaceae > Chryseobacterium. Next base: position 22,464 of record NZ_LMKA01000065.1, read on the forward strand.
CTGACAGCTGTTTTGGCCATCGGCGGAATCCGAGGGGATTTTAAACACAGCACAAGGCCGATTAACCTCGTAGATGCCAACCGTTTCGTGAAGCTTCCTGCTCAGGGAAATATGGTGCTGAACAGTACATTTTCGTTTTTCCGGACCCTGAACACAAACAATTTTAAAGAAGTCCATTTTGTGGATGAAAAATTTATTGATGAACATATTCATCCGTATAAAATCTACAACAGAAAAGTCACCTCCAGGCCCAATGTCGTGATTTTTATTGTGGAATCGTTCGGAAGGGAATATTCAGGAGCTTTTAATAAAGATACCGCTATCAAAGATTATGTGTCTTACACACCGTTCATCGACAGCCTGGCCAGTGAAAGTCTGATTTTCCCCAATACTTTTGCCAACGGAAGACAGTCGATTCACGGGATGAGTTCTGTTTTAGCGGGAATTCCAAGCTTAACCGATGCATTCACCAGTTCACCTTATTCCAATCAGAAAATACAGTCTATTGTTTCGGTTTGTAATGAAATGGGTTACGATACCTCTTTCTATCACGGTGCTCCGAATGGTTCGATGGGCTTTCTGGGCTTCGGGAATATTTTAGGTTTTAAAAATTACTTCGGGAAAACTGAATACAGTAATGATAAAGATTTTGACGGGATGTGGGCCATCTGGGATGAGCCTTTCTTACAGTATTTAGCGAAGAATACAGGCAAAACACAGCCTTTTATGGCCACGGTTTTTACGGCTTCATCACACCATCCCTTTAAAATCCCCGAACAATACAGTGGAAAATTTAAAAAAGGGAAAAACCAGATGCATGAACCGATTCAGTATACCGATTATGCCATTAAAAAGTACTTTGAAACGGCAAAAAAGCAGCCCTGGTTTAACAATACGGTTTTTGTCTTTACGGGCGACCATACCAATGAAGTCTATTATCCGGAATATGAGAAAATAATGAACCGTTTTGCTGTTCCCCTGATATTTTATTCTCCGAATCCTGAATACCATTTAAAAGGAGTCAGCCAGGAACCTGCGCAGCAGATTGACATATATCCTACACTGGCAGACCTGATCGCGTATAACAAAAAAATAAGAAGCTGGGGGAGAAGCCTGGTGAGTGAAAAGAAATATGCTCCGGTTATTGCCAATTCAGACGGTACTGCAGAACAGTTTATCATCGGGAATTATATCTACCGTTTTGACGGGAAAGATGTGGTTGGTATTTTTGACAGGACAGATTTAGGACTGGAAAAAAACCTTTCAGATCAGCTTAAAAACAATCCTGAGGCCAAAAAAGGAAAACAGATTGCCAAAGCCTGGTACCAGGATTATATGGACCGGGTAATTAACAGGAAAATGTATTGATATCATCATCAGTATGTAAAGTATTAAATAATGAACTTATTCCTGTTAACTTCATTTAAATATACTGCATGTTTCCTCATCTATGCTTCGGATAATAAATTTTTTTGTTTATTTAAATTTAATTTATATTTTTAGCGGTAAATTGACAACAGAAATTTATTATTGAAATTAAAACGGTAAAAAATATGAAAAAATTATTATTAACATTCGTCCTGTCTTTATTCGGGGTAATGTCATTTGCTCAGATTGAAGGGAAATGGAAGACCATAGATGATGAAACCAAACAGGCTAAATCTATCGTTGAAATCTATAAGAAGGGAGACAAGTACTACGGCAAGATTTCCCAGCTGCTTATAAAGCCTGCAAGTGCTACCTGTACGGAATGTAAGGATGACAGAAAAGGAAAGCCGATCTTAGGTCTGGAAATCATCAGAGGGCTTAAAAAAGAAGGGGATGAGTTTACGGGAGGAACCATTACTGATCCTAAATCCGGTAAAACATATAAATGTACCATTACAAAAAGCGGTGATAAACTGAATGTAAGAGGATATGTAGGCGTTTCTATGTTTGGAAGATCACAAACGTGGCAGAAAGTTAATTAATTAACGTTAAATAAAATTAATCAGCGGCATTTCATTAAATGAGATGCCGTTTTTATATGTACATCATAAAAAAACACTATTTTTGTACTCTAAATTTTTCAAATAAATATGGCAGAATATACTTTTCGTGAGGTAATTGCACAGGCAATGAGCGAGGAAATGCGTAAAGACGAATCCATTTTTTTAATGGGGGAGGAAGTAGCAGAATACAATGGTGCATATAAGGCTTCAAAAGGAATGCTGGATGAGTTTGGCCCTAAAAGAATAATCGATACACCCATCGCTGAACTTGGTTTTACAGGGATTGCCGTAGGTGCTGCGATGAACGGTAACAGGCCTATTGTAGAGTATATGACATTCAACTTCTCTCTGGTGGGGATTGATCAGATTATCAATAACGCGGCTAAGATCCGTCAGATGAGCGGCGGGCAGTGGAACTGTCCTATCGTTTTCCGTGGTCCTACTGCTTCGGCAGGCCAATTGGGGGCAACACACTCCCAGGCTTTCGAAAACTGGTTTGCCAATGTTCCTGGCCTTAAAGTAGTGGTTCCGTCTAACCCGTATGATGCAAAAGGATTGCTGAAAACAGCCATTCAGGATAATGACCCGGTTATTTTTATGGAGTCTGAGCAGATGTACGGTGATAAAATGGAAATTCCTGAAGAAGAATATTACTTACCGATCGGAAAGGCGGATATCAAGAAAGAAGGAACCGATGTTACTTTGGTTTCTTTCGGGAAAATCATGAAACTGGCGATTCAGGCAGCTGAAGATATGGAGAAAGAAGGGATCTCTGTTGAGGTGATCGATCTTAGAACCGTTCGTCCTTTAGATTTTGATACCGTATTGGCATCAGTAAAGAAAACAAACAGACTGGTTATTCTGGAAGAAGCATGGCCGTTTGGTTCAGTATCTTCGGAAATCACTTATATGGTACAGCAGAAAGCATTCGATTATCTGGATGCCCCGATCAAGAGAATTACCACTCCTGATGCACCTGCACCTTACTCTGCAGCCTTGTTTGCAGAATGGTTCCCGAAACTTGAAAAAGTAAAAGAGGAGATCAAAAAAGCAATGTACGTCAAGTAATTACAATGATTATAGAGAAAAACTTCCGAAAGGAAGTTTTTTCATTTATTATATTCATGAATAAAAGTTCAGGGGGATGTAAATTTGATTTAAATTTGCGCTTTCAAAAATAAAATTAGCTATATGGCAGAAGGTATAGAAAGCGGTCATCATTTTGACATTAAGAAGCTTTCTTTCATTGGAATTTTAGTTTCTCTTGGGATTGTTTTCGGAGATATTGGTACTTCACCGCTTTATGTAATGAAAGCAATCGTCAACGCCAGAGAAAGCGGAAGCACGATGCCTTTCAACGAATATATAGAGGGGGCGCTGTCCTGTATTATCTGGACACTCACGCTCCAGACTACCATCAAATACGTTATCATTGCCCTTAGGGCGGATAACAAAGGGGAAGGTGGTATTTTAGCACTGTTTTCTTTAGTCAAGAACCTTAAAAAAGGATGGCTGTATCTTATCGCTATCGTAGGAGCGGCAGCCCTGGTTGCGGATGGTGTGATTACCCCTTCGCTTACGGTGATGTCAGCTATTGAAGGTCTGGAAATATACAATCCCCACACGCCGGTGGTACCCATTACCATTGCAATCCTGATCGTAATTTTCGTAATCCAGCAGTTCGGCACCAGTTTTATCGGGAAGTTTTTCGGCCCGGTAATGGTGATCTGGTTTCTGGTTTTAGGCGGGTTGGGCTTATCGCATCTGAGCGAGAATTTTGAGATTTTAAGGTCTTTCAATCCTTATTACGGCTATAAGCTGATTGCTGATTCACCAAGCGCTATTGTTATTCTGGGTGCTGTATTCCTTTGTACAACAGGGGCGGAAGCACTGTATTCAGACCTGGGACACTGCGGGGCAAAAAATATCAGGCTGAGCTGGGCGTTTGTCAAGATCATGCTGATTTTGAATTACCTCGGGCAGGGGGCCTGGCTGTTGACGAATTACAACAAACCCGGTTTTTCTGTGGTTAATCCTTTCTTCGGGATCATGGAAGAGTGGATGGTTATTCCGGGCGTTATTCTGGCAACCGCAGCAGCCGTCATTGCCAGTCAGGCTTTGATTACCGGTTCATTTACCATTTTCTCTGAAGCCATGTCGCTTAACCTGTGGCCGAATCAGAAAATTGATTATCCGTCAGGCGTAAAAGGGCAGATGTATATCCCGAGAATCAACTGGGGGCTTTTGCTGTTCTGCATCATAGTGGTTCTCCATTTCAGGGAATCAGGCAAAATGGAAGCTGCTTATGGTCTTTCCATAACGGTAACGATGCTGATGACCACTGTTCTCCTGGTCTTCTGGCTGTTAAAACGCAGGGTTAATAAATTGTTGATTCTCTGCTTTGCATTGGTATATATGGCAATTGAACTCGGATTCTTCAGTGCCAACATTATCAAATTCTTTGAAGGAGGCTGGATCACGGTTATCTTAGCCGGTTTCATCGGGGTGTGTATGTATGCCTGGTACAACGGAAGGTCCATTAAAACAAAATTCATTAAATTCATTAAACTGGAGAATTATATCCCGATTATAAAGGATATGAAGCTTGATGAAACCATTCCTAAATACGCAACCAACCTGGCTTATCTGAGCAGGGCAAAAAGAAATGATGAGATAGAATCAAAAATTATCTATTCCATTATTAAGAAACAGCCGAAAAGGGCAGACCATTATTTTATTCTGAGCATTACCAATCAGGAAGATCCGTACACTTTTAAATATTCGGTGGATGAGGTACTTCCGGGTACCATTTACAAGATTAATTTCATGCTTGGATTCAAAATGGACAGAAGGATCAATGACTATTTTGATATGGTATTAAGGGATTTAATGGCAGACGGAACCATTCCTTCACGAAGCAGCCACCCTTCTTTAAGAGCCCATAATATTCCGCCTGACCTGAAGTACGTTATCATAGATAATACCTATATTAACGATATACTTCTTACCGTAAAAGAGAAAATTATCCTTAATATCTATAATTTTGTTAAATATGTAGGGAGTGATGACTTCAAGGCCTGGGGGATCACTTCACATAATGTAGTGGTGGAATCTGCGCCTATGACGGAGGATTGTGTAGGGAAATCTAAAATCCAGCAGTGTGAATACATCCGTCATAACAGTTAAATTCTTTAACACTATCGCACACTACATATTTAAATAAAAATCAATAAATTTGTAGATAATTTTTTTGATGGATACGATACAAAAAGAAAAGAATATAACACTGATAAAGGACGTTTTAAGAAACTATTTATTAGAAAAAGGTTTCCGGAACACGCCCGAACGATATACGATACTGGAAGAGATTTACAGTATGGATCACCATTTTAACGTTGATGATCTGTATCTGCTGATGCTGCAGAAAAAATACCATGTTTCAAAGGCTACCATTTACAACACCATTGAGATTTTCCTTGATGCAGGGCTGATCCGTAAGCATCAGTTTGGTGAAAAAACCCTTACTTCCTCATCTTATGAGAAATCTTATTTTGATAAACAGCATGACCACCTGGTGATTTACAAGAAAGATTCGGATAAAGAAATAGAAGAGATCATTGAATTTTGTGATCCGAGGATCCAGGGAATTAAAGAAGCTATTGAAGAAGCATTCGGTGTAAAAATTGATTCCCATTCGCTGTATTTCTATGGCACAAAGAATGACTAACCGATCATCCATAAGACTGGTTTTTGTTTTATTGGTCTTTATTTCTACGTTTGCTTTTGCACAGGACAACAAAAAACCTATGCAGAAAGACCCGTATTTTACGCCTTTGGCAGTTCCTAAAAAGAATGCTCCGCCTGCAGAAAAAGTAAAGCATATCCATTCTGATGAGCTTCGGAAAGACGAAAAGTATGACGGGAACAACTACTTTTCAGGGAATGTGCAGTTTGAGCATCAGGGTTCATTATTGAATGCTGATCTCGTGATTGTTTATGAAGGCCAGAACTTCGTGAAAGCGATCGGGAATGTAAAGCTCCAGAATTCAGACGGTTCCGTTATCACAGCACAGGAAATGGAATATGATGGTAATACACAGCGTGGGATTGCCAGAAAAAATGTGGTGCTTACCGACCCGAAGGGAACCGTGATTAAAACTGAAACCATGTATTATGACAGGGTTTCCAATCAGGCGTATTACAATACCGGAGGAACCATTAATGACGGGAAAAGTACCACCTATGCAAAGGCAGCTACCTATTTCCTGACCACGCGGACCATAGACCTTACCGGAAATGTAAAAATTGAAGACAAAGACTATACGCTGGAAGGCAGGAACGTGATCCAGAACCAGAATACCAATATTGTCGATATCAACGGACCGACTACAATTACCAACAGGAAAAATCCGAAGAATTATATCTTTACCGAAAAAGGGAATTATAATATGAATTCCAAAGAAGCTTTTCTTTATAAGAATTCAAGAGTGCATTACAGTGATAAAATCCTTACCGGTGATGAAATGTACTACAATCAGCTGTCCGGCTTCGGGAAAGCCACAGGCAATGTAACACTGGATGATCCTAAAGAAAACAGATGGATAAAAGGTGGATACGGGGAGATCTTTGAGAAGAAAGACTCGGCGATGATGACCAAAAATCCGTATGCGGTAAAAGCTTTGGAAAAAGATTCGATGTATTTTGCAGCAGACAAAATTATTTCTTTCCAGAAAACAGATCCGGCAGATATTACCGTGAAGAAAAGTTTTCTCCGAGCTTTCAGAAAAGGAAGGTTTTATAAATCCAATGCCCAGGGAAGGGCAGATTCCATTGCTTTCAATGAAACAGACGGTGTCCTCCATATGTACACAGACCCTGTTCTCTGGAGCAGCGGGAAGCAGGTGACCGGTGACAAAGTGGAAGCCTATTTCAATACCCAGACAGAAAGTATCGATTCTCTGAAGGTCATAGGAAATGCTTTTGCCATCAGCAAAGTGGATTCCCTTGATATGAAAGATGAATTCAATCAGGTAAAAGGAAAACTGATGACCATTTATTATGGCGAAGACAACAATATTAGAGAAGCAAAGGTCATTGGAAATGCCCAGGCGATTACCTATTCTGACGATGTAAATACACAGACCAAAAAGAAAGAAAGGATCGGGATTTCGCTGACGTCCTGCGGGATTATTGATGCACTTTTTGAAGAAAAAGCAATTTATATTGTCGCCTGCAATATCGGTGCCACTTCAGATACGTACCCGATGAGCAAAATAGAACCTGAAAGGCGGAAATTCCCGGATTTCAACTGGAATACCAAAGACAGAATCCTGAAATGGCAGGATATCCTGGTTGATACCCCGAATTATCCGGAAATAAAATATGAATCCGATACTTCGCTGTATGATCAGGCCAAGGAAATTGTAGAAAAGGAAAAAGCAAAAGAAGAAGCCAAGAAACCCAAAAGGGTAAGGAGGTAATTTTCTTTTAAAATAAAAGCTTAAAGAAGCACAGCACTCACCATTTTCCATAAGGGAAATGGTGATTTATTTTTATAAAACCGGCTTTATGACTGCTGTTCCGGAGATTTTTTTAAAATAAAAATATTTTTTTCAAATATTTATTCAAAATAGGGTGAATGTACAAGCCTTATCACAATTGCGCTTTTAAACAGGTAAATATTCAACAGTTGTTGAATTGGCTTGTGTTATCCCTATGATAAGCTGATAATTTTTAATGAATGTGTATTTTAATTCGATTTTTTATATATATTTACATCGTAATACAATTGAAATTATATTAATATTTTGTGATTTGGTGGTGTCGCTTACAGATTTACTGTAAGCGATTTTTTTATTCTATCGGTTTAATTTCGGCGTTTGGCGAATGTTTTTTAGTTTTGCTGAAATTTTCAAAGAAAACAGGAAATGCAAAAGGACTTTTTTATATATCAGGCACAGACTACACAGTTTGCAGCAGGCTTCGAGGTGGAAAGAGCAGAAGGAAGTTATATCTATGGGACTGACGGCAGGAAATATCTCGATTTTGTGGCAGGTGTTTCAGCCAATACATTAGGCCATTCCCACCCTAAAATCGTCAGTGCGATCAAGGAACAGGCAGAAAAATACCTCCATGTAATGGTGTACGGAGAATATGCCCAGGAAAAGCCGGTTGCCTTATGTAAGCTGCTGGCTGAAGCTACTCCTGATCCTTTGGAAATTACTTATCTGGTAAACAGCGGAGCGGAAGCCATTGACGGAAGCCTGAAGCTGGCCAAAAGATATACCGGAAGAGAAGAGATCGTTTCTTTTAAAAATTCTTACCACGGAAATACGCACGGGGCATTAAGTGTTTCAGGAAATGAAAACCACAAAAGAGAATTCCGGCCGCTGCTGCCGATGGTATCTTTCATTGAGTTCAATAATGAAAAGGATTTTGATAAGATTACGGAAAGGACGGCATGTGTTATTCTGGAGACTATCCAGGGCGCAGCAGGGTTTTTAGTGCCTGCTGATGATTATTTGATCAGATTGAAAAAGAGATGCGAAGAAGTAGGGGCTTTGTTAATCTTAGATGAAATCCAGCCCGGATTCGGGAGAACCGGGAAACTTTTCTCCTTTGAGCACTTCGGAATCGTTCCCGATATCCTGGTAATGGGCAAAGGAATGGGCGGCGGCGTTCCTGTAGGTGCTTTTATGAGCTCAAAAAAAATAATGGAAACCCTGGCACATTCCCCTAAGCTGGGCCATATTACCACCTTTGGAGGCAATCCGTTAATCGCAGCTTCAAGTTATGCTACACTAAAAGAAGTTCTGGAAAGCGGACTGATGGATGAAGTGGATGAAAAAGAAAAATTATACCGTGAACTGCTGGTTCATTCCAAAATAAAAAATATCAATGGCAAAGGCCTGATGCTGGCTGTAAATCTCGGCACACCGGCGTATACTTTAGAGGTGGCAAAAAGATGTATGGAAAAAGGACTGATTGTTTTCTGGCAGCTGTACCGAAATGAATACATGAGAATTTCCCCTCCGCTTACCATTTCAAAAGAGGAGATTACAGAAGGCTGTAAGATTATTCTTGAGGTACTTAATGATTTGTAGGAAACAAAAAAAATATCTATTTTCGCACAGTTAAAAAATAATAACTCATGAAAAAAACTATTTTCGTTGCGGGATTAGGTATTGCGACCCTTTTTGCCACACAATCCTGCAGTACTTCTATTGATGATTCTTCTTTACATACCACTACTGTTTCTGAGGATAAATCCAATATTAAAAAAGCTATCGACGGTTTTTATAATAAATTGAATAAAATGGATGACGGAGCGCTTTCGGAATTCATTTTATACTCAATGTTCAATAATACGGCGCAGGAATTTGATGACAGCCACCTGAATAATGTAGTGGAAGGCTGGGAAAACCAGTTCGGTGACGCATTGATCGATAATAAGTTACAGTTCGCGAACAAATTAGGGACGTATACCTATAACAATTCCAACGGAACCTGGACGAAGACGGCCAACGCTTCAGCAGTTGTGTTAAAGTTTCCTTCTGTAGCCAACTCTTCAGTGGTAGACAGTGAACTGACAATTTCTTCCTATACGGATGTTCAGACCAGCTACAATTCTGAAACAGTTTGGTTGCCTAAGACATTCAATGTTGTATTGAAGAGATCCGGGAATACCGTTTTCAGTATGGGTCTTTCCAATGTTACTTTTGATAACAGTACTAACTTCAGTATGCCGATCAGTGCCAATATCCAGATTTTTGCAGCACCTTTAACGCAGAATATTGTATGGACAAGAAGTTCATCCAAAGATTTCCAGTTTAAATATGATAATTCAGTACCTCAGGGTTCAATAAGCGAGATTATTGCCAATGTAACGCTTAAGCACGCAGATTATGCGAATATCTCTTCCAAAGATGATTTCAAAACCATTTCAGGAACGGTAAGAGAAGGGGATCTTAAGATTGTAGCCACCATGAATGTGGAAGCACTTGCGCCTATCGCAGATCCTACCGATGCGCAGATCAATAACAACTCCAAGGCGGAAGTATTCTATCTGGGACAGAAAATTGGTGATGTAGTGTATAAAACAGTAAACGGCAGCGGAGAATTCTTTATCGTTTATTTTGACGGTTCCATGGAGAATGCAGATGTTTATGTAGGAGATTTTGAGCAGAAGATTAAAAGTATCTTTGCTGATTATTTAGACTAATTAACAGATTAACTCAAAAAAATATTCATCTCAAAGGTTCAATTGCATCTTTGAGATGTTTTTTATTATGAAACATAGTATTACCTTATTCTTTATTCTTTTCTTTTCTGCTGCATCTTTTGCACAGACAGAAAACGACAGTATGTTTGCCATCCCCCGGCATCAGGTGGGGATTAGTGTCAATAAATTCATTAAGTCTGTATTTGCTTCTGATGATAATGCAATGATTATCAATTACAGGTACAGCGGGAAAAATAAATGGTCTTACAGGACGGGGTTTGATTTTAAGAACGATGACAGTGAGGGAGGATATACACAGGTTGCCTTTAAACTGGGGATGGACAGAAACCTGAAACGATACAGGAGATGGAACTTTTATTACGGAGCAGATTATTTCTTCCGTTATTCAAATTATAAGAATATCAATAAGCCTCAGTATGATAACGGCTTGGGCATATTTTTAGGAGTCCAGTATTTTATTTCTCCGCATTTTTCTATTTCTACAGAACCGATGCTGTATTACAAATCTGTATATGTCATAGACCGTTCTACCTTCGTGAAAGACAATAAATCAAGATGGAGCGAAACCGGTTTCGGAAGAATAGGCTTTATAGAGCTTAATTTCCATTTTTAACGATTTATGCATTTTGTATAAGATTACAACTCTTCATTCTGAAGAGTTTTTTGTTTGCGGTATCCTGTTTTTTCCGATAAATTCTCCCTGAATACGTATTTAAGAATCTCTGATAAATATCATAAAGATTATCCAAAAAAATAAATACAATTTTGTGTAATAAAAAAATTAATTTATATATTGCGGGACGATAAAACAACGATTATATGGCGAAACATAAAGTCCATTACGAATTTCCAATGCACTGTTTATCAGAGATTTTATATGAATATCTGGCTACTGCGGAAGGATTGTCTGAATGGTTTGCGGATGATGTAACAGAGAAAGGAGATGATTTCTTTTTCAGCTGGGGCGGCGGTCCTGCCGAGAAAGCGACTTTGATTAGGTATAAGCCAGAAGGTTTCGTGCGTTTCAGATGGGAAGAGGATGAAGGGACCAAGAATTTTTTTGAAATGACCATCATAATCGATGATATTACAGAAGATCTGGCACTGAACATTACAGATTTCTGTGAAGAAGGGGATGAAGAGGAAAATGCCCTGTATTGGGAAAATCTTATTGAGAATCTTAGAATAAAATTAGGTGCCGCTTAAACGTAAGCTGCACTGAATGATAAAACTGATGAACGATTTATCGTTCATTATTTTTTTATAAATAAATCAGGTTAACATTGGAAAATCAATATTTCACATCAGACGAAATACATGTAAGGAACCGGGCTTTCCTCCTGGGCGATGCCGTAAAGGTTTCCTTTTTTATCAGAAATTCAGGATTGATCATGGACGAAGAATGTTATTTCTTCCTGATGGCCTCCATGAGAAAGATGAGATTGAATATTCCTTTATCCTATACACTGGAATTTTTTCAGTCGCTTTTCACACAGGAAATAATCGATAAAAAAGGAATTACCGACGGAATTATCAATTTTCAGGTTTTCCGGAATACCGACGGGATTACGTTGTCAAAATCTTCTGTTTCCTATTTCTATGAAGTGACAGAAATGGAAGATATTCTGGCCATCCATCCGCGACCCCTGGAAATGGATCTGATTAAGGAAATCAATGTTAACAACAATCTTTTAAGCAACATCAGTGTGCACAGCCCTGAAAATATTTATGGCGGAATTTATGCACAGGAAAATGACCTGGATGATGTGATCCTTCTAAACCCCAATAAACGGATTGCCCGCGCTACATCCGGTAACTTACTGTTTCTGGAAGGAAGTACCATTAAGGTTCCGAAACAGTCTGAAGGGGCCTATATTTCGCCGCTGCTGGAGAATTTCGTAACATTCCTGCACAAAAATAACCTTGCCGACATACAGGAACATGAAATTATAGCCTTTGAATCCCAGAAAGCGGAGGAAATCATGCTGGTTTCCGATGAAAAAGGAATTTTCTCTGTAGGTAAAATCAGAAATAAAACGTTTGGGAACACCCGTTTCACAGAACTGACAGAGAGCTGGAAAAACAGTTTTTCGTAAAATTGACAAACCCGGTAAATAACTTATAAGTCCTTACCGGGTTTTTATCCTGAATACATCAGAAATTGTTTGTATCAACCGCTTATTTGTACGTGTTGAAAACCTCTGTAAATTTCTGTGCGATTTCTTTCCGGCCTTTTTCACTGGTTACATATTCCCTGTCGCCGGTGTTATTCATAAAGCCGAGTTCCATAAGGACCGCAGGAGCTTTGGATTCTCTTAAAATGTGAAGGTTTTTTTCCTGGACGCTGCGGACATGAAACTTCTCAGAAATTCTTTCGGCCAGCTTTTTGGATTCCTCTGAGTTCTGGGTATAAATTTCAGGGCCGTTATCTGAAGTTTCCGGTTTAGGGCTGCTGTTGATATGTAATGAAACAACCATTTCCGGATGTAGTTTATTGATTTTGGTAATTCTTTCAGCTAAGCTTAAATCTTTGTCGGAATCCCTGGTCAGAACGATCTCAAAAGCATCCTGGTTTTCATTGTACTTTTGGATTTCCCTTGCAACCTGTAAGGTAATTTCCTTTTCAGATAATCCTTCCCGTTTCACTCCGATATCGTTTCCGCCATGTCCGGCATCAATAATAATAAGTTTTTTACTGACCGGGGTAAAAGATAAAAAGGCAGCAGAAAAAAGGCCCAGAGCAAAAAGTTTTACTGTTTTCATGTTGTTCATTTTTTAGTACAACAAATAACGGTAATTGCCGACTTAAATTAAGTTAACGAGATCTTAAAGCTTGTTAAAAGTTTAATGCTTAATCAGATGTGGATTTAGTTTAGGGAAATATCTTCAGGTGAATTGGCCCAGAGTAAATATTCACCGCCCAGGTTCTGCATAATTGATTTCCATAAGGTCTGGTCATTAGGCAGAGTATAATCCAGATTATAAACATCCACAACAGTCCATACTTTTTTCAGGATCTCATCATCAAGCTGCAGTGGAGACCAGCCGGAATATCCTGAGAATATTTTTACATCAATAATATTCAGTTCACCGCTCAGCACGGCACTGATGATATTTTCTATATCTTCCGTGAGATAGAATTCCTTATTGATTTCAGTAAATGCCTCGGTGACTTTTTTTCCTTTAACAATAAAGAAAACCTTGTCATTTTCTACAGGCCCGCCATCATATACTTCGATTTTGAAATCGAAAAAATCTTTGAACTTGCTACTCATCTGGCTGTTTTTTTTATTTAAGATCAAACCAAATGCGCCCTGTTCATTATGCTCAACAACCAATACAACCGATCTGGAAAAAATATCACCGGAAATGTCAGGTGTGGAAATTAATATTTTACCTTTGTATGAGTAATTCATACTCAAATTTAATAAAAAATATTTATGGAAAACCTGCACGATAAAAGAAAAGTGTATGATAAATCCCAACTTATTGAAAGTGAGATAAAACAAAATCCGATCGAGCAGTTCCGGGACTGGTTTATGGAGGCCGGTGAGAATCCTGATATTTATGAAGCAAATGCCATGTCGGTTTCTACCGTGGAGGAAGACGGCTGCCCGCGTACAAGGATGGTTCTGCTGAAGGCCTATACCTATGAAGGCTTTATCTTTTACACCAATTATACAAGCAAAAAAGGAAGATCAATAGAAAAAACACACAGAGCGTGCCTTCATTTTTTCTGGCCGAATTTAGAGCGGCAGATTATTATCAAGGCCAATCTCGAACGGATTGCTGAAAACCTGAGTGACGGCTATTTCCATTCCAGGCCGAAAGGCAGCCAGCTGGGTGCAGCAGTTTCCCCACAGAGTCAGGAGATTCCCGACAGGGAGTTTTTGGAGAAAAAGCTTAAACAGATGGAAGAGCAGTACGAGAATACCGAGGTTCCAAGGCCTGCAGACTGGGGCGGATATATTGCAAAACCTTATGAAATTGAATTCTGGCAGGGAAGGCCAAACCGGCTTCATGACAGGATTGTCTATCAGCTGGAAAATGATCTCGACTGGAAAATTTCCCGGCTGGCTCCTTGATTATTAAAAGATTAATAAGCTGATTATAGTATAGCTGTTAATATAATCCTTATGTACCTGATAACATAAAAAAAGGCTGTTTCAATGAAACAGCCTTTTTATAACCTTGTTGAGTGATTATTTTTTCTTTTTTCCGGCAGCAGCTGCAGGAGTGTTCGCTGAAGCAACAGCAGCAGAAAGATCTGCACCTGCCTTAAATTTGGCAACAGTTTTAGCTTCAATATTGATTGGCTTTTTAGTGGCAGGATTGATCCCCTGTCTCGCAGCTCTCTCCGCTACTGAGAACGTACCGAATCCTACTAAAGATACTTTTCCGTCTTTCTTTTTTAACGTAGTCATTACGTTATCAATAAATGATTCCAAAGCAGCTTTGGCTGCAACTTTAGATATTCCTGCATCTTTAGCGATTGCGTCGATTAATTCAGACTTGTTCATAATTTTTTTAATATTAAAGTTAGTTCGTAATTATAGCAAATATAATACTATTTTGTAAATGTGCAATTTTTATGAAAAAAAATAAATAATATTTTCGATTTTTAGCCGAATTGGTTAAAATTTGATAATTCAAAAAATAGCGAAAAATCTACGTTACCGGTCACTAAAATCATGCCAAATGCTTATGTGTATTGACTTTAGCAATAAATGTAAATTATTTCTTACATTTATTAAATCCTGAATTTTGTATTATTTATTAACAGTTATTGCAATATATTATAAATTCAGTAATCAAAGTCTTTAAATATTGGGTTTAAGGTAATTAAACAGCTGTGTTTCTGTGAGTTTTAAATTTATGGCAAAAGTCTGTTTTATAAATTTTTATTAATAAATTTGCACCATGTTAATAGAAGTTTTCAAGTCTAAGATTCACAGGGTGAGAGTTACAGCTTCTGACCTTAATTATATTGGAAGTATAACGATAGATGAAGACCTGATTGATGCTGCCGGTCTGGTAGTGGGAGAAAGGGTATATATCGTGAATGTAAATAACGGAGAGCGCTTTGACACCTACGTGATCAAAGGGAAAAGAAAATCCGGGGAAGTCTGCCTGAACGGGCCGGCTGCCAGAAAAGTGCAGAGAGATGACATTATTATAGTAATTGCGTACGCCCAGATGACCCCTGAAGAAGCGCAGAACTTTCAGCCTAAAATCGTCTTCCCGGACGAAAGAACCAATCTTCTTACATAATCCAATGGAGAAGAAGAAAAATAACCCTTTAAAACAAATTCTTACAATAGTAATATCGCTTGCTTTTGCAGGCTTTTTTTTATGGCTGGCGCTGAAGGATTTTGATTACGCGTCTTTTAAAAAATCCATCTCCAAAGCAAATTACTGGTGGGTATTGCTCGCTGCCTGTTTTGGTATCTCGGCCTACTGGTTCAGGGCCATCCGCTGGAACCTGATGCTGGAGCCGATGGGACATCAGATTTCCAATTCCAATTCACTGTGGTCTATATCTTTCGGATATTTAATGAACCTTACCATTCCCAGAAGCGGGGAAGTGGCGCGGGCTACAGCTTTGTACGGCGTTGAGAAAGTGCCTGTTGACCAATCTTTCGGGACTATTATTCTGGAGCGGGTAGTGGATTTAATGTGTATGATTGTCTTTTTGGGACTGACCATCATCTTTAAAGGAGATATCATCTATTCTTTTTATAAAAATTCCGGAATCAATTTTAATACAAATAAAATCCTTATTGTTCTTTTGGTTTTAATTGCCGGCGCTGTTTTATTTTTTTCATTTAAGAAAAAGCTGGCTAAAGTACCGGTTCTGGATAAAATTATCAGCTTTATTGATGGAATCCTTCAGGGCTTAACCTCAATATTCAAACTAAAGCAGAAAGTAAAATTCATTCTGTACACAGCAGGAATCTGGATTTCCTATTATTTTGCAGCTTATCTGGTATGCTTTGCCTTGCCTGAAACGTCAGGTTTTACATTTGATGACGGCTTTTTTATCCTTGTGGTCGGGACTTTGGGAATGATTGTGCCTGCCAGCGGCGGAATCGGGGCTTTTAACCTGGCGATGAAATACGGCTTTATGGCCCTGTTTATTTCTATGGGGAAAAGCGGTGAACTGGGTGGTGAAACAGGGCTTACCTATTCATTCATATCCTTGCCGCTGCAGATCATCATCATGCTTACCATGGGGCTGATTTCTATCCCTATGCTGGCGAAATCAAGAAACAGCAGGATTTCAGAAGAGTAAAACAATACAAAGATTCTTAATTAAATCTGTTACAATACATCCGGTCATCAATGGCCGGATTTTTTATGGCTGCAATTCTGTGCCAATCATCAATATCTCTCAATCTCAGCATGACAATTTACATCATTATTCCGGATAAAATATGTTGGAAAATTTGTAAAACCGCCCTAACTTAGAGGAAGCAATACAATACACCACATTATTATGGCAATTAAT
Organism: Chryseobacterium sp. Leaf201; assembly: GCF_001421435.1. Lineage (GTDB taxonomy): Bacteria > Bacteroidota > Bacteroidia > Flavobacteriales > Weeksellaceae > Chryseobacterium. The sequence continues at coordinate 39,205 of NZ_LMKA01000065.1, forward strand.
TTACAGAAAGGGCAAAGAATAGAAATCGGATTTACAAAAATGACCATCGGCCTCGGCTGGGATCCGAATGAAGGAATGGGCTATGATTTTGACCTTGATGCTTCTGCAATTATGATTGACGGAGACCGCAAGCTGGTGAGTGAAGACTATTTTGTTTTTTATAATAATTTAAATTCTCCGGACGGAGCGCTTATCCATACCGGTGATGACCCGAGCGGTAAAAACAGCGATGGCGATGATGATGAAGCCATTATTGTGGATCTTGATAAAGTAGATGAAAGGGTAACGGAAATCCTTTTCGTGGTAACTATTGAAGATTATGAGAGAAGAAAGCAGAATTTCGGGCAGGTAAGAAATTCATACATCCGGATTATCGACAATATGAGCCATCAGGAAATTGCAAAATATGAGCTGGATGAAGATTTCTCCATTGAGACAGGCGTGGAATTCGGGAGGTTATATAAAAAGAACGGCAGCTGGAAATTTGAGGCGTCCGGAATCGGTTACCGTGCAGACCTGGCATTCTTTCTTGAAAAATATTACAAAGGCCAGATCATCAAATAAAATCGGCCAATCTAATGTCTTTATGACGGTGATGTAGATTCACGTTATCAGTGAAAATTAATCAGGCTGATGATTTTATCAGTATTCAATGCCTTATGTAACGTGAACTGAAAAGAATCTGCTTATTTGTCACTGTGAAGCTTAATAACAGAGCCTTTATAGAACCGGGTGCCGTCAAATAAATTCTTGAAATAATCATACAGATCCCCGGAGACAGCCTGTTCCGGATTTTTCCCGTAATATTCATTTTCAGCAAGGGAATATATTTTTGCGTGTTCAGATTTCAGCGTGTCAAACAGGTAATCTTCCTCTGTTTTTTCTCTGTTTACCAAACCGGTGAAAAAGATTCCGTAAACTAAAAACCGGTTAAAGTTTTCTGAATCTGTACGATGGCTGATCCTGATCTGTGCATGTTTTTCATAATCCGAAAGTACCTGCCTGAAATGTTCTGTGTGCGGAGAAGAGGTGATTTCATAAAAAAGGTCGATTCCGTGTACGAAAAGCTGGGTTTTCATTTCTTCAGGATCTGAAGCATGCTTTGCGTTGAACCAGCTGACAATACCCAGAAGCTCTTCCCCTGAAAGGCCCTCAACATCTTCCTGTACTTTTTTACGGATAAGCTCCAGGCTCGTCTTTTTATCTTCTTCAAGAAATTCCAGTACCTGCTCCTCTTCACGGCAGAGCTTGTTATACAGATTGATCTTTGCGGCAACAGGATTGATTTTTATGAAGTAAAGCTTTTCTGCCATAGTATTGTGAACGCCTCGGTTGTTGATATTGTCCATACTAAGTTAGCAAAAAAATTAACATAAAGGGATATAATTACTTTACTGTGTAATTTTTAATTAAATCGGTGCAGAAAATTAAATCAATCCTGCCAAAACTGCATTTTATTTATAGCTTGTGATGCTTTACGGTCAATTGAATGATGGTAATCAATTACCTAATGCGAATTAGGGTCAAAGTAAGCTTTGAAAGTCAGCGGGTCTTCCGTTTTGTCTTCAGCCGTTTCCAGGTATTCATGGTATTCTTCCGGGTGCTTTTCCATATAAACCATAACGATGGACAGGTTAATGAACAGGTTTTTGTCTTCAGAGCCCAGGTTAAGTGCCTTCTCTAAATATTCCAGCGCCGTTTCGTTTTCTCCCATATCCGAATAAATTGCCCCGATATTGATTAAAGCTGAAGTATTCTGAGGCTCGATCAATAAAATTTCATCCAGTTCCTTAATCAGAAGATCATTGATTTCATCCCAATGGTCTTCATTGTCCCATCTTTTTGCCTGGAGTTTTTTTACGTTTTCTAATCGCTGGATAATATTATTCATAATGCAAAATTACGGAATTGTAAATACTTATATTCAGGCTTGATAAGCTTATTTCAATGTAGTTCTCTTCGAAAATAAGACGATGGCCGATACTAACCCTAAGATAACTAAGATCATCATGACCAAGCTTGTTATAAAATTGTAAAATAAAGAGCCCTGAAAGCAAAATAGATCTGTAGACAGGAACAGTTTGCTTTTCTCCTGATTTTCCGTATTGTAGAAAACGACAAAATCTTTCTTTTCGATTTTCTCTGAAACCGCTTTTGAAAATTCATTAATAAGTACATCACGATCCTGCCTATTCCAGAAAGGATAATATCTTTTTAAAGCTTCGGATTCTGTTTTCCTGTACAATGTTTTGTCCGGTTGATAGATATAAGAAACATCAGTGTAGGAATTTCCCATCCTTTTGTAACCGCTGTCCCAGAAAGGAAGTGCTTTTATTTCTTTGGCATCAATTGCTTTCCAGTTCCAATGGGATATTTTGAATTCCTCAATTCTGAGAAAGGGAGAAAGAGACATTACGGTAATAAGCACCAGATACACGGCACTTAAAATTATTGAAAAATCTCTGATTACATTACGGAAGCCGGTTTTCAAATGTCTTAAATTCTTAAAACTAACAGCAACGGTTATACAAAAAGCATATAAAAAATAGGACACAGGGTTTTCTATAAATACACAAAAGACCACTAAACCGGCAATACATACAAAACCTAAAAATGTAAAAAAAGTATCTGTGAAATTTTTAAATTTTTTAATCGTAGTATTAATGCTTGAAACATAAAATTACATACTCCATACGCTCCATTTGGATTGGATGACAGAAGGGTTCGCTTCTTTTATTTTATGATAAAAGGAGAGAAAATTCTTGTTCCAGACGGAATAATTATGAGCAAAGCTGAAAACTACCTCGTCACCCTCATCATTGATCTTAACCTGCCAGATCCTGCTGTTGTTAATCTGATAAGAGGTTTTGCTGAGCTCCGTAATATCTCTCAGGCTGAACTTTGCGGTCTGGTTATTCTTATTGACAGCATAAAAAAAGTGATTGTCAAAATAAAAATCATCCTCAGAAATTATCTTTTTTTCAAGACCGAATAAAAACGGCCTCCCTGAAATCTTATTCAGACCTTCAGGATTTGAACTGCTGTATGTTACATTTTGATTTTTCGATAGAGCGGCAAAGTATTTCCTGTAAATTTCACGGATAATCAAAACTCCTAAAATCAAACCTGAAATGGTGATGACAATAATATAAGCATCACTGTTCTGTGGCATAGCCAAAGTATACGCTGTAATGAACAATGCATACAGCAATACAATTAAAATAATTCTTTTGACCATTTCATAATTTATAATTCTTAATACAAAAGATATCCCAGATGTAACATCAAGCTTATTTATTATAGACTTATTCTTAAAACAAGTATAAAAAAGCTTCCGGATTTTCCGGAAGCTAATTAATTTACCCAAACGCCCTCTTCAGCAGACTCTCCACTTTCGGTTCGCTTCCCCTGAAACTTTTATACAGCTCCATCGGGTCTTTAGTGCCGCCGGAAGAAAGAAGGACTTTGTATTTTGTGGCAATTTCAGGATTGAAAATTCCGTTTTCCTTAAAATACTGAAACGCATCGGCATCCAGAACTTCCGCCCATTTGTAAGAATAATATCCGGCAGAATATCCGCCCTGGAAAATATGGGAAAAACTCGGGCTCATGGCCGTTTCGGCATTAGTAGGATATAATTGGGTCTCTTTGGTATAATCATCTTCAAACTCTTTTACCGTCTTATTCTGCAGTTCTTCAACTTTCGTATGGTAATTCATGTCCAGCAATCCGAAACCGATCTGTCTTAAAGTCTGGTAGCCTTCCATAAAGTTTTTGGACTGGGCAATTTTCTCAATTTTTTCGTCCGGTAAAACGTCTCCTGTTTTATAATGTCTGGCGAATGTTTTCAGGAATTCCGGTTCGTAACAGAAGTTTTCCAGGAACTGGGAAGGCAATTCCACAAAATCCCATTTCACGGAAGTTCCGGAAAGGGTAGGATACTGCGTATCTGCAAGCATACCGTGAAGCGCATGCCCGAATTCATGGAACAGGGTGGTTACCTCCTGGAAGGTGAGTAAGCTCGGTGTATCTTTGGTCGGCTTGCTGAAATTGCAGACAATGGAAATATGCGGCCGGGAATTTTCACCTGCCGTTGTATACTGGCTTTTGTAGCTCGTCATCCACGCGCCGGCTCTTTTGCCTTTCCTTGGGAAATAATCCACGTACAGTAAAGACTTGAAGGTTTTTTCAGAGTAGTCACTTCCATCCTCCGGCTTTTCGCTTCCCGCCTCAAAAACCTCATACACTTTCACATCTTCATGGTATTTCGGAATATCGTTTCTTTCCTCAAAAGTTAACCCGAATAATGTATTTGCCAAACCGAAAACCGCATCCTGAACCTGGTTCAAAGGGAAATAAGGTTTTAATTCCTCATCATTCAAGTCATACTTTGCTTTACGGAGTTTTTCGGCATAGAAAGCATGGTCATATCCCTGCATTTCATCAATTCCGTCGGCTTTTGCCAAAGATTTCAATTCCTCGACCTCTTTCTCGGCATAAGGTTTTGCTTTGGTCAGCAACTCATTTAAAAAATCGATCACTTTTGCAGGAGACTTGGCCATTCTTTCTTCTAAAACATAATCTGCATAGTTTTTATAACCCAACAATTCGGCTTTCTGCTGTTTTAGCTGAAGCAGTTCTTTGATGAGGTTCTGATTGTCGAACTCACCGCCGTCAAAAGATTTTCTGCCGTTGGCCAGTGTCAGTTCCTTTCTCAGTTCACGGTTTTCAGCGTAAGTCATAAAAGGGATGTAGCTCGGGTACTGTAAAGTTACCACCCAGCCTTCCAGATTCCTTTCTTTGGCTTCCTCGGCATACTGTTCCAGAATAGCTTCGGGAATTCCTGCCAGGTCTTCTTTATTGGTAATGTGCCTGAAATAATTATTGGTTGAAGCCAGTACATTCTGCCCGAACTGAAGCGATTTTAAAGATAAATCCATACTGATTTTCTTTAATTTTTCTTTATCTTCTTCATTCAGTAAAGCACCGCTTCTTACAAAGCCTTTGTAGGTTTCGTTTAAAAGCATCCGTTGCTCTTCATTCAGGTCATACTGATCTTTCTGGTCATACACTTTTTTGATTTTATTAAAAAGAGCTTCGTTCTGAGCGATTTTTGATGAATATTCCGTTAAAATCGGAGACACTTCCTGGGCAATCTGCTGAAGCTCGTCACTGGTTTCTGCCGAATTCAGATTGAAAAAAATATTGGATGCCCGGTCCAGTTGTTCTCCTGAATAGGCCAGTGCTTCGATAACATTTTCAAAGGTCGGTTCTTCCGGATTGCTGATGATTGCAGTGATTTCTTCCTCGGATTTTTGAATTAATTCCTTAAAAGCAGGAAGATAATCTTCATTTTTTATCGAGTTGAATGGCGCAGCATGATATGGTGTGTTGAATTTTTCCGTTAAAATATTCATATTCTAATTTTTTAATTGTTGTAAATGTAATAAATCGGGATGATCCGACAGCTCAATGGCTCAAAAATAATGCCCCGGCCGGCAGATGTGACAAAATGATGTGTCATGATAAATCCTGTCATAAGAAAAGTAAAATTCCGCTTCAAATAATTAATTTTGGAGGCAAGGCAGTATAATAAAATCCTGTCATGAAAGTTTAACATAAAAACAATATAACCTATGAAAACAATCTTCAAAATCTTTGGTGTCTTTATCCTTTTGATTATGGCGTATGCCATAATAGCCATGCTGGCTTTCAGTAATAATTATCACTATGAAAAATCTGTGGTTGTTAATGCTCCCAAAGAAAAAGTCTGGCAGCAGGTAAATTCAATGAAGGCTTTTAACCAATGGAATCCCTGGATGAAGCTGGATAAGGAGATGGAAATCACGTATACCGGGAATTCCGGGCAGGTGGGCGATAAGTACTGTTGGGAAAGCAAAAATGATGATGCCGGAGCGGGCTGTCATGAAATTAAGGAGCTGACCGCCAATGAAAGTCAGAAAACAGAAATGACCTTTATCAAGCCTTTTGAAGGAGAAGCTGTTTCTGAAATTATTTTATCTCCGCAGGGAAATGCTACAAAAGTAACCTGGACTATGGATACCGAACAGGATGCCATGATGAAAATAATGCGGCCGCTGATGGACTACCAGATGGGGAAATCTTACGGAGAAGGCCTCAGCAACCTGAAAGTATTGGTTGAGAAATAATAAAGCCCTGTACAGGTACAAGGCTTGTTAAGTTTAGTATTTTTCACCGATCTCGTTGATTGAACTGTAGTTTCCTTCTCCTTTCGGATTTGGTCCGTATCTATTCGGGCCGTAATCGCTGTCGCCAAACAGCATCCAGAGTCCGTAAAAAGGAATGATCTGAAACCATCCGGAATTTCCGCGGTCATGACATCTTTTTGCCGCCTGTGCCAGATTAAACCATATAAAAGGAATCAGTAAAATAACGAATATGATCATGAGGATTCCGGAAGGGTCGTCATAGTTCCTCAGATAGAAATTAGAAGGCAGGTAAAACGCTAAATAAATTAAGTATGACAATCCATACTCGGTTCTTCTTATTCTTCCTTCAAATGAAAATGGGTTTTTAAACATGGCTGGGTTTAGTTTTTAATAGGCGGCAAATGTAAAAAATATTTTAATATTTTAAAAACTCCTATAAAATTTATTTCACCGAATAATTCCTGTAGATAACAGAGATTATGAAGGTTTTGATGTGCATTTAAATCTGCTGAACAATCAGCTTTAAAAGTTTTCCCAAACGGTTAAGAACTGAAATTTATCCTGTCTTTCGGGAAAATTGCAAAGCATTATTTTATGCTGAGCCAAATAAATATTATTTAAAAAATATTATCTTT